>JBBQJL010000001.1:0-143000 GCA_038325875.1 Candidatus Limnocylindrales bacterium
CGATGCCGAGCCCGAGCTGGTCGCGGTCATGGACCCGGCCCTCACGGCCGGAACTGATGAGGGATCGGCCGGTCCCGACACGACCTCAGACGCCTCGGTCGACGCGCCGAGCACCGACGCGGTCGCCGAGGCGCCCGAGGCCGCCGATGTGGCGGCGGCGGCCGACGGGGTAGTCGCCGACACCGACACCGCTCCGGTCGCCGAGGGCGACGCCGCTGACGCCGAGGCCGAGCCCGTCGCCGTCGGTGCCGCGACCGGCGCCCCGGAGAGCACGGCCTCGCGCTTCCTGCGGACGCTCACGAGCTGGGGCTCGTCGTCCGAGCACGGGACCGACGTACCGAAGTAGGTTCTTCGGCTAGGGGGCCAGCCCGAGCTGCGATCGTGCGTAGCCGTCCATGACCAGCTCGACGACCCGTTCGGCGAACCCTTCGTCGAGGCGGCCGCCGAAGACCAGCCGAAAGTAGACCGGCCCGACCAGCAGCTCCGTCGCCACGCTCGCGTCGGCATCCGGGCGCAGGTCGCCGCGGGCGACGCCGCGCTCGATGACCAGCGCGACCTGATCTCGCCGGGCACCGACGACCATCTCCCGGAACGGGTCGCCGATCGAGGGGTTTCCGGCGATCTGCGACAGCAGGGCGCGGATGACCGGGCCGAACGGTGTCTCGGTGATCGCCCGAACGGAGTTCATCACGACCGCCATCAACTCGTCGCGCGTGTCACCCGACTCGGCGACCTCGATAAGCGGACCGGCCAGCTCGAACAGGAGCTCGAGGGCAAGCGCCTCCTTGGACGGCCAGCGTCGGTAGATCGTCGCCTTGCCCACGCCCGCCCGGCTGGCCACTCGCTCGAGGCGGAGCTTGGTGAAGCCATCCTGGACCAGCAGCTCACGGGTGGCGTCGAGGATCGCCCGGTGGACCCGGTCGCTCCGCGGACGACCCCGGCTGACCCGGAGGGGAGTGAGGCTGTCGCCCGCCTCAAGGTGCACGTCGGCGGTCGCCCCAGGTCGCGCTGAGGATGCACGGATGTTCATCATCCTAACAGTACACGAAACGGAATATCTGATACGCTACGTATCGTAATCAATCCGCCGGAGGTATCCGATGTCCGCTCGGACCGCATTCATCGACCTTATCGAGAGCGCTGAGCGCTCACATCCCGGCTGCCCGCAGTGCGGCGCCGTCGTCATCGCGACCGCTCGTGACGGGGCCATCTGGCTCGAATGCCCCACTCTGGCCGAGCCCCGGCCGTTCCTGCGTCAGCTGATCAAGCTCGACTTCGAAGCCGCCCACAGCCGTAGCCTGCTGCTGTCGGAGACCGAGGCGATCGCCGCCTAGCAGCCGCCGAGTGCGGCTCAGGCCGGCCGGAGGCCGACGTCGGGCTTGACCCGATCGTCCTCCGTGGCCGAGAACGAGTCGCGCCGAACCCAGCCGAACATCCCCGCGTAGAGGACGGCAGGTACCTGCGCGACCCTGGTGTTGTAGCGGTAGACCTGGTCGTTGTAAAGCTCCCGTCGGTCGGCGATCACGCCTTCGAGACGCTCGATCTCCGCCTGGAGTGAGAGCACGTTCGCCTCCGAGCGCAGGGTCGGGTAGTTCTCGACGACCGCGAACAGCGACCGGATCGCCCGACTCGTCTCGGTCGACAGCTGGCCCTGCTCGGTGATCGGCCGATCCGGGTCGTACGCGTTGCGCAGACGGGTCACGTCCTCCAGGACCGTCTGCTCGAAGGCCATCACGTCGCGCACCGCGGCGACCAGGTTGGGCAGGGTGTCGTGGCGCTGCTTGAGCGCGACGTCGATGTTCGCCCAGGCCTTGTCGACGCGCTGGAGCAGGGCGACGACGTCGTTGTAGGTCGCCAGCGCCACGAACCCGACGATCGCGATGAGCAGGACCAGGGAGAACCCGGCTGCGGCGAGCATCGGCATCAGAGGATGATCCCTCGGCTGAGTGAGGTTGCCAGGACGACCGCGGACGCGATCGCCAGGATCGCCCCGAGCAGGCCGACGAAGAAGCGGTCTTCCTCGCGCCCGACCGCGATCCCCGGTGTCCCGAGGGACACGAGCAGGCCCGAGTCCGGCGCGGCCGACACGATCAGCGTCTCGGCCGGGATCTCGAACGTCCGCTCGATCTGGACCGCCTCGGCTTCGGTCGCGATCGGCAGGGGAGTGGCCGCCCCGTCGAGCTCGGGCGGTCTGACCGGCCGGCCGATCCCGAAGCCGGGGATGGCGGCGTTGCCCCACGCCTCGTCTGGATCGGACTCGAGCGACCCCGCGGCCCGAGCCTCTTCGAGGTCAGCCGCAACCACCGGGTCGGAGATGGCACCGGTCGCTTCGAGGCCGTCGCCCGTCTGCGCGTCGGCGCCGGTCGGATCCTCGAGCTGGTCGAACGGCAGGACCGTCCCGATGATGGTCACCAGGTCGCCCGGCTCGATCCGCGCCTCACGGTACTCGCGACGACCGCCGAGATGCCCGACCAGGGCGTCGCCGATGGACGCGTCGGGAGCCGACCGATCATGGACCGTCAGCAGCTCGGAGATCTGGGAAGCTCGATCGACGAAGCCAGGCTGGAGCGCTCCCCCCTCGCGGAGGCGCAGACCGGTCGGCTCGTCACCGAGCAGGCTGGTCCCGGCGCTGAACGCCTCGGGTACGAGCCAGTGCGCCGCGCGCGGGAAGACACGGACGTCACCACTGGCATCGCGGACGCGGAAGCCGACCGCCCGCTCCTCGTCGAACAGCGTCCGCTCAGAGCGACCCTCCGATTCGCTGACCCTGGCGCGGTAGTAGACGCAGTCGCGGCTCTGGATGGGGGAGGTGAGCAGGAGTTCGGCCGGCTCGACGACGCCGCTGATCCGGACTTCACCGACGGCCAGGGCGCTGATCGTCGATGTCGAGGTGTCGCCGATCCGGGCAGCCCGGCGCTGGCCGGCCATCCCCTTGGCCAGGAGGGCCAGACCGAAGGCGACCCCGAGGGTCGACGCGATCGTGAGCGGCGTGAGGTCGACTGCCATGCGACGGCTATCCTAGGCAGCCGGAGGTTCGGTCGTCGCTGGCTCGATGGTCCGGGCCGGAGCGGCCGGCAGGTCAGGCGTCCGAGGGTCGGCCGGGGCGGAACGACCCGACGACCAGGGCGATCCCGATCACGATGAGGATGACCGGCCAGAAGGCCCCGAAGTCGATCTGCGGGACCATCATCCGGAGCAGGAAGAAGCCGCCGATCAGGACCAGGATGACCCCGGCGATGATCGCTCCGCCACCGCGGCGCTCGCGCCGTCGCTCGCGGCCGGAGACTGCCCATGAAGGCTGAGCCGACGCGGGTGGGACCGCCGGGATCGATTCGGGGTCGCCGCCGGTCGACGGCGGGCCGGCACTGAAGGCAGTCGATGCCGCCGCTGTCGCGGCGGCTGGCGCCGCCCAGCCCGGGACGGCGCCCGGATCGGCCTCGGCGGTCGGCCGCCCAGCCCAGCCGTCCGCACCGACCGGCTCCTCGGGCACGACGATGGCCATCGCCACGTAAGCCAGCAGGAACAGGCCTCCACTGAACAGGGCGAGGAGGACCCACAGCACCCTGACGAGGGAGGGGTCGAGATCGAATCGCTCGGCTAGGCCGCCGGCTACACCGGCCAGCATCCGTTCGTCGCGTGAGCGGTAGAGCCGATCGTTCACTGGCAGCCTCCCGTCGGGTCGAGTTCGATGGAACCGGCATTGGCCGTCAACGACAGGTCGATCGTCGTGCTTGACAGCCCGTATCCGGGCGTCGTCCAGGTGGATCCGGTCAGGATCAGGCCGTGCTGTGCGAAGTCGTTCGAGCCGAGGGTCGAGCTCGACTCGATCCGCAGCTCGACCCCCGACGGAACACACAGGCCGAGGCTCCCGGCGTTGACCGTGGCCGAGCCGGTCATCGACGCCACCGGCAGGGCGATCCGCGCGCTGCCGGCGTTCAGGGTGTAGGACAGCGACGGGACGGTGGCCCCGCTGAGGTCGATGGTCGTCTTGCCGGCATTCGTCGTCATCGACAGGCCCCGGAGGTGGACGCCGGACAGGTTCAGGCTGGCATTCCCGGCGTTGAGCGTCGCCTCGAGCCCGATGGTCGGGTCCGTGGGCAGGACCACCGTCCAATCCTCGCCCCTGTGGTCGCCGAACGGGCCCCACCACGACCGCTCCGGAGGTAGCAGCTCGAGTCGATCGGGCTGGGCGTCGGACACCGGGACCTGCCCGTCCGATGAGCTGCCGGACACGGTCCAGGTTCGACCGGCTGCGCCATTGACGGTCAGGTTCCCGCAGTTCATGACCATCCGGACGTTGCCGTCGCCGGCGAATGTACCGGTGGCCTGGGTGAAGGCCGTCCCCGGCCTGTTCGTGACACAGCCGAACCCGACACCACCGCTGACCTCGGTCGCGAGCAGGCTGCCGAACAGGAGCCCGAACGTAGCGGCCACGATCAGTCCGCCGATGAAGTGGAACGGCGTGCGGCGCAGGATCAGGCCGACGCCGATCCCAATGAGGATCAGCGGCCAGAACCGCCAGGACCCGGAGAGGGTCTCGGCCGACACCCAGCCCTGCTGGACCGCGAGCGGCAGCGCACCGAGGACGACCAGGAAGACGCCCCAACCCAGGAACCTCGAGTCGACACGCATGGGCGTCATGGTAGCCTCAGCTCATCGCGCCGCCAATGCCGAATGGCATGATTCGGAGGTCGACATGTTGCTGAGCGCCTGGTGGGCTGACGGGTCCCACGCCGCGGCGATGACGCCCAAGGTGGAGGCCCTGCTCGGGCCCGCGCTGAGCGATCTCGGCGCATCCCGAGATCCCGACTGTTGGATCGTCTGGGGGGACGAACCGACACGCTGGTCGCTGCTCGCGCCGACGCCGGCTGGGCTGGCCACCGTCCACGTCCGGGTCAGCGTGCCGCAGGAAGGTCCCCGCGTTGCCGGCAAGCTCGTTCGCTGGAATCGGGTCCAGATCGGTGACTACTCGATCGAGGGCCTGACCGGCCATCGGATGCTGAGCTTCCAGCTCGAGAGTCAGCTGCTCCACGCGGTCGACGACCAATGCGACCGCCTAGCGGCGTTCATCGGCGTGCTCCTGGCGGCCATGGACGGCCGCCCGGCCCCGGGTTGACAGCGGCGGAGGCGCCGGTCGGGTTCGAAGCGGTCATCTTCGACCTCGACGGCGTCCTGGTCGACGCCGAGATCTGGTGGGACGAGGCCCGGATCGCGTTCGCCGACCGTCACGGCCGGACCTGGACCGAGACCGACCGAGCGGCGATCATGGGCGCCAATTCGTTCGGCTGGTCGACGACCATGCGCGATCGACTCGACCTGCCCGACGTGCCCCGTGAGGAGATCGAAGCGGAGGTCGTCGCGGCGATGGTCGAGCGCTATCGGGTCGAGGGTGCGCCGATCATCCCGGACGCGGTCGAGACCGTCCGGCGGGTGGCCCGCCAGGTTCCCGTCGCGGTGGCGTCGTCCGGCCACCGTGCGGTCATCGCTGCGGCCCTCGCGTCGCTCGGGATCGCCGAGGTGTTCAGCGCCGTGGTGTCGTCCGACGAGGTCCCCATCGGCAAACCCGCCCCCGACGTGTACCTGCTCGCCGCCGCTCGGATCGGCATCGCACCGGGGGACTGCCTCGTCGTCGAGGATTCGCTGAACGGCGTCCTGGCGGGCCGGGCGGCGGGGATGACCGTGGTCCTCGTCCCGAACGAGGCGATCCCCCCGGCCGCGGGCGCTCGGGAGGCCGCCTCCGCGGTCATCGACCGGATCGGCCGGCTCGACCTGGACGCGCTTTGGACGTCCGGGCTGCCGTGACTCGTTCGGCGACAGACGACGCGGTGGGACCATCGTCGACATGAGCGAGCCTGACGGTCCGGCTCGGCGGCCGGTCGGACCCCTCCGCCAGCGCATCCGGTACGGCATCTCCATGGCGTTCGTGTGGCTGGCGATCCGCGCCCTGTTCCGGGTCCGGGTCGAAGGTCGCAGCGGGTTTCCGACCCGACCGGCCGTGATCTGCTTCAACCACCAGAGCTGGGTGGACCCGTTCGTGCTGATGGCCACCCTGCCGTGGCGGCCCCGCCTGTTCTTCTTCGGTCCGAAGGAGGAGGACATGGCGCACGGCGGGCGGAACCGGCTGATGCTGTGGACGGGGACCGCCGTCCCGTTCAAGCCCGCCAAGAGCGATCTCAAGGAGGCCGCCCGGAAGGTCGAGGCGGTCCTCGCCGCCGGGGGCGTGCTGGCCATCGCGGGTGAGGGTCGGATCCATGTCGGGGAAGGGGAGCTCCTCGAGCTCAACGAAGGTGCCGCGTTCTTCGCCATTCGCTCGGGCGTCCCGCTGGTCCCGGTGGCGATCAACGGCACGAGCTGGCTGGCCTTCGGGCGGCGGATGCGGGTGCGGATCGGCGAGCCGATCGAGACATCCGGCCGTCCGACGCGCGCCGCTGTGGACGAGCTCACCACCCGGGCCTGGGTAGCCCTGCACGAGCTGGTCGGCGGCTACCCCGACCCGACGCCGCCTCCGGTCGGCAGCCGGTGGTATCGCCTGACGGAGGTCTTCAACGACTGGCCGGAGGGAGCCCGGCCGGTCCGACCATCCGCCGCTGGGTCGCCGAGCGACGACTGAACCTGCGATACTTCCGACCGACCGAACGTCTCGAGGAGGACCCGTGGGAGCGACCGGACTGGCCGCCGATCCAGCCGAATACCGGACCCGGCTCACTGAGCAGGACGACGCGCAGATCGACGCCTGGGCTTCCGAGCTGATGCGCGACATCGCGAAGCGACACGGGGTCGTCCGAGTCCTGGCCGACTTCCGGACGGCGACCGGCATCGACGATCGCTCCCTCGAGCGGGTCTATGCCGCGGGAGGCGGACCTCCGGCCACCTTCGGCCGCGACGCCCAGGGCCGGGTGATGATCCCGTCGATCAGCCTGTACTGTCTTGTCGCCGGGATCCGGCGCGAGACGCCTGATGGGCGCGATCACCTCATCGAATACCTCGTCGAGAACTTCGAGGATCTCGTCTACGTCTGATCCGGCCCCGCCCGGTGTCCGTCCCGGGTCGGCCCCGCCGGGCTCGTTTGACCGACTCGACGGGCTCATCCGGCTGGGCCATCCGTTCCCATCGCTGCTCGACGGCCTGAGCACAGCCGTCCTCGCCCTGGTGGCCGGCGCGACCGCGTCCCGGGCGGCTCTCCTTGGCATCGCCATGGTCAGCCTCCAGATATCGATCGGGACGCTCAACGACCTGGCCGACGCGGAGCGGGATCGGGGACACAAGCCGGGCAAGCCGCTCCCCCGGGGCGTGGTCGGGCGAGGGACAGCCGTCGCGCTTGCCGTCGGGAGCCTGCTGGTCGGCCTCGGGCTATCGCTCGTCGCCGGACCGTGGACGCTCGGGGTGGCCGTGGCGGGGGTGCTCGCCGGGTACGCCTACGACCTGCGCCTGAAGGGGACCGCCTGGTCGTGGCTCCCCTTCGCGATCGGGCTGCCACTGCTGCCGGTGTACGCCTGGGTCGGCGCCGTCGGACGGGTGCCGGTCGCGTTCGTCGTCCTCATCCCCCTGGGGATCGCGGCGGGCGGCGCCGTCGCCCTCCTGAACGGCCTCGTCGATGTCGAGCGCGACCGCGCCGCCGGCCTCACCACTGCGGTCGTCCGGCTTGGCCCGCGCCGCGCTCGGGCGGTCGCGGCGGTCCTCCTTGCGGTCGTCGCGATCGGCGTCGCAGGATCGCTCGCCGCGATCCGGGCGGGGGTCGGAGCGTGGCTGCTCGTCGGCCTTGGAGTGATCCTCGCCGTGGTCGGCGTCAAGCTGATGGGGGACCGGTCCACGCAGCGTCGAGAGCGCGGCTGGGAAGCCGGAGCGATCTCGATCGCGCTGCTGGCCGCCGGCTGGGCGGTCGGGTTCGCGGAGCTGGGCCTGCTCTAGGGAGTGGGTACGCCGCGGGTCCGCGGGCCTACTCCTGGTCGCCGCTCCTGACCAGCGCGATGGCGTTCTCGAGTCGAAGCTTGGCGATGGTGAGGTATTTGGCCAGGTTGGCCCGATCGACCGACGCGATCGATCCGAGGACATCCGGCGCCCGGAGCACCCCGACGAGATCCTCGACGGCATCGGCCAGCTGCTGCTTGGCGTTGACCAGCGAGTCGTCGCTCAGGGTGACCCCGCGGCCACCCCAGGCTGCGGCGTCGGGCTCGGTCGTCGCCCTCATTGCGGCCGGCTCGACCGTGTCGGCCGATCCAGTCGCGGAATCGTCCGGCTCGGCGACCGCGTTCGTTCGGCGTGGACGGCGTGCACCCTCGACTCGCTCGCGCAGCTTGACCAGGGTCAGCTCGCCCCGGGCGACCTGCTCGGCCAACCGGCGGCGCTTCTTGGGGTCCTCGACCTTGAGCAGTTCGTAGGCGTGCGAGATCGTGTCTTTGCGCACGGACACCAGTTCCTGGATCTCGGGCGGTGCATCCGCCAGTCGAAGGCGGTTCTCCAGGTAGCCCTTGTCCTTGCCGAGTTTCTGGGCCAGGCGACGGATGCTATAGCCGTGCTCCTTGACCATCCGGTCGTACATCACCGCCTCCTCGAGCGGCGACAGATCCTCGCGCTGGAGGTTCTCGATGATCGCGATCTCGAGGGCAGTGTCGTCGTCGAGCTCTTCGATCAGGGCAGGGATCGTGGCCAGACCGGCGGCCGTGGCGGCACGCCAGCGTCGTTCGCCGGCGACCAGCTGATAGCGATTGCTCTCGCCGATGGGGCGGACGAGGACGGGCTGGAGAACGCCGTGTTCCTTGACCGACGCGGCCAGCTCATCGAGTGCTGACTGTTCGAAACGCGTCCGCGGCTGATCGGGGTTCGGATCGATCCGACCGACCGGGATGTGGCGGATGCCGAGCGTCTTCGACGACGTCTCAGCCGACAGCAGGCTGAGGACCTGCGGGCCCAGCTCGCGTTCCTCGGACAAACGTCGACCGACCTGTGCACGGAAGTCCGGTCTAGCCAAGGTCGATCACCTCTCGAGCGAGCTCGCGATAGATCCGCGCCGCATCAGAGTTTCCGGCGTAGCTGGTGATCGGCCGGCCGGTCAACGGCGCTTCGCCCAACTTGACGGTGTTGCGAACGATGCTGTTGAAGACGTGGTGGTCGCCGATCTCGCGCAGCTCATCGAGCATCTCGCGCCCGAGGATCGTTCGACCGTCGTAAAACGTCGGGAGCAGACCGAGGATCCGCAGATCACGGTTGAGCTTCGCCCGGATGGTATTGATGACCTTGACCAGCGCGGTCAGGCCCTTCAACGCGTAGTACTGAGTCTGGACCGGGATGATCACGCTGCGGGCAGCGACCAATCCGTTGATCGTCAGCAACCCGAGCGTCGGCGGGCAGTCGACGATGACGAAGTCGTAGTGGTCGTCCGACCATCCTTCGAGTGCCTCGCGCAAGGCATGCTCGCGTCCGATCGCGCTGAACAGCTCGACCTCGGTCGACGCCAACTCGAGCGTTGACGGTGCGACGTCGATGCCGGTGGTCTGGGTCGGGATGATGATCTCGGCCATCGTCGCACGCGAATCGGCGAGGACGTCGGCCATCGAGCGATCGACCGTACCCAGGTTGATCCCGAGGCCGACGGTCAGGTTCGCCTGCGGATCCATGTCGACGCACAGGACGCGGAACCCCTGCTCGGCGAGTGCACCCGCCAGGTTGATGGCGGTGGTCGTCTTGCCCACGCCGCCCTTCTGGTTGGCGATCGCGATCACATTCGTCACCGGGGCATCACCTCGATACTCGAGTCCAGTCGATCGGCGCGCCCGATATCCGGCGCTGCTGCGGGCGCACATCCTACTCCACTCCGTCGTGTGCAACCACCTGACTTATCCACACCACGGGCGAGTTGTTCACCGATTCTGTGGACATCGACAGGCTGCACGGCACGGGCCGCACGCCTGCCTTCGGCGGGCCGAAGGACCCTTCCGGGGTCGAGAGCTGCCGGTATCATGGTTGCGGAGCCTGGCGCGGGCGCCGTCCGTGCGCAAAGACAGGCGCTCGCCATGACCGACGCGAAGGAGGACCTGTGGCGACGAACGAGGAGCGACTCGGCCGACTGACCAGGATGCGCGAGGAGTCGCTGCTCGGCGGCGGACCCGTCCGGATCGAACGTCAGCACGCCTGGGGCAAGCTGACCGCGCGCGAACGACTCGACCTCCTCCTCGACCCAGGCTCGTTCGTCGAGCTCGATGCGTTCGTCACCCATCGCTCGAAGGAGTTCGGCCTCGACAAGCAGCATTTTCTCGGTGACGGCGTGGTCACCGGACACGGTGTCATCGATGGTCGCCTCGTGTTCGTGTTCTCGCAGGACTTCACGGTCTTCGGTGGTTCGCTGTCAGAGGCCTATGCCGAGAAGATCTGCAAGGTGATGGACCTGGCCATGAAGGTCGGTGCGCCGCTCATCGGTCTGAATGACTCCGGCGGTGCGAGGATCCAGGAGGGCGTCGTGTCGCTCGGCGGGTACGCCGACATCTTCCTGCGCAACGTTCTCGCGTCCGGGGTGATCCCCCAGATCTCGGTGATCATGGGCCCGTGCGCCGGGGGAGCGGTCTATTCGCCGGCGATGACCGACTTCACGGTGATGGTCGAAGGCACCAGCTACATGTTCGTCACCGGGCCGAACGTCGTGAAGGCTGTCACCCACGAAGACGTCGACGCGGAGCGCCTCGGCGGCGCGCTCACCCACACGACGATCAGCGGTGTTGCCCACCTGGCGGCAAAGGACGAAGCGGAGTCACTCGACCTGACCCGGCGCATCTTCGGCTTCCTCCCGCAGAACAACCTGGCCGATGCGCCGATCTTCCCGACGCTCGATCCGAGCGACCGACGCGACATCGAGCTGGACACGATCGTCCCGGACGATCCGCAGAAGCCCTACGACATGCACGGGGTCATCACCCGGGTCTTCGACGATGGGCAGTTCCTGGAGATCCAGCCGGGCTGGGCCGCCAACATCATCATCGGGTTCGGGCGACTTGCCGGACGCAGTGTCGGGATCGTCGCGCAGCAACCTGCCGTGCTGGCCGGCGCGCTCGACATCAACTCATCGATCAAGGCGGCCCGATTCGTCCGGACCTGCGATGCGTTCAACGTCCCACTGGTCACGTTCGTCGACGTGCCGGGATTCCTGCCGGGCGTGGGCCAGGAGGACGGCGGGATCATCAAGCACGGCGCCAAGTTGCTGTACGCCTACTGCGAGGCGACCGTCCCGAAGATGACCGTGATCACCCGCAAGGCATACGGCGGCGCCTACGACGTCATGAGCAGCAAACATGTCCGCGGTGACATGAACTTCGCGTGGCCGACCGCCGAGATCGCGGTGATGGGCGCCGAGGGAGCGGTCAACATCATCTTCAAGGACCAGATCGCTGCCGCCGATGATGCCGTGGCGGAACGTGCCCGACTCATCGCCGAATACGAGGCAGAGTTCAACAACCCGTATGTTGCCGCGGCACGCGGCTACATCGACGATGTCATCCATCCGTCCGATACGCGTCCGCGCCTGATCGCCGCGTTGGAGATGCTCGCGGACAAACGCGACACGAACCCCAGGAAGAAGCATGGCAACATCCCACTCTGAGGCCGACTCCATGGATCGTGTCTTTACGCAAAGACGACCGTTCGAGCGCGTGCTGGTCGCCAACCGAGGCGAGATCGCGCTGCGCATCATCCGCGCCTGCCACGAGATGGGGATGGAGGCGATCGCGGTCTACAGCGACTCCGACATCCATGCCCAGCACGTCCGCGCGGCCGACCGGGCTGTCCGGATCGGTCCCGCTCCGGCGACCGAGAGTTACCTCCTCGCCGACGTCATCGTCGAGGCGGCGCTGGCGGTCAATGCCCAGGCGGTCCACCCCGGCTATGGATTCCTCGCCGAGCGCGCTTCGTTCGCAGCGGCTGTCGAGGACGCTGGGATGGCGTTCGTCGGGCCGGACCACCGGGCGATCGCGGCACTTGGCGACAAGCTCGCCGCTCGCCGGACGGCGACGACGGCCGGCGTCCCAGTCGTGCCCGGCACGCTCGAACCGGCGCCAGTCGATCGTCCGGACCAGGTCGCATCGATCGTCGCGGCCGCCGACCGGGTCGGCTACCCGCTGCTGGTCAAGGCGGCGGCCGGTGGAGGCGGCCGCGGGATGCGCCGGGTCACCACTGCCGACGAGCTGCCGGGAGCGCTCGTGTCGGGTTCGCGTGAGGCCGCGTCCGCCTTCGGCGACGGATCCGTCTACCTCGAGCGGGAGATCCTGCCTGCCCGCCACATCGAGGTCCAGCTGCTGGGCGACATCGACGGTCGGGTCGTGGCTCTCGGCGAGCGCGATTGCTCACTCCAGCGTCGTCACCAGAAGCTGATCGAGGAAGCTCCGGCCCCGGGACTGACCGAAGGCCAGCGCCGCGAGCTCCATGCGATGGCGGTTCGGATCGCGTCCGCCGCAGGCCTCCGGAACGCGGCGACCTGCGAGTTCCTGTACGACGATGCCGGCCGCTTCTGGTTCCTCGAGGTCAACACCCGGCTCCAGGTCGAACATGGCGTGACCGAGCTCGTGTCGGGGCTCGACATCGTCCGGGAGCAGTTCTGGCTGGCCGCCGGTGCACCGCTGTCGGCGGCCGCGATCGTCGCCTCGGAACGGGCGGCCACACCGGACAGCCATGCCATCGAGGTCCGCCTGTCGGCCGAGGACCCGGCGCGCGAGTTCGCGCCCGTCCCGGGTCGGGTCGGCCGCTGGACGATGCCGGCCGGACCGGGCGTCCGGGTCGATACCGCCCTCGAGGCGGGGGAGCGGATCCCGCCCGACTACGACCCGCTGATCGCCAAGCTGATGGTCCACGCGGGCGACCGTCCGGCGGCGATCGACCGCCTCCGGAGGGCGCTCGACGAGACCGAGATCGGCGGGGTCCAGACGACCCTTCCGTTCGACCGCTTCGTCGTTCGCGACCCGTCGTTCCTGGCCGGCGAGCTGTCGACGGGCTGGGTTCCCGAGCACTGGGACGGCCCGGCCCAGCGAGCCGACGCCGTGCGCCGCGGTCTCCTTGCCGCAGGACTGGCGGCCGTCCAGGGCGCACAGGAAGGGTCGGCCACTTCGGCCGGTCCCGGCTCGCCGGCGGGTGGCGCCTCGCCCGGGTCACCGGACGGGCACGCTCGCGGTCGCCTGCCGGCGCAATGGCGGACCTCGGGCCTGGTCGCCAGCTCAGACCGGTGGCCGGCATGAGCGGCGGGCGACTCGACGGGAGCAACGGTCACGACGACGGGAAGGACCCGATCCAGCCGGCGACCGTCGTCGACCCGCGCGCCGTCCGCGTCGCACCCGCCCCTTCGTCCAGGGTCGACGGTGACCCGACGATGACGATCTCGCCTCCCGCAGCCAACGTCCTCCGACCGGTCGAGCGCCTGGCCGGCCGGGCCATCCTCGGCGGGGTCCCCTCCCCGTCGCGCCCCGGCGAGACGGTCTCCGGCGAGGTCCTTCTCGACGGCGAGTCGTTGGACGCACGGCTCGTCCTGTTCGACCCCGAGCATGGTCTGCTGGTCGAGGGACCCGACGGCCCCGGAGAGGTCCGGACCCGGGTCATCCTCGGGTCCGCACATCGGCGTGACGCCGACGGTGCGCTGATCCGCGAGGTGGTCGTCGACGGCTGGCGGGTCGACGTGGAGATCGAGTCCGAGCGGCGAGCGAGCTTGCGCGAGCGCGCCCGGCGCGGCCACGAGGTCGCCGGCAAGAGCGGTCCGGTCCAGATCAACGCCATCATCCCGGGCCGGATCGTGGCCCTCTCGGTCAAGCCGGGCGATGCGGTCACGGCCGGTCAGCAGCTCCTCGTCCTCGAGGCGATGAAGATGCAGAACGAGCTGCGTGCGCCGCGTGAGGGGTCGGTCGAGCGGATCGCCATCGCGGTGGGGGAGAATGTGGAGGTCGGCGATCTGCTCATGGTGATCACGTGACCGAACCCCGCGAGCCGTCGGAAGCCGGGCCGGCATCCGCGGCTCCCGACCCGAGACGGGACGCCTGGCGTGCCGGTCCGCGGGCCAAGGCGCTCCAGGCGGCGCCCGAGCGTCGCGAACGGTTCCAGACGAGCTCGGGGATCGAGATCGCCGATGTCTATACGGCTGCCGACCTGGCCGGCTTCGATCCCGACCTCCAGCTCGGCCTGCCGGGAGCGTTCCCGTTCACCCGTGGGGTCCAGCCGACGATGTACCGAAGCCGGTTCTGGACGATGCGCCAGTACGCCGGTTTTGCCACCGCGGCCGAGACCAACGAGCGCTTCCGCTACCTCCTGGGGCAGGGTCAGACCGGGCTGTCGGTCGCGTTCGACCTGCCGACCCAGATGGGCTACGACTCGGACGCTCCCCAGGCCGAGGGCGAGGTCGGCCGGGTCGGGGTGCCGATCAGCAGCCTGGCCGACATGGAGCGGCTGTTCCGGGACATCCCGCTGGGCACGGTCAGCACCTCGATGACGATCAACTCGACCGCGGCGATCCTGCTCGCCCTGTACGTCGTCGCCGCCGAGCGCCAGGGGGTGGAGCGGGCCGCCGTCAGCGGGACGACCCAGAACGACATTCTCAAGGAATACATCGCCCGCGGGACGTACATCTACCCGCCCCGACCATCGATGCGGCTGGTCACCGACGTGTTCGAGTTCTGTGCCCGGGAGCTGCCGCGCTGGAACACGATCTCGATCAGCGGCTACCACATGCGCGAGGCCGGCGCGACCGCGGTTCAGGAGCTGGCGTACACCCTGGCCGACGCGATCGCCTACTGCGACGCGGCTGTCGCCCGCGGTCTCGACATCGACGACTTCGCTGGACGGCTGAGCTTCTTCTTCGCCGCCTGGAGCGAGCTGTTCGAGGAGGTCGCCAAGTTCCGGGCGGCCCGTCGGATGTGGGCCAAGATCGTCCGGGACCGGTATGGATCGGACAACCCACGCTCGCAGATGTGTCGCTTCCACGTCCAGACGGCCGGCTCGAGTCTGACCGCGCGATCGATCGACAACAACGTGGTCCGGACGACCGTCCAGGCCCTGGCGGCGGTCCTCGGCGGGGCCCAGAGCCTGCATACGAACTCGCGTGACGAGGCGCTCGCCCTGCCGACCGCCGAGGCGGCCAGGCTGGCCCTCCGAACCCAGCAGATCCTGGCCCACGAGTCGGGCGTGACCGAGACGCCCGATCCACTGGCCGGGTCCTACTACGTCGAGACCCTGACCGACGAGCTGGAACGGGCGGCTTGGGCCGAGCTCGACGAGATCGAGGCCCTGGGCGGGACGATCGCCGCGATCGACCACGGCTATCAGCAACACCGGATCCAGGACTCGGCCTACCTCGTCCAGCGCCGGATCGAGTCGGGCGATCAGGTCGTGGTCGGGGTCAACCTCTTCCAGGACGAGGCGGGCGCCACGCCGCCGCTCCAGAGGATCGATCCGGAAGGCGAACGCCGACAGGTCGAGGGTCTCCAGCGCGTCCGTGCGGAGCGCGACCCGCTGGCATGGGCGGCGGCCATGGATCGGCTGGCGACCGCCGCCGCAGGTGACACCAACGTGATGCCCGCCCTGATCGAGGCAGTCCGGGCCTACGCCACGGTCGGCGAGATCAGCGATCGCCTGCGCGCGACCTGGGGCGAGCACCGCGAGCTCGTCACCGTCTGAGGCTCGACCCGGGGCTGCCCCGCCGCGCTGTTCGGCCGGCGGGCCATCCGGGGGGCCAGTAGGCTCTACCGCCGGCCGCCGGGACCCGCTACGCTCAGCGCCATGAGCACGCATGGGTCCCTGCCGGTCCGGCCCGCGAGGCGCGCCGCGACCGAGCCCGAGCATATCCCGGGTCTGGGGCGGGTCCACCACGTGGCCGTGGTCGTCCGCGACATCGACGCCGCACTCGGCTTCTATCGGGACATCCTCGGCCTCGAGCTCGAGACGGTCCTGCCGATCCCAGGCGACCGGGTCACCATCGCCTTTCTGCCGATCGGCGAGTCGAAGATCGAGCTCGTCGCCCCGACCGACGACACGACCGGCGTGGCTCGCTTCCTCGAGTCGAAGGGGGAGGGATTCCACCACGTCTGCTTCGAAGTCCACGACCTGGCCGAGACGCTGACCCGGCTGGCCATCGACGGCGTCGAGCTGATCGACACCCAGCCGCGCAAGGGTGCGGAGGGGCCGGTCGCCTTCCTCCATCCGCGCTCCTGCCACGGGGTCCTGGTCGAGCTGATCGAGGCCCCGGGTGGGCCGGCCTGGGGTGCCCTCGGCTACTGACCGACGCTCAGCGGCCCCCTTCCGCTCGAGCGGTGAACCGCCCATCGACCTGGCTGACCGTGAGGGCCAGCCCGAACGCTCGCGACAGGATCGACCCGGTCAGGGTCGTGTCCAGCGGCCCGGCCGCGATGGTCCGTCCCTCGGCCAGCACCAGAGCGTGGGTCACGCCGGCCGGGATCTCCTCGAGGTGGTGGGTGACCAGGGCGATCGCTCCGACGGTCGGATCGGCGGCCAGCTGTCCGATCCGCTGAACCAGGGCCTCGCGGGCGCCGAGGTCGAGGCCGGCCGCCGGCTCGTCCAGGAGGAGCAGCTCCGGCTGGCGCATCAGGATTCGAGCGATGAGGACCCGCTGGTGTTCGCCCGACGATAGGGACCCGAAGGTCCGGCCCCCGAAGCCGGCCATCCCGAGCCGGGCCAGAGACGCCTCGGCGAGGGCCGCGTCGGACGCGTCATAAGCCGCCCACCACGGGGCCAGGGCAGCCTGTCGAGCGCTCATCACCACGTCGCGGGCCACCAGGTTCGGGTCGATCGCGGCGGCCAGCGCCGCGCTGACGAAGCCGATCCGCTCACGCAGGCTGCGGGCGTCGACCGCACCGATCGTCGCACCCAGGACGGCGACCCGTCCCCGCGACGGCCACAGATCCGTCGCGGCGACCCGGAGGAGGGTGGTCTTGCCTGAGCCGTTCGGTCCGACGATCGCCCAGCGCTCACCCATCCGGACCGACCAGTCGATCCCGTCGAGGATCCACCGCCCGTCGCGTCGGACACCGACCCCGGTCAGCTCGAGGACCGACCCCACCGTCGGCTCAGATCGACCAGGCGAACAGGATGTCCGGGGCCTGCTGGGCGTTCCGACAGAACGTGACGATCTCGCCGGCCAGCTGGCGGATCCACGGCTTCTCTTCGCGCGGCAGCTCGCCGTACTCCTCGTCGAGGAGGTCGAGCCAGCGCCCGGCGACCGCCGGCAGGTCTCGATCGGGCAGCCGGGCGATCGTCTCCACCCAGTACGGGTCGACCCGTTCGATGGTCCGGGCGTCGATCTCCCCGGGCCCGTCCAGCTCCCGGCGGGCGTCGATGAAATCGGTCGGATCTCCGCTCCCGTTGACCGACCGGACGGCCTCGCTGAAGAGGTCCAGCCAGGTCGGGTCGAGCCCAGCCCCGAGCGACAGGTGGGCTGCGAACCGACCCACGTCCGACAGCGCCCCCACGTCGTCGGACGAGAGGACCACCAGGATCGCCCGGGCGTCGCCGGCGACGAGCTCCATCAGGCCGCTCATGTCGAGACCCTAGCCGCGGTAACCGGCGGCGCGCAGGATCGCCGGAAGCTCGGTGGGGGAGTCGGCCACCCGGATCCCGGCGGCCTCGAGGGCGACGATCTTGTCGGCCGCGGTCCCCGACCCGCCCGAGATGATCGCCCCGGCATGGCCCATCCGCTTGCCCTCGGGCGCCGTCCGGCCGGCGATGAAGGCCGCCATCGGGACGCCGCGGAGGTGCTCGGCGGCCCATGCCGCGGCCTCTTCCTCGGCCGACCCGCCGATCTCGCCGATGAGCACGATCGCGTCGGTCTCGTCGTCGGCCGCGAATAGCTGGAGCACGTCGAGGAAGGTCGTCCCGACGATCGGGTCCCCACCGATCCCGATGCAGGTCGACTGGCCGAGCCCCGCGTCGGTCATCGCCTGGACCGCTTCATAGGTCAGGGTCCCGGAGCGGGACACGACTCCGACCCGTCCCTCGCGATGGATCGAGCCCGGGATGATCCCGACCTTGGCCCGGCCAGGGGAGGTGGCTCCGGGGCAGTTCGGCCCGATGAGCCGCGCCCCTGCCGCCCGAACGACCTCGACCACCTTGAGCATGTCCAGCGTGGGAACACCTTCGGTGATGCAGAAGATCGTGCCGATCCCCGCCCCGACCGCCTCGAGCACGGCGTCCGGCGCCCCACCGGCCGGGACGTAGATGCAGGACGTATCGGCGCCGGTCGCGGCGACCGCCTGTGCGACGGTGTCGAAGACCGGGACACGTCCGTCGACTGCCGTCTGGCCGCCCTTGTTCGGGGTGACTCCGGCGACCACCGGGGTCCCGTACTCGACCATCTGGCGGGTGTGGAACTCGCCCTCCCGGCCGGTGATGCCCTGGACCACGAGCCGGGTCTCGCGCCCGACGAGGATGCTCATGCCCCAACCGCCTGGGCGGCGGCGACGGCCTTGGCCGCTGCCTCGTCGAGGCTGGCCGCAGTCTCGAAGCGGGCCTCGGTGAGCAGGCGGCCGGCCTCCTCCGCGTTGGTCCCGACGATGCGGACGACCATCGGGACGTCACGTTCCTGGACGGCGCGCGCCTCGATCAGGCCTCGAGCGACCTCGTCCCCGCGGGTGATCCCGCCGAAGATGTTGACCAGGATCGCCCGGACCTTGGGGTCGGCCAGGATGAGCCGCATCGCGGCTGCGACCTTGTCCGAGCGAGCCCCGCCGCCGATGTCGAGGAAGTTGGCCGGTTCGCCGCCGGCTCGCTTGACCAGGTCCATCGTGGTCATCGCCAGCCCGGCGCCGTTGACCATGCAGCCGATCGTGCCGTCGAGGTGGATGAAGGCGATGCCCATCGCGCGCGCCTCGGCGTCGGCCGGGTCCTCCGAGTCAGGGTCGCGCAGGGCCTCGAGCTCGGGATGGCGGGGCAGGGCGGAATCGTCGAGGGTGATCTTCGCGTCGAGGCAAACCAGGCGCTCGGTCGACGCGCCACCGTCCGCCGCCGGCTCGCGCACGATCGCCAGTGGGTTCACCTCGACCAGATCCGCGTCGTAGGCCAGCATCGTCGCGACCAGGCCTCGGGCGATCGCCACGAAGTCGCGCAGGAACGGTCCGCCAAGGCCGATCCCGAAGGCCAGCTGGCGGGCCTGCCAGTCGAGCAGGCCGAGCAGGGGATGGGCGGCCACTCGGTGGATCGCCTCGGGCGTGGCCCTGGCGACCTCCTCGATCTCCACGCCGCCCTCGGCCGAGGCCATGACCACGATCCGGCGCGAGGCCCGGTCGAGGATCGCCCCGAGGTAATACTCCCGAGCGATGTCGGCCCCGGCCGCGACCAGCACCTTGCGCACCGGGAGGTCCTTGATGGTCAGGGCGAGGATCGCCGCGGCCGCAGCCTCGGCCTCGTCGGCCGATCCGGCCAGCTTCACGCCGCCGGCCTTGCCCCGCCCGCCGACCAGGACCTGGGCCTTGACCACCACCTTGTCCGCCCCGTCGGCCAGGAATCTCTCGGCCGCCACTCGGGCATCGGCCGGCGTCCGCGCCACGGCCCAGGCGGGCACAGGCAAGCCTTGGGCGAGCAGCAGGGACTTCGCGTCGGCTTCCTGGATCTTCACCTGGATAGCTCCGTTGCGGGGACGCGGGACAGGGTCATCGATGGTACAGGAGCGCCCGGTCCGGGGCCGGTCGACGGCGGCGGAGACACGGTCGACCGGCGCCGAACGGACGGCTCGGTCGTGCCCGCGGCGGCTCGGCTAGAATTGCGGCTGTCGCTGACGATCACACGGAGGCAGGCACCCCACACGATGTCGGTCACGCGAACGCCAGTGAAGCCGCCCGGGACAGCGGCGCTCGGATTCGGCTCGACATCGCGGCGGGACACGTGGATCCGGTTCCCAAGCCTGGTCGGCATCGGGCTGGCGCTGTTCGTCGCCTATTCGTTCTTCTCGGCGTTCCTGTGGGGTCCGCTGTTCGGGGTCGGCTACGAGGCGGATGGCTACCTATCGCCGTTCTTCTCGCCGACGATCGGGGTGGGCATCCTGCCGCATTGGCTGTCGCCGGCCATCTTCATCCTGTGGATCCCGCTCGGCTTCCGGACGACCTGCTACGCGTTCCGGCGTGGCTACTACCGGTCCTACTTCGCCGATCCGCCGGCTTGCGCGGTGGGCGAGCCGCGGGCCCATCGGCGCTACGCGATGGAGGCGCGCTTTCCGTTCAACCTCCAGAACCAGCACCGGATCTTCCTGTACCTCCAGTTCATCCCGCTGACCTTCCTGTGGATCGACGCGATCCTGGCCCTCCACCCGGGCGAAACCTGGCGGTTCGGGCTGGGCAATCTGATCCTGTTCACCGACCTCATCCTGCTGACCGGCTTCTCGTTCTCCTGTAACTCGCTCCGTCACTTCGTCGGGGGCAACCTCGACTGCTTCTCGTGCACGGCCCGAACGCGGACGCAGCACAGCCTGTGGCGCCGGGTGACCGACCTCAACGCGCATCACATCGGATTCGCGGCGTGGAGCCTGCTGGGGGTCGCCCTGGCCGACCTGTACATCCGGCTGTTGGCGACGGGGCTGTTCATCGACCCCGCGATCCGGCTGTGAGCGGCAGCCTGGAGCGGCATCCCCACGACGTTCTCGTGATCGGGGCCGGCGGGGCCGGGTTGCGCGCCGC
Organism: Candidatus Limnocylindrales bacterium; assembly: GCA_038325875.1. GTDB lineage: Bacteria > Chloroflexota > Limnocylindria > Limnocylindrales > CSP1-4 > Chersky-267. Next base: position 20,637 of record JBBQJL010000001.1, read on the forward strand.
GATCGCCGCCGCGGAAGCCGGGGCGGACGTCGGCCTGGTCTGCAAGTCGCTCCTCGGCAAGGCGCACACGGTCATGGCCGAGGGCGGCGTGGCCGCGTCACTGCGCAACGTCGACGACCGCGATTCGTGGCAGATCCACTTCCGCGACACGATGGTCGGCGGGAAGCTCCTGAACAACCCGCGGATGGCCGAGCTTCACGCTCAGGAGGCACCGGATCGGGTCCGCGAGCTCGAGTCGTGGGGTGCCGTGTTCGACCGGACCGCGGACGGCCGGATCCTCCAGCGGCCGTTCGGCGGGCACTCCCATCCACGGCTCGCCCACGTCGGCGACCGGACCGGCCTGGAGCTGATCCGGACGCTCCAGGACCGGGCGGTCGCGGCCGGGATCAAGGTCTACATGGAGTGCACCGTCACCCATCTGATGACCTGGACGGATCGGGTCCGTGGGGCCTTCGGCTACTGGCGGACGTCGGGCGAGCCGGTCGTCTTCCCGGCCAAGGCCATCGTGCTGGCCACCGGCGGGATCGGTCGGGCGTTCGAGATCACCTCGAACTCGTGGGAGTACTCGGGCGACGGCCAGGCCCTGGCGTACCTCGCCGGCGCAGATCTCATCGACATGGAGTTCGTCCAGTTCCACCCGACCGGGATGGTCTGGCCGCCCGGCGTTCGTGGGCTGCTGGTGACCGAGGCCGTCCGCGGCGAGGGCGGGATCCTGCGCAACCGGGACGGCGAGCGGTTCATGTGGAAGTACCTGCCCGAGGATCGCCGCCACGAGTATGCCGCGACCGACGAGGAGGCCGCCCGCTGGGTCGAGGCACTCAGCGCGGGACGCCAGACCGACGCGCGGCGGCCGCCCGAGCTGTCGACCCGGGATAACGTCTCGCGGGCGATTTACACGGAGGTCAAGGAAGGCCGTGGATCGCCCCACGGCGGGGTCTTCCTCGACATCAGCTACCTCCCGGCGGAGACGGTCCGACGCAAGCTGCCCTCGATGTACGAGCAGTTCAAGGAGCTGGCCGACGTCGATATCACCGCCGGACCGATGGAGGTCGGACCGACGACCCACTACATGATGGGCGGCATCCGGGTCGACCCGGAGACCGGCGCGACGACCCGAGCCGGCCTGTACGCGGCCGGTGAGGTCGCTGCCGGGATGCACGGCGCGAACCGGCTGGGCGGCAACTCGCTGTCCGATCTGCTCGTGTTCGGACGCCGGACAGGCGCCGCCGCCGCGGCCGAGGCGGCGACGATGGACGAGGTCCCGCAGGTCGATCCGGTCCAGATCCGAGCCGCGATGGACGAGCTCGCGGCGCCGTTCGCCGCCGAACCTGGCCAGGATCCGCATCGCCTGCACGAGGAGCTCCAGGCCACCATGCAGTCACTGGTCGGGATCTTCCGGATCGAAGCCGACCTGCACGAGGCGATCGGTCGGCTGGCTGGGCTGCACGCCCGTTGGCCGTCGGTCCGAGTGTCGGGCGGCCGGATCTACAACCCGGGCTGGGGCCTGGTCTACGAGCTGCGCAACATGCTCATCGTGTCTGAGGCGATCGCCCGGAGCGCGCGCCAGCGGACCGAGAGCCGCGGCGCGCATAGCCGTCTGGATCATCCCGAACTGTCCCCGGCGTGGGGTCGGAAGAACAGCGTCGTCCGGCGCGATGGCGACAAGATGAAGGTCGCCACGTCGCCGTTGCCGGCGTTGCCGGACGAGCTCCGCCAGCTGATCAAGGCAGGCTGATCCGATGCCATCAGCTCACCTGAGCGTGTTCCGCGGGACCCCCCAGTCCGAGGGCGAGTACGTCGCCTTCGAGGTTCCGGTCGAGGAGGGGATGGTCGTCCTCGATGCGCTCCACTGGATCCAGGCCAACGAGGCGTCCGACCTGGCGGTGCGCTGGAACTGCAAGGCCGCCAAGTGTGGCTCGTGCGGCTGCGAGATCAACGGCAAGCCGAGCCTCGCCTGCAAGACCCGGATGTCGGACTTCGAACCGACCGAGACGATCACTGTCGAGCCCCTGCGGACCTTCCCACTCGTCCGTGACCTGGTCACCGACGTGTCGTGGAACTACGAGGTGAACAAGCGGATCGTGCCGTTCAGCCCGCCGACGGACTCGCCCCAGGCCGACTGGCGCTGGCAGCAGGAGGATATCGAGCGGGTCCAGGAATTCCGCAAGTGCATCGAGTGCTTCCTGTGCCAGGACGTCTGCCATGTCCTGCGCAACCACGAGACGGAGCGGCCGTTCATGGGCCCGCGCTATCTCGTCCGGACGGCCGGTCTCGAGATGCACCCGATCGACCAGGCCGACCGGACCGCCGACCTCAAGGATGGTGGGGTCGGCTACTGCAACATCACCAAGTGCTGCACCGAGGTCTGCCCCGAGCACATCCGGATCACCGACAACGCGATCATCCCGCTCAAGGAGCGGGTCGCCGACCGCTACTACGACCCGATCCAGATCGTCTGGCGGAAGCTCCGCGGCGACCGGTCCGGGAAGGGGTCGGGCTCGCGCGCAGGGGAGAGCCTGCCCGTGCTGTCGGGAGGCTCGGCGGCGGCTCCATCGGATACGACGCCGGGCGCGGACGTGGGCGGCGGCGCGGACGGAGCCGACAGCTGAACCGAGGCGAGCGGGAGCCCGATCCGACCTTCTGGCCGACGCCCCAGGACCTCCCCCACGACGATCCGGGAGCGGCGACCGATGACCGGGTCGTCGACGAGGCGAGGGCGTCGATGGCAGCGCGACCGCCGACGGATCCGCGGTCGACGGCCGGCCCGGTCGTCGGGCTCGGCCCGGGGCTGCGCCTGATCATCCGGACCGATGGCGCCGCCCGGTCCAACCCCGGGCCTGCATCGGCGGGGGCAGTCCTGATCGACGCGGACCTGCCCGGTTCGCGCGATCCGCTCGCGTCGCCGCTGGCCACGATCTCGGATTACCTCGGGGTCCAGACCAACAATGTCGCCGAGTACACCGCGGTCGTCCGGGCGCTCGGTCTGGCGGTCGAGCTCGGGGCGAGCGACGTCCACCTGATGCTCGATTCCAAGCTGATCGTCGAGCAGGTCCATGGGCGTTGGCGGGTCAAGGACGCCAAGCTCCAACCGCTCCATGCCGAGGTCCGACGGTACCTCGTCGGATTCCGTCGATGGGCGGCCGTCCACGTGCCGCGGGCGCAGAACAGCGCGGCCGACGCCCTTTGCAACGAGGCGATCGACCGGGCCCTGGCCGGGGGTCCGGCGTCGGTGGTCAGGCGTCCCCCGAGCTGACGGCCGAGTGACGGGGCGACGACGCGAGTCGCGGTCGGAAGGGTCTGGCCGGAGCGGGCGCGCCGGGCGGTATCATCGTCCGGTCAGCGAGGTGGCCGGACGGTCGCGCGCCGGGTCGGTTCGTCCGACACGGTTCGAGGAAAGTCCGAGCTCCCCAGCGCAGGGTAGCGGGTAACGCCCGTCCGCCGTGAGGCGAGGACCAGTGCCACAGAGACGAGTCCGGCGGCTTCGGCCGTCGGGGTGAAACGCGGCAAACTCTACCCGGAGCAAGGCCAAATAGGAGGGCGCAACCCGGCGCCGCCGCAAGGCGATGGCGGGGGAGAGGTGCGCTGCCCAGCCCTCGGGTCGGCCGCATGAACCGCCGGGCGACCGGCGGTCGAGATGGATGACCGTCCTCGCGAGCGATCGCGGGACAGAACTCGGCTTACAGGCCGCCTCGCTGACGCTCAGCCCCGACCGGGTGCGATCGACTCGGGACGAGCCTGGTCAGTCCTCGTCGGGTCGGAAGATGTGAGCCGCCGTACAGGCGTTGCAGATCGGCGTGGCCGAGTCGAGGTCGCCGAGGGGCAACGGCAGTTGGCGCTCCGGGAAGAGGCACTCAACCTCGTACATCCGTTCCTGGGCGGCGTCCACCGCGATCAGCCGGCGGTAGGTGCAGCGCTTGATCCGAGCCTCCGCGAGGTGGTAGGCGTCGCGCTCGGGCAGTGCGATCGGCAGCTGGATGGCCATCGAGCTGACAGGTCCTCGAAACGTGCAGGCGGTCGAGTCCGACCGTCGGTGGCGGAGCCTAGCACCGAGGTGCAAGCCCCGGCAACGGGCGAAAGGTACTAGACTCCCGCCGTCGTCGGGGACGCGCCGGCGAGCGCACAGGCTCCAGGAGATTCCGTGGCCGACCCGACCGAGGCCGCCGCCCGACCCGCGGCCCGACCCGCCGTCGATCCATCGACGGAGCGCATCCGCTGCCCGCTGCTGATGATCGCCGCTAGCGCCGAGGCTGCACCGAGCGGTTCGATCGGCAGCCCGGTCGGCAACGCAGCGGAAGTCGGCGGGACGCCTGGCGGATCCGCCGGGTCCGAAGCCTCCGGCCCGACTCAGCTCCGGGCAGTCGGGCCCGAGGTGGACGTTCCGAGCACCGCCAATCGGTGTGCCGCCTCCGTGCCACCGGCGTCGGTCTCGCTCGGGCAGCAACGCCTCGTCTGCTTCGACGCGGGCCACGTCGACTGCCCGCGGTTCGTCCGGGCGATGGGGTCGCCGCGCGGCGCGAGCGGACGGGCGAGCCGCCCCGCGCCGGTCGTGCCGATCGCGGTTGCGGCCATCTCGACGACGGATCCGACGGCCGGGGTCCCGGTCGTCCCAGGTTCCGAGTCGACAGCGGCGGGAGCCGTCGTCCCGTTGCCCGGCGAGCCGGCAGCCCGGCCGATCGTGCCGGTCGCGCCGGTCGTCAGGAGCAGTCGGCGCAGTGGCGCCAGGCGCGCCGGATCGCGCTCTCGGCCGGTCGTCGTGGCCAGCGTGATCCTCGTCGGGGCGCTTGTCGTCGCGTTCGCCTTCACCTCGTTGCGGGGCGGCATCGCCCTGCCGTCGGCGGGGCCGAGCGCGGGTGCGGTCGTCAGCCCGGACGGGGCGGCGTCCACGGTGATCGCCAGCCCGACGGACGGAGCGCCGGCCAGCTCGAGCGCGTCGGCCAGCACGAGCCCGTCACCTAGCCCGTCCCCGATACCGACCGCCAGTCCCTCGCCCTCGCCGACCGCATCGCCGACTCCGAGTGCCTCGCTGCCGCCGGCCTTCGCCGGCCTCAAGCCATGCCCCGACCTCGATCGCTGTTACATCTACCGGATCCAGTCGGGCGATAACCTGACCGCGATCGCGAAGCGGTTCGGCATCACCATCGTCGCCCTGAAGGCCGCCAATCCGGACATCAAGGACCCGAGCCTGCTCCACGTCGGCGACAAGATCAGGGTCCCGCTGCCCGAGTCCTGATCCGCCCCGGGCCCGATGGCAGTCCGCGACGGCGGTCGCGGCGCACTCTCGCCGTCGACCAGGCCAGTCGCCCAGGCCGGTCGCGCGACGTTCCGTCGTCTCGGCCGGGTGGCGCGCCCTGGTCGCCAGCCATCCGGACACGTCGCCCGGAGCTCCAGCGTCGGCTCGCGAGGTCGTCAGGTGACCACCACCGGCCGACTGTCGGTCCCGCCCAGTCCGTCCAGCCACCAGTCGGCGATATCCCGGCATTCGTGCGTTGGCAGCCTTGACGTGGCGGCTTCGTCATGTAGAATGCGGCGAAGTGGCACGAAGTGGTGTCAAGTGGGGAGCAGTACCACACCATCGGCACCCGCTTCGACCCAGCCACACCGCCGCCCGAGACCCAGCGACCCAGCCGCCCGCTCACCAGCCGCCCCCTCAAGACCCGACCGGGGCGATCCGACAGCGCTAGGGGTAAGTCCGACAGGTGTTCACCGGCGAGTACCGGCACTCGGTGGACGACAAGGGACGGATCGCCGTCCCCGCGAAGTTCCGCCTGCAGCTCGACGGCGGGGCCTACCTGGCCCGCTGGGTCGACGCCTGCCTGGCGATCTTTCCGAAGGCCGAGTTCGAGGCCCTTGCCGGCAAGGTCGGCGGTCTGGGCATCGCCGATGCAGCGGCCCGGACGTTCAGCCGGGCCCTGTTCGCCAGCGCCTATGAGGTCGAGCTCGACCGGCAGGGCCGGATCGTCGTGCCGGCCTCGCTGCGCGATCTGCTCGGCCTGGCCGGAGACGCCGTGATCGTCGGCGCCCGCGACCACGCCGAGATCTGGGCGCCGACCGCCTGGGACGACTACCGCAAGGCGATGGCGGCACCCGATGCCCTCGCCGCTCACCTCACCGGCCTCGGGATCTGAGACCGGATCGGACAACCCTCGGGCCGCGATCGGCCCCCACCACATGCGCTTCCAGGGTCCGTTCGGGATCCGCAGTCGAACGGGAGAACGAGATGAAGGAAGGGCACCTTCCGGTGCTGGCAGAGGAGGTCTTGACGCTACTCGCGCCGGCTTCTGGCAGCCTTCAGATCGATACCACGCTCGGCGGCGGTGGGCACACCGAGCGGATCCTGGGAGCGACAGATCCTGATGGCCGCCTCCTCGGTCTCGACGCCGACGGGGCGGCCATCGCCAGAGTGCGGGACCGCCTCGCCGCCCGGTTCGGCGATCGGCTGGTCCTGCGCCAGGCGAACTTCCGGGAGCTCGAGACGGTCGCTCCGGCGGCCGGCTTCGCCGCGGTCGACGGTCTCCTGTTCGACCTCGGCCTGTCGAGCTTCCAGCTGGCCGACACCGGGCGTGGGTTCGGCATCCGGGCCGGTGGGCCGCTCGACATGCGTTTCGACCCGAGCGCGGGCGTGCCCGCATCCGAGCTCCTCGCGACCCTCGACGCCAGGGAGCTGGCCGCCCTGTTCCGGCGCTATGGCGAGGAGCCCCAGGCGGGCCGGGTCGCCCGGGCCATCGTCGAAGCACGCCGGACCGCCCCGATCGAGACATCCGAGGACCTCGCCGAGCTGATCGAGCGGGTCGCGCCTGGAGCGCCGGGCCGTCGCCGGATCCATCCCGCCACGCGGGTCTTCCAGGCACTTCGGATCGCGGTCAACGCCGAGCTCGACGCCCTGGCCGTCGGCCTGGCCGCAGCGGTCGACCTCCTTCGCCCGGGCGGGCGACTCGTCGTGCTGAGCTATCACTCGCTCGAGGACCGCATCGTCAAGCGCTTCCTCGATGCCGAGAGGAAGGGCTGTATCTGCCCACCGTCGGTGCCGGTCTGCGTCTGCGGGCGTACGCCGCGTCTGCGCCTCCTGACCAAGTCCCTGACCGCCGGTCCGGCCGAGCTGGCCGCCAACCCGCGTGCCCGCAGTGCTCGACTGCGGGCCGCCGAACGGATCGCCGCGTAGCGCCCGAGGCGCCCGACCGGGTCGACCGAGCCCGGACCACGCACTCGACGATCCATCCACGGAAGGAGGAGACCCCCATGAGCAAGCGTCATCAGTCCAGCCGCCGGCGCGCCTACGGTCGGCGTCAGCATGAGCTGCGCGAGCGGACGGAGCGGATCGACCCGACCGCCGACAACGAGTTCGGCGGACCGGCCGGCGAGGCCGAAGGGGATGGCCTCTCGTTCATGGATGTCGACGTATCGGGACGCCGGCTGACCTTCGCGGTCGGCGACTAGTGGCCGTCTTCCAGGGCGCTCGGTCTCGCCCGACCTTCTTCCCCCCACGCCCGATCGAGCCGCCCGCTCTCGAGCGCCGCCGGGCGCGAGCGGCCGTCCGCGCCCGGCGTCGACCGGGTCGGGTCGGGATCCTGCTCGGCGGGATCGCCCTTGCCTTCCTGCTCGCCTTCTTCTCGCTCGTCCAGAGCGTGCGGGTGTCGGCGACCGGCTATGAGATCGACCGCCTGTCGAACCAGCGCACGACGCTCCAGGCGCAGCGTGATGAGCTGGTCGCCGATCTGAACCGACTCGGGCGTGGGCCGGCCATCCGCAAGCAGGCCATCGACCTCGGACTCGACCAGCTGGCCGAGCCTCTCGTCGTGCCCGTTCGCTAGCCGATCGACCGATGCTCGGACGGACCGACTCGCGCCGCCGCCTCCTGTTCGTCCTGGTGGCGTTCCTGGTCGTCGGCGCGTCGCTCTTCAGCCGCCTTCTGTGGTGGCAGGTCCACGAGCACGATCAGCTGGCGGCCAAGGCACAGCGGCAGACGACGGTCCACTTCGAGGAGGCCGTCAAGCGTGGCACGGTCTATGACCGGACCGGGACGGTCGTCCTGGCGACGACGGTCGAGCGCTATCTCGTGGCGGCCTCGCCGGATCAGCTGAAGGTCAACGAGCGACAGGGATTCGGGACGACCCTGGCCAGCATCCTGGGACTCGACGACGCCGCCGCACGCGCGCTGGTCGACAAGATCACCACCGACAAGGCCTACGTCATCCTCGCCCGCGGCCTCGAACAGGCGACCGCCGAGCGCATCCGCGAGGCGGTCGCCGACGGGCGCCTCAAGGCGATCAGCATCGAGCCCGAGGCGGTGCGGGTCTACCCGCAGGCCGGAGGCGCCGCTGGGACGACCCTGGCGGCGCACCTCCTCGGCTTCGTGAATCGCGACGGCCAGGGCCAGTACGGCGTCGAGGAGCGCTACCAGGCGGAGCTCGCCGGGACGCCGCGCGAATTGCTGGCCGAGCGCGACGTCGTCGGCCAGCCGATCACCGACTCCGCCCAGGTCATCAGCCCGGGCGTGGCCGGCGCGGACATCCGCCTGACCATCGACACCGACCTGCAGCTCGCCATCGAGCAGGAGGTCCTGGCCGCCTACACCGCCGACCAGGCCGTCAGCGTGTCGGCCGTGGTCATGGACCCGAAGACCGGAGCGATCCTGTCGATGGCCAGCTACCCGTCCTACGACGCCAACGACTATCGGGCGATCGCCACGCAGGATCCATCCGTGTTCATCGACCCGATCGTGTCGCAGGTCTATGAGCCCGGCTCGGTGTTCAAGATGGTCACCGCCATGGCCGGCCTCGAGCAGGGCACGCTCAAGCTGTCTGACCGCATCCTCGACTCCGGCTCACTGTCGCTCGACCACGGGCAGAACCGGATCTACGATGCCGACCGCCGCGCGTTGGGCTACATGGAGGCCCGCGACATCGTCGCCTACTCGCGCAACGTCGGGGCGGCCAAGATCGCCCTGGCCCTGGGCAAGTCGACCGCCCGGTCGGCCTCGATCCTGGTCGGGGCGTGGGCCCGCCTCGGGTTCGGTCGAAAGACCGGCATCGACGTCGCCGGTGAGGCGGCCGGGCTCGTCCGCGATCCAGCTCTCAAGCACTGGAGCCAGGTCGACGTGGCCAACGGGTCGTTCGGCCAGGGTGTCGCCGTGACCCAGCTCCAGCTTGCGACCGCCTTCGCCGCGATGGCCAACGGCGGGACCCTCGTGACGCCCCATGTCGTGCTCGGCGTGGGCGACCGCGACAGCGAGCCGGGCGGTCGCGGCCAGGTGATGACGCCCGCCCTGAGCAAGACCCTCGTCGGGCTGATGAGCCACGTTGTCCACACCGTCCCGTGGTATGCCGAGAAGACCCTGATCCGCGGCTACGACGTCGGCGGCAAGACCGGGACGGCCCAGATCTGGGACGCGCGGGCGAACCGAGGCCACGGTGCCTGGAAGGCCAACAAGTACAACTACAGCTTCGTGGGCTACGTCGGCCGGGGCGAGCCCGAGCTGATCATCGCGGTGACCATCCACGAGGCCAAGCCGCTGACGATCGCCCAGGGCAACCTGCCCCTCGCGGTCGAGTCGTACGAGCTGTTCCGGCGCATCGCGACCGACGCGATGACCACCCTCGACCTGCCCAAGCCGGTCGCCCAGACGGGGCCGTGAGCGACTATGGGACACTGGCCGCCGTGACCGACGCGCCGCTGCCGTCGCTGCCTCGCCATCGCGCCAAGACCTTCGATGACGCCTTCGATGACGTCGAGATCGCCCGGATCACCGGGGGTCGGGTCGAGCGGTCGACGTCCCGTCCCATCCGTGGAGCTGCGGTCGATTCGCGGCGCGTCGAGCCGGGCAACCTGTTCGTGGCCCTGCCCGGCGAACGGACCGACGGCCACGAGCACCTGGCTGCGGCCGTCGAGGCCGGCGCCGCCGCCTTGCTCGTCAGTCGGCCCGGCTCGATCGGATCGGCCCTCGGCGAAGTCGCCGTCATCCGCGTTGGCCAACCGCTGGCCGCGCTCCATGCCCTGGCCGCGTCGTGGCGCCGCCGGTTCGATCCGCTGACCGTCGGGATCACCGGCAGCATCGGCAAGACGTCGACCAAGGAGGCGGTCGCGGCCGTCCTGGCCAGTCGGTTCCAGACGCTCAAGAGCGAGGGCAACGAGAACAACGAGATCGGCCTGCCGTTGACCGTCCTACGCCTCGGTCGGTCGGATGCGGCGCTCGTCCTCGAGATGGGGATGTACGTCGAGGGGGAGATCGCCGACCTCGTCCGGATCGGGCGGCCGCGGATCGGTGTGGTGACCGCGGTCCAGCCGGTCCACCTCTCCCGGATCGGCTCACTCGACGCGATCGAGCAGGAGAAGGGCCGCCTGGTCGAGGGCCTCCCGGCGAACGGCACGGCGGTCCTCAACGCCGACGACGAACGGGTCCTCCGAATGGCCGACCGGACCGCTGCGCGAGTGATGACCTACGGATTCGCCGACGACGCCGACGTCCGGGCCGAGGCGGTCGGTTCGGCCGGCCCCGACGGGATGCGGTTCACCCTGCGGGCCGCGGGCGGAAGCCAGCCGGTGGCGATCTCGCAGCTCGGGCGACACGCCGTCCACAACGCGCTCGCGGCCGCCGCTGTCGGGCTGGCCGCCGGCATCGACCTGGCGACGATCGCCGCCGCCCTCGGATCGGCGAGCGGGGCAGCGCACCGGGGCGAACTCATCCGTCTGGGCGACGTGACCGTGTTCGACGACAGCTACAACGCGGCGCCGGCCTCGATGCTGGCGGCGCTCGATGTCCTGGCTGGGCTCCGCGGGCGACGTGTCGCCGTCCTCGGCGAGATGCTCGAGCTCGGTGAGGACGCCGACGCCGGACACGCCGCGGTCGGCCGAGCGGCGGCCCGGGTGGCCGACCTGCTGATCGTGGTCGGCGACGATCCCGAAGGGAGCGCCGATGCGCTGGCCGTGGGAGCGCTCGAGGCCGGCCTCGCGCCGGATCGGATCCTCCGGGTGGCGGACGCCGAGGCGGCCCTCGACGAGCTTCGCCCGCGGCTCAGCACGGGCGATGTCGTGCTGGTCAAGGCCTCGCGCGGGATCGCCCTGGACCGGCTGGTCGACGCGCTCCGCCGAGAGCTCGAGCCATGACGATCGGCACGGTCGAACTGATCCAGGGCCTCCTCCTGGCGTTCATCATCGTGGTCATCCTCATGCAGCCGTACATCCGGCTGCTGCGCTACCTCCGCTTCGGCAAGAACATCCGCGAGGAAGGGCCGGTCAGCCACCAGATCAAGCAGGGCGTGCCGACCGGCGGCGGGATCCTGATCATCCTGGTGGTCGCCGCGATCGCCCTGTTCCTCGGCGCGGTCGGCGGCGATACCCCGGACACGTACTCCCCGCTCGCCGCCCTGCTCGGCGTCGGGGCGCTGGGCGCCTTCGACGACTACCGTAACGCCAAGACCGGGAAGGGGATCAGCGTCCGGGGCAAGCTCGTCTGGCAGGTCGCCGTGGCGGTCCTGGCGGCGCTCTACATCCAGCGCCACTTCGACATCGATGCGATCCGAGTCCCGTTCGTCGGCGACGTGACGATCGGGCCAGCCCTCTACATCCTGTTCGCCGCCTTCGCGATCGTGGCCGCCAGCAACGGCGTCAACATCACCGACGGCCTGGACGGCCTGGCCGGCGGCACGCTCGCCTTCTCGTTCGTGGCGTACATGATCATCGCCCTGCTCAACGTGCCCCACCAGCCGAACCTGGCCCTGCTGTGCGCGATCATCATCGGCGCGATCATGGGCTTCCTGTGGTTCAACGTGCACCCGGCCCAGGTGATCATGGGCGACTCCGGGTCCCTGTCGTTAGGTGCCGCCTTGGCCGTCAGCGCGCTGATCACCGGGCAGATCGTGGTCCTGCCGCTGATCGGCCTGGTCTTCGTCGTCGAGACCTGCTCGGTCATCATCCAGGTCGCCTACTTCAAGGCCTCCGGCGGCAAGCGGATCTTCCGGATGTCGCCGATCCATCATCACTTCGAGCTGCTCGGCTGGGATGAGGAGAAGATCACCGTCCGGTTCTGGATCGTGGCGGTCCTGGCCGGCCTGCTCGGAGTGACCCTGTTCATGGCCTCGATCAACTCGCTGGCATGATGACGATGACGCCGCCGCCGACCGCGCCCGGATCGACCCTCGAGCCGGACGCCCTGACCCTCGATGGGATCCGGGCCGGGGCGCTCTCCGGTCGCCCCATCGCGGTCCTCGGCCTGGCCCGGAGCGGGATCGCCCTGACCCGCTTCCTGGTCGACGCCGGGGCGCGGGTGACGGCCTACGACGTGCGCCCCGCCGACGCCCTGGGCGACGCCTTGGCCCAGCTCGACGGTCGGGCCGTGCGACTCGTGACCGGGCCGGACGCCGACCCGACCGAGGCGCTCCGCGGGATGGCCCTCATCGCGACCTCGCCGTCGATCAACCCCGACTACCCGACGACCGAGCCCCGCCTGCGGGCCGCATTGACGGCGGTCGCGGCGGCCCGGGCCGCGGGCGACCGGACGGCCCCGGCGATCGTGTCCGAGCCGGACCTGTTCCTGCGGCTGTGCCCGGCGGCGACGGTCGGAGTGACCGGCACGAAGGGCAAGACGACGACATCTGCCCTGGCCCATGCCCTCCTCGCGGCCGACCCGACCCAGCGGTCCGTTCTCGGCGGGAACATCGGGCGACCCCTCGTCGAGCGGTTGCTCGACCTGCGCTCGGACGACCGGGTGGTCATCGAGCTGTCCGAGCTCCAACTTCCGACCCTGTCCCGGGGGACGACCGTGGCGGTCTTCACCAACGTGACCTCGGATCACCTGGACCGGCACGGCAGCCTGGCGGCCTATCGCGCGGTCAAGCGCCGGTTCGCCGAGCAGGTCGACCCGGATGGAGCCCTCGTGCTTAATCTCGACGATCCCGTCGTCGCCGGCTATGCCGGGCTCGGCGGCGGGGCGACGGTCGTCCCATACCGGCTCGACCGACCGGCGATCGGTGGGCTCGGCCTGGTCGACGGCTGGATCGTGGCCGACCGCCTGCCCCGGCTGGCGCGGGCCGGTGAGGGCAACACGGCGGCGAACGGCGTCGACCGGCGGATCCTGCCGATCTCCGAGCTGGCCGTGCCCGGTCGCCACAACGTCTCCAACGCGATGGCCGCCGTCGCGGTCGCCCTGCTGTTCGGCGTCGACGTCGGCGCGATCCGGACTGCCGCCGCGGCCTTCCGCGGCGTGGAGCACCGACTCGAGGATGTCGCGACGATCGACGGGATCCGCTTCGTGAACGACTCGCAGGGGACCCAGCCGGACGCGGTCATCGCGGCGTTGCGGGCATTCGATCCACCGATCGTCCTGATCGCCGGCGGGCGCGACAAGGACATCGACCTGGCCGGGCTCGGCCCGGTCGTCGCCGAGCGAGCGGCCGCGGCGGTGCTCATCGGCGAGAGCGGCCCGGATCTCGAGCGGCGCTTCCGGACGGCCGGCCTTGCCCGAACCGAACGCGCCGCCACGCTCGAGGGCGCCGTCCGGCTAGCCGCCGCGATCGCCGCCGAGCTGCGCGACGCTGGCGCTGGACCCGACGGCTCGACGCCGACCATCGACGCCGGAGCGACCCGGCCGACCGTCCTGCTCAGCCCGGCGGCCGCCAGCTTCGACATGTTCGTCGATTACGAAGCGCGTGGGCGGGCCTTCCGGGCCGCCGTGGCGACCCTCGCCGAGGAGGGCATCCGATGACCGCTCCGACCACTGCCGTTCGCAGCCGGGTCCGACCGCGACCGGCGACCGGCGGCGTACCCAAGGTCCTCCGGCGGGAGACCCATCAGCCGGACTACATCATCCTGGTGACTGTCATCGCCATGTCGGCGATCGGCATCCTGATGGTCTTCTCGTCGTCGGCGATGAAGCAGTACGCCCAGGACGGCGACGTCTTCGGGACGGTCGGGCCGCAGGTGGCCTGGGGAGTGGCCGGCCTCATCGCGATGCTGGCGATGACCCGGGTCGACTACCGGCGTCTCCGACTGGTATCGATCCCGCTCTACCTGGTCGCGATCGTCCTCCTCGTGCTCGTCTTCAGTGACAGCCTGGGTCAGACCGTCGGGGGGTCCGCCCGCTGGCTGAAGGTCGGTCCCTTGCCGGCCGTCCATCCGGCCGAGTTCGCCAAGCTCGCGCTGGTCATCTACCTGGCCCACTGGCTGGCCAAGCGAGGCGAGAAGGTCGGCGGCCTGTTGAGCGGGACGGTCCCATTCCTGATCGTCTTCCTGCCGATCGTCGCGCTCGTCCTGAAGGAGCCCGACCTCGGAACGTCGATGGTCCTGGCCGTGACCGGGCTGACGATGTTCCTGCTGGCCGGCGCGAGCGTGGTCCACTTCGGAGTGCTCCTGGTGAGCGGCTTGGTCGGGATCGTGCTGTTCGCCCTGCACGGCTACCAGCTTGAGCGGATCCGGGCCTGGATCGATCCATGGGCCTACCCCGACACGATCGGGTTCCACTCCGTCCAGGGGCTGATGGCGCTCGGCTCGGGCGGCCTGTTCGGACTCGGCCTCGGTCAGAGCCGGGGAGCCGGCGGGCTGTTCCTGCCGAACGCCAGCAACGACTTCATCTTCGCCGTCATCGGCGAGGAGTTCGGGCTGCTCGGCGCCGGCCTGGTCGTCGGCCTGTTCGTCATCCTGGCCTACCAGGGGATCCGGGTCGCCCTGTCGGCGCCCGACACGTTCGGGGCCCTGCTGGCCGCCGGGATCACCATCTGGCTGTGCGTCCAGGCGTTCATCAACATCGGTGTCGTCGTGGCGCTCTTCCCGATCACCGGGATCACCCTTCCCTTCATCAGCGCGGGCGGATCGTCGCTGACGATCAGCCTGGCCGCGGTCGGGATCCTCCTGTCGATCTCACGTGAGACCGTAGAACGAGGCACATGGAACGATGCGTCTGCTGATCGCGGGCGGCGGAACGGGCGGGCACATCTACCCGGCTCTGGCCGTCGCCCGGTCACTCCGCGCCAGCGACCCTGAGGCTGAGCTGTTCTGGATCGGCGGACGGCGTGGCCTCGAGGGGTCGATCGTGCGCGCCGCCGGCATCCCCATTCGCCGCCTCGTCCTGCGCTCCCTGCGCTCGACCGAGCGCTCGATCCACCTGCTCCTCGACCCCATCCGGCTGGCCCTGTCGGTGCCCCAGGCCGCGCTGATCCTCGCCCGCCATCGACCGGCGGCGATCTTCACGACCGGCGGCTACGTCGCGATCCCGATCCTCCTGGCGGCCCGGCCGCTGGGCATCCCATCGGTCCTGTGGGAGGGCAACGTCGTCCCAGGCCGGAGCGTTCGGGCCGTCGCCCGCCTGGCATCGGTCGTGGCGACCGCCTTTCCCGAGACGGGCGTGGCATTGGCCGTCCCGGAAGCGCGTTGCTACCTGACCGGGACGCCGATCCGTGAGTTCGGCGCGGTCGATCCGGACGTGGCACGGGCCAGGTTCGGGGTCCCGCCGGGCGGTCGACTGCTGCTCGTCTTCGGTGGATCGCAGGCGGTCCGCCGGTTCAACGGGGCGGTGGCCGAGGCGCTCCCTCGACTGGTCGAGCGGGTCCATGTCGTTCACGTGACCGGTGACGCGGGCTATGCCGACGCGCTGTCGGATCGCGAAGCGCTCCCGGCGGAGCGGCGCGATCGCTACCGCCCCTACCCGTTCCTCGGCGCCGAGATGACCGACGCGCTGGTCGCGGCCGATCTGATCGTCGGACGGGCCGGAAGCTCGACCCTGGCCGAGGCGACCGCGTTGGGCAAGCCGCTCATCGTCGTGCCCTATCCGCACGCGGCAGGTCATCAGCGCGCCAACGCCCGGCGACTGGTCGAGTCCGGCGCCGGGCGACTGGTCGCGGACGAGGCGTTCGACGCCGCTGCTCTGCTCGACGCCGCCGCTCTGCTCGACGATCCGCAGGCGCATGCCAGGATGGCGGCGGCCTCGCGCGCCCTCGGACGGCCGGGCGCCGCGGCGGCCGTGGCCGAGCTGGTGATGGCCGCCGCACGGCGCCGACCGTTGCCGGATCGGGAGACGGTCGATCGGCGCTCACGCCAGGCGACCTCATGAGCGCGACGACGACCTTCGATCCGATCGCGCTCGGGACCGAGATCCAGCGTCGGCTCGGGGTGAAGACCTCGCGCGACGAGCCGCTCGCCCGGTTCACCACGATACGGGTCGGGGGCCCGGCCGACCTGTTCGCGGTCGCCCACAACGCGTTCGAGCTGCGAGCGCTGGTCAAGTTCGTCCGGACGCGCGGGATCGCCCACGTCGTCCTCGGCCGGGGGAGCGACATCGTCATCGCCGACTCCGGCGTCCGGGGGGTCGTCATCCAGGTCCGCGCCGAAGGGACCGACATCCGCGACGACCTGTTCATCGCCGAGGCCGGCGTGCCGATGGCCCGGGCGGCGACCGTGACCCAGGGCGCGGGCCTGTCCGGGCTCGAGTTCGGACTGGCCATCCCCGGCACCGTCGGGGGCGCGGTCTGGGCGAACGCGGGTGCCCACGAGTCGGACGTCCGGGCCGTCCTCGTGGACGCCCTGGTGATGAACGCCGACGGGACCGAGACCCGTCAGGACGCCGCCGGCCTGGGGCTCGGCTATCGCGACAGCCGGTTCAAGCACGCGACCGACGCCGACGCCTTTCCGGAGGTCGTCGTGGCGGCGACCTTCAGACTGAGTCCGGCGACGCCCGACGAGATCCGCGGGAGGCTGGACGACATCCGCCACTGGCGACAGGCGCATCAGCCGCTCGGCATCCCGAGCGCGGGGTCGTACTTCCGCAACCCGCCGGGAGACTCGGCCGGTCGCCTGATCGAGGCGGCCGGCCTCAAGGGCACCCGCGTCGGGGGTGCCTCGGTCAGCGACAAGCACGCCAACTTCCTGGTCAACGACCGGAAGGGGACCGCCGCCGATGTCCGTGGTCTCGGCGAGCAGGTCCGCGCCGAGGTCGCTCGGCGGTTCGGCATCCTGCTCGAGCCGGAGGTCGTGTTCGTCGGCGACTGGGGTCCCGCGGACGAGTGGTCGCCCGGCCCCGCCGAGGTGGCCCGATGACGACGCCCCGACGGCCGGTGCTGTCGCCGATCGCGGTCCTCCTGGGCGGCCCGTCCGCCGAGCACGACGTCTCGGTCGTGTCGGGCAGCGCCATCGCCGACGCCCTCGAGGATGCCGGCCACGTCGTGGAGCGGCTGCTGATCGATCTCGACGGCCGCTGGTGGCGACTGCCCGACGGGACCCGCGGTCCGGCCGACCCCAGCTCGGCCTGGGACGACCCGGAGCGGATCGGTGCCAGTGGGCCGGAGCGCGCCGCGGCAGCCCTCGACCGGTTGGCCGGCGCGGCTCCCGCTCCAGTGGTATTCGTGGCGCTGCACGGGCCGTTCGGTGAAGACGGCACGGTCCAGGCGATGCTCGAGGCCGCGGGTCTGGCCTACACCGGCTCGGCGGTGACGGCCTCGGCGATCGGCATGGACAAGGCGATCTTCAAGCGGCTGTGTCGTGGGCTCGGGCTGCCGATCGGCGCCTGGCGCGAGGTTCGCGCCGACCGCTGGACGGGCGACCGGGCGGGCGTCCTGGCCGAGTTGGAAGCATTCGCGGCCGGGACCGGCGATCCGCGCCTGATGATCAAGCCGGCCCGCCTCGGCAGCTCGGTCGGGATGACCCTGGCCCACGGGCCCACCGAGCGGGCCCCGGCGATCGACCTCGCCCTGAGCCACGACACGCTGGTCCTGGCCGAGGCGTACCTGGCCGAAGCGCGCGACCTCGAGGTGGCGATCATCGGTAACGATCCGGCCCGCCTGGAGCTGTACGGGCCCGGCGAGGTCGTGGCCGGCCACGAGTTCTACGACTACCCCGCGAAGTACACGCCGGGGCTGTCCCGGGCGACGCCCAGCGCCGAGCTCGATCAGGCGACCCGGGCCGCGATCCTCAAGATCGCCCGTGACTGCTATCGGGCGATCGGCGCCGAGGGCTTCGCCCGGGTCGACTTCCTGCTGAACCCCAAGGGCGTCTTCCTCTCGGAGATCAACACCATCCCGGGGTTCACGCCGATCAGCCTGTTCCCGACGATGGCGGCCCTCGGCGGGCATACCTTCGGGGGCGTTGCGGAGCGGATCGTCGAGCTTGCCCTGGAACGCCACGCTGCCGCCGCACGGCCGCGACTGACGCTGACGGACCTGCCCCGGTGAGCGGCCGCCGGACGACTCGTGGCTCGAGCCGACGGTCGAGCCGGCGCGGTCCGAACATCCGGCGGGCATCGGCCGGGCTGAATCGGACCCGGTCGCTTGCCCTGCTCGTGCTCATTACCACGACCCTGGCGATCTACGGCCTGAGTGCCAGCCCGGCCTTCGGCTACAAACGACTGGACATCGTCGGCGCCAGCCACACCGCCGGTGCGACGATCCGGTCCGAACTGTCGGTCGCGGACGGGACGAATCTGTTCCGGCTGTCGACGGATGGGATGGCGGAACGGCTCCGGTCGCTGCCCACGGTCGCCGGGGCGACGATCGAGATCGATCTGCCCGATACACTGCGGGTCCACGTCGTAGAGCGCGCGGCGGTCGTCGTCTGGCAGCTCGGCGAGCGGCGGCTCCTGGTCGATGCGCACGGGGTCGCCTTCGCCGAGGCGACTGACCCTGCCGGCCTGCCCGTGATCGACGACCGCCGGACCCCCGTCGCCCCGCCTGACACCGAGCGCGGCGGTAACGGCGCTCCCAGCGCCGCCTCACCACCGCCGGCGGTCTCGGTCGGCGACACGATCGATCCGGTCGACTTCGATGCGGCCAGCCGGCTTGGCTCGCTCCATCCGGTCGACGTGGGCAGCGGCGCCGCGGGACTCCACGTCCGGATCGACGACGAGCACGGGTTCAGCGTCGACACCGGCAAGGACGGCTGGTCGGCGATCTTCGGGTTCTACACCCCGACCATCCGCAGGACCGAGCTCATCCCCGGTCAGGTCCGGCTGCTCAAGAGTCTCCTGGCGGGGCGCGAGGAGACGATCGCCACGATCGTCCTGGCCGACGACCGCGACGGGACCTACACGGCGAAGGCGTCACCGTGAGGGCGGTCGCGATCGGACCGGCCGGGGCCGCGGGTTGCCCGCGATCCGTCGCGTCGAGTAGCCTTGCGGAAACGATCGGACGGGAGGGCGACGCCGCGTGCTGCTTCCCCTGGCAGGCCTCGTTCTCGGCGTTCTGCTCGGGCTCCTGCTCCAGGTCGACGTCAGTTTCGAGTTCGCTCGCTATTCGGCCGTCGCGATCGTCGCGGCGCTCGACTCGGTCCTCGGCGCGGTTCGTGCCGAGCTCGATGGGGTCTACGACAATCGGATCTTCATCAGCGGTTTCGTCACCAACGCGACAGTGGCTGTGCTGCTCACCTTCATCGGCGATCGGCTCGGCCTGGACCTGTACCTCGTCGCACTGATCACCTTCGGGCCACGGATCTTCAATAACGTGGCACTCATCCGCCGCCACTTCCTGTAGAGGGGCAACGACGACTGTGGAACGAGAAGCGGTCCTGGTCGGGATCGACGTCGGAACGACGAAGGTCACCGCCCTCATCGGCGAGGTCGGCCGGGATGGCGGGCTGACGATCATCGGCAAGGGGACCGTCCCCACGACCGGCCTGAAGAAGGGCGTGGTCGTCAACATCGAGCAGACGGTCCAGTCGATCGCCGGCGCGGTCGAGCAGGCGGAGCGGCTGTCCGGCTGGAAGATCGACCGTGCCTTCGTCGGGGTCGGCGGCCAGCACGTCGAAAGCCAGAACTCGCGCGGCGCGGTCGCCGTCAGCGGGCACGGCCGCGAGGTCGCCCGGGAGGATATCAACCGGGCGACTGAGGTCGCCCGGGCCGTGTCGATCCCATCGAACCGCGAGGTCCTTCACGTCCTGCCCCGCCAGTTCATCGTCGACGGCCAGGAAGGCGTCAAGGATCCGCTCGAGATGAGTGCGATCCGGCTCGAGGTCGAGACCCACATCGTCACCGGCTCGGCTACCGCCGTCCAGAACCTGACCAAGTGCGTCGTCGCCGGCGGGGTGAAGATCGACGAGCTGGTGGCCGATTCGCTGGCCTCGGCCGAGGCCGTCCTGAGCGAGACGGAGAAGGAGCTTGGGGTCGCCGTCGCCGACATCGGCGCGGGCACCATCGACCTGGCCCTGTTCGCCGACGGCTCGCCGTTCCATACCAGCGTCCTGCCGGTCGGCGGCAACAACGTGACGATGGACATCGCCGCGGTGATGAAGACGAGCCTCCAGGTGGCCGAGGAGCTCAAGATCCACAACGGGACGAGCGACCTGCGCGCGGTCGACCCGGACGAGATGATCAACGTGGCGATGCTCGGCGAGGAGGCCGGTCGGACGGTCAGCCGGCTCGAGCTGTGCCAGGTCATCGAGGCGCGGATGCGCGAGACGTTCGAGCTGCTGGCCAACGAGATGAAAGCCACCGGCCACGGGATGCTCCCGGCCGGGATCGTCCTGACCGGCGGCGGGGCAGAGCTGGCCGGGGCCGCCGAGCTCGGCCGCGATGTCCTCGGGATGCCGGTCCGGATCGCCGGGCCGGCGGGTGTCGGCGGCCTCGTCGACAACCTCCTCACTCCGGCCAACAGCACGGCCATCGGCCTCCTTCGCTGGGGTGCCGGGGTGCTCGCCCAGGGCGAGCCGGGCCGCTACGAGTCGGCCCCTGCCATGGGTGGACTCAGCCGCCTGCGCGACGCGCTGCGCAGCATCTTCCCCTGACCCAGGGCGCCGCCCGGCGCTCCGCCGCGGGTCGTCGAGGCCTCAGCCGGACGGTGGCCGGTGCGCGCTCACACCCCCTCGAAGGTGGATCTGCCCGAACGGCTTGACCCAGCGCTATACTCCGTCGACATTCCCAGAGCGCGCACCCCATGACCACCCCGACGAACGACCCGGCACGTACCACCGGAGGAGAGGCGATGTCGCTGCGATCCGATTCCGAGAACTTCGCCCTGATCCGCGTGGTCGGAGTCGGCGGCGGTGGCAGTAATGCCGTCAACCGGATGATCCGCGCCGAGATGATGGGTGTCGAGTTCATCGCCTGCAACACGGATGCCCAAGCGCTCCTGCAGTCGGACGCGCCGCACAAGATCCGGGTCGGCGACAAGATCACCCGCGGCCTCGGCGCCGGCGGTGACGCGTCGATCGGCCAGCGGGCCGCGGAAGAGGACTCGGAGCGGGTGGCCGATGCGCTGCGCGACTCGGACATGGTCTTCATCACGGCCGGTCTGGGTGGCGGGACGGGGTCCGGCGCCGCCCCGGTCATCGCCCAGATCGCCAAGGAGATGGGCGCCCTCACGATCGGCATCGTGACCAAGCCGTTCTCGTTCGAGGGCAACCGGCGCAAGCTGGTCGCGGAGAAGGCCGCCGAGGAGCTCAAGGCCAACGTCGACACGCTGATCACCATCCCGAACGACCGGCTCAAGGACGTCGTCCAGAAGAACACCTCGATCGTCGACGCGTTCCGGGTCGTCGACGACGTGCTCCGGCAGGGCGTCCAGGGGATCAGCGACATCATCACCGTCCCCGGCCTGATCAACCTCGACTTCGCCGACGTGCGGACGATCATGAAGGACGCCGGTTCGGCGCTGATGGGCATCGGTCGGGCTTCCGGCGAGAACCGCGCGGTGGAGGCTGCCCAGCTGGCCATCGCCAGCCCGCTGCTCGAGGTCAGCATCGCCGGCGCCCAGGGCATCCTGTTCAACATCACCGGCTCGTCCAACCTGAGCCTGTACGAGGTCACCGAGGCGGCCGAGGCGATCAAGGAAGCGGCCGATCCCGAGGCCAACATCATCTTCGGCACGAGCTTCAACGAGCGCCTCGGCGACGAGGTCCAGATCACCGTGATCGCAACTGGCTTCGATGTCGGGCGCAAGCGCGACGCCGTCCGCCAGACCAGCTCGGCCGCCGGCTACGAGATCCAGTCGACGCCGCGCCCGACCTCGCGCGACTTCCTCGAGGAGCTCGATCGGCAGCGTGCGGCCTCGGCCGGCGATCTCGACGCGGTCGCCGCCGGGGTCGGCGTCGAGCGGACCGTCGCCGTCTCGCCGGCGCCCGCGCAGCGTGCCCAGATCGACCCGGACGACCTGGAGATCCCGAGCTTCCTACGGCGCGCCAAGTAGCCCGCCGCCGGTGATCGCCGGCCGACCCTCGCCGGATCCCGACCCGACCGACGCCGCCGCGCTCGCGGCCGCCCGCGGCCGGGTCCTCGAGCGCATCGCGGCGGCATGCGCCGCCGTCGGGCGCGACCCGGCCGGGGTCCTTCTGGTGGCCGTGTCGAAGACCGTTCCGGTCGAACGTATCCGGGCTGCTCTGAACGCCGGCTTGACCGTCCTCGGCGAGAACCGCGTCCAGGACGGCGCGGCCAAGGCTGAGCTGCTGCCCGACGCCACGTGGCACCTCATCGGCCCGCTCCAGTCCAACAAGGCCAGGCGGGCCGTCGAGGCGTTCGACCTGATCGAGTCGGTCGACTCGGTCGAGCTCGCTCGCCGCCTCGATCGGATCGTCCGTGACCTCCGCAGCCTGCCGAGCGACGGGCCGGTCCCTGACGCCCGTCGGCTCCCGGTGCTCCTCCAGGTGAACGTCGACAGCGACCCGACCAAGGCGGGCTTCGCGCCGGCCGCACTCGGTGAGGCCCTCGACGAGCTGCTCGGCCTGGAGGCGCTGCGGGTGGACGGGCTGATGACGATCGGCCGCCTCGTCGACGATCCGGAGGCCGCCCGGCCGACCTTTCGGGCCCTGCGCAAGCTGGCGGACGGGCTTCGGGCCGGAGACCCTCGGCTCGGGTCCGAGCTGTCGATGGGGATGAGCGACGACTACCCGGTCGCCGTGGAGGAGGGCGCCACGGTCGTCCGGGTCGGGCGCGCCCTGTTCGGGGATCGGCCCGCGGCCGTCGGTCGTTCTCATGGCGATTGACGTTCGGTTCACCGTTCGGCTCACCCCGCGTGGCGGCGCCGATCGGATCGACGGGGTTGGGGAGGACGGCGAGCTGCGAGCACGGGTCGCTGCGCCACCTGTCGACGACGCGGCCAACCACGCACTGATCCGCCTCGTCGCCCGTGAACTCGGGGTCGGGTCCGGCCGGGTCTCGATCGTCGCCGGAGCCGGCGCCAGGCGCAAGACGATCGCCGTCAGCGGGTCATCGACCGAGGCGATCGTTGCCCGCTGGCCCGGCCTGCGGGTATGATCGGGTCCGCATCCGACGCCCCAGTGCGGCGTCGCGATCCTCGGGCGATTGGCTCAGTCGGTTAGAGCGCACGGTTCACATCCGTGAGGTCACTGGTTCGAATCCAGTATCGCCCACCACCCTGAGCCCGGCGACGAGCCGTTCGGGCCGGGCTGGATGCCCTGGCTCGCGAGATAAGCGGCCTCGATCATTGATGACAGGGTTCGGCCGGGTCGGGGAGTACGGTGGACGACATGACCAACGTGGCGATCCGCCCGGCCTACAGCAAGTGGCCCGAGTACAACCGGCGCTTGTGCGATGTCGTCGCGGCGATGACGGCTGACCAGCTGGCGATCCGCCCGTCGCCAGAGCGGTGGCCGACCTGGGCGACCGTGGGCCACACCGCCTGTCAGCGGGTGTTCTGGCTGTGCGACTTCGCCGGTGAGCCCGGCGCCGAGACCACCCGGTTCACGGACGCCGGGCATGACTGCCCGGGGGACGATGACCTCGATCACGTGCTGAGCGCCGACGAGCTCGTCGAGGCGCTCGAGTCATCCTTTCGCATCGTCGAGGGTTGCCTGGACCGATGGTCCATGGACATGCTCGACGAGGAGCTGCGTCGACCCGAGTGGGACGACTCCTGGGTGCACACCCGCGGCTCTGTCATCCAGCGCGTGTTCAGCCACGACGTTTACCACTGCGCCGAGCTCAACGACACACTCGGGATGGCCGGGCTGACGCAGATCGACCTCTGGGACTGACCCTCAGCGCCAAGCCCGGCGGACTGGCGCGGGTCGAGCGACCTCAGGCCTGGCCGACCCCCGCCAGCCGCCGCAGGACCGCCGGCAGGATCCCGCCCTGGCGGTAGTAGTCGACCTCGATCGGGCCGTCGAGCCGGGCGATCGCCTCGAACCGGCGCTCGGCAGCGTCGTCGGTCAGGGCCACGACGGTCAGCCGCGCCCGTGGGGCCGGGCCGGCGGCCAGACCGGCGATCGTGTACGCCTCCCGCCCGGTCAGTCCGAGCGAGGCTGCATTCTCGCCGGGCAGGAACTGGAGCGGCAGGACGCCCATCCCGACCAGGTTCGAGCGGTGGATCCGCTCATAGCTCTCGGCCAGGACGGCTCGCACGCCGAGCAGCCGGGTGCCTTTGGCCGCCCAGTCGCGCGATGAGCCAGAGCCGTACTCGCGGCCCGCGATGACCAGCAGCGGCACGCCCTCGGCCGCGTAGCGCTCGGCGGCGTCGTAGATGAACGCCTCCTCGCCGTCGGGCAGGTGGACCGTGAACGGGCCCTCCCGGCCTTCGACCAGGCGGTTGCGCAGGCGGATGTTGGCGAACGTCCCGCGGATCATCACCTCGTGCTGGCCGCGTCGGGCGCCGTACGAGTTGAACTCGAGCGGCCCGACCCCGTGCGCCTGGAGCCACTGTCCAGCCGGCGAGGACGGCGCGATCGAACCGGCCGGCGAGATGTGGTCGGTCGTGACCGAATCGCCGAGGACGGCCAGGACCCGCGCCCCGACGATGTCGGCGAGGGGCGTCGGCTCGGGGCGCAGCCCGTCGAAGAAGGGCGGCCGGGCGACGTAGGTGGAGGATGGATCCCAGGCGAACCGGTCGCCGGCCGGGACCGGCAGCGCACGCCAGCGCTCGTCGCCTTCGAACACGGTCGCGTAGGTGGCTCGGAACAGCTCGGGCGAGACGGACCTGCCGATGACCGAGCGGATCTCCTCCGGACTCGGCCAGACGTCGTCGAGGAAGACCGGCCGTCCGTCGTCGCCGATGCCGAGCGGCTCGCGGGTCAGGTCGATGTCGACCCGACCGGCCAGGGCGAAGGCGACCACCAGCGGCGGGGAGGCGAGATAGCTCGCTCGCGCCAGCGGGTGGATCCGGCCCTCGAAGTTGCGGTTGCCGGAGAGGACCGCTGCGACGACCAGGTCGTGGTCCTCGACCGCCTTCGCCACCGGAGCGGCCAGCGGCCCGGAGTTGCCGATGCAGGTCGTGCAGCCGTAGCCGGCCAGGGCGAACCCGAGCCGAGCGAGCGGATCCATCAGGCCGGCCGCCTCGAGGTAACCGGTAACCGCCTTCGAACCGGGCGCGAGCGAGGTCTTGACCGTCGGCCCGACGGTCAGCCCGCGGGCGACCGCGTTCCGGGCGAGCAGCCCGGCGCCGACCATGACCGTCGGGTTGGAGGTGTTGGTGCATGACGTGATCGCGGCGATCGCCACGGAGCCGGACCGGATGGTGGCGCCCCGACCGTCGATATTTACGGCCACCACGGCATCGGAGGCGACAGCCTGCGGGAACGCGGTCCGGAAGTCGTCGCGCAGGTCGGCCAGGAGGACCCGATCCTGGGGTCGGCGCGGGCCGGCCAGCGACGGCTCCACGCTCCCCAGGTCGAGCTCCAGGTCGGCGTCGAAGTCGGGCCCGCGGCCGGGCTCGCGCCACAGGCCCTGCACCCGGGCATAGCGCTCGACCAGGGCGATCCGCCCGGCCGACCGGCCGGTCAGGCGCAGGTAGGCGATGGTCTCGTCGTCGATCGGGAAGAGCGTCGAGGTCGCCCCGAACTCCGGGCTCATGTTGGCGATCGTGGCCCGGTCGGCCAGGGCCAGCGAGGCAAGACCGTCGCCGGCGAACTCGACGAACGCGCCGACGACCCCGAACCCGCGCAGCAGCTCGGTCACGACCAGGACCAGGTCGGTCGCCGTCGAGCCGCGCGGCAGCTCGCCGTGGAGGCGGACCCCGACGACCCGCGGCATCGGCTGGTAGAGCGGCTGGCCCAGGAGGACCGCCTCGGCCTCGATCCCGCCCACGCCGTAGCCGAGCACCCCGAGGCCGTTGATCATCGTGGTATGGGAGTCCGTCCCGACCACGGTGTCAGGGAAGGCGACCCGGCCGTGCTGGTCGGCCCGGTCGGCCACGACGGTCGCCAGGAACTCGAGGTTGACCTGGTGGACGATGCCCGTCCCGGGCGGCACGACGCGCAGGTCGCTGAACGCGGTCTGGGCCCAGCGGAGCAGGGCGTAGCGCTCGCCGTTGCGCTCGTACTCGCGCTCGACGTTGAAGGCGAACGCCCCCGGCGTCCCGAACCGGTCGACCTGGACGGAGTGGTCGATGACCAGGTCGGCCGGGACCAGCGGGTTGACCCGGCTCGGATCCCCGCCCAGGTCCGCCATCGCATCGCGCATCCCGGCCAGGTCGACGACGGCCGGGACCCCGGTGAAATCCTGAAGGATGACTCGCGACGGCATGAACGGGATCTCGACGTCGGTCGTGGCGGCGGCACCCGGACGCCAGCTCGCCAGGGTCTCGACGTCGCCGGTCGTGACGATCCCACCACCCGCGTGCCGGAGCGCATTCTCGAGCAGGATCTTGACCGTCAGGGGCGTCCGGCCAAGGTCCAGCCCGAGGGGCTCGAGGGCCGCCAGGCGGTATGCATCGGGGAGTCCCGGACCGAGGCTCGCACGGGCGTCGAAGGAGTCGCGATGCGGCACGGATCCTCCGTTGCTGGGGTGGCTAGAATCGCGGGATGGAAGCGTACCCCGAACGATGAAGGCGTGGCGGGACCGGGGGCACGACCGCGACGAGGAGAAGATGGCGGCGATCGAGGCGGCCGGGATCGACCTCGACCCACCCCAACGCGGCCACGACCACGCTGACGGCCTGCCCCACGACCACCCACATCCGCATCAGCACGCCGGACCGGGTGAGCCGCCGCTCATCGGGATCGTCGGCGCCGGGGCGGTCGGCTCGGCCCTGGGCGTCGCCCTGACCCGAGCCGGCTGGCCGATCGCGGCGGTCGCCAGTCGCGACGCCGTGCGGCGCGAGCGGTTCAAGGAGCTGGTCGGTGGGACGCGGGCGTTCGTCGAGATCACGCCCCTCCTCGACGAGTGCGAGCTGATCATCCTGGCCGTTCCGGACGACGCGGTCCGCTCGGTCGCCGAAGGCATCCGGCTGTATAGCGGTCAGGCGCTGATCCACACCAGCGGCGCCCTCGGAGCCGAGGTCCTCGAGCCGGCCATGGCTGCCGGGACCCAGATCGGCAGCTTCCACCCACTGGTCGCCTTCGCCGACACCGAGCGGGCCGTCGAGGCGCTTCACGGGGCGACCGTCACGGTCGAGGGCGACGACCAGCTGGTCGCCCTGCTGGCCGACATGGCCCGGGCGATCGGCGCCGAACCGGTCCGTCTCGCACCGGGCACGAAAGCCGCCTATCACGCGGCCGCCGTCCTCGCCGCCGGCGGGTTCGTCGCCTTGCTCGACGCCATCGCTGAGCTCGGTCGAGTCGCCGGCCTGGATGAGGCCGGCAGCCTCGCCATCTACGGGCCCCTGATCGAGCAGACCCTGGGCAACGCCCGGTCGCTGGGAATCCGCTCCGCGCTGACCGGGCCGCTCACTCGCGGCGACGTCGGCACCCTCGAGACGCACCTGGCGACGCTCGCCGCCGACGCCCCCGACGTCCTGCCGCTCTATCGGGCCGCGGCCGAGCGTGAGATCGCCCTGGCCGAGGCCCGTGGCGCGCTGACACCGGACGTTTCCGGACGGCTCCGGACCGCCCTTGCAAACACTCCCTGACACGGTAGGATTGCGGACATGCAGCATTCCATCGCCGCCCGCTACGCGGCTCGCCCGGCGGCGCGTTTCGTGTGCGCCCCAGCGCGGGCCCGCGAGCGACGACTCGGACTGCGGGCGACGGCGACCTTCCGCGCCAACCCGGCCCGCCCGACGGTGCTGCGCCGACCGGATCTGCCGCTGGTCCTTCGCCTCCGCGCCAGCTGGCGCTCGCTGAAGGTCGCCGCACCCCGGCGCGCCACCAGCGGCCGGGTTCGCCCCGTCGTGTCGATGCGCTGGTCGCGTCCGAGCGGTCCCGTGCGCGAGGGCCGCTCGAGCGCCGCCTCGGCGCCGTGGCTGGCCTGAAGCAGACATCGGCCACCTCAGCCGGCGGCGTGGTCGTCCGCTACGAGGCCGGTGTCCCGCGGTTCGTGGCCGGGCGACGCAACGATGTCCGAACCTGGACCCTGCCGAAGGGCACGCCCATCGCCGGTGAGTCGACCGAGGAGACGGCCATCCGCGAGGTGACCGAGGAGACCGGCCTGCAGGTCCGCATCCTCGACTCGCTCGATCTCATCAGCTACACCTTCTCGCAGCGCGGGACCCGGGTCCACAAGACCGTCTATTACTTCCTGATGGAGCCGACGGGCGGTGACCTCGGACGGCACGACCATGAGTTCGACGAGGTTCGCTGGTTCGAGATGGCCGACGCGAGCGGGGTCCTGACCTTCGAATCCGAGCGGGGCCTGGTCGAACGCGCGGTGGAGCTGCTGACCGTGCGGGCGGGTCGGTCGCCCGCCCCTGCGGACGGGCCGGGATCGACCGGGACGGGTGTCTGACGTGGCCCGGGCCGACGACGATGCTGTCCGGACGACGCCGCTGCTCGACCGACATCGCGCGCTCGCGGCGCGGCTGATCGATTTTGCCGGCTGGCTGATGCCGGTCCAGTACGCCGGCATCCTCGAGGAGCATCGGGCGGTGCGCGAGGCGGCCGGGCTGTTCGACCTGTCGCACATGGGCGAGCTGTTCGTCGAGGGTCCCGATGCCGGGTCCGCCCTCGCCTTCGCGCTGGTGACCGACCCGCGGACGCTGGCCGTCGGGCGTGCCCACTACGCGATGATCTGCGCCGCCGACGGCGGGATCCTCGACGACTTGATCGTCTATCGGCTGGCCGACGACCGCTTCCTCGTCGTCGCCAACGCCTCGAACGCCCAGCTGGTCAGCGATCTCCTGGTTGAGCGTCTGGCGGGCTTCCGGGCGATCCTCGACGATCGCTCCCTGGCCACGGCGCTGGTCGCCATCCAGGGGCCGCGCTCGCTCGAGATCGCCGCACCACTGACCGCACTCGACCTCGCCGGGCTGCGCTACTACGGCATCGCCGAGGGCCGGGTGGCCGGCATCGATGCGCTCGTGGCCCGCACGGGCTACACGGGTGAGGACGGGTTCGAGGTGTTCGTCGACACGGCCAGGGCGGTCGATCTGTGGGACGCCCTGCTGGCCGCCGGTACCGAGCCCGGTCTCGCGCCGATCGGGCTGGGCGCGCGGGACACGCTCCGGCTCGAGGCCGGGATGCCGCTCTACGGCAACGAGCTCGATTCGACGACGACACCGTACGATGCCGGCCTCGGTCGGGTCGTCAAGCTGACCAAGCCCGGGGACTTCGTCGGGCGGGCCGCCCTGGAGCGAGCGAGCCTCACCGACCCGGAGCGTCGCCTGGTCGGGCTGGTCGTGCGTGGTCGCGGGATCGCTCGACACGGCTATCCCGTCTTCGCCGAGGAGCGTCGGACCGGGGTCGTGACCAGTGGCGCGCCGAGCCCGACCCTCGGCCTGCCGATCGCGATGGCCTATGTCGCCCCGGCCGATGCCGAACCCGGTACCATGCTCGCGGTCGGGATCCGTGACGCGCGGGTCGCCGCCGAAGTCGTCCCGCTCCCGTTCTACCGACGGGCCGGCTGACCGCTCCGCGAGCCCGATCGGGACCGTGGAGACGGTCACTACGAGGAGGATCGGCCGCCGATGGTCCCCACGGATCTGCGCTACACCAACGACCACGAGTGGGTCCGTGTCGACGGTGGTCTGGCCACGATCGGCATCACCGAGTACGCCACCAGCCAGCTCGGCGACATCGTCTTCGTCGAACTCCCCGAGGAAGGTCGAGCGCTCAGCCAGGGCGGCGTGTTCGGCGTGGTCGAATCGGTCAAGGCGGTCAGCGACCTGTTCGCCCCGATCTCGGGCACGGTCACCGAGGCGAACGAAGCCCTCGCGGGCGAGCCTGAGCTGGTCAACGCCGAGCCATATGGAGGCGGCTGGATGCTCCGGGTGGCCGTGGCCGATGCTGCCGAGCTGGACGGGCTGCTCGACGCCGTGGCCTACGACGCGCTGATCGCGGAGGGCTGACGCGCCGATGCCCTACGGGCCCCATACCCCGGCCGATCGTGCCAGGATGCTGGCGACGATCGGGATCGAGTCCGTCGATGCGCTGTTCGCCGATATCCCCGAAGCGCTGCGCGCCAGTCGGCTCGACCTGCCCGGTCCCGAGCCGGAGCTGAACCTGGCGGCCCGGCTGGAGGGGTTAGCGGGTCGGAACCGGGTCGATCTCGCCTCGTTCCTGGGGGCCGGGGTCTATCGCCACTACAGCCCGGCGGCCGTCGACCAGATCCTGCTGCGGGGAGAGTGGTACACGGCCTACACCCCGTATCAGCCGGAGATCAGCCAGGGCACCCTCCAGTCCATCTATGAATACCAATCGCTGATCGCCGAGCTGGTCGGCCTGGACGTCGTGTCGGCGTCCCACTACGACGGGGCTGCGGCCACGGCCGAGGCCGCCCTGATGACCTGCCGGGCGACCCGGCGCGAGCGCGTCCTCATGTCTCGGGCGGTCCATCGCCACTACCGCGAGACGACGGCCACCTACTCCCTGGGCGGCGGCCTGACCGTCGAGGAGATCCCCCTCGTCCGGGACGGCCCCGAGGCCGGCACGACCGATCTGGCCGCCCTGGAGCGGCTGCTGGCCGATCCCGACCGACCGGTCGCCGGGGTCGTGGCCGGCCAGCCGAACTTCCTTGGGCTACTCGAGCCGATGGCCGACATCGGTCGACTGGCGCACGCTGCCGGCGCGCTGTTCGTGGCGGTCGTCGAGCCGGTCTCGCTGGCGGTCCTCGCCCCGCCCGGGGCATACGCCGCCGACATCGCGGCGGGCGAGGGCCAGCCGCTCGGGATCGCCCCGCAGTACGGGGGCCCGTATCTGGGCATCCTGGCCTCGACCGACGCGTTGATCCGGCAGATCCCCGGCCGGCTGGTCGGGATGACGACCGACCTCGACGGCCAGCGCGCCTTCGTCATGACCATGCGGGCGCGCGAGCAGGATATCCGGCGCGAGAAGGCCGCCAGCAACATCTGCACGAACCAGGCCCTGCTCGCGCTGGCGGCCAGCGTCTACCTCGCCACGATCGGGCCGCACGGATTGCGCGACGTGGCCGCCCTCGGGGCTGCCCGGGCGACGGAGCTCGAGGCGGCACTCGCTGCGATCGGTGCCGCGCGGCTGCACCCCGGCCCCTACCTGAACGAATTCGCCGTCCGCGTGCCCGACGCTCCGGCCGTCCATCGGCGGCTCCTCGATCGGGGCATCCTGGCCGGCCTTGTCCTGGCCGAGGCCGAACCGGACGATCCGTCTCTGGCTGATGGCCTGCTGGTGTGCGCGACCGAGGTCACGACCGAGGAGGAGATCGCCCGGTTCGCGGCGGAGTTGTCCGAGTTGATCGCCACGACCGAGGTCGGCCGATGAGCGTGACCGGAACTCGCCTGCAGGCGACGATCTTCGAGAAGTCGAGCCCGGGCCGCGGGGGAGGCAAGATCCCACACCCCCCGGCGGACGCGCTCGCCCGGATCCCCGCGTCCGCCCGACGGGTCAGCCCGCCGGCCCTGCCCGAGATGAACGAGCCCGAGGTCGTCCGCCACTACGTCAACCTGAGCCAGCTGAACTACGCCGTCGACACCGGCTTCTACCCGCTCGGGTCGTGCACCATGAAGTGGAACCCGAAGCTCAACGAGTGGGCCGCTCGCCTGCCCGGCTTCACGGCGCTCCACCCGCTCGCACCGGACTCGGTCGCCCAGGGCACACTCCAGCTGCTGTGGGAGCTCGAGGGCGCGCTGGCCGAGATCAGCGGGATGCGGGCAGTCACGCTTCAACCGGCCGCCGGCGCCCAGGGTGAGCTGACCGGGATCCTGATGATCCGGGCCTACCACCGCGAGCGAGGCGACCTCGAGCGGACCGAGGTCCTCGTTCCGGACAGCTCGCACGGGACCAACCCGGCGACGGCGTCGATGGCCGGCTTCACGACGGTCACCGTCCCGTCGGCGCCCGACGGCGGGGTTGACCTCGACGCGTTCAAGGCGACGCTTGGGCCGCGGACGGCGGCGGTCATGATCACCAACCCGTCGACGCTCGGACTGTTCGAGGCGCGCATCGGCGAGCTGCTCGGTGCGGTCCACGCGGCCGGCGCGCTGGCCTACATGGACGGAGCCAACCTGAACGCGATCCTCGGCCGGTTCAAGCCCGGCGAGGCGGGCTTCGACGTGATGCACTTCAACGTCCACAAGACGTTCAGCACGCCGCACGGCGGCGGTGGCCCAGGCGCAGGTCCGGTCGGCGTGGGGCCGAAGCTCATGCCCTACCTGCCCTTCCCACGTGTCCTGCGCGAGCCGGACGACACGTTCCGTCTGGAGCGAGCCGGCGAGCGCCCTTCGTCGATCGGTCGGATGCGCAGCTTCGTCGGCAACACCGGGGTCCTCGTTCGCGCGTTTGCCTATATCCGCGCCCACGGCGGGACCGGCCTGCGCGAGGTCAGCGAGGACGCCGTGCTCGCCGCCAACTACCTCAAGGTGCGCCTGGCCGGAACGTTCGATGAGCCCCATGGGGACCGTGCCTGCAAGCACGAGTTCGTGGCCTCGGCCTCGAGCATCAAGAAGGCGACCGGCGTGCGCACCCTCGACATCGCCAAGCGCCTGATCGACTACGGCTACCACCCGCCGACGATCTACTTCCCGCTGATCGTCGACGAGGGGATGCTCATCGAACCGACCGAGACCGAACCGATCGAGACGCTCGACGCGTTCGCCGACGCCCTGATCGCGATCGCCGCCGAGGCGCGCTCGACGCCCGAGCTCGTCCTCGAGGCGCCGCACAACGCCCCGGTCCGGCGTCTCGACGAGGCGATGGCAGCCCGCCATCCCAACCTCCGCTGGCGGCCGATGGCCGGTGCCGACACGCCGTGCCCGGACTGACCCGGGAGCTCCCGAGCGCAGGGCGATGAACCTCGCACGGCGCCGGGGCGTATCTTCAGGTGGGAGTACTGGACGATCGCCCACGCGCGACTCGAAGGAGCCGACCACGAGCGAGCCGATCGACGATGCGGAGCGAGGACGCCGGCTGGCCGAAGAGATCGTCCTCCTCGAGCGGATGCAGCGCGACGACCTCGACGCGTTCGAGGCGTTCTTCATCCGCTACAGGACCCCGATCTATCGGACCGCGTACGGCCTGACCGGGGACCCGCAGGCAGCCGAAGAGATCCTTCAGGACACCTTCGCCAGGGCCTACCAGCGCCGTCACGTCCTGCGCACCGACGTCTCGCCGTTGCCCTGGTTGCATCGGGTCGCGCTCAACTTGTGCTATTCGCGCCTGGGTCGCCGTCGCCTGCCGTCCTCGCCGATGGAGGACTCCGTCGTCGGGCTGGTCCGCGACCTGGCGACCGAGCCGGCCGAGCACGCCGAGCAGCAGGAGCTGCGGCGCATCGTCCGCGACGGTGTGGCGCACCTTCCGCCCAAGCACCAGAGCGTGATCATCCTGTACTACCTCCACGGGCTGTCGCTCCAGGAGACCGCCCAGCTCCTTGACATCCGTCTCGGCACGGTCAAGTCGCGGTTGCACTACGCGCTGCGCTCGCTGCGGACGGGACTCGAAGGGGACCGGCGCTTCGGTGGCGCCTACGGCGAGATCTCGCCCGTCCCGTCCGAGATCGCGGAAGCCCCCCCGTGATGGGCCGGCCGAGCGGCTGCGGCAACCATCGCGCCGAGCTGATCGCGTTCGCGGAGCGCTCCGAGCGCGGCGCACGGACGGATGCTGCTCTCGATCACCTCGGCCGCTGTCCGCGCTGCCGGGCCGATCTGACCGAGACCATGCTGGCCATCCATGCCGTTCGTCGGACGCTGGCCGAAGCCGCCACGGTCGATCCGCCGGCTGACGCCTGGGATCGGTTGCGCGACCGCGTCCAGCGGCCGGTGACGGGCGTCTGGCAGGCGAGGACCTCGCTGGCCGGGGTGATCGTGGGCGCCGGCCTGGTCGCGGCGCTCGTCGGGCCGGTGGCGGTGTTCCCCTCAGCCGGGACGGTCGAGCGAGAGCCCGGGCCGGCTCCGGCGGTGCTCCATGCCAGGACCGAGGCGGACCAGCGTGCAGAGATGGCGTTCCTGAGCCGGGTCAGGATCGAACCACCGCAACGGCAGGTGCCGGTCGCGGTGATCACCTCGACAAGCGGATGGTCGGGCCCCGACGGGCTGGGCCGATCCGCGCCACCCATCCGGGTCGACGCGCCACCGGATCGGGCTGCCTGAGCCGGACTGCGGACCGG
The DNA here is from genome assembly GCA_038325875.1 of Candidatus Limnocylindrales bacterium. Lineage (GTDB taxonomy): Bacteria > Chloroflexota > Limnocylindria > Limnocylindrales > CSP1-4 > Chersky-267. Next base: position 54,937 of record JBBQJL010000001.1, read on the forward strand.
TCGACATCCGCGAAGGAGGAGGTGCGAGACTCGATCAGGACGGCCGCCCGGGCCGGATCGGAGCTCCGTCCGGCGAAGGCCGCGGCCCCGATCCACGTGAGTTGACACGGTTCGGGTCCGTCCGCATAGTACCGGGAGCGCAGGGACCGCAGTTCACCGTGCGCTCGTTTGCCCACCGTTTCCGTGCCGGCGGCCCAGTTTGCGCAGCAGATGGACCCGGGAGGTGGTGGCGGCCGACGACGCAGGTGCGGTCCGATGCGATTGAGAGTGACAGGTTCAGTATCCGTTTGGAGGACCGCACATGCGGAATCGCCTACTTGGCTTGCTCGCGACCTCGGCGATCGTATTCGCCGCATGCCAGGGCGCAACGAGCTCGCCGTCCGTTTCGTCCGCGCCAGCGAGCGCGCCACCACCGCCATCTGAGGCCGCCGGCTCACCGACAGAGGCGCCGGCACCGACGCCGATCGACATCAATCAGCTGCTGTACGGCTACAAGTACGAGCCGACCGCCGGTACCCCGGGCGGCAAGGTGATCATCTCGGACTGGCAGGCCGCCAACCAGCTCAACCCGTACTACTCGAACGCGTTCGCCAACAGCGAGGTCTTCGCCGCCACGATGCGGTCGCTGCTGACGACCACCAACGACGGCAAGTACAAGCCGGACCTCGCGCCCGAGCCGATCACCTTCGCCGACAACGTCAAGACCGACGCCGACGGCAAGGGTGGCTTCACGGTCAGCGTCAAGCTCAAGCCGAACCTCAAGTGGTCGGACGGCGTGCCCCTGACGCTCAACGACCTGAAGTGGACCCAGTCGTGGATCATGGACCCGAAGCAGGTCGGTATCGCGACCGGCGGCTACGACCAGATCGACAACATCACGGTCGGTGCCGATGGCCTGACCGCGGACATCCACTTCAAGGCAGCCTATGCGGGCTGGCTCGGCCTGGTCGGCGGCTATGTGATGCTCCCGGAGCATTACATGAAGTCGATCCCGGTCAAGGATGCCCCGGCCAAGAGCTACCCGCTGTCGGCCGGCATCGCCAAGGCGCCGGTCAGCGGCCCGTTCAAGTACACCAGCGCCACGGCCGACACGATCGAGCTCGTCCGCAATGACAACTGGGCGGGTGGCGATCATCCGGCCTACCTCGACGCCGTGACCTACAAGTTCTTCCCCGACAACAAGGAGGGGATGATCGCGGCCTTCCTGGCCGATGAGATCGACATCGCCCTGGACCTCGTCCAGGCCGACTACGACGCCATCAAGGACGTGCCGGCCAGCCAGGGCAAGGCCATCCTCGAGCCGGCTTGGCTGTACGAGCACTTCGATATGAACCAGGCGGGCCTTGGTCAGGGCAAGGGCCACCCGGCCCTCAAGGACCTGGTCGTCCGCCAGGCGATCGCCCAGGCCATCGACAAGAAGGCCATGTGGGAGACCGTCTTCCCGGGCGCGCCATACCCGGACAACAACCCGTGCACCAATGCCACCCCGACCAACTACTGGCAGCTCCAGGACGCGAAGTGCCTGCCGTTCGACGTGGCCGCCGCCAACAAGGCGCTCGATGACGCCGGCTACAAGACCGGCACCGACGGGATCCGCGTCGACAAGTCCGGTAACCCGCTCGTCTTCGAGCACTGCACCTCGACCGCCGGCTTCCGCCAGCTGGGCGGCGACTTCCTCGCGAAGTCCCTCCAGCCGATCGGCATCAAGCTCAACCTGAACTTCGTCGACTCCACGACCATCCTGTTCGCCAACTGGCCGGACGTGAAGGCCGACACGAAGTGCAACCTGGCCCACGGCGGCTACGACACGTCGGAGTTCGCCTACGTCCTCACTCTCGATCTGTTCGGGGACTACTACTACAGCTACGCCTCGGAGCAGATCCCGACCGATGCCAACAAGGGCGACGGGTACAACTACCTGCGCCTGAGCAACAAGGACATGGACGCGGCGATCAACGTCCTCAAGGCGGAGACCGACCAGGCCAAGCAGCTGGACGCGGCCTACGCTATCCAGCAGGTTTACATCGACAGCATTCCGGAAGTGGTCCTCTACTACCGCAACGAAGCGCGTGGTGTGAGCAACCGCGTCCAGAACTTCCTCAAGAACCCCTCCACCGCCTCGGACATGTGGAATATCGAGGACTGGTGGGTCCAGAAGTAACCTCTAACCCTTGACCTTCGCGGACGGCGGCTCGACACCCGAGCCGCCGTCCGTGCTTCAGCTCTGCCGCCGGCGCCGTCCGGACGCAGGCCCCGACCGAGGTCCGCGGTGACCGACTCCTGCCGGGGGATCGTCGAGTCGATCCCCAACTCGACAATCAGCCCGTTCCTGACAGCCGGTGACCCTCAATGACGAAGTTCATCATCCGTCGGGCGATCGGCCTCATCCCGCTCCTGCTCGGCGTCGTTGTCATCAGCTTCCTGTTGATGAAAGCCGCCCCAGGCGGCCCCCAGGCGGCCTTCCAGGGCAACAAGAAGATCAGCCAGGAGCAGATCGACGCCTGGCTCACGCGCTGGTGTCTCCAGCCGACCGACGTCAACACGCCGATCGTGCAGCAGGTCGGCAACTACTTCATCGAGTTCGGCGGCTGGTTCGGCATCCTGAACTGCAACAAGTCGGGCACCCAGGCGTTCTTCTCGGACGCCGGCGGGCTGAACTTCCTGCCGTCTGCCCTTAGCGGCGGCACGAACGGGGTGATCCACGGCGATCTCGGCTACGGGATCAAGACCGGTCGCCCGGTCACCGACCTGATCGCCGAGCGGATCCCGGCCACGTTCATCCTGGCCTCCACCGCGCTCGTCCTGTGGGTGTCGATCGCCATCCTGCTGGGCGTCTACGCAGCGATCCACCGCTACTCGCTGTTCGACCAGTCGGTGACCTTCCTCAGCTACATCTTCTACTCGCTCCCGACGTTCTGGCTCGGGCTCAACCTGATCTTCATCTTCGGAGTCGCCCTGAGATGGTTCCCGACCGGGGGCATCATCAGCACCCGCGACTGGTCGCCGTTCAACACGCCGCATTATTGGGTCCAGTTCGGAGCCAACCCGACCGGCGCGATCGTCGACATCGGACGGCACCTCTTCCTGCCGGTCCTGACCCTGGTCGCGGTCAACATCGCCGGTGACAGCCGGTTCGTCCGGGCGTCGATGCTCGAGTCGATCAACCAGGACTACGTCCGAACGGCCAAGGCCAAGGGCCTCCGCCAGCGAGTGGTCGTCGGCAAGCACGCACTGCGCAACGCGATGCTCCCCGTCGTGACCAACGTCGCGCTCGAGATCCCGTTCCTGTTCGCCGGGGCGATCGTGACCGAGCGGATCTTCAGCTGGCCCGGGATGGGCAGCCTGTTCATCACCTCGATCGGGGATCGCGACTACTTCATCATCATGGGTCTGCTCATGGTGACCGCCAGCATCACCCTGCTGGCGAACCTGCTTGCCGACGTGATCTATGCGGTCGTCGACCCGCGGATCCGCTATGACTGACAACGTGCCAGGCATGGGCGAGAACTCGAACGCCGATGAGGTGTTGATCCGGCCGGCGGGCGGCCCGATGAACGTCGTCCAGATGGCCGAGGGTCCGCAGCCCGAGGACTTCGAGGTGGCGCTCGAGTCGCTCAACCAATGGCAGATCGCCTGGCGGCGGTTCCGACGTCATCGCCTCGCCATGGTCGGCTCGGCCATCTTCGGGATGATGATCCTGCTGGCGATCTTCGGCCCGATCATCTGGCCGTTCGATCGGCTCGACCTCAAGCCGGTCGCCCACAGCGGCGGAAACCCGCCGGGCTGGATGCAGGACCCGCGGACGCTGGCCGACCCGTTCGGGACCGACGACGGCGGGCGCAGCGTGTTCGTGCTGACCGTCAACGGCGCGCGCCTGTCGATGCTCATCGGGGTCGGCACCGCGATCATCGCGGTGACGATCGGGGTGGTGGTCGGCTCGTTCGCCGGGTTCTTCGGGGGCCGCGTGGACGGCGTCCTGATGCGCTTCGTCGACCTGATGCTGACGATCCCGTTCCTGTTCGTCATCCTGGTCATGGCCCGCTTCTTCGGCGCCGGCGACCCGATCGTCCTGACCCTCATCTTCGGGTTGCTGTTCTGGCCCGGTCTGGCCCGACTCGTCCGGGCCCTGTTCCTGTCGCTCCGCGAACAGGATTTCGTGTTGGCCGCCAGGGCCGTCGGGGTGAGCGACACTCGGATCACGTTCCGGCATATCCTGCCCAACGCCCTCGGGCCGATCATCGTCTCGGCCACCCTGCTGGTGGCCTCGGCGATCGTGACCGAGGCGTTCGTGAGCTTCCTCAACTTCGGGTTGAAGGCGACCGACATCAGCTGGGGCAACGCCTTGTCCAACTCGCAGCAGTACCAGGTGGTCGGCAACTGGTGGTGGGCGTTCTTCCCCGGGATGGCCATCGCCCTGACCGTGACCGCCATCAACTTCATGGGCGACGGGCTGCGCGACGCCCTCGACCCGCGCGCCAGGGAGTGACCGCTTGACTGGCCCCGTTCCTCCGGTCGACGCTCCCGGCATCGTCGCTCCCGCCGCGGACCCTGCCGGTCGCGGGCGTCCGCTCCTGGATGTGCGCGACCTGCGGACCTACTTCCACGTGATGGACGGTGTGGTTCGGGCCGTCGACGGCGTCAGCTTCTCGATCATGCCCGGCGAGACGCTCGGCATCGTGGGTGAGTCGGGCTGCGGCAAGAGCGTGACTTCGCTGTCGATCATGCGCCTGCTGGACATGCCGCCCGCTGAGATCCCGAGCGGGCAGATCCTGTTCGAGGGGCGCGACCTGCTGACCCTGCCGGACGAGGAGATGCGCAAGGTCCGCGGCAATGACATCGCGATGATCTTCCAGGAGCCGATGACCAGCCTCAACCCGGTGTTCACCGTCGGTGACCAGATCGCCGAAGCGGTCATCGAGCACCAGGACCTGTCCAAGAAGGCTGCCTGGGACAAGGCCATCGAGTCGATCAAGGCGGTCGGGATCAACAACCCCGAACGGCGGGTCAAGCAGTACCCGCACGAGCTGTCGGGCGGGATGCGCCAACGGGTGATGATCGCGATGGCCCTGTCGTGCGATCCGAAGCTGCTCATCGCCGACGAGCCGACGACGGCCCTGGACGTGACCATCCAGGCCCAGATCCTGGAGCTGATCCGCGAGGTCCAGGATCGGACGGGGGCGGCCCTGATGCTGATCACCCACGATCTCGGCGTGGTCGCCGAGACGGTCAAGGACGTCGTCGTGATGTACGCCGGACGGATCGTCGAGGAGGGCAGCGTCGAGGAGGTGCTGCTGGCACCCAAGCACCCCTACACCGAGGGGCTGCTCGGATCCATCCCGTCGCGCGGGAAGCGCGGTGTGCGCCTGAACGTCATCCGCGGCACGGTCCCGAACCCGTTCAACATGCCACCCGGCTGCAACTTCGCGCCGCGCTGCCCGTATGCGTTCGAGCCGTGCGGCCCGAACGACCCCCACATCCTCGATGCCAGCCCGCCCGATGTCGCCTGCTGGCTGTATACGGCGGCGCCGGGCTCGCCGACGCCACCTCGGGTCCGACCGCGGCTCGATCTCGTCGAGGCCCTCGGGTGACGTTCGAGCCGACCGGATCGCCGACCGCCGCAGGCTCGATGTCAGCGACGACGAGCGCGCCTGTGCGGCCGGCGCCGTCCGAGCGCCCGCTGATCGAGGTCGAGGGCCTGGTCAAGTACTACCCGATCGTCGGCGGTTTCCTGCGCCGCCACGTCGGCGACGTCAAGGCCGTCGACGGGGTCAGCTTCTGGGTCAACCACGGGGAGGTGTTCGGGCTCGTCGGCGAGTCCGGTTGCGGCAAGTCGACCCTCGGCAAGACGCTCATCCAGCTCCAGCCGCCGACGGCCGGGGTGGCCAGGCTCGACGGCGAGCCGATCTTCGACAAGAAGGGCAAGGAGCTCAAGCGGCTCCGCCGCCGGATGCAGATCATCTTCCAGGATCCGGTCGGGTCGCTGAACCCGCGGATGCCGATCAGCGATATCATCGGCGAGGGGCTATTGGCCCAGGCGGATGCCGACAACAAGTGGGGCGACCGGAAGGTCCGCGACAAGCGGGTCGCGGATTACCTGGATGCGGTCGGCCTGCGGCGCGACTACACCCGGCGCTATCCGCACGAGTTCTCGGGCGGCCAGCGTCAGCGCATCGGGATCGCTCGGGCGCTCGCCCTCAGCCCCGACTTCCTGATCTGCGACGAGCCGGTCTCGGCACTCGACGTGTCGATCCAGAGCCAGATACTGAACCTGCTCCTCGACCTTCGGCGCGAGTTCGATCTGACCTACCTGTTCATCGCTCATAACCTGTCCGTGGTCCAGTACATCAGCGATCGGGTCGGGGTGATGTACCTCGGCAAGCTGGTCGAGCTGGCGGAGGTAGATGAGCTGTACCGACGTCCTCGACATCCCTATTCAGTGGCTCTGCTGTCGGCGGTCCCGGATGCGAACCCGCGGATCCGCAAGAAGCGCCTGGTCCTGACCGGCGACGTCCCATCGCCGGCGGCGCCCCCGTCAGGCTGTCGGTTCCACACTCGGTGCTGGCTGTTCGAGCGGCTGGGGAGACCCGAGGACTGCACGACGGTCGATCCGGAGTTCCGCGACATCGGCGACGGCCACTTGGTCGCCTGCCACCATGCCGAGGAGGTGCCGACGGCGGTCGTCGCGGCCGCGGTCCCGACCGCGGAAGTGACGCTCGACACCGTGGCGATGCCGTCCGCCGGATCACCGGCGGAACCGTCCGACGATGCCGGTCTGCCGGCGGTGGACGCCCCGGCGAGCGGCACCTGAGTATCATGCCGGGGTCGGCGAGGACCGACCCGGCCGGAAACGGTCGGGCTGGAGGAGGTCTCGCCGGCCCGGGCACAGCCATAGGAGGAGAACGAACCGCATGACACGGATCAGATCAGGAGCAGGTCTCGCCGTTGCGGCGATCCTGTTCGCGGCCTGCACTGGTGCGACCACCACGCCGGCCCCGGCCAGTCAGGCCCCATCGGTGGCGGCACCATCGGTCGCGGCGCCTTCGACCGAACCGAGCGCGGCCGCCGGGACCCCCAAGGACGGTGGCAACCTCATCGTCGCGATCCCGGGTGACATCGCGTCGACCGACACGGCGTTCATCCAGGACAGCAACTCGTCGGCCGTCTCGAACCAGGTCATCGAGGGCCTCGTCGGGACCAAGCCCGGCACGACCGGTGAGGTCATCCCGGTTCTGGCCAAGAGCTGGACGGTCAGCCCCGACGGCCTGACCTACACATTCACCCTGCAGGAAGGCGTCAAGTTCCACGACGGGACCGACTTCAACGCCGACGCCGTCTGCTACAACTACGACCGCTGGAACAACTTCACCGGCGCCCTGGCCAGTGGTGACTACTCGTACTACTGGGCAGCCGTGTTCGGCGGCTACAAGGCCGACTCGAACATGGCCTCGTGCAAGGCCACCAGCCCGACCGAGGTCGCGATCACGCTCAAGAAGCCGTACAGCAGCTTCCTGCTGAGCCAGACGATCAGCACCTTCGGGATCAACAGCCCGACCGCCCTCAAGGCGCTCGACGCCGACAACCCCGATCCGACCAAGAGCGGTTACAACACCGGCGCCAAGGGCGCCATGGTCGGGACCGGGCCGTTCAAGTTCGTCGACTACCTGGCCAACGATCACGTCACCCTCGAGAAGAACGCCGACTACTGGAACAAGGACGGCATGGCTCACCTGGACAAGGTGACCTTCAAGCCGTATCCGGACCAGACGGGCACGCTCAACGCGCTCGGCGCCGGCGACATCGACCTCGCCCTCAATATCAATCCGACCGACCTGGCCACGATCCAGGCCGACACGACCCTGCAGGCGATCGATCGCGGCGAGTCGTGCAACCTGTTCCACCTGGCCATGAACCAGACCCACAAGCCGTTCGACAATGCCAAGATCCGCGAGGCAGTCGCCTACGCGATCAACAAGCAGGCCCTGATCGATACGTTCTACGGCGGCCAGGCCGTCGCAGCCAAGACATGGATGCCGATCAATGGTCTGGACGCCAAGGACGAGGGCCTGCCCGAGTACAGCGTCGACAAGGCCAAGGCCCTGATCGCCGAATCGGGCGTGCCGGCCGACCAGCTGACGTTCGACTTCCACTATCCGTCCAACGTGTCTCGGCCGTACATGCCGGACCCGAAGGGCATCTTCCAGGCGCTCAGTGCCGATCTCGAGGCCGTCGGCTTCAAGCCCACGCCGCAGACCAAGCCCTGGCGCGAGGGCTACCTCAAGGAAGAGGCCGTCGGGAAGTACCCGATCTGGCTGATCGGCTGGACCTGCGACTGGGCCGGTCCGGACAACTTCCTCGACACCGCCTTCTTCAACTACCAGGGCGGCAAGCCGAACCCCGAGTTCGCCTACAAGAACGACGAGCTCAACAAGACCATGAAGGACGCCGAGGCGGCGACCGACGACGCCACGGCCAAGACGCTCTGGGAGAAGGCACAGGACATGATCCGGGCCGACCTCCCGACCGTCCCGCTCGTCAACTCCACCCCGCCGGCTGCCGCCAAGGCCTACGTCAAGGGCTTCGTCGGCTCGGGCAACCTGACCGAGATCTTCAACACGGTCTGGCTCGACAAGTGACCGTGACGACACCGGCTCTCACGCCGGTGTCGCTCAGCTGACTCGCACGACCCCGGGGCCTTCGGGCCCCGGGGTCCATTCCCTCAGCCGGACGGGGTGATTCGCGCCCGTGCTCAAGTACATCGTCCGACGACTTCTCGGAGCGATCCCGGTCCTGTTCGGACTGTCGATCGTCCTGTTCGCGTTCATCCACCTGCTGCCGGGCGACCCGGCGGCCACGATCCTGGGCCAGCACGCCCGGCCGGAGCTGGTCGAGGCCATGCGCCACCGGCTCGGGCTGGACCTCCCGCTGTGGCAGCAGTACCTCAACTATATGAACGACCTCGCCCACGGCAACCTGGGCAACAGCTTCGTCAACAACCGGTCGGTCCTGAACGACTTCATCGTCCGCTTCCCGGGCACCATCGAGCTGACCCTCGCAGCACTTGCGTTCGCGGTCGGCCTCGGGATCCCGCTCGGGCGCTGGGCGGCGCGCCGGCCGCAGAGCTTCACCGACGGCTCGATCACGGTCCTGTCGCTGGTCGGGGTCAGCATCCCGATCTTCGTCCTCGGCCTGACCCTCCAGTACATCTTCGCGGTCCAGCTCAAGATCCTGCCCGCCTCGGGTCGGATCGATGCGCGCCTCGATGTGCCGTACGTGACGAACTTCCTGCTGATCGACACGCTCATCGCCGGGCGACCGGACGCCTTCGTCGACAGCCTCCGCCACCTCGTCCTGCCGGCCATCGCGCTCGGCTCGATCCCGCTGGCGATCATCACCCGGATCACCCGCGCGTCGGTCCTTGACGTCTCGAACGAGGACTACGTCCGGACGGCCCGGGCCAAGGGATTGACCGAGAAGCGAGTCGACGGGCGACATGTCATGCGCAACGCCTGGCTGCCGGTGGTCACGATCATCGGGCTGCAGGTCGGCGGGTTGCTCGCCGGGGCCGTCATCACCGAGACGGTGTTCGCCTGGAACGGCGTCGGGAAATGGGTGGTCGAGGCCATCGAGGCGCACGACTACTTCGTCATCCAGTCGTCCATCCTGATCTTCGCCATCATCTTTCTCATCGCCAACCTGGTGGTCGACATCGGCTACGCCTTCCTCAACCCGCGGATCCGGTACTCCTGATGGCGACGACCGCCGTCCCCGTCCGGGCGACCGCTCCGACGCGAGCCAGCCGCGGCCTGTGGCGGGACGCCCTGGTTCGCCTGCGGCGCAACCGCCCGGCGATGGTCGGGCTGGGGTTCATCGCCGTCTTCGTGGCGGTCGCCTTCCTGGCTCCGCTCCTCGCCCCATACGATCCCAACAAGCTCGGCCTCGGCAAGTCATTCGAGCCGCCCTCGCCGAGTCACCTGGCCGGTCTCGACAAGCTCGGCCGCGATGAGCTCAGCCGGGTCTTCTATGGCGCCCGGGTGAGCCTGATCGTCGGGATCGTGTCGGTCACCGTCGGCCTGACGATCGGCGGCTTCGTCGGTGCCCTGGCGGGCGGCTTCGGCGGGCGGATCGACACGATCCTGATGCGGATGACCGACGTGTTCCTGGCCATCCCCGGGATCCTGCTGGCGATCGGGATCGTGGCCTGGCTCGGTCAGGGCCTGCCCCAGATCATGATCGCGGTGGCGGTCGCCAACGCCCCGATCTTCGCCCGGATCCTGCGCGGCAGCCTGCTCTCGCTGCGCGAGGCGGAGTTCGTGACCGCCGCCCGCTCGATCGGGGCGAGCAAGAGCCGCATGCTCATGCGCCACATGCTCCCGAACGCACTGACCGCACTCATCGTGGCGGCCACCCTGGCCCTGGCCACGGCCATCATCGACGTGGCCGGCCTGGGCTTCCTCGGGCTCGGGCCGCCCGATCCGCGGACCGCCGAGTGGGGGACGATGCTGACCGACTCGACCGAGGCGCTGCGTCGCGCGCCGTGGCTCATCTTCGCCCCGGGGCTGGCCATCGTCATCAGCGCGATCGGGTTCAACCTGCTCGGGGACGGGTTGCGTGAGTCGCTCGATCCGCGGTTGAAGCGATGAGCGCGCTCGCCGGGCCGACCGACTCGAAGGCGACGACCGGGGGGGCGTCTACGACCGGCCCGAACCCCGAGGCGCTCCTGTCGGTCGAGGACCTGGTCGTCCGGTTCCGGACCCAGGACGGCTCGATCTTCGCGGTCAACGGGGTCAGCTTCGACGTGGCCCCCGGCGAGACACTCGGCCTGGTCGGCGAATCCGGCTGTGGCAAGAGCGTCACCAACCTGGCGATCATGCGCCTTCTGCCGAAGCCGGCCGGTCGGATCGAGGGCGGCCGGATCTGGTTCGACGGGGTCGACCTCGCGGCGATCTCGGAGAACGAGATCCGGGACATCCGCGGTCGCGATGTGGCGATGATCTTCCAGGATCCGATGACCAGCCTGAACCCGGTCCTGACCATCGAGGAACAGATGGTCGAGACGATCCGGGCCCATCGGACGACGACCAAGGAGGCCGCCCGGGATCGGGCCATCGAGATCCTGGTGACGGTCGGCATCTCGGATGCCGAGGCCCGTCTGAAGTCTTTCCCCCACCAGTTCTCGGGCGGGATGCGCCAGCGGGTGATGATCGCCATGGCGCTGGCCCTCGAGCCACGGCTGATGATCGCCGACGAGCCGACCACGGCCCTCGACGTGACGATCCAGGCCCAGGTCCTCGAGCTGCTCCAGCGGCTGACGACCGAGACGGGGACCGCGATGATCCTGATCACCCACGACCTCGGGGTGGTCGCCGGGATGACAATGCGGACCAACGTCATGTACGCCGGCTTCGTGGTCGAGACCGCCACCACGACCGAACTGTTCGCCAACCCGTCGCACCCGTACACGGTCGGCCTCCTCCACTCGATCCCGCGTGTCGACGCGGAGGCCGGGGAGGAGCTCATCCCGATCGAGGGCCGACCACCGGACCAGCGGGTCGAGCCATCGGGCTGTCCGTTCGCGCCGCGCTGCGCCTGGCGACTCGAGACGTGCTGGTCGGACAACCCGACCTCGACGACGGTCGAGCCCGGGGCTGCGCTCATCCGGACGGGACCGAACGCCACCCACCTGATCGCCTGCCACAACCCGCCGACGCACGAGGAAGCGCTGGCCGGTCGCCCGCTCCGGGAGGGCTTCGTAGCGGCCCCGCCGCCCGGCGGCGACGATGCCGGCGGAGGCCTCGACGAGCTGTCCACGCTCGATACCCTGGCGGCCTTCGAACCGCCGACCGGCGAGATGACCGGCCTCAGCGCGCGCGACGAAGCTCTCACCCTCAGTGGTCAAGACCACGGCCGCTATCCCGGCGATCCCGACAGGGGCGGCCTGCCATGACCGACGGCCTCGGAACGGTTCCGACAGCGTCGAGTGGGAGCGGTCGCGCGAGCGCGCCGTCGGCCGGGAACGGGTCCAACGGCGCCGCCGCGCCGCTGGTCAGCGTCCAGGACCTGCGGGTCTGGTTCCCGATCACGGACGGTCTCATCTTCGAGCGCCATATCGGCGACGTCCGGGCGGTCGACGGCATCGACTTCGAGATCCGCCGCGGCGAGACGCTCGGGCTGGTCGGCGAGTCCGGCTGCGGCAAGAGCACGACCGGACGGGCGATCATCCGGCTGTACAAGCCGACGACCGGGTCGGTCAGCATCGACGGGACCGATCTCGCCCCGCTCGAGGGCTCCGATCTGCGCCGGATGCGCGGTCGGATGCAGATGATCTTCCAGGACCCCTACTCGAGCCTCAACCCGCGGATGAACGTGGCCGGCATCGTCGGCGAGCCGCTCGAGATCCACAACGTCGGGACGAAGACCGAGCGGGCGGACAAGGTCCGCGACCTGCTCGCGACGGTCGGTCTCAATCCCGACTTCGCGGAGCGCTATCCACACGAGTTCTCCGGCGGCCAGCGCCAGCGGATCGGGGTGGCCCGGGCGCTCGCCCTGAACCCGGACCTGATCGTCGCCGACGAGCCGATCAGCGCCCTCGACGTGTCGATCCAGGCCCAGATCATCAACCTCCTCGAAAAGCTCCAGAATCAGCTCGGCCTGACCTACCTGTTCATCGCCCACGACCTGTCGGTCGTCCGCCACATCAGCGACCGGATCGCGGTGATGTACCTCGGGCGGATCGTCGAGGTCGCGCCGTCGCGCGAGCTCAACCGGGAGCCCCTCCACCCGTACACGGTCGCCCTCCTGTCGGCCATCCCGATCCCGGATCCGGTGGTCGAGAGCCGGCGCCGCCGGATCATCCTGAAGGGCGACGTCCCGTCGCCGGCGGCGCCTCCGCCCGGCTGCCGGTTCCACACCCGCTGCTGGCTGCGCGAGCGCCTCGGCAACCCGGAACGGTGCACCACCGAAGAGCCGGTCCTGCGCACGCTGTCGACCGGTCACGAGGTGGCGTGCCACTTCGCCGAGGAGGTCGCCGGCTCGGCCGAGCAGGTGCAGGCGACCGGTCGATCGGCGCACGGCGCCGCGCCCGCGGCCTCTGCCGGTCCGGGGGCTGCGGCAGCCGTGCCCGGAGCAGCGGCGCCCCGTCCCGACCTCGCGGACCTGCCCACGCCGCCGCCGGTCCCGCCAAGTGCGCCGCCGTCGGTGCCGACGCCGGGAAGCTGACCGGCTAGACTCCGCCCGTGCAGCCGCTCCGGATCGCCCTCGCCCAGATCGCTCCGCGCCTCGGCGCGTTCGACGACAACCTCGAACGCCACCGGACCATCCTGGCCGAGGCCCGCGCGGACGGTGCCGGCCTGGTCGTCTTCCCGGAGCTCGGCCTGACCGGCTACCTCCTCCAGGACCTCGCCGCGGAGGTGGCGATCCGCCTCGACGATCCGCGCCTCGCCGCGCTGACCGCCGACACGATCGGGCTGTCGGCCGTGGTCTCGTTCGTCGAGGAATCGGCCGATCACCGCCTGTTCATCGCGGCGGCGCTGCTGGAGGACGGACGGATCGCCCACGTCCACCGGAAGCTGTTCCTGCCGACCTACGGGCTGTTCGATGAGCGCCGCTTCTTCGCTGCCGGCGACGTCCTCCGGGCGATCCCGTCCCGGCTCGGGCCGGGCATCGGCCTCGCCGTGTGCGAGGACTTCTGGCACCTGTCCGTGGCGCAGGTGCTGGCGCTCGACGGGGCCCAGATCCTGATCAACGTGTCGTCGTCGCCGGGTCGGGACGTTGCGGCCATCAACGAGGTCGGGCTCGGCACGGCGGCCTCGTGGCGGACCCTGATGCGGACCTACGCTCAGCTCACGACCAGCTACGTCGTCTTCGTCAACCGGGTCGGGGTCGAGGAGTCGATCAGCTTCTGGGGCGGCTCGGAAGTGATCGGGCCGGACGGCGCGGCGATCTTCAGCGCTCCGTTCTACGACGAGGGCCTGTACCCGGTGGACGTGGACCTGGCCGAGATCCGACGAGCAAGGATCGGTCTGCCGCTGCTGCGCGACGAGCGACCTGAGCTCCATGTCCGCGAGCTCGACCGGATCGTGGCCGAGCGGGCCGGGCTGGCCGCCGATGCGACCGCGGACCGCGACGCGGCGCCCGGCCTCGACGTCGCGCCGTCGTCGGCATCGGCAGCCCGATCGTGACCGGCATCGCGTTCGAGCTGCCGGCCGAGCTGGAGATCGACACGGACATCGCCCGGCGGGTCATCGCCGAGTTCATCCGCGGCCAGCTGCGGCAGGCCGGCTTCGAACGGGCCGTTCTCGGCCTGTCCGGCGGGATCGATTCGGCCCTGGTCGCGTTCCTCGTGGCCGAGGCCATCGGAGCCGACAAGCTGCTGAGCGTGATGTTGCCCTACCGGACCTCGTCGCCAGCGTCGCGCGCCGATGCGGAGAAGGTCATCCGTCGGCTCGGCTGCGCATCCGAGCTGGTCGACATCAGCGCGATGGTCGACGGCTACTACGGGGCCGATGGCGTGCCGGGCGCGCTCGGACCGGACGGGCTGGACGCCGCCCCGCTCCGGCGCGGGAACTTCATGGCCCGGATGCGGATGGCCGTCCTGTACGACCGCTCGGTCACCTGGGGCGGGCTGGTCGTCGGGACCGGCAACAAGACCGAAGGGCTGATCGGGTATACGACCCTGTTCGGGGACAGTGCTTGTGCGTTCAACCCGATCGGCGATCTGTACAAGAGCCAGGTCCGCCAGCTGGCCGCCGCCGTCGGCGTTCCCGACGAGATCATCGCCAAGGCCCCGTCGGCGGACCTGTGGCCTGGCCAGACCGACGAATCGGAGGCCGGCTTCAGTTATCCCGAGCTGGACCGCCTGCTGTTCTGGCTGATCGACAAGCGCCGCTCGCCCGAAGACCTGGTCGGCAAGGGGTTCGGGCCCGGTCTCGTCGCGTGGGCGACCCGGGCGGTCGCCGGCGCCGAGTTCAAGCGGCAGATGCCGCCGATCGCCAAGCTCGGGCCGCGGACGGCCGGGGTCGACTACCTCTACCCACGCCGCCGGCCCGGTTCGTCCCGCTCGTGACGGCCTCGGCGGGGGGACGGCTGTACGTCGTCGCGACGCCTATCGGCAACCTCGGCGACGTCACCCTGCGGGCGATCGACACCCTCCGGGCGGTCCCGCTCATCGCGGCCGAGGACACCCGGGTGAGTCGCCGCCTGCTCGCCAGGCACGCCATCGACACGCGGATGATCAGCTTCCATGCCCGCAATGCCGAACGAAGGCTGCCCGACCTGCTCGACCACCTGCGGTCCGGGGCCGACCTCGCCCTCGTGACCGACGCCGGGACGCCCGGGGTCAGCGACCCCGGTGAGGGGCTGGTCCGCGCCTGGGCAGGGGAGGGCGGGCTCGTCGTGCCCATCCCGGGGGCATCGGCGGTGCTGGCGGCGATCGTCGCCTCCGGTGTGGCCGGCCCGCGCTGGACGTTCGAGGGCTTCCTGCCGCGGAGCGGTCGGGCAAGGCGCGACCGGCTCGCCCGGATCGCCGCTGATGAGCGCGGCTGTGTCGTGTACGAGGCACCCGGACGCGTCGCCGCGACGCTCGGCGATCTCGCCGCCGCCTGCGGGCCAGAGCGCCCTGCCGCCGTGTGTCGTGAGCTGACCAAGCTCCACGAAGAGGTCGTCCGGGGCACCCTTGGGGATATCGGTGCGACGGCTCGGGACGGCGGGTTGACCCTGCGCGGAGAATTCGCGCTGGTGGTCGGTGAGTGGCGTGGCGCCTCGGCGTTGGGCGGCCCCTCGGCACGACCGGGCGCGGCGCGCGGCGGCTCCCCGAGCGTGCCTGACGGGGCTGTCGCCGATCCTGAGACGGCGGCACGCGCCGCGGTCGAACGGCTGGTCGGCGAGGGCGTGGCTCGCGGCGATGCCGCTCGGCGCATCGCCGCCGAGACCGGGATCCCGCGCCGACGCCTGTATGGTGCGCCGACGACCGCCGACTGAAGCCCGGCCGCGCCGGGGCGCGGATCCTACGGGTGCGCGACGGCTCGCACCGATGCCACGGTCAGCCGACTCAGCTCAGCGAACTTCGGGCGGACGAAGTAGAGCAGGCCGACGAGCATCGCTGGGGTCTGGAGATACAGGCGCGGGGCCGCGATGGTCACGGCCAGGACCACCGTCCAGGGCCGATCGGTCAGCGCTCCCCAGACCACGATCACTGCCGCGAATGCCACGCGAGCCCAGAGAGGGACACCGTCACTCGGGGTCAGCGTGGACAGGAACGCGACCCACTCGAACCAAAGACCGGGCCCGACAGCCATGGATCCGACGACGATCGCCGCCGTCAGTCCGAGAGCGATCCCGAGATGACGCCATTCCCGCCTCGCGGCGAACCAGAGCAGGCTGACGCCAGGGGTGACCTTGGTCAACAGCACGAACGACCAGAGCGCCGGCCAGCGCAGGCCCCAGACCGCCACGGCGACGATCAGCAGGTTGACGTTCGCGGCGTTGATCTCGGACGCCAGAGGTGACCAGAACACGACCAGTGGCAGGAGCGGCCCGGTCAGCGCGAAGAGTGCCACGACCTCGGCGCCGCGGATCAACCCGACGAACGCATCGAACGACAGGAGCTGGAAGAGGACCATCGACTGGGCTGCCGCGGGGGAGTAGATGAACTGGTAGCCGACGGTCCAATACGGCGCCGCTGGGTTGATCATGTAGTAGCACCAGGCGTCGACCGGGGTTCCGGTCATTGCGCTGAAGGTCGCCCAGACCGTGACGGCGACGCCGCCGGCCAAACCGACCATGGCCAGACGAACGGGGTGGGCCAGGGTCTCCAGGCCATCGATGAGGGCCACGGTCCAGCGGCGGATCCACGCTCCCGGTTGGATCGTCCGCAGCCGATCTCCGGCGCCTGCCGAACGCTCGGATCGCAGTATCGCCATTGGACCCGACTCCGACTTGGTGGAGGGCGAGTCTGCCAGAGGTACCGGCCGCGGGATAGCCCAGAAGTACCGGTCGTGGTGCGGTCCGACAACGCGACGCTAGGATGGCTCGATGAGCGAGCGACCGCAGACCTGGCACCACGGGCTGATGGCCCGCTGGTGGGCCGAGTTCAACGTCGCCGAACCGGCCGAACTCGTCTATTACGGCGCAGCGATCCGTCGGTATGGGCAGCCCGCCCTCGACGTTGGCTGCGGCGCCGGCCGGATCCTCGTGCCGCTGCTCGCGGAGGGACTCGACGTCGACGGGGTGGACCTGTCGCCGGACATGCTGGCCCAGGCCGCCGACCTTGCCGAAGCGGCGGGCCTGCACCCGGCGCTGTACACCCAGGCGATGCACGAGCTCGACCTGCCCCGGCGCTACCGGACGATCTACATCTGCGACTCGTTCGGGATCGGGGGGACTCGCTACGACGACATGCGTGCCCTCCAGCGGATCTTCGACCAGCTCGAGCCGGGCGGTGCACTCGTCTTCAGTCACGACCTGCCCTACTCGGACGCGGACGCTGCGAGCTGGTCGCTCTGGCTACCGGGCGAGAGCGGACCGCTGCCCCGCGACTGGCCGGCCGACGGCGATCGGCGCCGCATGGCCGATGGCGACGAGCTAGAGCTCCTGGTCCGGCGGATCGACTTCGATCCACTCCAGCAGCGCCTGGTCCTCGAGATGCGCGCTCGGCTGTGGCACGACGGGTCCGTCGTGGCGGAGGATCAGCATCGGATCCACCTGAACCTGTACTTCCTCCAGGAGGTCATGCTGATGCTCGACGTCGCAGGGTTCCGGGACGTCGACGTCGAGGGCTGGTACAGCGGGATCCCCGTCACCCGCGACGATGGCCGAGTCGTCTTCGTCGCGAAACGGCCGACCTGACCGACCGGGGCCGGCAGCGCCGACGATCACTCGCGTTGACGTCGGTCGTGCGGGTGCTTGAAGCGTGCGCGAACGCGCGGCCGGGGCGGGCGCCCGAGGGGGAGAGCGCCCGCCCCGTCGCACGGGGAGGAGGGAAGCGTCGGTCGGTCGGCGGGTGCGGACCTACGATCGGCCGGCGGCGGGTCCGGCGTCTGATCAGGCCGCCACGGACTCGTCAGGGATCGGGTCATCCGGACCCGGCTCGTCGACGAGCGTCTCAGCGTGGACCTCGAGCGCGTCGGCTGCGGCCTGGGCCTCGTAGTCCTTCTTCTTGCGCCCGGACAGCATCTCCACGTGGTTGGCCACGATCTCGGTCTTCCAGTGGCGCTTGCCGGCGTCGTCGTCCCAGGTGCGGGTCTGGATGCGGCCTTCGACGGCCACCTGCTGGCCCTTCCCGAGGTACTGGCCACAGACTTCGGCAAGCTTGTCCCAGGTGACGATCGTGTGGAATTCCGAGCGCTCCTTGCCACCTCCGGCGTATTCGTGCGATGCGACGTTGAACGTGGTGACGTTCTTGCCGCTGGCCAGGGCGCGCAGCTCCGGGTCTCGGGTGAGCCGCCCGGTCAACAGGACCTTGTTCATCGGTCCGGGTCTCCTTCTCGGTCGGCCGGCGGCGCCGGTCCGACCCTGCGGTTGCGGCGGGTCGATCCCGACGGCCGGCGGGAGCCGACGGGCACGATGGACGGTAGTGATGCCCGCTCACCTGGGCATTCGCCGGCCCTTCACCAGGACTTACCGGGCCACCCGGCTTGCACGCGGGGCCGCGTCAGGCGGCAGCCTTCGCAACTATCCGGGTCGGTGACGGATACCTGGCACCTATCCGGTCGGGACGGACCATGGTCACGTGGATATGACCAGCATTGCTACCAGGCGGACTTCTGAGCGCTCAACCTCGCGATCGACCGGTGTCGACCGTCGTCATGGCGCGTCGGCGGTGACATTCAGGCACACAGAAGGCCCTCCCAACGTTGACGTCGGCGCTCAGCGTGAGAGCTAGTGTCCTGATTCATGATGCTCGGTAGGTAATCGCCCTCGCGCTCCCGGGTCCAGACGACCGAGGCGCAGGAGGTGGCGATCGTCCGCCGGGCCGAACTCTTCGTCCGTGAACTGAGCGACGGGGAGGCAGCCCACCTCCTCAGGCAGGCGCGCCGGGGCAGGAAGGCGGTCGTCCGACAACGCGGCCGATCAACCCGGGGCTCGAAAGCCGCATCACAATGCCGAGATTGTGCGCCGAGCGTGACACGGTGGGGTGTCGGGGTCTGGCGCGCCAGCGCGGTCTCCGGTCCACGAGCGCCGCCTCTCCTGACGGAGGCGACCTACCGGAACGGTGAGGCGACGACCCCATGATAGGGTGGCTGGGCTTGGGCGTCGGAGGACCTCCGCGCCCCTGCAGCCGCGGCGTCCACATGGTGGTGCCCGAACTATGGCACCGAGGTCAGCTGCATGACATTCGATGTCCACGTCGTCCACGACGACCCTGAGGTGGCCCCGGCTCGCCGTGGCTCGCGAGCGTGGCGCGTTCTCCGGCGCAACCCGACATTCTGGTTCGGCGCGACCGGCGTCGTATGTATCGTGGCGGCGGCCCTGTTCGCGCCCATCATCACGCCCCATGATCCCAACATCGCCTTCCGGCGCGAGGGGCTCACCGCCGCAGGCGACCCGGTCGGCCCGAGCGCGCTGTTCCCGCTGGGTACCGACGAGCTAGGACGGGATTACCTGAGCCGGCTCCTCCATGGGGCTCGTACCTCGCTCACCGTCGGGATCGTGGCCAACTTCCTCGCGACGGCCATCGGGCTCGCGGTCGGGTCGATCGCGGCCTTCGCCCGAACCCCTCGGCTCCGGTTCGGCATGGTGCGCGGTCGCAGCCTGGAGATCCCGATCCCCGTCGAAAACATCCTGATGCGGACCACGGACGCCGTGCTGTCCTTTCCCGTGCTGCTGCTGGCGATCGCGCTGGTGGCCATCGTCGGTCCAAGTCTCGGCCTCGTGATCGTGGTCATCGCGGCCGTCCTGTGGACCTCGACGGCGCGGATCATCCATTCGCGGGTGGTGGTTATCCGCGAGGCGGACTTCATCGAGGCAGCCCGGGCGGTCGGCGTCGCCCCGATACGGATCTTGATTCGGCATATCCTGCCGCACCTCGTGCCGATCGTCGCCGTCTACGCGACCCTCGGCATCGCTTCCACAGTCCTCTTCGAGGCGACGCTGTCGTTCCTGGGGGTCGGCGTCCCCGTCCCCGCCGCGTCATGGGGCGGGATGATCTTCGAGCACATCGGGTACTACAAGAGCGATCCGCGCGTCGTCGTCCTGCCCGGCCTGGCGATCATGCTCACGATCCTTTCGTTCAACCTCCTCGGCGACGCGTTGGCCGATGCGTTCGACCCTTTTCACTGGCGGTAAAGCCGGGTAGCGGGCAAACCGCCCGCCCCCGGTCGCGACTCGGGAGGAGAGGTCATGCACAACGGATCGACACGGCGGAGGGCCCTGTCATCGGTCGCGCTGATCGCGCTTGTCGCAGGTGCCTGCCAGCCAGCCGCTCCCAGGTTGGCATCCCCTGGCACGTCAGCCGGCGGAGCGACACCTCAGAGCCCGCCTGCCGGATCGAGCGCGGCGCCTGCCACGGGCGCGATCCCGCAGGGCGGCACCCTGTCAATCGCCTGGGCCAGCGATCTTCAGCATCTCGACCCGGCCGTCATGTACGACACCGTCGGGATCTCCGCCGTCCGGACGATGTTCGAGGCACCACTGAGCTATGACCTCACGTCCACTAAGCTCGTGCCACTCCTGGCGACCGCCCTACCGCTGATCTCGGCCGATGGCAAGACCTACACGCTCACGTTCCGTACAGGCGTGAAGTTCGTCAACGAGGACGGGACAGTACTGCGCGAGATGACGGCCGACGACGTCGTCTACTCCCTCAATCGCGTTCTCGACCCCAACCTCAAGCCCACCCCGTCTCCGGTCGCGAGCGCGTTTTTCGGCAACATCGTCGGCGCTGCGGACGTGATCGGCGGTAAGGCGAAGACTGCCTCGGGGATCAAGATGATCGACGCGTCGACCGTCGAGATCGACCTCGTCAACGCGGACGCGACCTTCAGCAACATCCTCGCAACGACGTTCGCGTCGGTCGTCCCGAAGGAAGTCGCCGGCGAGGATACGGCGGCCTTCGATGCGAAGCCGGTCGGCACTGGGCCGTACCTGTTGAAGTCCTACACCAAGGGCCAGCAGGCCACGTTCGTCGCCAACAAGAGTTACTGGCGGGCCGGCCAACCGTATCTCAACGAGATCGACTTCAAGGTCGGGGTCGACGATAACGCCGCCATCCAGCAAATCGAAGCTGGAACCCTTGACCTCATGGGCGACACGCTGCCGAGCGGTTCGTTCACCCAGATCACGACCGATCCGGCAACCAAGGACCAGGTTGTTCACCACGGCCTCGTCGATACCCAGTACCTGTGGATGGACACAGCGCAGCCGGACAGCGGCCCGCTGTCAAAGGTCGCGGTCCGCCAGGCGATCGAGTATGCAATCGACAAGGACAACATCCTGAAGATCGTCCACGGCGCCGGGACCCGGGCCGAGTGCATCTTCCCGACGGATCTACCCGCCTTCGATCCGGCCTGCCACCCGTACAGCTTCGACGTGCCCAAGGCCAAGCAGATGCTGACGGACGCCGGCTACTCCGACGGCTTCAGGACCACGCTGTACACGGATACGACGGATCCCGACCCGAAGGTCGCGGCCGCGCTCCAGCAGGACCTGGCTGCTATCGGCATCACCGCCGATGTCGTAACCCAGTCCTTCGACACATTCCTGACCACCATCCAGACGCCCCATGCGGCCCCGATGGGATATGTCGGCTGGTACCAGGACTATCCCGACCCGTCCGACTTCATCGACCCGATTCTGTCCTGTGCTTCGGCGGTCAAGGGCGGGGCGAACCAGGCGTGGTACTGCAACAAGCAGGTCGATGCCCAGGCGGCCGCGGCCCGAGGCGAGGTCGACTCGAGCAAGCGTCTGTCCGAGTACCAGGCGATCCAGAACCAGATCATGACCGACGCGCCTTGGGTGCCGCTCTACTTCCAGGAGCACTACACCCTCGTCGGAAAGCGGGTGGGCGGCTTCACCATCCACCCCGTCTATCTCTATTCGTTGCGGGATGTCTACATCAAGCCGGGTTCGTGATTCGGTCGTGACCCAGCCCGACAGACCGAGGCTGCAACGAGGGGCAGTTCACACGGCCCCTCCCGCGACCTGGCGAGCGGCGTGATCGGCTACGTGATCCGCAGGGTCGGCTGGGCCGCGCTGGTGCTGTTCGCCGTCACGCTCCTCACTTTCGTGCTCATCTACGTTCTGCCGGCTGATCCCGCTCGGCTCATCGCGGGTCGGCAGGCGCGCCCCGAGGATGTGGCGGCGATTCGACATGCGCTGGGGCTCGACCAACCATTCCCCGTCCAGCTCGCGACCTACGTCGCGCGCATCCTTCATGGGGACTTCGGCCATTCCTACCATCAGAACATCGACGTCCTGCCGCTCCTGCTCCAGCGGTTCCCGGCGACTCTGCAATTGGCCATCGCGGGTCTCGTCATGGAGCTCTTGATCGGCCTGCCGCTGGGCCTCGTCGCGGCGGCTCGCAAGGGGACATCGTCTGACCGGGCGGCGACCATCATCACCGTGACCCTCGTGTCTGCGCCGTCGTTCTGGGTCGGATACCTCCTCCTCGAGGTCGTGTTCCAGGCACATGGCGCCGGCATCGATCTCTTCCCGGTCGGCGGCGGTTACAAGCCACTCGACCTGCGTTATCTGTTTCTCCCGGCGCTGACCCTCGGCTTCGGAGGCGCGGCCTACTACAGCCGGTTGATGCGGACGACGATGATCGAAGAGCTTCGGCGGGATTACATCCGGACCGGCCGGGCCAAGGGTGTGAGCGAGACGCGCCTACGCTTGCGCCATGCGCTTCGTAACGGGATCGGCCCGATCCTGGTCCAGGTGGGTCTCGACTTCGGCTTCTTCCTCGGTGGCGTGGTCGTGGTCGAGCAGGTTTTCAGCTGGCCTGGGATCGGCAGACTGGCTGTCGAGTCGATCAGCACCGCAGACGTCCCGCTCATCATGGGCACGGTCATCTTCGGTACTGTCTGTATCGTCATTGCCAACCTGGTCATCGATGTCGCAAACGCGATCATCGACCCGCGGATCAAGCTGGCCTAGGGACGGGATGACCTATTCCATCGTTGCTCGCGACCCGCTGACCGGCGACCTCGCGGTAGCCGTCCAGTCCAAGTTCCTGGCGGTCGGCTCGGTGGTTCCCTGGGCCCGGGCGGGGGTCGGCGCACTCGCCACTCAGTCGTTCGCCAACGTCGCATACGGTCCGGATGGCCTCGGGCTCCTTGCCTCCGGCGCGGGGGCGACCGAGGCCCTCAGCGGTCTTGTCGCGGGCGATGCGATGGCCGATGAGCGCCAGGTCGGCATAGTGGACGCCTTCGGGCTGGGGGCCAGCTTTACCGGCAGAAGGTGTTTCATCTGGGCCGGCGGCCGGACCGGACCGGGCTTCGCCGCCCAAGGCAACGTCCTTGCCGGACCGGCGGTGGTCGATGCGATGGTCGACACGTTCCTGGAGGGCTCGGGACGGTTCCCGGAACGGCTGGTGCACTGCCTTGCGGCAGCCGATGCGGCCGGCGGCGATCGGCGCGGGCGAGAGTCCGCGGCGCTCCTCGTCGTGCGCGAGGGCGGCGGCTATGGCGGCGGCAACGACCGGTGGATCGACCTGCGGGTAGATGATCACGTCGACCCGATCGGTGAGCTGGCCAGATTGCTCGATCTGCAGCGCCTCTATCTCGACCCACCACTGGTGTCCGAACTCCTGGTGATCGACGCGACTCGGGCGGCGGACCTCCGCGCGATGCTTCGACGGGTCGGCGCGTTACCGGGAGATTGGACCGCAGCAATATTGGCGCCCGGGTCCGAATCGAACGAAAACGATTCGCAGCAAACTTCACGCCCGGCAGTCGGCGAACCGCGGCCTTTTACGCCCGGCTGGGACGCCAGCTGGCACCAGGCGCTTGCGGACTGGATGGGCATCGAGAATCTGGAGGAGCGGCTGGCGGCACCTGGCTGGATCGATCCGCGGGTCCTCGCGATCCTGGCCGAGAAGGCAGCGGCAGGGCGATCGTCGTGACGCTCCGTTGTCCGAGCTGCGCGACCGACAGTCCGGCTGGGACCAAGTTCTGCCCGGAGTGCGGGGCGCGTCTCGACGCCGGCCGACCAGGGTCGCAGGAGGTCCGACGGACGGTCACCGTCCTGTTCTCCGACGTGACCGGCTCGACCGCCCTCGGCGAGCGCCTCGACCCCGAATCGCTCCGCTCGATCATGAACCGGTACTTCGGGGCGATGAAGGTCGTCATCGAGCGCCACGGTGGGACGGTCGAGAAGTACATCGGTGACGCGATCATGGCGGTCTTTGGGCTGCCGACCGTCCACGAGGATGATGCCCTCCGTGCCGTACGGGCGGCTTCGGAGATGGGATTCGCCCTGACCGCGCTCAACGCCGAGCTTGCGCACGACCGTGGGATGACGATCACGACCCGAACTGGCATCACGACGGGCGAGGTCGTCGCGGGCGACGCGGCCCACGGCACGCTCATCACGGGCGATACGGTCAACACCGCGGCCCGGCTCGAGCAGGCGGCCCCTCCCGGCCAGATCCTCCTGGGGCGCCCGACGTGGCAGCTGGTCCGCGACGCAGTCGAGGTCGAGCCGCTCGAGCCGATGGCGGCAAAGGGCAAGGCCGCACCGCTGGCCGCCTTCCGACTCATCTCGATCGACCCAGGCGCGGACGCCCACACCCGTCGGCTCGATGGTCCGATGGTCGGACGTGCCCGTGAGCTCGGCCGGCTCGAACAGGCCTTTCGCCAGACGGTCGCCGATCGCTCCTGCCAGCTCTTCACGCTGCTCGGCTCAGCGGGCGTCGGGAAGAGCCGCCTCACCGGTGAGTTCATCACGGGCGTCGGTGTCGAGGCGACGGTGCTCAAGGGACGCTGCCTCCCGTACGGCGAGGGGATCACATACTGGCCACTCGGTGAGGTCGTCCGCGCGGCCAGTGGCATCGATGAGCGCGATGCACCAGAGGTCGCCGTGGCCAGGCTCGCCGGGCTGCTTGAGGGGGAGCAGGACGAGGAGGTCCTTACCCGTCGCGTCGCGGTGGCCATCGGACTCGAGCTCGCTGCCGCGACCCAGGAGGAGATCTTCTGGGCGACGCGCAGGCTCTTCGAGCGTCTCGCACGAACTCGGCCGTTGGTCGTCGTGTTCGAGGACATCCATTGGGCTGAGGCGACGTTCCTCGACCTCATTGAGCACGTCGCCGACTTGTCGAGGGACGCGCCACTCCTCCTCCTCTGCCCGGCTCGCCCGGAGCTTCTGGACCGACGGCCCACCTGGGGTGGCGGCAAGCTCAACGCGACGACGATCCTGCTCGAGCCATTGCCCGCGGAGGCGACTCGGGAGCTCATCGATCAGCTGCCCGGCGGCGAAGCGCTGCCGTCAGCGCTCCGGAGTCGAATCCTGGATGCGGCGGAGGGCAACCCCCTCTACCTCGAGGAGATGCTAGCGATGTTGGTCGACGATGGTCTCGTCAACCAGACGGACGGCGCTTGGGTCGGTGCGGCCGAGGTGGCCGAGGTTCGCGTCCCACCGACGATCCAGGCGCTCCTCGCAGCGCGGCTCGACCAGCTCGATCCCGAGGAGAGGGCCGTCGCCGAACGGGCGTCCGTGGTCGGTCGGGTGTTCGAACAGGCGGCGGTCATCGAGCTTGCCTCGGTCGCGCTCCGACCGGAAGTCGCGCGGAGCCTGGTCGCGCTGGTCCGAAAGGAGCTCGTTCGTCCAGACCGATCCGAGTTGTCGGTAGGCGATGCATTCAAATTCCGCCACATCCTGATCCGCGACGCGGCGTATGAGGCGCTCCCGAAGTCGGATCGGGCCGAGCTCCATGAACGGTTCGCGAATTGGCTCGAGCGCACGGCGAGTGAACGTATCAGGGAATACGAGGAGATTCTCGGCTACCACCTGGCCCAGGCGCACCGCTATCGGACGGAGTTGGGTGAAAGCGGTGAGCGAGTCGAACGACTGGCAGAGCTGGCAGCCGGGCGCCTGGCGGCGGCCGGGGTGCGTGCGTTCGACCGCGGCGACATGTCGGGTGCCCCAGGGCTGCTCGCGGCGGCGACGGATCTCTATCCTCGGGGATCGACACGACGCCTCGAGCTGGCCGCCGACCGCAGCTTCGCCCTCTTCTCGGCCGGCCGGGTTCGCGATGCCCAGGCCACGCTCGCCGAAGCCATCAGCGAGGCGGACTCGTTCGGGCTCCTGGCCTTCGCGACGCGATCGCGCCTCGATGCGAGCCTCCTGCAGATCATCTCGGCCGGAGAGTACCGGCAAGTCAGCGAGACGGCGAAACTCGCTATCCCAATACTCGAGAAGGACGGGGACGACTCCGGCCTTGGCAAAGCTTGGCTCGTACTTGCGAATGCGGCGTGGCAAGCTGGTCAAGCGGAGGCGGCCATCGCCGCCCGGAGTCGGGCCGACGAGTACGCCCGGCGAGCCGGTGACCGGCGGTCCGATCGGTGGACGACCTTCTGGGGCGCCGAGTGCTACGGACCGGCCCCGGCCGCAGCGACCATCCGGGCTCTCGAGAAGATGCATGCTGCCGCCCAGGGCGACCCATTGCGACAATCCAAGCCGCTGTTCTCTCTGGCCGGACTGTATGCCATGCGAGGTCGGGTCGCCGATTCCCGGCGGGCATATCGGGATCTGCGGCGGATCTTCGTGGATCTCGGGATGAGTGTCCTCGTCGCCGCCGCGGCCGAGATAGCAGGCGTTGCCGAACTGGTGGGGGAGGACGCGCGGGCGGCCCAAGCTGCCCTCGAGGAAGGGATCCTGGGCATGGAAGACCTCGGGGCGGCCGCCTACCTCTCGACTCTGCTGGGGATCAAGGCGATCGCGCTGGCTCGGCTGGGTGAGAACCAAGGAGCATTGGATGCCGCCGATCGCGCGGTCCGCGAGGGGTCGAACGAGGACGTCCTGCTCCATGTCTTTTCGAACACGGCTCGCTCGATCGCGTTCCTTGCGATGACCGACGCCCGATCGTCGATCGAGGCGGGAAGGGAGGCGATCAGATGGGCGGAATCGACCGACTTCGTGAGCTTCCACGCCGACGCCCGCCTCGCGCTCGGGGCTGCCCTTCGAGCGGAGCGTGCCGAGACCGAAGCCGCCCAGTCGGCGTCCCGCGCGCTACAGCTGTACGCGGCGAAGGGCAACTTGATCGGTGCGCGCGCGGCGCGCGTCTTCATCGAGCGCGCGGATGAGCGATGAAGAGGCCTGAACATGGACAACCCGGAGGATCCTGGGTCTAGCTGTTCTTCCCCGTCAGGGTTGTTGCCGGGCACGCGGCTCATCGGTGGCTGCCCGGTGAGTGACCAATGCGGTCGGCGTCGATTGTCGAAGTCGATGAAGCGGGCGAGACTGGCGACCCATGCGCCGGGTTCGGTGGACGGCTCGGCCCAGCCCCGCCGCCAGCCCCGCCGACGACCCGCAGTCAGCCGCTGCTATACTGCCCTGGTCTCGGAACGCGGGCACAGACCCGCCGCACGGAGATCGGCCCATCGCTCGAGGAACGTTCGCCCCGTGAGACGAACGCCCAACGATCCGGGGATCGCCGGAACGCCGGCGTCTCGACGAAGGGAGCAGTCTATCCGGGTCCTCGGCCACTCGGCCGGGGCCTTTTTCATCCCCGACCTGGGCCACCGCGGCCAGCTAGAGGCGTTCGCCTGATGCCGGCCACCGTCATCGTCGGATTGCAATGGGGCGACGAAGGGAAGGGCAAGACCACCGACTTCCTGGCCGAACAGGTCGCCATGGCCGTCCGCTACCAGGGCGGCGACAACGCCGGCCACACGGTCGTCCTCGGCGACGAGGTGTTCAAGCTCCGGCTGACCCCGTCGGGCGTGCTCTACCCGCACATCTCCAGCGTCATCGGGGCCGGTGTCGTGGTCAATCCGGCGACCCTCATCGGTGAGCTGGACATGCTGACCTCGCGCGGGATCGACACGGGCAAGGTCCGCGTCAGCCGCAATGCCCACGTGATCATGCCCTACCACGTTGCGCTCGATGGGGCGATGGAGGCGCGCCTCGACGGCGAGAAGGTCGGCACCACGAACCGCGGGATCGGCCCGACCTACGCCGATCGCGCGTCGCGCCTCGGCCTGCGGATGGAGGACCTCCTCGACGAGGCGACCTTCCGCCACCGCCTGGCCAAGGTGCTGCCCGACAAGAACACCCTGCTCGCGACGATGCCCGGCGCCACCCGGTTCGAGGCCGAGCCGCTGGTCGCCCAGGCGATGGCCTGGGGTGAGCGCCTCCGTCCGCACCTCGCCGACACGACCTGGCTGGTCCAGGACGCCCTGCGCCGCGGTGACCACGTCCTGCTCGAGGGCGCCCAGGGCACGCTCCTCGACATCGACCATGGCAGCTACCCGTATGTCACCTCGTCGAACCCGATCGCCGGCGGCGCCTGCACCGGCGGCGGGATCGGGCCGCTCCAGGTCGACGAGGTCATCGGGGTCATGAAGGCGTACACGACCCGGGTCGGCTCGGGTCCCTATCCGACCGAGTTGACCGACGAGGTCGGGGCGGGCATCGCCGAGCGCGGCCACGAATTCGGGACGGTGACCGGACGACCCCGCCGGGTCGGCTGGTTCGACGCGGTCGCGCTGCGCTTCGCCGTCGCCATCAACAGCGTGAGCAGCATCATGCTGAACAAGATCGACATCCTGTCCGGGATCGACGAGATCCGGCTGTGCGTCGCCTATGAGATCGACGGGCAGCGCCTCGAGCAGTGGCCGTCGAGCGCCGAGGTCTTGAGCCGGGCGCGCCCGATCTACGAGCGGTTCCCGGGCTGGACGGAAGAGATCAACGGGGTCCGGACCCTGGCCGAGCTGCCGGAGAACGCGCGGCGCTACGTCACGGCGCTCGAGGTGGCCGCCGGCGTTCCGATCGTCCTCGTGTCGGTCGGGCCGGAGCGGACCCAGACGATCGAGCGGGCGTATCGCCCGATGCGCCATCGGCCGACGGTCCCGGCCGGATGAGCCTGCCCGTGATGCCGACCCGGATCCTCATCGTCGGCGGGGGCGGCCGCGAGCACGCCCTGGCCTGGAAGCTCGCCGCTGAACCGGGCGTCAACGAGATCGAGGTGGCGCCGGGCAGCGCAGCGATCGGCGCCGAGCCGCGGGTGCGTACGCTCCGCGAGGTCGACGCGCTCGTCCCGGCGGCGGTCGTGGCGGCTGCTCGCTCCCACGCGGTCGAGCTTGTCGTCGTCGGGCCGGAGGCGCCGCTGGCGGCCGGTGTCGCCGACGCCCTGACCGAGGCCGGGATCCCGGTCTTCGGCCCCAGCCGTGCGGCAGCCCGGATCGAGACGAGCAAGGCCTTCTGTCACGAGGTCGCCGAGGCGGCCGGCGTGCGGATGGCCCGGAGCCGGGCGTTCGCTGCCGGCGAGCTCGACGCTGCGCTGGCGTTCGCCGCCGAGCTGGCCGGCTCGGGACGCGGGCTGGTGGTCAAGGCGGACGGGCTGGCGGCGGGCAAGGGCGTGGCCGTGTGTGACGACCTGGCGACGGCCGAGGACGAGCTGGTCGGTCTGCTCGGGTCCAGGCCGAGCCACCCCGACGAGGCGGCGGGAACGCCCCGGGTCGTCCTCGAGGAGCGCCTGTTCGGGCCCGAAGTGAGCGTGATCGCCGTGTCCGACGGCCGGCTGGCGCTGGCCCTGCCCGCCGCTCGCGATCACAAGCGTCTGGGTGACGGGGACCGCGGCCCGAACACGGGTGGCATGGGTGCCTTCAGCCCGGTGGCCGACCTGCCCGACGACGAGGCGGCCGCCCTGCTCGCTGGCGTCCACCTGCCGATCCTGGCCGAGCTCGACCGCCGTGGGACGCCGTTCCGCGGGTTCCTCTACGCCGGCCTGATGCTGACCGCGGACGGTCCCGTCCTGCTCGAGTGCAATGCCCGTCTCGGCGACCCGGAGGGGCAGGTCATCCTGCCGAGGCTGGCCGGGCCGCTCGGGCCGGTCCTGCTCGCCGCCGCGCGGGGCGACCTGGGGCCCGTCGTCCGGAGCCTCCCATCCGCCACGCCGGCGCTGCCGACGCTGCCCGCGGCGGCGGTGGCGATCGTCCTCGCCGCCGAGGGCTATCCGAACACGCCGAAACGGGGCCAGTCGATCGCCGGCCTGGACGACGCGGTCCGTCTCGGCTGTCTCGTCTTCCACGCCGGGACGCTGGCTCGTCAACCGAGCGGCTTCGCGACCAACGGTGGGCGGGTCCTGACCGTGGTCGGTCGGGGCCTCGACCTTCGGTCTGCCCGCGCCCAGGCCGAGCAGGGGGCCGACGCCATCGCCTGGGACGGGCTCCAGCGCCGCCGCGACATCGGCCTCGAGTCGGCCGCCGACGTGGCGGTCCCGATGGCGACCGGCGCACTCCCCGGCGGCGCCCGATGATCCGTCGCTACACGCTCGCCGAGATGGGCGCGCTGTGGTCCGAGACCGCCCGCTTCGAGCAGATGCTCAAGGTCGAGATCGCCGTGGCCCGGGCGCAGGTCGGGCGCGGGCTGGTGCCGGCCGAGGCGCTGGCCGCGATCGAGGAGCGCGCCCGGGTAGATGTCGAGCGGATCGCCGAGATCGAGCAGACGACCGACCACGATGTCATCGCCTTTGTCAGCCAGGTCGCCGAGACGGTCGGGCCGGAGGGCCGCTACCTCCATCTCGGCCTGACCAGCAGCGACGTCGTCGACACGGCGCTGGCGCTCCAGCTCAAGGCGGCCGGCCAGCGACTGCTGGCCGATCTCGACCGGCTCCTGACCGTGGTCATCGCTCGGGCACGCACGGAAGCGGCGACCGTGATGATGGGTCGGACCCACTCGGTCCACGCCGAGCCGACGACCCTCGGCGCGAAGATGGCCGGCTGGGCGTTCGAGCTCGACCGCGATCGGCGGCGCCTGGCCGACGCGGTCGCCGAGATCGCGACCGGCAAGATCTCGGGCCCGGTCGGGACCTACAGCCACCTCGACCCGGAACTCGAGGCCGAGGTCCTGGCCTCGCTCGACCTGCGGGTCGACCCGGTCAGCAGCCAGATCGTCCAGCGCGACCGGCACGCGGCGCTGCTCGTCGCGATCGCCATCACCGGCGGCTCGCTGGAGCGCTTCGCGACCGAGGTGCGCAACCTCCAGCACACCGAGATCGGCGAGCTCCAGGAGCCGTTCCGGGCCGGCCAGAAGGGTTCCAGCGCGATGCCCCACAAGCGCAACCCGATCCTGTCCGAGCGGATCGCCGGCCTGGCCCGACTGCTCCGCGGCTATGCGGGGGCGGCACTCGAGGATCAGCCGCTCTGGCACGAACGGGATATCAGCCACAGCTCGGCCGAGCGGGTCCTCCTGCCGGACGCCACGATCCTGCTCGATTACATGCTGGTCAGGATGGCCGGCCTGATCGAGGGACTGATCGCCCGGCCCGATCGGATGCGCGAGAACATCGAGCGTGGACTCGGGCTCCATGCGTCGTCGCGCGTACTGGTCGCGCTGGTCGACGAGGGCGGGCTGAGCCGCGAGGACGCATACGGCATCGTTCAGCGCAGCGCCCTCCGCGCGGCCGACGAGCGCCGCCCGTTGCGCGAGCTGCTGGCGACCGACCCGGTCGTTGCCCGGTCACTGCCCCTGAGTCGCCTCGACGCGTGCTTCGACGACGACGCCTTCCTGCGCCACGTCCCGGCCATCGTCGCCCGTCTCGAGCGGATCGAGGCGACGGCGCGATGACCCTGGCCGACGGGTTCGTCCGCTCCGGCAAGGTCCGCGATCTGTACGCGCTTGGCGACGACCGGCTGCTGCTCGTCGCGTCGGACCGACTGTCGGCGTTCGACGTCGTGTTGCCGACGCCGGTCCCCGACAAGGGTCGGGTCCTGACCGGCCTGTCGCGGTTCTGGTTCGCGGAGACCGGGTCGATCGTCCCGAACCACCTCCTGTCGGCGGACGTGTCGGCCCCGGACGTGACCGCCCTGTCGCTCGATCCGGCGGACCTGCGCGGTCGGTCGATGATCTGCCGGCGGGCCGAGGTGCTCCCGATCGAGGTGATCGTGCGCGGCTACCTGGCCGGCTCAGGCTGGCAGGACTACCAGCGCAACCGGGCGATCGGCGGACAGCGGCTGCCGGTCGGGCTGCATGAGAGCGATCGCCTCCCCGAGCCGATCCTCACGCCGTCGACCAAGGCCGAGTCAGGCAGCCATGACGAGAACATCGACCTGTCGGCCATGGTCGACCGGCTGGCCGTCGTGGAGCTCGCCGGCCGACCTCTCGGCTTCGCTGCTGCGGACGCCCTCACCGAGCGGATCCGCGACCGGGCGATCGCCCTGTACCGGTTCGGATCGGCCGTGGCGGCCCGGGCGGGCATCCTGCTGGCCGACACGAAGTTCGAGTTCGGGCTCCTGCCCGATGGCCAGCTCCTGCTCATCGACGAGGCGCTCACCCCGGATTCGTCGCGGTTCTGGGATGCTCCGACGTACGAGCCGGGGCGCGCCCAGGCCAGCTACGACAAGCAATACGTGCGCGACTGGCTCGAGACCCAGGCGTGGACCAAGACGGCGCCCGGTCCGACCCTGCCGGCGGCGGTGGTCGACGGCACCCGGGCTCGGTATGTCGAGGCATTCGAGCGGATCACCGGCGCCGACTTCGGGCGCTATCTCGAGGAGGACGTCATCGCCCGATGAGCACCACGACAGCGTTCCGGTTCGCCGTCAATGTCACCCCCAAGGACGGCATCCTCGACCCGCAGGGCCGGGCGGTGGAGGGGAGCCTGCCCCACCTCGGGGTGACCGGCGTCTCGGCGATCCGGGTCGGCCGCAGGGTCGAGCTGACGGTCGTCGCCGAGACCGAGGGCGACGCCCGGGCGATCGTCGAACGGCTGGCCGGCGAGCTCCTCAGCAACCCCCTGATCGAGGCCTACGCGATCGAGCTCCTCGGGGCGATCGCGCCGGCGACATCGATCGCCAAGGCAGATGGCGTGCCGGCCTGATGGTCCGCATCGGCGTCGTCCTGTTCCCCGGCTCGAACCGCGACATCGACGCGGTCAATGCGCTCCAGGTCGCCGGCGCCGAGCCGGTCGTCCTGTGGCACGAGGCGGCGAACCTGCAGGGCGTCGACGGGATCGTCCTGCCCGGCGGATTCGCCTATGGCGACTACCTCCGCGCCGGCGTCATCGCCCGGTTCAGCCCGGTCATGCGCGCGGTCGCGGCGTTCGCCACCGAGGGCGGGCACGTCCTCGGCATCTGCAACGGATTCCAGGTCCTGACCGAAGCCGGCCTGCTGCCAGGCGCCCTGCTGCGCAACCGCTCGCTGCGGTTCGTCTCGCGTGAGATCGCGGTCATGCCCGAGCGGCTCGACTCGCCGTTCACCCGGGCGATCGACGCCCGCCGGCCGCTGCGCATGCCGGTCGCCCATGGCGAGGGCTGCTACTTCGCCGACCCGGCTGCGCTGGACGCGCTCGAGGCGAGCGGTGGCGTGCTGTTCCGCTACGTCCATCTCGACGGGACGGTCGCCGGCGGCGAGGAGGATCGGGCGAATCCGAACGGCTCGCTGCGGGCGATCGCCGGCGTGACCAACGCCGCCGGCAACGTCGCCGGGCTGATGCCCCATCCGGAGACCGCGGTCGAGGTCGTCCTCGGTTCGGACGACGGCCTCGGGATCGTCCGCTCGCTGGTCGACAGCGCGGCCGAACGAGCGCACGGGGCGCGGCCCGTCGTCGTCGGGGTCGGCGTCCGATGAGCGCGGTCCGATGAGCGCCGTGGCGCCGCCCCCGATCGCGGACGAGCCGCTCCATCGCCGTCTCGGTGTGACCGACCAGGAGCTCGGGGTCATCGAGACGAAGCTCGGGCGCCCGCCGAACGACCTTGAGCTGGCGATGTTCAGCGTGATGTGGAGCGAGCACTGCTCGTACAAGAGCTCGAAGCCGCTCCTCCGGACACTGCCGACCGCCGGCGAGGTCGTGGTCGCGGGCCCCGGCGAGAATGCCGGAGTGATCTCGATCGGCGACGGTCTGGCGGTCGCGTTCAAGATCGAATCGCACAACCATCCGAGCGCCGTCGAGCCGTATCAGGGCGCTGCGACCGGGGTCGGCGGGATCCTGCGCGACATCTTCACGATGGGTGCGCGGCCGATCGCCGTCCTCGATGCGCTCCGTTTCGGCGATCCATCCGACCCGCGCACGCGCCACCTCGTGAACGGCGTCGTCCGCGGCGTCGGCGGCTACGGCAACTGCGTCGGCGTGCCGACCGTCGGCGGCGAGCTCGTGTTCGACTCGACCTATGGCGGCAACCCGCTGGTCAACGTGATGGCAATCGGCCTGCTCGAGGAGCGGCTGCTGACCCTGGCAGCGGCTCCGGGTCCGGGCAACCTGGCGGTCCTGTTCGGGTCAACCACCGGTCGCGACGGCATCGGCGGCGCCTCGGTCCTGGCGTCGGCCACGTTCGGTGCCGATGAGCCGTCGAAGCGTCCGACCGTCCAGGTCGGCGACCCGTTCGCCGAGAAGCTGCTCATCGAGGCCAGCCTCGAGCTGATCGAGCGTGGCCTGGTCGAGGGCCTCCAGGACCTCGGCGCCGGCGGGATCACCTGCGCCACGTCCGAGACGGCCGACCGCGCCGGCACGGGGATCCTGATCGACCTGGATGCCATCCCGCGTCGGGAGCCGGGGATGGCCCCGTTCGAGGTGATGATCTCGGAGTCGCAGGAGCGGATGCTCGCGGTCATCCTGCCCGAGCGCTGGGACGAGGTCCGGGATGTCTGCGTCCGATGGGGCCTGCCCGTCGCGGTCATCGGCCGGGTCACGGCCGACGGGGACGTGACCGTCGTCGAGGGCGGCCTCGACCCGACTGGTCGACCGAACCCCGGCGCCCTCGAGATCGCCCGGATCCCGGCTCCGGCCCTGACCAGCGATGCGATCGTCCACGACCGCCTCGCGACCCCTCCGCCGCGGCAACGCGCCGCCGCGGCGCCGGGCCTCGAGCCCGGGCCGACCGCCGGGCTGCCCGAGCGAGGGATGGACCCCGGCGCCGTCCTCCTGTCGCTCATCGGCGGCGCCAACCTGTCGAGCCGGCACTGGGTCCACGAGCAGTACGACAGCCACGTCCAGGCCAACACGGTCGTCGGCCCGGGTCACGGCGCCGCCGTCATCCGGATCAAGGGCACGACCAGGGCACTGGTTGCCGCGACCGATGGGAACCAGTCGGTCGGCCGGGCCGACCCGTGGCTCGGCGCCGCCTTGAGCGTGGCCGAGGCCACCCGCAACGTGTCGATCACCGGTGCCCGTCCGCTCGGCGTGACGAACTGCCTGAACTATGGCGATCCGACCCGTCCGGAGGCGTTCTGGCAGCTCCAGGAGGGGGTCCGCGGGCTGGGCGATGCCTGTCGGGCGCTCGGCCTGCCGGTCACCGGCGGGAACGTGTCGCTCTACAACGAGTCGCCGACCGGGGCGATCGCGCCGACGCCCGAGATCGGCGTGGTCGGCCTGCTCGACGATGTCGCGACCCGGGTCGGGCCAGCGTTCGACGCTGCCGATGACGCCGTCATCCTCGTCGGCGAGTCGACGCCGGGGCTGTTCGGCAGCGCCTATGCCGAGCTGGCCGGCGTCGCGCCCGAGGATGGACCGCCGTCGCTCGACCTCGCTCGCGAAGGAGCCCTCCAGGTCTTCATCCGCGAGGCGATCGGGCGTGGTCTGGTCGCTTCGGCCCAGGACGTCAGCGGGGGCGGGCTGGCCGTGGCCGTGGCCGAGGGCTGTATATGGGCCGCCGGCGGCGGCGTCGGCGCGACGCTCCGGCTGCCAGTCGCCGGCGCTCCGGCGGTCGAGCTGTTCGGCGAGAGTCCGTCGCGGCTCATCCTCAGCTGCCGCCCACGGCACGCGCCCGCGCTCATCCTGCTCGCCCGCCAGCACCGGCTGCCTGTCGAGCAACTGGGCACGGTCGGGGGCGATCGACTGTTCATCGAGCTGGCCGGCCAGGGCGCGACGGGTGCCGCCGAGGAGCGCGGCTCGCGGATCGCCGATGCCGTCGATGTCCCGGTGGCCGACCTTGCCCACGCCTGGCGGTCGGGGCTCGCCCGGGCGCTCGGCGAGGATGGCGAGCCCGCCTCGCTCCCGGAGGACCGCTGAGATGTGCGGCGTGTTCGGGGTCGTCCTGCCCGTCGGCCGCGATTCCGAGGCCGCCCAGATCGCCGCGCTCGGCCTGTTCGCCCTCCAGCACCGTGGCCAGGAATCGGCCGGGATCGCGGTCAGCGACGGACGCGAGCTGATGCTCTACAAGGACCTCGGGATGATCGCCTCGGTCCTCGACGAGCGGCGACTGCCGAGCCTGCGCGGCAATCTGGCGATCGCCCACTGCCGCTACTCCACGACCGGGTCCACCATCTGGGAGAACGCCCAGCCGACGTTCCGCCTCGGGCCGCGGCGGGCGGTCGCGATCGGGCACAACGGCAATCTGGTCAATACCCGCGAGCTGCTCGACCAGCTCCGCGGCGGGCGGACCCGCCTGCCCGCCTCGACCGACACCGAGCTGCTGACGGCGCTCCTGGCCGACGAGCCGGCCGCCGACACGATCGAGGCCCTGGTCAAGGTCCTGCCCCGGGTCCGCGGGGCCTACAGCCTTGTCGTGCTCGACGAGCGACGGGTCATCGGCGTGCGCGACCCGTTCGGCTTTCGTCCGCTCGTCCTCGGTCGGCTGCCCGCGCCAGATGCCGTCGATGGGGCCCTCGAGCCCGGCCTGTGGGGTGACGACGACGCGGGCGCCGGCTGGATCCTCAGCTCGGAGACGACCGGCCTCGACATCGTCGGCGCCGAGTTCGTGCGCGACGTGGAGCCGGGCGAGATCGTCGTCCTCGAGCCCGGCCGGGCACCGCGCTCGGTCCGCTTCGCCGAGGCGAAGCCCGCCCTGTGCGTGTTCGAGTTGATCTACTTCGCCCGCCCCGACTCGTACATGGAGGGGCGCAACCTGTACGAGGCGCGCCGGCGGATGGGGATGCAGCTGGCCGACGAGCACCCGGTCGCGACCGACCTGGTCATGCCGGTGCCGGACACCGGCGCGCCGGCAGCGGCCGGCTATGCCGAGCGCTCGGGCATCCCGTACCGGGAGGGCCTCGTCCGCAACCGGTACACCGGCCGGACGTTCATCCAGCCGTCCCAGACGCTCCGTCACCGCGGCGTGACGATGAAGCTCAACCCGCTCAGGGAGGTCGTCCGCGGCCAGCGCCTGACCGTCGTCGACGACTCGATCGTGCGCGGCACCACGACCAAGCAGATCGTCGCTCTCCTGCGCAAGGCCGGGGCGGCCGAAGTCCATGTCCGGATCAGCGCTCCGCCGATCTACCACCCGTGCTTCTACGGGATCGATACCCAGATCGAGACCGAACTCATCGCATCGACCCATTCGACCGAGCAGATCCGCGAGTTCATCGGTGCCGATTCGCTCGGCTACCTGTCGATCGCGGGGGTCCTGACCGCGCTCGACCTGCCCTACGAGCGGTTCTGCTTCGCCTGTTTCGACGGCGTCTACCCGGTGCCGGTCCCGTACGACGCCCGCAGTCGGAAGTTCATGCTCGAGGAGGAGCCCGGGGCCGATCTGGCCGTGCCGGTCGCGCCCGGGTCGGGCGGGCGTGGCTGACCTTCGCCGAGCCTACGTCCGAGCGGGGGTCGATGTGACCGCCGGTGAGCGGACGGTCGAGCTCATCCGGGATGCGGTCGAATCGACCCGTCGCCCGGAGGTCATCGGTGGTCTCGGCGGCTTCGCCGGCGCGGTCGGGATGCCGGCCGGGTTGCGCGACCCGATCCTGGTCAGCGCGACCGACGGAGTCGGGACGAAGACCGCGATCGCCACGGCGCTCGACCGCTTCGACACGATCGGGATCGACCTCGTCGCGATGTGTGCCGACGACGTCGTGTGCACCGGCGCGGCTCCGCTGTTCTTCCTCGACTACGTCGCTGTCGGGCGGCTCGATCCGGGCAATGTCGCCGAGCTGGTCAGCGGCGTGGCG
The DNA here is from genome assembly GCA_038325875.1 of Candidatus Limnocylindrales bacterium. Taxonomy (GTDB): domain Bacteria; phylum Chloroflexota; class Limnocylindria; order Limnocylindrales; family CSP1-4; genus Chersky-267. The sequence goes on from JBBQJL010000001.1 coordinate 92,908, forward strand.
GCCGGCTGTCGGACCGCTGGATGCGCCCTGGTCGGCGGGGAGACCGCCGAACACCCCGGGATGATCGGCGGAGACGAGTTCGACCTCGCCGGGTTCTGTGTCGGTGTCGTCGAACGGGACCGGGTGATCGACGGCGCATCGATCCGCCCCGGGGACGCGATCGTCGGCCTGGCCGCGTCCGGACTCCACGCCAATGGGTTCTCGCTCGTCCGAGCGCTCATCGCCCAGTTCGATCTCGACCTGCGTTCGCCGTACCAGGAGCGGCTCCGTCGGTCGATCGGTGATGCCGCGACCGAGGCGGCCCTGGCGCTGGAACCGAACCAGGCGATGGCGACCCTCGGGGAGGTCGTCTTGACGCCGACCACCGTCTATGCAGGGGCGATCCTCCGGCTCCGGGCGGCGCTCGAGACGGCCGGCCACGACCTCCGCGGCATCGCCCACATCACTGGCGGTGGCCTGCCGGGCAATGCTCCACGGATGCTCCCGGACGGGCTGGCCGCGCGGCTCGACCCCGATCTGTGGCCGATGCCGTCGGTCATGCGCCTGTTCGGCGCGCTCGGCGGCCTCGAGGACGACGAGCTTCGAGCGACCTTCAACGGCGGACTCGGGATGGTCGTCGCGGTGGCGCCCGAGGCGGTCGCGGCCACCCTGAGCTCGTTCCGGGCCGACGGCCTCGCCGCCTGGCCGGTCGGCCGGGTCGTCGACCGCTCGACGACCGATGATCAGCGCTACGTCGAGGGGCCGATCCGGTGAGCGCTGGCCACGGACGGATCGCCGTCGGGGTGTCCGGCGCTGGCTCCAACCTGCGCGCGCTCGCCGCCGCTGCGGCCCGGGGCGAGTTGGGTGGCGCGATCGTCCTGGTGTTCGCGGACCGGGCCTGTCCGGCCCTCGACTGGGCAGCCGAGCAGGGGATCGAGACGGCGCTGGTGCCCGCCGAGCGCGCTGATGGCGCCGGCCGAGCTGCGCAGGATGCGACCCTCGCGGCGACGCTCGGGGCGGTCTCACCCGACGTGGTCGTCCTGGCCGGCTACATGCGGATCGTCGGTCCCCTCACGCTGGCTGCCTTCCCGGCCCGCATCCTCAACACCCATCCGGCACTACTGCCCGCGTTCCCCGGTGCCCACAGCGTGGCCGACGCGCTCGCCCATGGCGCCGCGGTCAGTGGCGCGACCGTTCATCTCGTCGACGCGACCCTCGACGGCGGACCGATCGTGGTCCAGGAAGCCGTTCCGGTCGACCCGACCGACGACGAACCGACCCTCCACGCCCGGATCCGGGCGGTCGAGCACCGACTGCTCCCACGGGCGGTGGCGCTCGCGCTGGCCGGCGCGCTCCGGCTCGATTCGGCGTCCGGTCGGGTGTCGGTCGATGTCGATCTTGCCGAGGCGACCATCCCGACGCCACGCCGCGCCCTGCTGTCGGTCAGCGACAAGACCGACCTGGTCGACTTTGGGCGAGGCCTCGTCGGCCTCGGGTTCGAGCTCGTGTCGACCGGCGGCACTGCCCGGGCCCTGCGTAACGCTGGACTTCCGGTGACCGATGTCGCCGCGATCACCGGGTTCCCCGAGATGCTCGACGGCCGGGTGAAGACCCTGCATCCCCGGATCCACGCCGGGATCCTGGCCGACCGCCGTCTGGTCGACCACCGGCGCCAGCTGGTCGCGGCGGGGATCGCGCCATTCGAGCTCGTCGTCGTCAACCTGTACCCGTTCGCCGCGGCGGCCGACCGACCCGGGATCGAGTTCGATGCGCTGGTCGAGGAGATCGACATCGGCGGCCCGTCGATGGTCAGGGCGGCCGCCAAGAACCATGCCAGCGTCGCGATCGTGACCAGTCCGCTGCGCTACCGGTCGGTCCTGCGGGCCCTCGCGGACGAGGGCTGCGTCCCGCTCGGTCTCCGCTCGGTGCTGGCCGTCGACGCCTTTCGACACACGGCCGCGTATGACGCGCGGATCGCCGCCGAGCTGCCCGGGCGGATGGCCGCCGCCGGTGTCCCGCTGCCGGATGAGCCGGGGCTGCCCGGCGCGACCGACCCGTTCCCGCCGACCTTGACGATCGGGCTCGACAAGGTCGAGACACTCCGCTACGGCGAGAACCCGCACCAGGCTGCGGCGCGCTACCGTCGCGCCGGGACGATCGACGACGGCCCGTTCGCGTCGGGCGCCCCGCCGCTCCAGGGCAAGCCACTGAGCTACAACAACGTGCTCGATGCCGCGGCGGTCGCCGCCCTGGCCCGATCGCTGCGCGGACCGGGCTGTGTCATCGTCAAGCACACCAACCCATGTGGCGCGGCGGAGCGGTCGACCCTGCTCGAGGCGTGGCGCGACGCGCTGGCCGGCGATCCCGTGTCTGCCTTCGGCGGGGTCGTGGGGCTGACCGGGACGGTCGACCGACCGCTGGCGGAGGCGCTGATATCGATCTTCCTGGAAGTCGTGGTCGCGCCGGCGTTCGATCCGGACGCCCTGGTGGTCCTGGCCGCCAAGCCGAACCTGCGCCTCGTGGCCGATCCGTCGCTCGGGGGTCGCGGGGCAGCGGGCGACTCACCGGTCGCACCGGCAGTTCCGGGCCCGGACCCGCTCGGTGCGATCCGGACGGCCGGCGGCGCGATCCTGGTGAGCACCCCCGACAGCGCAGTCGACGACCCGACGACCTGGACCCTGGCCACCAGCCGGGCGCCGTCCGACGACGAGCGCCGTGACCTCGACCTCGCCTGGCGCCTATGCCGAGGCGTGACCAGCAACGCGATCGTCCTGGTCAAGGGCGGTCGGCTGGTCGGCCTCGGGTCCGGCCAGACGAGCCGGGTCGACGCCGCCCGCCAGGCCGTCGACCGGGCTCGCTCGATCTCCGGCCCGGTCGCCACGATCGGCGCAGTCTGTGGATCGGACGCGTTCTTCCCCTTCGCCGACGCCGTCGAAGCGTGTCTCGCCGCCGGGGTGACGGCGTTCGCCCAGCCGGGCGGTTCCATCCGGGACGCCGAGGTCGTCGCGGTCGCCGAGGCCGCCGCCGCCACCATGGTCCTCACCGGGGTCCGCCACTTCCGGCATTGACGGGCGCGAGGCCCGCCGCCCCCCGCCGCACCCCGAACCCCGCCGCCCGCCGCCCGCCGCCCGCCGCACCACTCCGGGTGGCCGATCTACGCTTCAGCAAGCGTGGATCGCTGCGCCGAATGACGACATCAGGTCGTCTGCCCGCTTGGTGTCGGCGATCCTGACCACTCTCAGTAGCGGACGCCGCGGGAGTGGCGGACTGGCCGCGTCCCACGCTCGATCGGAGCACCGAACGGCCGTCGCTGGCCAGTCTGGCCGATCCGGTGCAGAATCAACCGACCGCGCAGGGCGAGACTGCCCGCTGGACCGAGGAGGGACGCCCCGATGAGCGACGAACAGACCAGCCCGCCGACCGATACGAACGCCCACGCCGACGAGGCGTCCACCGACGACATGCACGCCGACGCCGTGGATGGCGGGCGCGATCTCGGAACGATCGTGGCGACCATCGGAACGACCGTGTCGTCGATCGCCCACGACCTGGCCGAGAAGGCCGGACCCACCATCAAGAACGCCACGGAGAAGGCCAGCCCGGCCGTCCGCGAGGTGACCGCCAAGGCGGCCGATGTCGCGGCCAAGGCGGGCGACGCGGCCGGTCCGTTCGCGGAGAAGGTGGCCGGGGCGACCGCCGACATCGGAGCCAAGATCGCCGAGCGCAGCCGGAGCTTCGCGTCCGACGTCCGCCATGCCGGGGAGGATGCGGCCGACAAGTTCAAGTCCGGCGTCTCGAGCGCGACCGGCAATAGGCCCGACAAGGCTGAGGACGCGGCTTCCGATCTCGCCGCCGACACTGGTCGCGGTGCCGACAAGGCGAGCGACACGGCGTCAGCTGCGGCCCATCGCGCGGCCGATGCGGCCGGTGACGCGGCCCACCGCGCGGCCGATGCGGCCGGCGACGTCGCCGACGACGTGACCAGGCCGACGTCCGCCTAGGGATCAGCGCCTGCCCGGCCGGTCGTTGGTGCCTGCTACCATCGGCCGGCCATGACCGAGCCCGCCCGGTACTACCTGACCACGGCGATCGCCTACGCCAACAACCGGCCGGGCCTGCATACGCTGTACGAGGTCATCGCTGCCGACGTCATCGCGCGCTGGCACCGGATGGTCGGTCGTGACACGAGGTTCCTGACCGGCACCGACGAGCACTCGGTCAACATCGCCCAGCAGGCAGCCGAAGAGGGCCGACCTCCGCGCGACTTCGTCGACGAGAAGGTCGAGCTGTTCAAGGCGGCCGAGACGGCCCTGGCGATCGCACCCGATCGGTTCATCCGGACGACCGACCCGGATCACCTCCGGGCCGCCCAGGAGATGGTCCGACGGGCCCACGCCAACGGCGACATCTACCTCGGCACGTACGAGGGCTGGTATTGCCCCAACGAGGGCTTCCGCAACGCCACCGACGTCCAGGAGACGGCCCGCGGCACGGTCTGTCCGAACCATCCGGAGATTCCACTCCAGTGGCTCACCGAACGGAACTGGTTCTTCCGCTTGTCCGCCTACCAGGAGCGGCTCGAGCGTCACTACGCCGACCATCCGGAGTTCGTCCAGCCCGACTTCCGTCGGAACGAGATGCTCGGGTTCATCCGACAGGGGCTCGAGGACTTCTCGATCAGCCGGCCAGGCGTGGCGTGGGGGATCCCGTTCCCGATCGCCGAGAACGGTGAGACTGCGCAGCGCGAGGACGGCAGCTGGGACCCGGAAGCCGGCACCATCTACGTCTGGTACGACGCCCTGATCAACTACATCACCGGCGCCGGGTTCCCGGACGACCCCGACGCCTTCGCTCAGTGGTGGCCGGCCGACCTCCATGTCATCGGCAAGGACATCGCCCGGTTCCACACGATCTACTGGCCGGCGATGCTGTGGAGTGCCGGGCTCGAAGCGCCGCGCCGAGTCTGGGTCCACGGCTGGCTGCTGACCCATGGCGAGCGAATGAGCAAGAGCCGCGGCAACTTCCTCGATCCGGACGCCGTCGTGGCGGCCTTCGGCGCCGACGGGGCGCGCTACGTCACCCTGCGGGAAGTGCCCTTCGACCGCGATGCCGAGGTGAGCTGGGATTCATTCGTGCGGCGCTACAACGCCGACCTCGCCAACGACTTCGGCAACCTCGTCAATCGGACCGTGTCGATGGCCGGCCGCTATCTCGGCGACAGGCGCCCCGCCCCGGGCCGCACGCCGGCCTCGTCGCTCGGGGCTGCCTGGCCCGACATCGCGACGCGCTACCGGGAACGCCTCGAGGCATGCCTCCTGCACGACGCCCTGGCGGTTCTCTGGGAGTTCGTCGGGGCGGCCAACAAGCTGGTCGACGCCGAGCAGCCGTGGGTCCTGGCCAAGGCCGCCAAGGCGGGCGACACGGACGCCGAGCGACGACTCGAGGCGGTCCTCGGCGACCTGGTCGAGGCCTGCCGGCTGATCGGCCTGGCCGCCGCGCCGTTCATGCCCGGGATCGCACCCAGGGTCCTCACTCAGCTCGGCCAACGCTACCCCTACCTGGCCGACGGGAACGGCGGCCCGGCCTTGCTCGACGAGCTGCGCTGGGGCGCGCACGCGGCTGAGGCGGGGACACTATCGGCGCCCCAACCGCTGTTCCCGCGCCTCGAGGCGGAGCTCGCCCCGGAGGCTGGCTGAGCCGATGCCGATGACCGCGTGCGCCTGATCGACAGCCACGGGCACCTCCAGGCCGATCGCTTCCGGTCCGACGTCGACCAGGTCATCGGCGGTGCGCGTCTGGCCGGCGTCGAGCGGATCCTGGTGCCGGGCTGGGACCCCGACTCGTCGGGTGCCGCCCTCGACCTCGTTACCCGCTATCCGTGGCTCGATGCCGCCGTCGGCGTCCACCCCCACGATGCGGCGACCGTCAATGAGGCGGGCTGGGCGCGGGTGGCGAGCCTGGCCGTCGACCCGCGCGTCGTGGCCGTCGGCGAGACTGGTCTTGACACGGACCGAGCCTTCTCACCACTGGCGGATCAGCAGGCGAATCTCCGGCGCAACCTCGCCCTCGCACTCGCGACCGGGAAGCCGGCGATCGTCCACTGCCGATCGAAGGCGGGGGAGCGTGACGCCCAGGATCTGCTCGTCCGAGAGCTGCGCGCGGCTGGGTTCGGCGGTCCGGCGAGCCGGGCCGCCTTCGCCGACCGACCCCCGGCGGTCATCCACTCGTTCTCCGGCCCGGTCGACTACGCCGAGGTCGTCCTGGACCTCGGCCTCGCGATCTCATTCAGCGGCCTGGTCTTCCGGGCCGGCGAGGAGGCCAGTGCCGAGGTCGTCCGGATGGTCCCGATCGATCGTCTCCTGGTCGAGACGGATTCGCCCTTCCTGTCGCCACCGGGCGCGCCGCGCAAGCGGAATGAGCCCGAGTGGGTGTCCGTGACGGCCGGCTGGGTGGCCGACCGGCGCGCGGCTGCACCGGAACTGGTCGGAGACGGTCTGATCGACACCTACGACCGCATCTTCGTGCGTCACGACCGATGAAGACCGGTCGTCTATGGGGTATGCGCGTCCTCGTCATCCTGCTCGGCGCGATGCTCCTGAGCGCATGTTCGCCGACCGCCTCGACGGCGCCATCGGCGAGCACGACCGCCAGCCCCAGTCAGCCGGTCAGCCCGACGGCGACGCCAAGCCCAACGTCAGATCCCCCACCGAGCCCGGCTGCTGCGGCTACGCCCACACCGAGCCAGACGCCGACCGCGACGCCAGCCTTCGCGGCCTGCGCACTGCCCACCTGGCAAGGCAAGCTGCCGAGCGGTCGCCTCGTCGACGTCACGGTCGCAACGACTGCGACGGCCGACACGGTCGTGTTCAAGTTCGAGCCGGGTGGGGACAACCCCGGAACGCCGAGCGGCAGAGTGAGCCCTGCCAAGCCGCCGTTCTCCCAAAGCGGCAGCGGGCAGACGATCCCCGTCCTCGGCGATCAGTACCTCCAGGTCCGCTTCCAGAAGATGACCCTCGAAGACGCCGCCGGGCCCGTCTACACCGGCAAACACAACATCAAGCCCGGTTACCCCGCCCTCCGGCAGATCGTCAACGACGACGAGTTCGAGGGCTACAGCGGCTGGATCGTCGGGATGACCAAGCCGACCTGCGTGACCATGGCCAATGACCCGACGGGGATGACCCTCACCCTCACGATCGCCCATCCCTGACCGCCGGTCTCGCCTTCACTCGCTTGGGCCCTCGCCTTGACAGCGGCCGCCCGGCTGAGTACAGTTTTGGCACTCTCGCACCGAGAGTGCTAAGCGAATCCGACCGCCGGGCCCGGAACGGGCTGCGGGCACGGTCCACGCGACGCACTCGGTCACATGGAACGGGTCATCCGCTCGCGTAGGCGCTCGGAGGCCCGACTTCGAAGGGTCGACGGCCGATGAGCCGTCACAGGAGGGATCGCACCTTGGCCACCGCCACGAAGAAGAAGCTTCGCCCGCTTGGGGACCGCGTCGTCATCGAGCCCACGCCCCGTGAGGAGATGACCAAAAGCGGCATCGTCCTGCCGGATACCGCCAAGGAGAAGCCCCAGGAGGGGACCATCCTCGCGGTCGGCCCGGGCCGTACCCTCGATGACGGCAAGCGCGAACCGATCGATGTCAAGGAGGGCCAGAAGGTCCTCTACGCGAAGTACGCCGGGACCGAGTTCAAGGTCGACGGCGAAGAGCTTCTGATCGTCAGCCAGAAGGACATCCTCGCGGTCGTCGAGGACTAGGTCCTCGCGAACCGCTCCCACTTCCACACATCCCGGAGGGAACTACCCGTTGGCTAAGCAGATCATCTTCGACGAGACCGCTCGTCGCTCGCTCAAGCGCGGCATCGACCGCCTCGCCGACGCCGTCAAGGTCACGATCGGGCCGAAGGGCCGCAACGTCGTCCTCGACAAGAAGTTCGGCTCACCCACGATCACCAACGATGGCGTCACCATCGCCCGAGACATCGAGCTCGAAGACCCGTTCGAGAACATGGGCGCCCAGCTCCTCAAGGAAGTCGCCACCAAGACTGACGATGTCGCCGGCGACGGCACCACCACCGCGGTCGTGCTCGGCCAGGCGATGGTCTCCGAGGGCCTCCGTGTCGTGACCGCCGGGGCCAACCCGATGGTCGTCAAGCGCGGCATCGAGAAGGCCGTCGAGGCCATCGTGGCCGAGATCAAGAAGCAGTCGCGCCCGGTCGACAACCGCGAGCAGATCGCCGCCGTAGCCGCGATCAGCGCCGCCGATCCTGAGGTCGGTGAGCTCATCGCCGAGGTCATGGACAAGGTCGGCAAGGATGGCGTCATCACCGTCGAGGAAGGCCAGTCGCTCGGCCTCGACAAGGAATACACCGAAGGCATGCAGTTCGACCGAGGCTACATCTCGGCCTACTTCGTGACCAACCCCGATCGGATGGAAGCGGTCCTCGAGAACCCCAAGATCCTGATCACCGACAAGAAGATCTCGAGCGTCCAGGACATGCTGCCGGCACTCGAGAAGGCGGTCCAGGCCGGTCGTCCGGTCGTGATCATCGCCGAGGATGTCGACGGCGAGGCCCTGGCCACGCTGGCGGTCAACAAGCTCCGCGGGACCGTCTCGGTCCTGGCCGTCAAGGCGCCGGGCTTCGGCGATCGACGCAAGGAGATGCTCCGCGACATCGCCGTCCTGACCGGCGGCACGCTGATCACCGAGGAGATCGGGCGGAAGCTCGACTCGGTCACCCTCGAGGACTTCGGTGAGGCTCGCCGGATCGTCTCGACCAAGGACGACACGACGATCATCGACGGCTCGGGCGATTCGGACCAGATCAAGGCCCGGATGACCCAGATCAAGGCCCAGATCGAGGACACGACCTCGGACTACGACCGCGAGAAGCTCCAGGAGCGCCTCGCCAAGCTGTCCGGCGGAGTGGCCGTGATCAAGGTCGGCGCGGCCACCGAGGTCGAGCTCAAGGAGAAGAAGCACCGCATCGAGGATGCCCTGTCGACGACCCGTGCGGCCGTCGAGGAAGGCCTCGTTGCCGGCGGCGGCACGACCCTCCTCCAGGCGATCCCGGCGCTCGACAAGCTCAAGCTGGAAGGCGACGAGCAGGTCGGCGTGGACATCGTCCGCAAGGCCCTCGAGGCCCCGGCCCGCCAGATCGCCGACAACGCGGGCGCTCGCGGCGAGGTCGTGGTCGACCAGGTCCGCGCGGCCAAGCTCGGGCATGGCTTCGACGCCCTCAAGGGCGAGTACGGGGACATGTTCAAGAAGGGCATCGTCGACGCGGCCAAGGTCACCCGGTCCGCGCTCCAGAACGCCGCTTCGATCGCCGCGATGGTGCTGACCACCGAGACGCTGGTCACCGACATCCCGGAGAAGGCTGCTGCGCCGGGTGGCGGCGGTGGCCACGATCACGGCGGGGGCATGGACTTCTGATCCTCCGCACTCCGAACCACGACACGAGGCCCGGGCGCGACGCCCGGGCCTCGTCGATTCAGACGGACACCGAGGCACGGCCAGGCAGGCACGAGGCGATGCTCGCTGGCAGCGTGGCCCCGAAGCCGTGGATCTACCCATCGGCCCCCGAGCTGCCGCCATTCGACGGGACCTGCGCCATACTCGATCCATGCGTTACGTCGAGGTCGAAGGTCTCCGCGTTTCCCTGATCGGGCTGGGCACCTGGCAGTTCGGCTCCCGCGAGTGGGGCTACGGAGAGGCCTACGCTGCCGAAGTCGCTCCGGCGTTGGTGCGTCGTGCCGTGGAGCTCGGAATCACTCTCATCGACACCGCCGAGGGGTACGGGCCGGGACGATCGGAGCGGATCATCGGCGCCACGCTCGCGACGATGCCCGCGGTGGAGCGCGCCCGCCTGATCGTGGCGACGAAGTTCCTGCCGATCGCTCCAGCGGAGCCGATCCTCGCCTGGCAGGCGGCCGGCAGCCGGCGCCGGCTCGGTGTCGATGCACTCGACCTGTACTACGCCCACTGGCCGAACCCACTGGTGTCGCCGCATCGAGTGATGCAGGCGGTCCGTCCGCTCGTGGCGTCGGGCGTCGTGCGTCGGGTCGGGGTCAGCAACTACTCGCTGGACGGCTGGCGGGCGGCGGAGCGGGCGCTGCGGGCTCCAGTCGTCGCCAACCAGGTCCGGTTCAGCCTCGTCAGCCCCGGCCCCACCGAGGACCTCGTGCCGTACGCGGCCGCGATGGACCGCCTGGTCGTCGCCTACTCACCGCTCGGGCAGGGCCTGCTGACCGAGGCCGCGACGGGAACGGTCGGCTGGATGCGGGCGATGAACCCGTTGTTCCGGGCGAGCGGCCAACCCCGGATGGTCACGCTGATCGACGCGGTCCGCGAGGTCGCCGTCGGCCACCACGCCACGCCGGCCCAGGTCGCCCTGGCCTGGGTCCTCCATCACCCGAACACGGTCGCGATCCCGGGGGCCCGGACGATCGCGCAGCTCGAGGAGAACGCGGCCGCCGCCGACCTGGTGCTCACCGAGGCCGAGTTCGCGGTCCTGTCGGCAGAGGCGCTGTCGCTGGCGGCCGGCCGGCGACCATAGCCGGATCAGTGGCGAATCCCCCTAGACTCGACGCCAGCGGTACCATCGGGCCAGAGACGACCGGAATGACGTGCCGCCACGCTGGCGCGGTGCCCGGCGTCACGCTCCGGGCGTCGAGAGACGTCCCATGACGGACCCGGCGAAGCCGCCGGGCGCCACCACCCACTTCCATCGAACGAACGGAGAACCACCCGCATGCCCCGTCGCCTCCTGATCCTGGTCGCCGTCGCGGCGACCTTCTTCCTGGCCGCTTGCGGCTCCTCGTCGGCCCCGGCGCTGACCGACCCGAAGGACATCCTCACCCACGCCACGTCCTCGCTGCAGGGCATCAAGTCGGTCCATATCAAGGCCAGTCTGACCGGCAAGCTCGACCCCGGCTCATTGACCGGTGCCGGTGGCTCCGGCGGGGGCGCAACGCTCGATCTGAGCGGCTCGACGCTCGAGGGCGACATCGACATCGCCAAGAGCGAAGCCAAGCTGGCGATCGCAGCCCCGAATCTGTTCGGCTTCAGCGCCGACGTCATCGTCGATAGCGGCACGCTCTACTTGAAGTCGAGCATGACCGGCGACAAGTATCAGAAGCTCGACACCTCGAAGCTGACGGCGGGTTTGCCGATTCCGAGCCTGCCGGTCAGCGCCTCGCCCGACCCCAGCGCCGCGGCGGCCATGATCGCCCAGCTCAAGACGGAGCTGGACAAGCTGCCCGCCCCGACGAAGCTCGCCGACGAGAAGGTCAACGGCGTCGACAGCAACCACGTCCAGATGAAGGTCGCGAACAGTGACGTGCCCCAGGCCAGCGGCCTGCCGGCCGGCACCGCGACCCTCGACATCTGGACGAGCAAGACAGACTACCGACCCACCCGGATCGGCATCACCATCGACGGCGGCGCCGAGGGCAACCTGGCCCTCACGGTCGATCTGACCGCCTACGACGCCGCGGTCGACATCGCACCGCCGCCCGCCGACCAGGTCAGCGATCAGCCCTTCGCGATCCCGGGCCTGACGCCGTAGCGGCTGACTGTCCGGTCTGGATCACGAAGCCCGCCCAGGTCGCCCGGGGCGGGCTTCGTCGTTCGTCTGTCGGCAGCCGCCTATCCTGTGCAGTCGGGCGCACAGACACGAGCCAGACTTGGGTGGGATGCGGCGCCCAGCGCACAGCGCCGCTCGATTCTCGCCTGCCCTTCGGAGGCGGTCGTTGATAGGCGGTGCAGGCGGCCGACCTACAATGGGGACGTGCCAGCCCAGACCGACCGGCTCTTCCCCGACCCGCCCGATGACGATGTCCCGTTCCCGCTGATCGAGCCCGCCGACGTCCCGGCCTTCGGGGCGGACGACGAGGCGGGACCGGACCCCCGGGCGGTCCGGGGGCGCGGTCGACGACGGGGCCTGTCCAGCGCACCAGGGGCCGACGCCGACCCGCCCGCTGACGAACCACCGCTTCCGGACGATCCGGACGGGAACCCCACATCGAAGGGTCCGAGCCCGGCCGAGCGGGCGGCCGCGACGGCGGTCCTGGCCGACCAGATCGTCGCCCGACTGAACCCCGAGCAGGCACGGGCGGTGACGACGACCGAGGGACCGCTGCTCATCCTGGCCGGCGCCGGCAGCGGCAAGACCCGGGTCCTCGCCCATCGGGTCGCATACCTGGTCGGGGTGAAGGGCGTCCGGCCCTGGCAGATCCTGGCAGTGACCTTCACCAACCGGGCCGCCGGCGAGTTGCGCGAACGGATCTCCGCCCTCATCGGCGATGCCGGCCGGGATGTCCAGACCGGGACATTCCACTCGGTGTGTGCCCGCGTCCTGCGTCGGGACGGAGCCGCGATCGGGCTCGATCCGCGCTACGTCATCTACGACACCGACGACCAGCAGACGCTGATGAAGCAGCTCCTGCGCGAGGACGACCTGCCGACGACCGGTGAGTTCCGCCCGTCGGCTGTGCTCGGAGCGATCAGCCGGGCGAAGAACGAGATGGTCGACGCCAACGGCCTCGAGGAGGTCGCCCTCAACCATCACGAGCGGATCGTCGCCCGGCTCGCCCGGCTGTATCAAGCCCGTCTTCGGGCGGTCGGCGCGCTCGATTTCGACGACATCCTGCTCGAGGCGGTGCGCCTCTTCCAGGAGGCGCCCGAGGTCCTCGCCCGATACCAGGAGAAGTGGCGCTACCTACACATCGACGAATACCAGGACACCAACCGCGCCCAGTACCTGTGGGTCCGTGCGCTGGCTGCTCGTTATCACAACCTGGCGGTCGTCGGCGATGACGACCAGTCGATCTATTCGTGGCGCGGGGCGGACCTGCGCAACATCCTCGACTTCGAGCGCGACGAACCGAATGCGACGGTGGTCAAGCTCGAGCAGAACTACCGCTCGACCCAGCTCATCCTCGACGCGGCCCACGCGGTGGTCAGCCGCAATTCCGCGCGCAAGGACAAGAAGCTGTGGACCGAGAACGCCGGTGGCCGGCCGATCCAGCGCTTCGAGGCCTACAACGAGGAAGAGGAGGCCGAGTGGATCGCCCGTCAGGTCGAGGAGCTGACCGGCGGCGCGGGCTCGCTCCTGACCCGCCGGGCTGACGAGGAGCTCGAACGCCTGGCGCCGCGCGACATCGCGGTGATGTACCGGACGAATGCCCAGAGCCGGGCGATCGAGGAGGCGTTCCTGCGCTACGGGATCCGCTACCAGTTGATCGGCGGAACCCGCTTCTACCAGCGCCGCGAGGTCAAGGATGCGCTGGCCTACCTGCGCATCCTGCGCAGCGACACGGACTCGGTGGCCTACGAGCGAGTCATCAACGTGCCCGCTCGCGGGATCGGCGACAAGACGATCGAGGCGCTCCGAGCGGCCGTCGCAACGGGTACGGGGGCGGCGGAGGCGATCGAGCCCGGGGAGCGAGGCACGTTCTGGGGGGCGCTCGAGGCGGCGGTCGATGGGCGGGTCGACGGCATCGCCGCCCGGACGCGGACGTCGCTGGCGGACTTCGTCTCGTTCGTCCGGGCGATGCGCGCACGGATCGGAGTCCTGCCGCTGCCCGAGCTGCTCGACGCGGTCCTCGAGCGGTCCGGCTACCGGGCGATGCTCGCCGACGGCTCCGAGGAGGGCGAGGACCGCTGGAACAACTTGCTCGAGCTGCGCTCGGTCACGACCCGCTACGACGACCTGACGCCGGAGGACGCGCTCGACCGCCTGCTCGAGGAGACGGCCCTGGTGGCCGATCAGGACTCATACGAGGGTGAGGCCGATGCGGTCACCCTGATCACGCTCCATGCCGCCAAGGGCCTCGAGTTCCCGGCCGTGTTCATCGCCGGGCTCGAGGAGGGCGTCTTCCCGCACAGCCGGGCGCTCGACGACGAGCGTGAGCTCGAGGAGGAACGCCGCCTAGCCTACGTCGGGATCACCCGGGCGAAGCGACGGCTGTACCTGTCGCACGCCTGGCGCCGGGCGACGTGGGGGATGGGCGGCGCCTCGGTCCCGTCGCGCTTCCTGCTCGAGATCCCGAGCGAGTTGATGGTCGGGCCCAGCCTGGTTGCCGATGAGCTCGATCACGCAGATGGACCGCTCGATCTCGACCTGGTCTTCGGCGCGCGGCGCGCGACCCGGTTCGGGACGCCGATCCGGGCCGGCGGTGGGGCGTTCCGGCAGGGGAGCGGCCGGCCCGGGGCGCCGACGCCGGCCAGTGGGTCGAGCGGGACCGGGTTCCAGCCGACCCGCGACCTGGCGGCCAAGCGGGAAGCCTTCGCCGGCGGTGCGCGCTCGGGGTCGCTCGGGCGCCAGGCGACGGTTCCCGCCTGGGATGAGACCGATGAACGCGATGCCGAGCCGGCCGACGACGTCCCGGTCCGGCGGCTCGACGATGGCGCGTCGGGGCGCGGGGTAGTGCCCCCGCGGCCGATCGTGCCCGGCGAGCGCCGCTATCGCGACGGGGATCGGGTCCGCCACGTCCGGTTCGGCGACGGGATCGTCGTCACTGCGCGGCTCACCCGGGACGACGAGGAGGTGACCGTGGCGTTCCGCGACCCGAGCGCCGGGCGCAAGACGATGCTCGCCAGCATGGCCAACCTCGAGCTCCTCGGCTGATCGGGAGGCCGCTCAGCGCGATGGTCGCTCGTCTGTCCACCGCCGATCTCGCCGCGATCGCCGCGCTGAGCGAGTTCGAGGTCCTCGCTCGCGACCGGATGGAGCCGGACGCCTTCGACTACGTGGCCGGCGGGGCGTCGGACGAGGTCAGTCTCAACGAGAGTGTCCAGGCCTGGCGGCGCTACCGCTTCCGCCCGCGGGTCCTGACCGGTGCGCAGACGGTCGATCTCGAGGGTCGGTTCCTGGGCCGACCGTCGGCACTCCCGATCGCGGTCGCGCCGATGGCCTTCCAGGCCCTCGCCCACCCGGACGGAGAGGTCGCGGCCGCCCGTGCCGCCGCGAGCGCCGGCGTGCCCTACTGCACGTCAACCACGTCGTCGGTGCCGCTCGAGACGGTCGCCGCGGCGATCCCCGATGCCCGACGCTTCTTTCAGCTCTACAACGTGGAGGATCTCGCCTTCACCCGGTCGCTCGTCGAGCGGGCCGTGGCGAGTGGCTACGAGGCGATCGTCCTGACCGTCGACCTGCCGGTCCTCGGCTACCGGCTACGCGACCGGCACTCGGGATTCCGCGCGCCGCGGATGGCCAATCTCCCGTCCGAGCTCGATCGTTCCTCGGGACGCTACGGTGGGCTGGACCGCCGCCGCGACTTCCGGCTGTCATGGGCGGACATCGGGACGATGAGGACCTGGTCGTCGCTGCCGCTCGTACTCAAGGGCATCCTGACCGCCGAGGACGCCCGGATCGCGGTCGACGCCGGGGTCGCGGCGATCGTCGTGTCGAACCACGGCGCCCGCCAGCTCGACCGGTCGGTGGCGAGCGCGGACGTCCTCGAGGAGATCGTCGCGGCCGTCGGCGGGCGGGTGGAGGTGTGGGTCGACGGCGGGATCCGGTCGGGGCTCGACGTGGTCGTGGCGCTCGCGCTCGGCGCGACGGGCGTCCTCGTCGGGCGCCCGCTCTACTGGGCCCTCGCCGCCGGAGGCCAGCCCGGTGTCGAGCGTGCTCTGGCGATCCTGCGCGAGGAGCTGGCCATCGCGCTGACGCTGCTCGGCGTCGGCAGCCTCGATCAGGTCGAGCGGGCGCACCTCCGGTGACCGTGGCCGAGGACACGCCGTTCGACGCCGCCGAGGTCGCCCGGCTGGCCGCCGGCGATCCGGCCTCGGCTGCCGCTCGCCACGCCGAGCTCAGCGCGGTGCTCGAGCGAGCGAATCGGCTGTACTACGTCGAGGATGCTCCCGAGCTGGCCGACGCCGAGTACGACCGGCTGCTGCGCGAGCTGATCACGCTCGAGGCCGCGTTCCCGTCGCTCGTCACTCCGGACTCGCCCAGCCAACGGGTCGGGGCTGGACCGGTCGCCTCGACCTTCGACGAGGTCCGTCATCGGCGCCCGATGCTGTCGCTCGGGAATGCGTTCAGCCACGACGAGCTGCGGGCGTTCGATGCGCGGGTCCGGCGCGGCCTCGGGCTGGCGGCGGCCCCCGCGAGCGTCCCGGAGCTGCGTTACGTCGCCGAGCTGAAGATCGACGGGCTGGCGGTCTCCCTGCGCTATGCCGCCGGCCGATTCGTCCAGGGCGCGACGAGGGGCGACGGGACTACCGGCGAGGACGTCACGGCGAACCTTCGGACGATCGCGGCGATCCCGGCCCGCCTGCGCGAACCGGTCGATCTCGTGGCGCGCGGCGAGGTGTTCATGCCGAAGGCCGAGTTCGCCCGGATCAACGCGGAGCGCGAGGAGGCGGGGCTGCCGCTCTACGCCAACCCTCGGAACAGCGGGGCGGGCTCGCTCCGCCAGCAGGATCCGGCGGTGACCGCCAGCCGACGTCTGTCGGCGTGGTTCTACCAGCTCATCGAGGGCGAGGAGCGCGACGCGCAGCCGGGCATGTTCGGCGAGCCGACCGATCCGCCGGGATCCGATCCGCCGGGATCCGATCCGCCGGGATCCGGGGCCGCCGCCGTGGCGACCCAGTTCGAGGCGCTCGAGCGGATGGCGGCGCTTGGCCTGCCGGTCAACCCGGATCGTCAGCCCGGGCTCGATGTCGACGGCGTGATCGCCTTCACCGAGCGCTGGCGCGACGCGCGTCATGCGCTACCGTTCGAGACCGACGGCGCGGTGGTCAAGGTCGATCGGCTCGATCAACAGGCACGGCTCGGGATCGTCTCCCGGGCGCCGCGCTGGGCGATCGCCTACAAGTTCCCGCCCGAGCAGGTCGAGTCGATCGTCGAGGACATCGTGACCTACGTCGGCCGGACCGGCACGCTGACCCCTGTGGCTCACCTCCGCCCGACGAAGGTCGCCGGTTCGACCGTCGCCCGGGCGACCCTCCACAACCTCGACGAGGTCCGGCGCAAGGACATCCGGATCGGCGACCAGGTCCTCCTCCAGAAGGCCGGCGACGTCATCCCCGAGGTCGTCGGGCCGCTGCCCGAGCGACGGACCGGCCTCGAGCGCGAGTTCGAGATGCCGTCCGCCTGCCCGGTGTGCGGCACTGCCGTCGTCCGCGACGAGGGCGCCGTCCGCTTCTACTGCCCGAACCTGGAGTGTCCGGCCAGGGTGGCCCAGGAATTCGCCCACTTCCTCGGGCGCGGCGGGATGGACATCGAGGGTGCCGGCTGGGCCGTCCTCGAGCAGCTCCTTCAGCGCGGCCTCGTCCGGACCCGCGGCGACTTCTTCCGGCTCACGGTCGACCAGCTCGAGGGGCTCGATCGGTTCGCCCGCAAGAGTGCCGAGAACCTGTACGCCGCGATCCACAGGGGTCGGCGCCGGCCGCTCGCCCGGATCCTCAACGCGCTGGGGATCCCGCAGGTCGGCGAGCAGACCGCGATCGATCTGACGAACTGGCTGCTCCGCCGGCTCCCGCCAGCCCCGGACGAGCCGATGGGGGAGCCGGGCGACGGCGCCGCCGACTCCGCCGGGCACGGCTGGACCTGGCGGCTCGCCGAGGAGCTTCGCCGGCTGGCCGTCGAGTCACCCGAGGCGTTCAGCGAGGTCGCCGGGATCGGACCGACGGTCGGCGCCAGCGTGGCCGGCTACTTCAGCGATCCCCTGACGGCCGGGATCCTGGCCGAGCTCGTCGCGGCGGGCGTCGAGGCGGAGCGCCCGGACGACCGGGCGCTGGCTGCTGCAGCCGGCGCCGGCCTGCCGAGTGGGCCGTTGGCCGGCATGACGATCGTCGTCACGGGGTCGCTCGTGGGCTTCGATCGCCCCGGCGCCGAGGCGGCCATCCGCGCGGCGGGTGGCAAGCCGGGCGGGTCGGTCTCGAAGAAGACCGACTACCTCGTCGCCGGCGAGAACGCCGGCTCGAAGCTGACCAGGGCCCAGGAGCTGGGCATCCCGATCCTCGCTGAGGCGGGCTTCGTGCGGCTGCTGGCCGGCGAGCTCGATCCCGCGGTGGGAAGCGATCAGCCGATGGCGTAGTTGAACTGGCCCCAGATCGCGTCGGGTCGCCAGGGGATCGGTGCGCCGCGGACCATCCTGGTCAGTCCGCGCTCGGCCCGCCAGCCCAGGTTCTCGAGCGTGGTCAGGCCGGCCCGGTTCACCTCGGGCAGCGCGGTCCGAACATCGCTGCCGCCCGGAGCCCGTTGCCGCCGCGCCTCGAGCAGGCGGACCCCGTCGGGCAGGGCCGGGGCGATCGTGGGGTGGGTCCCCCACGGCACGGTCGCATCGAAGCCGACGACTTCGCCCGAGCCTCGGACCGCGACGATGGTCGTCAGCGGCCCGACGATGTCTCGGAGGAGGTGCGCCCGGTCCTCGCCGGTCGCCGCCCCGTCAAGTTCGAGGACCTCCCGAAGGTCCTCCGGCGCGAAGGCCCGCAGGCGACTCGCCCCGTCGTCGGGCGAGTCGTCGCCGATCGACGTCGATGGTCCGGGCGGGTCGTCGGGTCGACCTCCCGCGGCGGCCACGAGGATCCGGTAGTCCAGCTCGGCCTCGAACCCGAGGCGGGCGTAGACCGGGCGCCCGAGTGGTGAGGCGAGGAGGGCGAGTGAGACGCAGCCGGCACGTTCGAGTGCATCGATCACGGTGGCCGACAGGCTCGTTCCGAGACCGCGTCCGCGGAGCGCCTCGTCGACGAAGATCAGCCCGACCCAGCCGACGGCGCCGTTGACCGTCGCCACCCCGGTCCCGGCGATCCGTCCCTCGACCTCAGCCACGAACGGAAAGCAGCCCGCGTGGGCCACGGCGAACCCCAGGAACCGGCGCCGGTCGCCCCAACCGCCGCCGATCATCACCTCGGCGGCGGGGTCGACGTCCGAGGTGCGCATCGGCCGGATCGTGACGGGCTCATCCATCGGCCGATCGTAGCCGAGCCGTCGGCTGCCCATCAGGGTCGGTCGGCTATCATCGGGGGATGGCCACGCTGTCTCACGACGAGGTCGCTCACGTCGCCCATCTCGCTCGCCTTGGGCTGTCCGAGGCGGAGCTCTCGCGCCTCGAGGGCCAGCTCAACCATATCCTCGAGCAGTACGCCAAGCTGGCCGAGCTCGACACCGATGCCATCGCGCCGACGGCCCAGACCATCGAGCTCGAGAACATCCTGCGCGACGACGTGGTCAGCCCGTCGCTGTCGGTCGAGGCGGCCCTGGCGAACGCGCCCGAGCGCCAGGGCGACTTCATCGTGGTCCCAGCCATCCTCAGCGGCGAATGACCGACCCGACGCGCCTCTACGCCCACGAGCTGGCGGCGCTGCTTCGGACCGGTGAGGCGAGCGCGCGCGAGGCTACGACCGCCGCCCTCGACGCGGCCGAGCGGGGCAACCGCGCGCTCAACGCCTGGCTGTCGATCGATCGCGAACGCGCCCTGGCCGAAGCCGACGCCGCCGACGCTCGCCTGGCCGCGGCCCGTCGAGACGGATCGGCCGCCGTGGAGGCGCTCCACCCGCTGCTCGGCGTGCCGGTCGCGCTCAAGGACCTCGTCTCGGTCAAGGGCGGTCAGTGCACCGCCGGTTCGCGCATCCTCGACGGCTACCGCGCACCGTATGACGCTCATATCACCGAGCGTCTGCGCGACGTCGGGGCCGTCATCGTCGGCAAGACGAACATGGACGAGTTCGCCATGGGCTCGTCGACCGAGCACTCGGCGTTTGGCCCGACTGCCAACCCGTGGGATCTCGATCGCGTGCCGGGCGGTAGCAGCGGCGGCTCGGCCGCAGCGGTGGCCGCATTCCACGTTCCACTCGCCATCGGCACCGACACCGGTGGATCGATCCGCCAGCCGGCCGCCCTGACCGGCATCGTCGGGATGAAGCCGACCTACGGCCGGGTCAGCCGCTACGGGATCGTCGCGTTCGCCTCGTCGCTCGACCAGATCGGGCCGTTCGCCCGCGACGCGACCGACGCCGCCGCGCTCCTTCACGCGGTCGCCGGACGCGACGAGCGCGACTCGACCTCGGCCCCGACGACGGTGCCCGATGAGCTGCTCCGCCTGCCGGCGTCCGACGATGAAGCCGCCGCCGGGCTGCGCGGTAAGCGGCTCGGTCTTCCGAAGGAGTACTTCGTGGCGGGCATGGAGCCCGGCACGGAAGCGCGGGTCCGCGCGGCGGTCGCGCTGCTCGAGTCCGCCGGGGCGATCGTCGAAGAGGTCAGCCTGCCGCACACGGATTACGGCCTGGCGACCTACTACATCGTGGCCCCGGCCGAGGCGTCGGCCAACCTGGCTCGCTACGACGGGATCCGCTACGGACCGGCAGCGCGTGACGGCGACATCCTGGCCAACTACCTGGCGACCCGCGGTACCGGCTTCGGCGACGAGGTCAAGCGGCGGATCATGCTCGGGACGTACGCCCTGTCGGCCGGCTACTACGACGCGTTCTATCTCAAGGCGCAGAAGGTGCGGACCCTGATCAAGGCCGATTTCGATGCGGTCTGGGCGGCTGGCTTCGACGCGATCGTGGCGCCGACCAGCCCCGGGGTCGCGTTCCGCCTCGGGGCGAAGCTGGACGACCCGGTGGCGATGTACCTGAACGACGCCTGCACTCTGCCGGTCAACATGGCCGGTCTGCCGGGCGTGTCGATCCCGTGCGGTCTGGCCGACGGCCTGCCGGTCGGACTGCAGCTCATCGGGGCGCCGTGGACGGAGCTCGAGCTGCTCCGCCTGGCCCGGGGCTACGAGGCGCTGACCGCCGACGCCGACTGGCGTTCGCTCGAGCCGACGGACCTCGGCCGAAGCACGGACGCCGCCGTTCCGACGCCAGCCGAACGGGCGGCTGCCGCGCGCCGGCCGAGCTGAAGCTGGCGATCGACGGACACGCCTAGGTCTCGCGGGTGAGGCCGTGCTCGACGGCGTAGGTGGTCAGCGCCCGGATGCCGTGGATACCGAGCTTCTCGGAGAGGTTGGCGACGTGGCGCCGCACCGTGTGGACGCTGATCCCGAGGATCCGTCCGACCTCGGACGGCGAGCGGCCGCCAGCGAGGAGGCTGAGGATCTCCCGTTCGCGGACGCTCAATTGCTGCCCGCTCCGGGCCAGGCGGATCGAGTCATCGACGATCGCGCCAGCGACGCTGCTGTGAAGATAGACCTCGCCCCGCGAGACGGCCCGGATCGCTTCGAACAGGTCGCGTGAGCGGGCGCCCTTGACGACGTAGCCGGAGGCTCCGGCCAAGAGGGCTTGACGGACCGATTCCGAACCGCGGTCCATGGTCACGATGACGACCCGGAGACCTGGGTACCGGCTGCGCAGTGCGCGCAGGAGGGGCAGGCCGTCGCCTTCGGGGAAGGTCAAGTCGAGCAGGAGCACGTCGGGCCGGGTGGCCGCCACGAGCTCGAACGCCTCCTCGTGAGTGGTCGCCTCGCCGACGACCTCGAAGCCCTTGTCATCGCCGAGGACCAGGCGCAGCCCCTCGCGGACCAGCTGGTGGTCGTCGACCAGACCGACCCTGATCTGAACGGGTTGGCGCCGGAACGGGGGGCCCCCGCCCGGATCGGGTCGTCCGGCTGGCACGGGGTCCTCGGTCCGCGGGCCGTCCGCGCCGGTCAACTCGTCCATCGGAGCGCACCCTGGGCATCCTGGACCATGACCTCTCGGGCGTCGATCGCCGGGGTCGGGGTCTCGACGGGCATCTGCAGGTCGACCACGGTACCCATCCCGGGCTGTGATCGGACTTCCAGGCGTCCCCCCAGGATGGTCGCCCGCTCCTGCATCCCGACAAGTCCCAGCCCGACGGGGGTGGTGGCCATGTCGAAGCCGTCGCCATGGTCGCCGACGGCGATCGTGACGAGTCCATCGTCGACCACAGCGTCGATCCAGACATCGGTCGCGTGGCTGTGCCGAGCGGCGTTGCTGACCGCCTCCTGGACGATCCGGTAGGCGTCGATCTCGCGTTCACGGTCGACCATTCCCGGTGGCAGGATCGACGGCCTGAACCGAACATCGACGGGGATGCCTGCCGACTCGGCCAGGCCGTTCAACGCGGCGCCAAGACCGAGCTCCTGGATCCGCGAAGGGCGGAGTTGAGCAGCCACCGCTCGGGCCTCCTCGAGCGCTGCAAGGGCCAGCACCCGGGCTCGCCGGATGGTGGCCTCGGCCGACTCGCCGTTCTTCCCGGCAGCCAGCTGGGCCTCCGCCGCGTCGAGGGTCAGGACGACCGCGGTCAAGGTCTGGCCGACGCCGTCGTGGAGATCGCGGGCCAGGCTGGTGCGCTCATCCTCGTGGGCCGTGACCAGCCGGTCGCTCGCCTGGCGATAGAGCTTGGCGTAGTGACGGGCGATGGTGGACACCCGGTCGGCCAGTAGCGCGATGAGGATCGACAGTCCGACCATCAGCGGCCATTCCGGATCGAGCGGGTCGATCTCGGTCGGCTGGTCGAAGACGCTGTTCTCGACGACGGTCCAGCCGAGGACGACGACCGTCACGACAAGGATCCGGGCGATCGTCCCGCGCAGGCCGAACACGAACGCGCCAACGGCGAGGGTGACCCACAGGACATCGAGGACCAGGTCCGGATCGCCCCACTGGGCGAGGATCGCGACCGCCAACACGACGATCGCCGCGTCGAGCAATCGGCGCACGCCGGTCGGTCCGAGGCCGAACAGCCATCCGTCGCGCAGGATCCCGGTCCCGCGGGAAGTGGACCACGTGGTCATTGATGGACCCCCCGAATGATGAACGGTGAGTATAGGAAGGCCCCGGTCCCACGGCAATGATGAATCGACGACATGTCGGTGCCAGTCCGTCAACACCATTCGAGGCTCCCGAGCTGGAACGGATCGACGGCCATCGACATCGTCGGCGGGGGAGGCGCGGCTCGGTCCGACGCGCGACTCCGTCTGCCGCTCACCTCGGTCCGCCGTTGCCGGGTCCTGGCCCGAATGAGGTTTCAGGCGTGATGCGTTCGATCGTCGAGTCGAGCCTGCGGTTCCGTGGCCTGGTCATCGGCATCGCGGCTGCGCTCATCCTGCTCGGGGCCGCCGAGCTGCGGACGATGCCGGTCGACGTCGTCCCCGAGTACGCGCCGACCTCGGTCGAGGTCCACACCGAGGCCCTCGGGCTGTCGGCGCCCGAGGTGGAGCAGCTGATCACGGTCCCACTCGAGGCGGACCTCCTGGCCGGGGTGCCGTGGCTCGATCGGATGGAGTCGGAGTCGTTGTCGGGGTTGTCGTCAGTCGTCCTCTACTTCAAGCCGGGCACGGACCTGTACCTCGCCCGTCAGGTGGTCGCCGAGCGGCTGACCCAGGCGCCGGGTCTGCCGCACGTCTCGCTGCCGCCGGCGATGCTCCAACCGCTGTCGTCGGCCAACCGGGTGATGATGGTCGGGCTGTCGTCGAAGGACGTGTCGCTGATCGACATGTCGGTCCTCGCCCGCTGGTCGATCCGGCCGCGGTTGATGGGCGTCCCGGGCGTCGCCAACGTGTCGGTCTGGGGTCAGCGCGAGCGGCAGCTCCAGGTCCAGGTCGACCCGGCCCGCCTGCGCGATCGAGGCGTGTCGCTGATCCAGGTCATCAGCACCGCCGGCAACGCGCTGTGGGTATCCCCGCTGACCTTCCTGGAGGCGTCGACGCCGGGCACCGGCGGGTTCATCGACACTGCCAATCAGCGCCTGGGGATCCAGCACATCCAGGCGATCAGCTCGGCTGCCGACCTGGCCGAGGTCGCGATCGAGCCGCTCGATCCGGGGGCCGGTCCGGTCGCCGGGTCCCTCCACCTGGGCGACGTCGCGACGGTGGTCGAAGACCATCAGCCGCTCATCGGCGACGCTGTCGTCAACGACGGGACCGGCCTGTTCCTCGTCATCGAGAAGTTCCCGGGCGCCAACACGCTCGAGGTGACGAAGGGGATCGAGGCTGCGCTCGCCTCGCTGCAGCCCGGCCTGACCGGGATCGAGGTCGACTCCTCGCTCTTCCGGCCGGCATCGTTCCTTGAGCAGGCCACGGGCAATCTCGGCCTGGCCTTCCTCGTCTCGTTCCTGCTGATCGTCCTCGCCCTCGGCGCTCTCCAGTTCGACTGGCGGGCGGGGTTGGTCGGCCTGGTCGCGATCCCGGTGTCGTTGGTCTCGGCCCTCGTCGTCCTGCATCTCCTCGGCGCGAGCCTCAACACGATGATCGTCGCTGGCCTCGTCATCGCCGTGGCCGTCGTGGTCGACGACGCCGTCGTCGGCACCGAGCACATCCTTCAGCGCTTGCGGGAGCCGCGCCAGGAGGACGACGACCGGTCGGTTGCCGCCACCGTCCTCGGGGCGACGCTCGAAGCTCGGGGTGCACTCGTGTACGCCGTCCTGATCATGGGGGCGGCCCTCATCCCGCTCATGTTCGTCGGGGGCCCGGCCGGGGCGTTCCTGCCGACGATCGCCCTGGCCTATCTCGCCGCGGTCGCCACCTCGATGATCGTCGCGCTGACCCTCACCCCGGCTCTCACGCTCATCCTGCTGTCGCGCTGGCCGAACCGTCGGGGCGAGTCGCCGCTTGCGCGGCGGCTGCGTACCCGCTACCAGGCGAGTCTCGGCCGGATGGTCCTGCGACCTCGGGCCGTGCTCGCGGCCAGCGGCGCGCTCGTGCTGGCGGGCCTCCTGCTTGTTCCGTTGACGACCCAAGCGCTGATCCCGACTTTCAAGGACCGTGACCTCCTGGTCCAGTTCGATGGACCGTCGGGCACGTCCGCGACCGAGATGAGTCGGATCGTCGCCCTCGCGGGTCGCGAGCTCCGGGCATTGCCGGGCGTCGACTCCGTCGGTGGCCACGTCGGCCGGGCCGTGATGTCGGACCAGGTGGTCGGCACCAACTCCAGCGAGTTGTGGGTGACCATCGCCCCGTCCGCCGACTACGACGCCACCCTGGCCTCGATCCGCGACGTCGTCGACGGCTACCCCGGGCTCACCCACACGGTGACGACCTACCCGAACGAGCGGATCAGGCAGATCCTGCCCGAGTCGAGCGATGACCTCGTGGCTCGCGTCTACGGCGCGGACCTGGGCGTGCTGCGCGCCAAGGCCGCCGAGCTCGGCCAGGCGGTCGCCGGCATCGACGGCGTGGTCGCGGCGACGGTCGACGCACCAGTCGACCAGCCGACGCTCGAGGTCGAAGTCGATCTGGCAGCTGCCGAGAGGGAGGGGATCAAGGCCGGGGATGTCCGCCGGGCGGCTGCGACCCTGCTGTCCGGCCTGACTGTGGGCAGCCTGTTCGAGGATCAGAAGGTCTTCGACGTGGTCGTCTGGGGGACACCTGAAGTCCGCCACAGCCTGACCAGCATGCAGGACCTCCTGATCGAGACGCCGAGCGGCGGACATGTTCGCCTCGGCGATGTCGCAACGGTCCGGATCGCGTCGTCGCCCGACGTGATCAGGCGCGAGGGAGTCTCGCGGCGGGTCGACGTCGGGATCGTGGTCAAGGGCCGGGACCTTGGAGCCGTCGCCGGTGATGTCCAGGTGGCGATCGGTCGGCTCGCATTCCCGCTCGAGCACCATGCCGAGCTCCTGGCCGGCTACTCCGACCGACAGGCCGAGCGCGATCGGACGATCGCCTTCGGGATCGCCGCTGCGATCGCGGCCCTCCTGCTCCTGCAGGCCGCATTCGCCAGCTGGCGCCTTGCGGTCCTGGTCCTCCTGACCTTGCCGGCGGCGCTGAGCGGTGGTGTGCTGGTCCTGCTGCTCAGCGGCGGAGTGCTCTCGCTCGGCTCGATCGGCGGATTCCTGACCGTGCTCGGGATCGCCCTCCGGACTGCCATCCTGCTGATCCAGCGCTACCAGCGACTGGAGCGGGAGCACGGCCGGTCGGCCGCTGCCGAGCTCGTCGTGCGCGGGGCGCGCGAGCGATTCGTGCCGACGGTCACCACCACGGTCGCCACCGGCCTGGCCGTCCTCCCATTCGTCGTGCTCGGCGATCGCGCCGGCCTCGAGATGGTCCACCCGATGGCGTTGGTCATCCTGGGCGGCCTGCTGAGCTCGACGATCGTGACCCTCTTCCTGATGCCCACCCTCTACCTCCGGGTCGAGCTCAGCCCCGGGGCGGATGCCACCAATGCCGAGCGTTTCGAGCAGCCGGGTCTCAGCCCGGCGTGATGGAAAGGGGCACGATGCGAGTCAAGGATCTTGTGCTCAGCGGCCTCGTGGTGCTGGTCCTGCCGTTGGCTGCCTGTGCGCCCGCGGCGGTGGAAGCGGCCCCGAACGACAAGGTCGTCACCGTCGTCCCGATCGACGGGACGGACCTGAGCGCGGTCACCCTATCGGCCAGGGCCGTCGAGCGGCTGGGCGTCCAGACGGTGGCCGTCGCGGCCGACCCGGTCGGAGGTTCGGTCGTCCCCTACGCCGCGGTCCTGTATGACGAGCGCGGCAAGACCTGGGTCTTCACCAACCCGGAAGGACTTCGCTACGTCCGGGCCGAGATCGTCGTGAAGGACATCGCCGGGGACGTCGCTCACCTGACCGCCGGCCCCCCGCCCGGCACGCCGGTCGTGACCGTCGGGGTCGCCGAGCTGCTCGGCGCAGAGAACGGGGTCGGGGACCCCGAATGACCGTCGGGGAAGCGCTCCAGCCATGATGCGCCTGGCCGTCGGCGCGAGCCTTCGGTTCCGCTACCTCGTCATCGCGCTCGCCATCGGGATGATGCTGTTCGGCGGCGCCCAGCTCCGGGAGCTGCCGGTCGATGTCTTCCCGGAGTTCGCCCCACCACGGGTGGAGATCCAGACGCCAGCGCTCGGGATGTCGGCCGAAGAGGTCGAGTCGCTCGTCACGGTGCCCCTGGAGCAGGCGCTCAGCGGCATCGAGGGGGTCGACATCCTGCGCTCGAAGTCGGCCCCCCAGGTCTCGGCGATCCAGCTGATCTTCAAGCCGGGAAGTGACCTGATGCATGCCCGTCAGCTGGTCAGCGAGCGGATGTCATCGGTCTCGGCCACGCTGCCCAGTTGGGCCGGCCCGCCGTTCATGCTGCCGCCGCTGTCGGCGACCAGCCGGGTGATGAAGATCGGCCTGTCGTCCGACAGCGTGTCCCTGATGGACATGTCGATGACCGCATACTGGAAGATCAGGACCCGGCTCCTCGGGGTGCCCGGGGTGGCCAATGTCCCGATCTGGGGCGAGCGTCTCAAGATGCTCCAGGTGCAGGTCGAGCCGGCTCGCCTGGCGGCGCACGGCGTCTCGCTGAACCAGGTCATGGACGCGACCTCCGAGGCGCTCGACGTCGGGATCCTGCGCTTCTCATCCGGCGCCGTGATCGGCAAAGGCGGCTCGATCGAGACGGCCAGCCAGCACCTCGCCATCAGGCACGTCCCGCCGATCGTCAAGCCCGAGGACCTCGCTCACATCAGACTGGTCGGCCGGAACGGCGATCAGGTGGCCCTGACCGATGTCGCCGACCTCGTCATCGACCACCAGCCGCTGATCGGTGATGCGATCATCAACGACGGTCCGGGCCTGATGCTCATCATCGAGAAGTTCCCCTGGGCGAACACGCTCGACGTGACCCGCGGGGTTGAAGCCGCGTTGGACGAACTCCGGCCCGGCCTGGCCGGGATCACGGTCGATCCGACGATCTTCCGTCCGGCGGACTTCATCGAGCTGGCCCTTCACAACCTGGCGATGACCCTGCTGCTCGGATCCGCCCTGGTGTTCCTCGTCCTGCTGGCCTTCCTGTACGACTGGCGAACCGCGCTGATCAGTCTCGTCGCCATCCCGTTGTCGCTGACGGCCGCCGCGTTGGTCCTGTACGCGACCGGAGCGACGATCAACACGATGATCCTGGCCGGCTTCGTGATCGCGGTCGGGGTGGTCGTCGACGACGCCATCATCGACATCGAGAACATCACCCGGCGGCTGCGTCAGTACCGCGCCGAGGGGAGCGACCGGTCGACGGCCTCGATCATCCTCGAGTCGTCCCTGGAGGTCCGCGGCGCGATCATCTACGCGACCCTGATCGACGTCGTTGCGCTGATGCCGGTCCTCCTCATCGAGGGCCTCAGTGGGGCGTTCTTCCGACCGCTCGCGATCGCCTACGGTCTGGCCGTCCTGGCCTCGCTCGTGGTGGCCCTCACGGTGACGCCCGCGCTCGGGCTGGTCCTCCTGGCCAATGCCCCGATCGAGCGCCGCAGGTCGCCGATCGCCGATCGGCTTCGAGCCGCCTATGCGACCGCCCTGGCCCGGATCGTGCGCAGCGCTCGTCCCGCGTTCGGGAGCGTGGCTGTCGCCGCGGTCATCGGCGTCCTGGTCATCCCGCAGCTCGGCGCATCGCTCTTCCCGGAGTTCAAGGAGCGGGACTTCCTGATGCACTGGGTGACGACACCCGGCACGTCCCAGCCCGAGGAGAGCCGGATCGTCCTCGCGGCGAGCCGGGAGTTGCGGGCGATCCCCGGCGTCCGGAACTTCGGGTCGCATATCGGCCAGGCCCTGCTCGGCGAGGAGATCGCCGGGGTCGATTTCGGCGAGAACTGGATCAGCATCGATCCGACCGTCGACTACGACACGACGCTGGACGCGATCGACGAGGTGGCCGAGGGCTACCCGGGCATGTTTCGCAATGTCGAGACGTACCTCAACGAACGGATCGACGAGGTCCTGACCGGCTCGAGCGACGCGATCGCGGTCCGCATCTACGGTCCGGACCTGGCCGTCCTGCGGGCCAAGTCCGAGGAGATCGAGTCGGCGCTGGCCAAGATCAAGGGGATCGACGGCGTCCATCGCGACCTGCTGGTCGAGATCCCGCAGATCCAGGTGAAGGTCGACCTGGCCGTCGCCCAACGCCACGGGATCAAGCCGGGTGACGTCCGCCGGGCGGCCGCGACGTTCATGTCAGGCGAGGAGGTCGGCGACGTCTTCCGCGACGGCAAGGCGTACGACGTCCAGGTCTGGACCACATCGGCCGCACGGGACAGCCTGACCGACATCGAGAACCTTCCGATCGACACGCCGAGCGGCCGGACCATCCGACTGGCTGATGTCGCCGATGTTCGGATCGGGCCCACCCCGAACAGCATCATCCACGAGGGCCTGACCCGACGGATGAACGTCGGCGCCAACGTCCTCGGCCGTGATCTCGGCGCCGTGGTCCAGGACGTCCAGCGAGCCGTCGACCAGGTCGACTTCGAGCGTGGCTACCATGCCGAGCTCCTGGGCGAATTCCAGGAGCGCCAGGCGGCCTCCGACCACCTGATGCTGTTCGGGCTCGGCGCCGCGGTCCTGATCCTCCTCCTCCTCCAGACCTCGTTCGTCAGCTGGCGGCTGGCCTGGCTGATCTTCCTCACCCTGCCCTTCGCCCTGGTCGGCGGGCTCATCGCCGCGTACCTCGCGGGCGGCGTCCTCCAGCTCGGTTCGCTGGTCGGGCTGTTCACCGTCTTCGGGATCGCCGCCCGGAACGGGATCATGCTGGTCAACCACTTCCAGCATCTCGAACGGGTCGAGGGCGTGCCGTTCGGGCCGGAGCTGGTCATCCGCGGCGCCCGGGAGCGGTTGGCGCCGATCCTGATGACGGCGCTCGCCACGGGCCTGGCGCTGATCCCGCTGGTGATCGCCGGAGAGATCCCGGGCCACGAGATCGAGCACCCGATGGCCGTGGTCATCCTTGGCGGCCTGATCACCTCGACCCTGCTCAACCTGTTCGTGGTCCCATCGCTCTACCTCCGCTTCGGTCGCGGCGCGGACCGTGCGCCCGGCAGCGACGCGGCGCTCGAGACGGCCTGATGCCTGGACGGCTCGCGTTCCCGATCGCGGGAAGTCGGGGTCGGATCCGGCTCCGATCGGCACTGGTTCCGTTGCTCGCAGTCATCGTCGCGTCGGGCTGTGTCGGTGTTGCGCGACCGGTCGACGATGGCCAGCCGAGCGTGTCCCCGGTCGTCGCGCAGGCGGCCCCGACACTCGCCCTGTCGGCCGCCCAGCCCACGACGTCTCCCGCCGCTGCGCCCCCCACGCTGCCGGCGACGGGGGTGAGCTCGTCGCCGGCCATCTCCCTGGTGAGTGCCACCGAGACCCTGGTCGAGCCGTTCGACCACAGCGCATTCCACGCTTCGACCACCGTCGATAACGCCTGGTTCCCGCTCCTGCCGGGCACTCGCTGGACCTTCCAGGGCAAGACGAACGACGGTCGGAATCGGGTGTCGCGCAAAGTCGTCATCACCGTCACCGACCTGGTCAAGGTGATCGACGGCGTGCCGAGCGTGGTCACCTACGATCTCGACTACACCGCTGGCGAGCTCGAGGAGCAGGAGCTCGCGTTCTACGCCCAGGACGACCTTGGTGTCGTCTGGCTCATGGGTGAATACCCCGAAGAAGTCGAAGACGGGAAGATCGTCAAGGCGCCGGCCTGGATCGCCGGTCGTCAGGACGCCAGGGCCGGGATCATGATGCAGGCCGAGCCGCAGCCGTACGGACCGAGCCACTCCGAGGGCTGGGGTCCCGCGGTCGGCTGGACCGATCGGGCCAAGGTGTTCGAGACCGGCTCGTCGACCTGCGTTCCGGCCGGCTGCTACTCGGATGTGCTGGTGATCGACGAATTCAACACTGACGAGCCCGACGCCCATCAGCTGAAGTACTACGTTCGCGGGGTCGGTGGCGTCCGGGTCGGCTGGGCGGGCGCGAAGGAGGACGAGCAGGAGGTCCTCCAGCTGACCAAGGTCGAGCAGTTGGGCCCCGCCGAGATGACCAAGGTTCGGGCGGCAGCGTCGCTCCAGGACAGCCGGGGCGCTCGGATCCGCCCCGATGTGTTCGACGCGGTTCCGTCGGCCGGGCCGGCTGCCGGGGACTGAACCGACCGCGTTCCAGTCCGGCGCGTGCCACGGCGGTCGGTCGCCGCCGGAGCGCGGTCGCCCCGCTCATCGGGGTCGCCGGCCGACATCAGGACGTTCGCCGGGCCTCGTAGCCGCCCCCTTCGGCGACTCGGATCTCGTACGTCGGCTGGTCGTAGACGGTCGGTCCGCGCCGGCGTCGACCGGTGGCCAGCTCGAACCGCGACTGGTGCCACGGGCACTCGATGCAACCATCCACGATCCGACCACCGCTCAGGGGACCGCCCGCGTGGGCGCACTGGTCATGGAGCGCGTGGATCGTGTCGCCCTGTCGGACGAGGACCAGGTTCTGGAGCCCGACCTTGGCCTTGACCGGGGCGCCTTCGGGGAGCTCAGCGACCTCGACCGGCTGCCACTTCGCGCCGGACGGCCGCCAGGCGTGGCGGTCGACCATGTTGCCCAGGAGGAAGACGACATCGCCGCCGACGTAGGCGCCGCCGGCGAGGACGACGAAGCCGATGATCGACAGGGCGACCGGCATCGTCCGGTCGTCGGGAGCAAGGGCTCGGAGCGCCAGCGACCCGAGGTAGAGCAGGAGCGCCACGATCATCAGCGTGCTGTGGACCGAGGCGCGCGTCCGTGCCGTCCCATCGGTCACCGAATAGTCCGCGTAGCCGACCACGGCCGAGGCGAGCATGGCCAGGATACCGACGACAAGCGCCACATCGGCCGCAGCCTGCCGGCCGATCACGTCGAACACGATGACCAGGCCGAGCGCGCCGATCGGGACGTCGGTCAGGGCCGGATGGAGGGGGTGCCCGAGCCACGTCCCGTTGAGCAAGCTCCGGACCGGGATCATCCGATGGAAGATCGCGTCGACCAGGCCGTGGACCCAGTCGCCGAGGGGCTTGGCCCATCGTGTCTGGGCGTCGATCAATCGATCAAGTGCTCGTCCGACCAAGGCGGTATCTCCCTCGCACGGTGTGGCGTCCCACCCGGTTGCCTCATGCTACGCCCCGACGACGAGCGCGGATCTCGCGCCCCTGCGGCGCCGGCTCGAACCGGCTCCTCACCCGGCGATCGAGCCGGCGCGGCGTCCGTATACACTCCCGGGGTGACGACCGAGGCGAACCCGTCCACCCAGCGTGACCCGTCCACTGAACGTGCGCCGCTGGCCGAGCGTGCCCTGAGCCAGCGGGTCCGGGACGTTCCGCCCTCCGGGATCCGCCGCTTCTTCGACATCCTGGCGACGATGGACGACGTCATCAGCCTGGGCGTCGGAGAGCCGGACTTCGACACCCCGCCCGACATCGTCGAGGCCGGCGTCGCGAGCCTGCACCGAGGGCGGACCCACTACACCAGCAATTACGGGACGATCGAGCTGCGCCGGGCGCTGTCCGCCCACCTCGAGGGCCGCTATGGGGTCCAGTACGACCCGGCGACCGAGATCCTGGTCACGGTCGGGGCGTCCGAGGCGGTCGATCTCGCCCTGCGGGCGACCTGCGATCCCGGCGACGAGGTCATCCTCCACGAGCCGTCGTATGTCGCCTACGTCCCGGCCATCTCGTTCGCCGGCGGCATCCCGGTGCGGATCGCCACCCGACTCGAAGACGACTTCGCGCTCGATCCGGCCGCGGTCGAGGCGGCCATCACGCCGCGGACGAAGGCGCTCTTCCTCGGCTATCCGTGCAATCCCACCGGCGCCGTCCTGCCCGCGTCCGTCCAGGACGAGCTGGCCGCGATCGCCGCCCGTCATGACCTGCTGGTGTACAGCGACGAGATCTACGACCGCCTGGCGTATGGGTCGTATCGCCACCGGGCGATGAGCTCACTACCGGGGATGCGCGAGCGCACGATCCTGATGGGCGGCTTTTCCAAGGCGTATGCCATGACCGGCTGGCGAGTGGGCTATGTGGCCGCGCCGGCCGCGATCCTGGAGGGGATGGTCAAGGTCCACCAGTACGGGATCATGTCCGCGCCGACGATCGCCCAGGACGCCGCGCTGGTCGCCGTGATCCAGGGCGAGCCCGATGTCGAGCGGATGCTGGCCGAGTACGACCGCCGGCGCCGTCTCATCGTGGATGGGCTCAACGCGCTGGGCCTCGAGACCTTCGAGCCGCGCGGCGCGTTCTACGCCTTCCCACGGATCACCTCCACCGGCCTGACTGCCGACGAGTTCACCGAGCGACTGCTCACCGAGGAGCGGGTCGCCGTGGTGCCCGGCGATGCGTTCGGTCCGTCCGGCGCCGGCCACGTCCGGGTGTGCTATGCCACCTCGTACGAGCGGCTGCAAGAGGCGCTGGTCCGCATCGGCCGCTTCGTCGAGCGGGTCAGACCCGCGGTCTGAGCGTCAGCCCGCCCCAACGAACGCCTCGACGAGGAAGGCGTGGCAGACGGTCACCATCGTGCTGACCGCCGCTTGGGTGGCTATGCCAAACTGTCGGGCGTGGGAGCCATTCTCGTCGCCTGTGGTGTCGTTGCGACCGCCGTCGGGACCTGGCGGGGGTACGTCGTCGCGCGGGAGGCACTCGGCCCGATGGTCCACGATGACGGCGACCCGACCCGTCGGGCGATCGACGCGAGTCGCCCGATCCTCGCCCGGATGCGCGTTCGGACCTTCGCCCGCCGCACGGTCGTGGCGATCGGCTGGCTGGTCGTGGCGACCTACGGCCTGGCCCTCATCGAGCAGGGAGCGACGATCGGGTGAGCGCCGCCACGCCAACGCCTGAGACGGACGTCGCCGAGCGCGCCGGCTCCGAGGTTCTCGATCGCTGGGAGCCGGTCATCGGCATCGAGGTCCATTGTCAGCTGCGGACGAAGAGCAAGATGTTCTGCGGCTGCTCGACGGCTTACGACGGCGCGCCGCCGAACACCCACACCTGCCCGGTCTGCCTTGGCCTGCCCGGCGCGCTGCCCACGATCAACCGGCGCGCCGTGGAGGGCGTCCTCGCCACCGGCGCCGCGATCGGGGCGACGACCCCGCCGGCGACCCGCTGGGATCGCAAGAACTACTTCTATCCGGATCTGCCCAAGGGCTACCAGATCAGCCAGTACGAGCTGCCGCTGGCAGCGCACGGCAGGCTGACCTTCGACACCAGCAACGGACCGGTCACCATCGGGATCACTCGGGCACATCTCGAAGAGGACACTGCCAAGCTCATCCACCAGACCGACCAGGCCGGGCGGAAGGTCAGCCTGGTCGACTTCAACCGCTCCGGGGCACCGCTCATGGAGATCGTGACCGATCCCGATATCCGGACGGCCGAACAGGCCCGGCGCTATGCCGAGGAGCTCCAGCTCCTGCTCCGGGCGATCGACGTGTCCGATGCCGACATGGAGCACGGCCAGATGCGGGTCGAGGCGAACGTCTCCCTTCGTCGACGCGGGACCGAGCCGTTCGGGACCCGGGTCGAGGTCAAGAACATGAACTCGTTCCGCTCGGTCGAGCGGGCGATCGAGTTCGAGATCGGTCGCCAGGCCGCGGCCATCGAGGCCGGCGAAACGCTGACCCAGGACACCCGTGGCTGGGACGACACCCGCGCTGTCACCTACGTCATGCGCTCGAAGGAAGACTCGCACGACTACCGCTACTTCCCCGAGCCGGACCTGCCGCCGCTGCGAGTCGACCCGGCCTGGCTGGCCGAGGTCCGGGCGGGTCTGCCCGAGCTGCCCGCGGCGCGTCGAGCGCGGTATGCCACAGAGGCCGGACTGTCGACCTACGACGCGGCGGTGATCGTCGCGGATCCCGCGATGTCGGCCGCCTTCGAGGCGATCCGGACGGCGGGTCCGGACCTGCCGGCCAAGGAGATCGCCAACCTGGTCAGCGGTGACTACGCTCGCGCGGCCAAGTCGAACCCTGAGCGGACACCGGACGGTCTGGTCGGTCGATCGTCCGGCCCGGAGCTGGCCGACCTCGTCCGACGGGTGGTGGCCGGGGAGCTGAGTCGGGCCAACGCTCGCGAGGTCCTCGACGAGCAGCTCGCGTCGGGTCGGACCGTCGCCGCGATCGTCGAGGCTCGGGGCTTCCGCCAGATCTCGGACAGCGCCGAGCTCGACACGATCGTCGGCCGAGTCATCGCCGAGAACGCGAAAGCCGTCGCTGACTACCGCGCCGGGAAGCCGACGATCGGCTTCCTCGTCGGCCAGATCATGAAGGCGACCGGCGGTCAGGCCAACGCCGGGCTCGTCCAGACGGCGGTGCGCAGCCGGCTCGACCAGGCCCCGACCGAGGATCCGGGGCAGGTCGACGGATGAGCGCGGTCAATGTCGTCCTGATCGGAGGCGGGCTGATCCTCATCGGCGTCGGCTGGTCCCGGGCCCGTGGCCCATGGGCTCGATACCGCGCCCTGCGGGCCGAGGACGAGAACATCGCCCGCTACGAGGCGTGGCGCGGCGGCCTGCGCGACGAAGACAAGACCGGTGCGTCGGTCGCCATGGAGATCCTTCAGCGCCAGGCTCGGCTGGGCGCCCTCGTCGCCGCGTTCGGCGTCGTGCTGGTCGTCGCCGGCCTTCTCGTGAGGTAGCGTCCGATGGCCCGCGCGAAGCTCACGATCCGGCCGCTCGATCCGGCGCGCGACATCGGCTGGGCGTCCGACTGGCTCGACGAGCGATTGGGTGGACGCCGCCAGGCTCGGCGGGGCGAGGTCGTCGATGTCCTCGAGGCCGGCCTCGGGTTCGTGGCGGAGCGTCAGTCCGAACTCGTCGGGCTGCTCACCTACCAGGTCGACGAAGACGCGGTCGAGCTGAGCGCTCTCGTCGCGGATCCGAAGCACGACGGCATCGGCTCGGCGCTGCTGGAGGCGCTCGACGCGGCCGTCCGGGCCGCCGACCGCGACTGGATCTGGGTCGTGACCAGCAACGACAATCTCGACGCCCTCCGCTTCTACCAGCGGCGCGGGTTCAGGATCGGCGAGGTCCGGGTCGGCGCGGTCGACCGGGCGCGGCTGTCGATCAAACCGTCGATCGCCGGGGTCGGCGCCTACGGCATCCCGTTGCGCGACGAGTTCGAGCTCGTTCGGGACCTGCGCCTCGAGAAGTAGCCCGCCGCACGGGTCTCAGGCGCCGCGCAGGCGGCGCTGCTCGATGGCCGTGCAGCGGTCCATCACGACGTCGAGGCCGGCCGCCGCGGCGAGCCGGGCCGCCTCCCAGTTGATCACGCCGAGCTGGAGCCACAGGCAGCGCGCACCGACGGCGACCGCCTCCTCGGCATGGGGAAGGCACAGCTCGGACCGGCGGAAGACATCGACCAGGTCGATCGGTCCGGTCGCCTCGACCGCCTCGAAGAGGGTCCGGAAGGACGGCAGCCCGAGGATGTCCCGGGCGTTCGGGTTGACCGGGACGCACTCGTAGCCCTGGTGCATCAGGTAGCGCATCACCCCGTACGACGGCCGGCCGGGGTCGGGCGAGGCCCCGACGATGGCGATCCGGCGGGTCGTTCGGAGCACCCGGGCGATCCCCTCATCGTCCAGCACGTCCACCGGCCCGCGGTCCTCCTGCAGGTCCAGGATGTCGCGTGCCCGGGCGCGCTCGTCGGCGGTCATCCGTCCGGGATCAGGTCCTGGCTTCGCGGGCGTACGGCTTGCCGACCGCCGCCGGGGCGATGCTTCGACCACCCGCCGCGACCAGGACGACGAGGGTGACGAGGTACGGCAGCGCCCCGAAGAACTCCGGTGGGATGGTCCGCAGGACATCGCCCAGCTGGCCGGTCGGCGGGCTCAGGCTGATCGCCACCCGCAATGCCTCGGACGCGGTGAACAGGAGCGCCGCTCCGAACGCTCCGATCGGCGTCCAGCGTCCGAAGATCACCGCGCCCAGCGCGATGAACCCGCGCCCGCTGGTCATCCCGTTCTGGAACGATCCGCTCTGCTCGAGGGTCAGATATGCCCCGGCCAGCCCCGCGAACACGCCCCCCAGGATGACGTTTCGATAGCGCAGCTTGATGACGTCGATGCCGACCGTCTCGGCGGCCTTGGGATGCTCGCCGACGGCCCGGGTCCGGAGGCCCCAGCGCGACCGGAACAGCCACAGCTGGAGGAAGAGGACAAGGAACAGGACCGAGATCGTGATCGGGCCGTGGGCGA
This sequence comes from Candidatus Limnocylindrales bacterium, assembly GCA_038325875.1. GTDB lineage: Bacteria > Chloroflexota > Limnocylindria > Limnocylindrales > CSP1-4 > Chersky-267. The sequence continues at coordinate 129,739 of JBBQJL010000001.1, forward strand.
AGAACCCCCGGATGATCCACCCGATCAGTGGGAGGTCGACCAGGAAGTCAGGCAACACCAGCGGCTGGAAGATGCCGGCCCCGAGTCGCGGATTCGGCGAGATGAGCAGCCGGTTGAGATATCCGGTGAGGCCGAAGGCGAGGATGTTGATGATCGTCCCGCTGATGATCTGATCGGCCCGGATCGAGATCGACAGCCAGGCGTGGAGGGCGGACACGAGCATCCCGGTCGCGATCGCCGCGAGCACGCCGCAGACGATGGGCACCGTGACCCCGAACAACGGCGATGGGTCCATCGGTCCCATCGCCTGGGCGACCAGTGCGGCGACCAGGAATGCGCTGAAGGCGGAGCTCAGCATCATCCCCTCGATGCCGATGTTCACGACGCCCGACCGCTCGTTCATGATCCCGCACAGGGCGCCGAGGGCGATCGGAGCCGCCAGCGCGACGAAGATCGGGGCGATCACGGGCACGGTGGCGACCAGATAGCCGATCAGCTGGAACAGGACGCCGATCACCGGGAGCGTATCGAGGGCGGTCGCGAGCTGGTCCATCAGCTCGCTCTTCCGCCATACGAGCTGGTGACGGTCTTGAGGTCGGCGATCCCTCCGGCCGCCCGGATCCGGAACAGGTGCCGGACGACGATGTCAGCGGCGAGGAAGAGCAGGATGATCGCCTGGATGACGTCGATGATCTCGACCGGGATGCCGGCCACGACCTGCATCAATCCGGCACCCGCCCGGAGAGCGCCGAACAGGAGGGCCGCCGCGGCGATCCCGAACGGATGCGACCTGCCGAGCAGGGCGACGGCGATCGCGTCGAACCCGATCGCGGTCCCGTAGGAGGGAGTCATGAAATGGCTGACGCCGAGGATCTCGATCGCCCCGGCGATCCCGAACAGGAGGCCGGACAGGGTCATCGTCAGCATGATCAGGAACCGCGGCCGCATCCCGGCGTAGCGGGCCGCGCTCGGGTTCGCTCCGACGCTCCGGATCTCGAACCCGAGCGTGCTCTTGTAGAGCAGCCACCAGACCACTGGGACGGCGATGACCGCCAGGATGACCCCGAGGTGGACGTTCGTGCCGAGGACGATCGGCAGGACACTGTTGCCGAGGTCAGCGGTCCGGCCGAACGAGTATCCGGGCGCGAGGAGCGGGCCCAGGATGATGAAGCCGATCAGGGCGGCCGCGATCGAGTTGAGCATGATCGTGGTGACCACCTCGTGGGCTCCGGACCAGGCCTTGAGCGCGCCGGGGATCCAGCCCCACGCGGCACCGGCCGCCATACCGGCCAGCAGGGCGGCCACGATCGCGATCGGCGCCGGCGCGGTCGCCAGCGCGGCTCCGACTCCGGCCGCCGCCGTCGCCGCCAGCAGGAATTGGCCCAGCCCACCGATGTTGAACAGGCCCGCCTTGAAGCCGATCCCGACGGCGAGTCCGCCGAGGACCAGGGGGGTCGCCTGGAGGATCGTGTTGAGGATGGCCGACACGGAGCCGATCGAACCCTGGAGGAGTGCCCCGTAGGCGACGAACGGGAGGGCCAAGTCGATCGAGCCGGTCGTGACGACGCTCGAGGCCAGGATGATCAGGGCGGCCACGACGAGCGCGAGAAAGACGGACGCGACGGGCACCGCGCCGATCGCGAACAGCTGGCCCAGCCGCCCGCGCCGCCAGAACCGCTCTGCCGGGCGGTCGTCGACGACGGTCACGACACGGCCTTGTCAGGTTCTTGACCGCGCCGCCCAGTGGCCATCAGGAGGCCGACCTCCTCCTTGTTGGCGCCTCGACCGTCGAGGGTAGCCACCAACTCGCCGCGATACATCACCGCGATCCGGTCGGACAGCTCCAGGACCTCGTCGAGCTCGGCTGAGACGAGCAGGATGCCCGCTCCCGCGTCGCGCATCTCGATCGCCCGATTGTGGATGAACTCGATGCTGCCCACGTCGAGGCCGCGGGTGGGCTGGTCCAGTACCAGCATCTTGGGCTGGCTGCTGAATTCGCGGGCCACCACGGCCTTCTGCTGATTGCCGCCCGACAGGGTATCGGCGGCGACCGTGGCCGACGGCGTTCGGATGTCGAAGCGCTCGATCAACTCCTTGGCCCAGGCGTCGATCGCGCCGTCCTGGCGGACCAGGCCGCGAGCGAACGGCGGCCGGTAGTAGCTCGTGAGGACGAGGTTGTCCTCCAACGGGAAGCTCATGATCATCGCCCAGCGATGCCGATCGCCGGGCACGTGGGCGAGCCCTGACTCGTAGAGTCGCCGTGGGCTCCAGCCAGTCACGTCGGTGCCGATCATCGTGACGCTGCCCGCGCTTGGCTTGCGCAGGCCGGTCAGAACCTCGACCAGCTCGTCCTGGCCGTTGCCCGCCACACCGGCGATGCCGAGCGTCTCGCCGGCCCGCACGTCGAGGTCGATCCCGCGGACCACCTCCCGACCTCGACCGTCCTTCGCCCTGAGTCCCCGCACGGACAGCACGACATCGGCCGGGTGCGACTCGCCGCGATCGACCGTCAGCTGGACGTTTCGGCCGACCATCAGCTCGGCCAGGTCTTCCTCGTTCGTCTGGCTTGGGATCCGCTCGCCCACGACGCGGCCGCGGCGGATGACCGTGATCCGATCGGCGATCTCGAGGACCTCGTACAGCTTATGGCTGATGAAGATGATCGAATGCCCCTCGGCCGCCAGCCGCCGGAGGACGGCGAAGATCTCCTCGGTCTCCTGCGGGGTGAGGACGGCGGTCGGCTCGTCGAGGACGAGGATCCGTGCCTTGCGGTAGAGCGCCTTGAGGATCTCCACCCGCTGCTGCCAGCCGACCGACAGGCTCTCGATCCGGGCGTCGGGGTCGATCTCGAAGCCGAACTGCCGGCCGAGGGCCACGATCCGACGACGGGCCTCGTTGCGGTCGATGAAGACGGGGTTGGCCATCGTCTCCTCGCCAAGGAGGATGTTCTCGGCGACGGTCAGGACCGGGACCAGCATGAAGTGCTGATGGACCATGCTGATCCCGCGATCGATCGCATCGTGCGGGCTGAGGATGTCGACCGGCCGCCCGTCGATGAGGATCGACCCCTCGTCGGGGACCGCCAACCCGTACAGGATGTTCATCAGGGTCGACTTGCCCGCCCCGTTCTCACCGAGGAGGGCGTGGATCTCGCCCGGGCGCAGGTCGAGATCAATGGCGTCGTTGGCCAGGACGCCGGGGTAGCGCTTGATGATCCCGCGCATCGTCAGCACGGGACTGACCTCGGTCACGGCATCCACCATGTCGGTCGAGGGTTCAGGCCAGATCGCGAGGGCGGGCCGACGTGGTGCCGGCCCGCTCTCGAGTGGTGCTCCGGTCGGCTACGACTTGTTGTCGCAGGAGGTCGGCTTGCAGGGATCGACGGTCCCATCCTTCATCCCGGCCAGGGCTGCGTCGATCTTGGCCTGGATCTCGGGAGTGACGAGGTCCTTGTAGTCGCTGCCGAACGGTGACAGGCCGACACCGACCGGGGTGGTCGAAGCATCCCAGACGGCCGTGCCGCCCACGTCCGTCTTGGCCCCGATCTTCCCGATCGCGGCGCTCACGGCGTCGACGAGCTTCTTCTCGGCGCTGGTCAGGATGCACTTGGCCGACTGCGGCAGCGACTTCGACTGGTCGACGTCGACACCGATGCCGATGACTCCCGGCGTGGCGCAGGCCGCTTCGATGGCGCCCGCTCCGGACAGCCCGGCGACCTGGAAGATCACGTCGGCCTTCTGGCCGATCATCTGCTGGCCGATCGACTTGCCCGTGCCCGGATCGTTGAAGGCCTTGCTGATGTCGGTCGAAACGTAGGCGACCTTGACATTCTCGGGCTTGATCCCGACCGACGCGGCGCCGTTGCGGTAACCGTTGATGTAGCGGACGACGGCTGGGATCGTGTTGATGCCGCCGACGGTGCCGATGACGCCGGACTTCGAGACGCTGCCGGCGAGGACGCCGGCCAGGTAGCCGACCTGCTCCTCCTTGAACACCAGGCCCTGGTAGTTCGGCAGGAGCTTCTTCGGGTCGCCCTTGCAGGCGAAGGTCGGATCGCTCTTACCCGTCTCATCGATGCAGACGCCCTGGTCGACGCCGATGAACTTGACGTTCGGATACTGCTTGGCAGCTGCCGTCGTCGCGTCGCCCATGGCGAACCCGACGGTGACGATCGTCCCGTAGCCCTGGTCGACGAACGTCTTGATGTTCGCGGCGTAGTCGGCCGGTGCCTTGGTCACGATGTTGCTGGCCTTGCCGCCGACCGCGGTAGCGCCCGCCTGCGCCCCGACCCACGAGGCCTCGTTGAACGACTTGTCCTCGAGCGTCCCCACGTCGGTCACCAGACCGACCTTCTTGATGTCGGCTGTCGCCCCTCCGCAGGCCGATACCACCACAGACATCACGAACAGGGCAGTCAGCCCCAGAAATCTCTTGCGCATTCATTCCTCCTCGAAAGGCCATGGGCGGCCGGCCGCGCCGGACTCGCCTGGGTCGACCCGACACGTCGCGGGCTTCCCTCGAGCCGCATGGTAGCCGGGCCGATGGAGCCGCGGCAATTCGCGCGCGGCTTCTGCTCACAGCATAGCCGCGGGACGAGTGCTGCGCGGGTCCGAGGATGCCTAGCCGATGCTCGCCGGCGCGGTCATCCCGGCCCCGGCTCGGGCCATCCGGTGGAGCCAGTCGTCCTGCTTGGACAGGCTCTCGATATCGACCCCAGACGCCTGCAGGGCGATCAGGTCGTCGGCGCTGCAGGGACGGCCGAGCAGGTAGCCCTGGCCTGCGGCGATCTCGAGGTCGCGGACCACCCGGAGCTGGGCGGCGGTCTCGATCCCCTCAGCGATGACCGACGCGCCCCACCGGCGGGCGAGGTCCTGGAGCGCGACCACGACCGACGTCGACGTCTCGTGGACGGCGCCGTCCTGGACCAGCGACAGGTCGATCTTGACGATGTCGAACTGGACCTGGCTGAGCAGCCGCAACCCGGCGTTGCCGGCCCCGACGTCGTCGGCGGCCAGGCGGAACCCCGCGCTGCGACAGGCCGCCACGTTCCGCCGGAGTCGCTCCATCTCCTCGATCTGCTCGCGCTCGGTCAGCTCGAGCACGACGCGGCTGGGCTCCATGCCCGCTTTCCGAACGAGGGCCACCAGCTGGCCGGCGCTGAAGTCGTCGGCCTCGAGCGTGCGCGGAGACATGTTCAGGGTGAGGATCGAGTCGGCCGACATCTTCGCCGCGCCGGCCACCACGATCTCGAGACAGGCCAGGTCGAGCTCGACCGTCCGGCCGGCCAGCTCGGCCGCGGTGAACAGCTCGGACGGATTGGCGAAGCCCGAGTCCGGCAGCGGTCGGATCAGGCCTTCCGAGCCGGCCACTCGCCCATTGCGCAGGTCGACGATCGGCTGATAGACGGGGCGGAGCAGCTTCCGGGCGATGACCTCGGCCACGCTCATCCACGGCTGCTCGACCAGCGCGCCCGACGAGACAGGGGCAGCCGCCGGGGTCTGGCGGTGACGGTCCGGATCGTACGTCTCGACGCTCGTTCGGCCGTGGCGCTTGGCCCAGGTCAGGGCCGCATCGGCCTGGTCCAGCAACTGACGGCGATCGGTGGCCATGGCCGGGTAAGCCGACACCCCGGCCGAGAAGGAACGCGCTGCCGGAGCCCCTCGACCTCGGGACGGGTCGGCATCCATCGAGGTCGCCAGGAGTCGCTGCGCCACGGCCGCGGCGGCGTCGGCGGTGTGGCCCGGCAGGAGCAGGGTGAACTCATCGCCACCGGTCCGGAAGGCCCGGTCGGCCGAGTGCAGGGTCCCTTCGATGACCCGCCCGAATGCGGCCAGGGCATGATCGCCCGCCACGTGACCGCCGCCGTCGTTGACGGCCCGGAAGTCGTCGAGGTCGATGAGGACAAGTCCGAGCGACGTGTGGCGGGTCCGGGAGACGTCGACCTGGCGCTCGAACGCCTCCTGGAACGCACGGTGATTGCCGAGACCGGTCAGGGCGTCGCGCAGGGAATCGCCCCTGGCCAGCTCGTACATGTCGCGCAGGCGTCCGCGTGACGCCGCGAGCTCCTCGGCCGGACGGAGGACCTGGCGAGCCATCCAGGTGATCAGGATCCCGAGCAGGGCCACGAACGCGGCGAGCAGCACGAGGAGCGGAGCGGGCGGAGGCGCGAACCGAGCCGGCGCCACGAGTCGAACGGTCCAGCCACGGTCGCCGGGGAGCTTGCTCGCGGCGCCGACCGTCGCACCACTGTTCTGGCCGGTCGGAGCTGTCGCCGGTGCGATCGTCCGTCCCGAGCCGTCGGACAGCATCGCCCGACCGCCGGTGACCTCGGCGGCGTTTGCCAGCTCAAGGAAGCGGTCGACAGAGAGCTCGATGCGGAGGATGCCGACCACGGCACTCGACGTCCCGCCGGCCTTGACCGGTGTGGCCAGGGCGAGATGAGCCGTCCCATCCGAGTCATGCTCGATCCGTCCCGTCAGGACGGTGCCCTCGGCCGCATCGAGGGCTGCACCGAGCAGCGGGTCGACCGTGGTGGTCGGCTGGTTCTTGGTGATCTGGCCACCGGCCGCCCGCATGAGCTGCCGGCCCCGTACGTCGAGGAGGGTCACCGCGACGATCCCGTCGTGACCGTCACCCGACAGGTCCGACACGGCCGCCCTGGCGCCATTGACCCCCACCTTGGACGTCCGTGAGTAGTCGGCGACCGACGTGATCGTGGCCGTACGAGCGAGCCCCGAGCCGGCACGGCCCAGTCGGCGATCAAGATCCGCGGCGACGGCGGCAGCCTCGCGCTCGACCTGCGCCTGCTCCGACGCCCGCTGGCTGTCGAGAGCCGTGCTCAGGATCGGCGCGGCCACCGCGATCGGGATGAAGGCCATGGCCACAAGGGCCAGGGTCAACCGGAGGCGGACGAGCTGGATCGGACCGGGATCGGCGGCGAGATCTCCCTCGATCCTCGTCGATTCTGGATGCACGAAGCCGCCTACCTCGGGGCATGGCGATAGTCATCCATAGGTATCCCACGAAAGCGGCTTCGGGAGCGCCAGCCCGATGGTCCGGGACCGCCGGTACGGATGGGCCGCCGGCGAACTCGGCGAGGGCCTCGAGTGGTGCGCGGGCGCACCGGAATCGGGTCAGTCTGAGTGGCGCAGCTCGTGCAGGCGGGCGTCCGACAGCCCGAAGTGGTGGGCGATCTCGTGGAGGACGGTCTCCTCGACCGCCGCGTCGAGTCGGGGTCCAAGGCCGTTGGAGCGGAGGAGCGGGCCGCGGAACAGGGTGATCTTGCTTGGGATCGGCACATTGTCGGCCCCGAACGTCGTCCGCGGCACGCCCTGGTAGAGCCCGTAGAGGCCGGCTGCGCCGACGCTCGCCAGCTGGTCGGCGGTCGGCTCATCCTCGATGACGATGGCGACCGACCCGAGTCGCTCGACGAAGGCATCGGGCAGACTGTCGATCGCCCGGTCGATCGCGGCGTCGAACCGCGCGTCGATGTCCGCCTCGATCCCCGGCCGGTCGGTCATCCCATCCCGCCGGCGAAGGCGCCATCGACGAGGACAGGGACCAGGTCCGAGGCGTCGAGCTCGGCTGCCAGCTCGACATCCGCGGCAAACCCACGCTCGATCAGCTCGCGTCCGGAGGCGCTGCCACGGATCGCCTCCTCGATCGCCGCTCGCGCCGCCCGGAAGGCGCCGACGGCCGCGCTTGCCTCGGGGGACAGGCCCGCCGGGTCGACCATCGCCAGGATCGCTCCGGCACCGAGCAGATCCTCGAGCGCCGGTCGGAGGCTGCCGTCCGGCCAGCGCTCGCCGGCGGCGATCACCGCACTGGCGCCGCCGTGCGTCGCGATCAGGCGGCCGACCGCGGACGCGTTTCGGAGGCAGCCCGCGACGACCATGGCACCGGCCTCGGCTGCGTCGACCGCGCAGCTCGATCCGTTGGGGGAGGGGAGGACGAGTGTCTCGCCCGGGCGCATCGTGGTCAGGCTGGTGGGCGACAGCGTCGGGCCACGAGTGGCCCGGTCCGGACCTGCGAGGATCGCGCCGATCGAGCGTGCGAACGCGGCTGCGTCTTCGTCCTCGGGGCGATACGGCGCCACCCGGGCGCCCTGCTCGACCGCGACGCACACTGCGCTGGAGAACGACAGGACATCGACGACGACGATCAGGCCGACCACGGGCGCGAGCGCCCGGACGCCGGCTCGGCCCCACTCCAGCCGCGCCCGGAAGCCGGCCTGGTCGAACGGGCTCGGGCTCGGTCGGGCGTCAGATGCCGCGGGCGCCTCGGGCGTGCCCGGTCGGCGTGCGATCGCCGGGGCATCGAGCGGGTCGTTGGAACGTCGCGACATCGACCGGAGGGTACCGCGGACGTCGGATGGCCGGGTGGCGTCTCGCGTCGAGGCCGCCATGTCGTTCGCCGAACGACATCGTCGACCGTCCAGCTCCCCGACCGATCCAGGTACCTCTGTCTGATTGCGGTCGACTGGCGGCTGCCACACGATCGGACGATGGCAGACCAACACGGGTTGTCGGTGTCGCTCGGGGTGACCGCCGACCAGCGCACTCCCGTCCGGGTCCGGGTTCGCCGTCTGGTCATCGTCGCCCTCCTCGGCCTGCTGGTCGGCATCGGCGTCTCCACCGTCGCCAGCACCGTCCTGCAGCCCTGCCGCGCCACCGCGTTCTTCGACCCGCCGGTCCTTGCCGGCCAGCAGATCTGGGGAGCGTGTGCCGGCGGGTTCTACGCCCGCCGTGGGGGCATGATCGTGCTCACCTCCACCGGCCACTGCGCCGGCGAGGGCAGCGTGGCCTACGACCCGGACGGCACGACGGTGCGCGGTGTCTTCGGCCCGGCGGCCCGGGATGCGACGTGCCCGTATCCGGGGCACACCTGCGCGGCCTCGGACATGAACTACCTGGTCGTCGCCAGGGACCGCATCCCGTGGGGGCACCTGAACGTCGTCGACCTGGGGACGGCCGGCTATCGGATCATCCCGGAGGGCACCCGCCCGCTCGCCTGCGCCGATATCGCGATCGGTGACCCCGTCGAGATCGACGGACGGAACCTGTACCGGAGCGGAACGGTCGCCGAGAAGGGCGAGAACCTTCATCCGGGGGATGGCGCGTACTTCCCGTGCATGATCGCCTCGGCCATCCAGGTCAGCGTCGGGGACTCAGGCGGCGCGGTCCTCGTGGGCGGCATCCCAGCTGGGGTCACCAGCCGCAGCTTCGGCGGGTCGCTCGGGTTCACGCCCCTGGCCGAAGGCCTGGCCGAGCTCGGGTTGGAACTTTGCACGACACCCGACTGCGGCCTCACGCCGCCGGCGTCCTGATCCGATGACGACGGCCGACGTTCAGCGACAGGCTCGGCCGGCGGGCGAGCTCCTCGGAGCACTCGGAAGCGCGCGTCCGCGGCTGTTCGCTCGACTGGTCGTGGCCTTCGGGGAACACGCGCCGCCGTCTCTGGACCAGGGCCCCGGCGAAGGCACGCGATGAACCGCTATCGAGGCGCCGTCGTGCTATTCGTCGTGGCCCTCTCCGCCTGCAGCACCGGGCCCGGGCCGAGCTCCATCCCCGAGTCGTCCTTCGTCCCGAGTCCCGCCAGCGCCAGGCCAATGGCCTCGAGCGCCGGGACGTTGGTCGGCTGGCATCTGGACGTGGTCTCCGACGGGCATGCACTCGACAGGACAGCGGTCACGACAGCGACCGCCATCCCGATCATCGTCTCGAGTCCCAGATACTGTTTCAACGGCGGGGCCTACCCTGGGCTGGGGAGCCCGACGGTCACGTACTCGTCCACGACCGTGACCATCACGATGCGCACGGCGAAAGCCTTCCCCAAGGACTGCAGTCCGGTCGGGTGGGGAGCCTCCGCCACGGTCCAGCTCCGCGAGCCGGTCGGGGATCGGACCCTGCTCGATGGCTCCTATGACCCAGCGCAGGCGCGCCCGATCCCGGCTCCGCCCGTCGCCACGCCGGACATCTCGAGGAGCGTCGAGCCAGCCGGGTCGGCCCAGGCGGCCAGCCTCCTGGTCCGGGTAGACGGCAGCGATGTGTACAGGAGCGCGCTTGGTGCGGTCGACTACCTCTCCGACGGCACGGTCATCCGGGCCATCGACGGCGTGCTGAAGTCCAACGCGCTGACCTTGGCCGGCCTTGCCGCGCTGCGTGGACGCCTGGCCGACGATGCCGATCTGCTGGCTGCCGCCTCAAGCGCAGATCCGCAGGCCGCTCCGCCGACCTCGTGGCTCGAGTTCCATCGCGTCAGCCGTGACAACAGCTATGCGCTCGTCCTCGGGCGGCCCGACGGGAGCCGCACCACCGTCAGTACCGCTGATGCCGGTGCGTTCAAGGCGGGGAAGTGGGTTCCCGATGGTGCGATGATCGATCGCCTGAAGACCCTGGCCAAGGACCTCTCAGCGATCTCCGGTCCTGGCGCCCCTGGACTGGCCGATCGATCGTGGTCGCCATACCAGGTGACCCGGGTCGGCGTCTTCGTCGGCATCAGCCCGAATTCCAACTGCGACCCCGAGGCCTTCGACTACTGCGCCGGCGTCCTGCCGCGTGACATCAGCGGCGGGTGGCCATTCGCGGGGACGCCACAGACGTTCGGGTCGGCCTTCGGGGGCCCGATGGACATCCGACGCTGCGCCTTCGTGCCGATCGGCGATGTCCAGGCGGCGCTGTCCAGGTTGCCGCACCCAGAAGGGCAGAGCCTGACGGCGGCTGGACTGGCGTCTCGCGTCTGGACGAGCGGTCACATGATCTGGGGCGCTGACGACCCGACCACGGACGTCTCCGTGACCGTGTTGGCACTCCTGCCCGAAGATGACTCGACGTCCTGTGCTGACTACCTGGCCGCGCTGCTGAAATAGGCGCACGCCGGGACGACGTTCCTCGGCTCGCCTGTTGCGTCATCGACGTTGCCCGGATCGTCACCGGGACCCGACGGACCGGTACGTACTGCACTCGCGCATGGCGGTACACAGGAACCGGGTTGGGCAGAGTCCGCTTGGGCTCGCGCGTCCCGGACGACCAGGGGGAGTGAGCGAAACCGAATGAAGGACGTGCCGGATTCGGGACCGGCTGTGGTGCACTGACGCCATCGAGATTGACCGGGGGACCGTTCGGTCGCACCGCTGCCGCGGTCCAGGCTGTTCGGTCAAACGCTGCACCTGCTTCGCGACCCGCTCCGCGCTGCGGCTGCACCGGGCCACGCCCGTCGTCCAGCAACGGCGCCCGAGGCCCGATGGGACTCCCGGACCGCTCCTTCACAGCCCTTCTACCGTGTCGTCAGCTCCCGAGGAGGTTCTCATGCGCCAGCAGGTGATCGCTAACCAGCGGACCGGACAACGGATGCGCTTCATCGACGGCGACGGGCCGGATCCAGTCGCCGCAGTCGGTCACCGGACCGGCCTGCGAATCGAGTGCTGGAGCCCGCCAAGCGAGGAGCATGAACCGATCCACACTCATCCAGAGCAGGAGAGTCGGTTCGAGATGCTCTCGGGCGAACTGGCGTTCTGGATCGACGGGAAGGAATCCCGGGTGGGCCCCGGCGAGACGGTGACCGTCCCGGCGGCCACCAACCATCGCTTCTGGAACCCGACCGATAGTGAAGCCCACTTCGTCGAGGTGTTCGAGCCCGCCCTCGACACACGACACTTCTTCGAGGTCTTCTTCCGCCTCGCCAACGAGGGCAAGCTCGGCAAGGGCGGCATGCCCAAGCCGCTCATGATGCCGCTACTCGTCCGCACCTTCCAACGCGAGATCCGCCCTTCGAGCCCGCCGTGGTTGGTGACGCGCCTTGCGACCTCCGCACTCGCACCGATCGCGGCCCTGCGCGGTTACCACCGGCTGGAGGACCTCTGACGTTCGGCCTGGCCGTGTCGGGACTGTCGGCCACGTTCCGTGAGGACTAGCACGACCATGCCGCTGCATGGCGCACAATCCGCGCGATGGCGCGGACATCGGTCGGGAGAGCGTTCGGCCCACGGACAGGTGATCGGTGAGCTGGCTTCCGTTCGACCCGGCCCTGCTCGCCGGTATCCAGGGTCGCCGCCATGAGCTCTTCCGCCTGGCCGAACCCGTCTTTCGCGCCCATGGCTATCGCGGCTCGACGATCAAGGCGCTCGCGCACGCCTGCCACCTGAGCCCCGCCGGGCTCTACCACTACTTCCCCTCCAAGGCCGCATTGGCGACGTTCCTCATCGATGAGGAGCGGCTCGACTGGGACTCGACCCGCATCGACCCCGTTATCGACCCGCTTGTCCAGCTCCGTCTGACCGTCGATCTCGTGATCGAGGTGCTGCCCACCTATCTGCTGGCGATCGACCTCGCGCGCGAGATCGGGCGCCCGTTGGTCCAACGGGATCTCGCTCGGTACTTCGGGCAGGGAGAGGCGCTCTTCGGGCGCGTGCTGGCTGCATCCGCGCCGAGTCTCGCGCCCGACGACGCCCGCGAGCTTGCGCGTCGGGTGATCGCCATCATCGTCGCGGGCCCCACCACCGGTCTTGCCGCCGACCCAGCCTCTGTTCGTGCTGCGACGATTGACGTGCTTCGGCTCCACCTCGTCCGAGTCGGCGTCGACGCAGATCGCTTCGACCGCGCGACGGTGATCTTGCGCACGGACCCTGGGTCAAGCTCCTGACTCCGGACCAGGAGATCGAGGGTCGAGTCCTTCCTGACCGCTGCCCTTGACTTCGAGCGCACTCGAAGTGGGAAACTGGCGGACATGGATGCGATCGGAGTTCGAGAGGCGTCCGAACGGACCGGCCTCAGCGCTCACACGCTTCGCTATTACGAACGCGCAGGACTCATCGGTCCGGTCCGCCGCGAGGCCAGCGGAAGGCGAACGTACTCGGAGGCGGACCTCCTTTGGTTGGCGTTTCTCCGGCGGCTGCGTGCGACCAGAATGTCGGTCGCCCAGATGCGCCAGTTCGCAACGCTCCGCGCAGCCGGCGATGCCACGACCGGCGATCGACGCCTGTTGCTCGAAGAGCACGCCGAGTTCATACGCGGTCAGATCGCCTCTCTGGCGGAGGACCTCGAGATCCTCGAACGCAAGATCGGGCACTTCCGGCAAGAGGAGAGGGCGGCTACGTCAGTGGCTGGGCAGGTCACATCGCGAGAGCCGCGGCGTCAGGCTACGGTCAAGAACGTGTCGCTGAGGAGCCAGCCTTGATCATCCTGGGTCATGACGAAGGGCGGACGGTTCAATTTCGAGGCGCGACGATCGTGCGCAAGGTCGACGGCAGCGATACGGGCGGGCGA
>JBBQJL010000002.1:0-128112 GCA_038325875.1 Candidatus Limnocylindrales bacterium
AGCCGCGGCCATCTACCGCGAGCGGGGCTACCGGACCCGCCCGCTGGTCGCGGCGTTCCGCCATCACCTCCACTGGTCCGAGTTCATCGGCGGCGACGTGAGCCTGACGATCCCGTACGCCTGGCAGCGCCGGTTCAACGCCTCGGACATCGAGGTCCGGCCGCGCTTTGGCGACCCCGCCCCCCCGGCCTACCTGGACGCGCTGACCGGGATCCCCGATTTCCGTCGGGCGTATGCGCCCGACGGCCTGACCGTCGAGGAGTTCGACACGTACGGCGCCACGGTCCGCACGTTGCGCGGCTTCATCGCCTCGTACTGGGACCTGGTCCGGGCGATCGATGACATCGTCCTGCCGAACCCGGACCTCCGGACCTGATCCAGCTCGGCGGACCTCGCCGCTGAGCCGCGCCGTCAGCGGGCGTCGGCCGGCGTCGCCAGCAGGTCGCGGTACTCCCACAGGAAGGACGCCGTGGCCTCCACCAGTCGGTCGACATCCTCCTTGGTGTGAGCCCCGGTGAGGTAACCCCGGATCATGTAGTGGGGGTGGACGTAGATCCCCCGCTCGAGCAGCCAGTTGCGGTACCCGCGCTGGACCGGGTGATCCTTGTCCATCGCGAATCGAGCGAAGTCCCGGAATCGCCGGATCGGCTGGTCGGTGAAGTAGATGGTCCAGACACCGGCGATCTCGCGGACCTGGGCCAGGGCGCCGGTCTCATCGATCGCGGCCTGGATCCCCGACGTGAGGCGCTCGCCGAGGCGACGCAGATGGTCGTGGATGGCGCCCTCGAGGACGATCCTGGTGCACTCGAGGGCCGCAGCTGCGTTCAGCGTGTGGCCGGCGAACGTACCGGCGAACAGCACGTCACCCTTCGGCCCGAGATGGTCCATCACATCGGCACGACCGGCGAGGACCGAGATCGGGAACCCGTTGGCGAGGGCCTTGCCCATGGTCGTGAGGTCTGGGGTCACCCCGTAGCTCGCCTGGGCGCCACCCGGCCCATGCCGGAAGCCGCTGATCACCTCGTCGAAGATGAGCAGCGTCCCGGCCGCCGTGCAAGCCTCGCGAAGGGTCTCGAGGAACCCCGGCTCCGGGGCGATGGCGCCGGCGTTGTGGAAGACCGGCTCGAGGATGACCGCAGCGATCGTGTCGCCCTCGCGGGCGAGAGCCTCGCGCACGCCGGCCGCATCGTTGTACTCGCGGACGACGATGAGGTCGCGGACAGCGGCCGGGATCCCGGCCGAGGCAGCCACCGGGACGGGCACGCCGCCGTCGTCCTCGGTCGCGAAGTGGTGGCTCCATGCGACGTAGTCGTGCCAGCCGTGGTAGTTGCCCTCGAACTTGAGGATCCGTTCGCGACCGGTGAAGCCGCGCGCAAGGCGGATGGCATGAAAGGTCGCCTCCGACCCAGTGCAGCCGAACACGACCCGATCGGCGGACGGGATCATCCCGACCAGCCGCTCGGCGAGCTCGACCTCGACAGGATTGGCCGTCGAGAACGAGATGCCGTGCTCGTCCATCGCGCGCCGGACCGCCGCGTTGATCCGTGGGTCGTTGTGGCCGAGGAGGACCGCCCCGAACGAGGCGTGGAAGTCGATGAACTCGTTTCCGTCGACGTCCCAGATCCGGGACCCCTGGGCGCGGGTCATGAACAGGGGATAGGGGGTCGCGCTGCGTCCTTCGCCCTGCACGCCACCGGGCGAGACGAGATTCGCCCTCGCGAACAGCTTCCGCGACTCGGTCGTCGGGACCGGCCAACCGGGGTCGGCGCCTGGCCCAGCCGGCGGGCCGGTCCGGCTCGCATCACCAGTGGTCATCGTCTCTCCTCGCTCGCTTGTCCGATCCCCGCCGGCAGGACGACCGGCGTGCGGACGCCGCTCGTGGCCGCCGCATAGAGCGCATCGATGACCGCGCTGTCGCGGACACCGTCGGAGAAGTCGGCGCTGCCGGCCCGCCCGTCCGCGATCGCACCGAGGAACTCGGCCCACATCGCGCACTCCTGGCCGAGCCAGCCGATCGACGTCCCGTCGGTCCCCGCGATGAGCAGCTCGGCGGCGCCCGGATGCCATGGGTTCACGAGGACGCGCCGGAACCCGAAGGTGGTCACATCGCCGGGCAGGCAGACCCTGAATTCGTCGGGCCGCTCGAGGTCCCAGTCGGCCGACCCACGGGAGCCGTAGACCTCGAGCTGGAGCGAGACCCGCTTGCCGATCGCCACCCGGCTCGTCTCGAGCACCCCGTACGCGCCATTGGCGAAGGTCAGGAGGGCGGCCGCGGCATCCTCGACATCGACCGGTCCGGTCTCGCCCCGGCTCGCCCCGCCGCCGCGATTGCCGACGGCATCGGCATTCGGCAGCGCCCGCTCGGTGATGAATGTCGACGACAGCGCCTGGACGGCGTCGATCTCACCGACGAGGAAGCGGGCGCAATCAACCAGGTGGTAGCCGGTATCGATGGCGATCCCGCCGCCCGACATCGCCTTGCGGAAGCGCCACAGCAGCGGGACGTCGGGGTCGGCCGCATAGTCGAGCATGAACGACGCTCGGATGCTGCGGATCTCGCCCAGCTCACCGCTCCGGATGAGCTCGCGGATCTGACGCACGGCCGGGGACCAGCGGTACCCGGCGGCCAGGCCGTGGAAGACTCCGGCCGCCTGGCAAGCGCCGAGCATCTCGGCGGCGGCCTCAGCCGACTCCCCGAGCGGCTTCTCGCAGACCACGTGCTTGCCCGCCGCCGCCGCACCCAGGACGACCTCCCGGTTGAGGACCGGTGGCAGGCAGGCGACGACCAGATCGATGTCGTCGGCAGTCGCGACATCGGACCAGTCGCGCGCGACGCGTTCGTAGCCGAAGCTGTCGGCGAGGGCGGTCGCCAGCGTCTGGTTGACGTCGGCGACGGCGACCAGTCGCGGGCGGAGGGCCAGCCCGGGATAGAGATGCGGGACATTGGCGAGCGCCGCGCTATGAGCGCGGGCCATCGTGCCGGCGCCGACAAGCGCGATCCGGAGCTCGGGTCCGCTGCCTCGCGCGGTCACGTGGCGGCCAGCGCAGCCGGGTCGGCCGTCATCTCGGCGATCGAGACCCGCCGGCCGTCACGCGCCGAGGTCAGGATCGCATCGCACAGGGCCGCGGCGTGGTAACCGTCCTCGAACGTCGCCTGGTGCTCAGCGACCGGCCGGTCCTCGAGGACCGCCGCCAGGAAGTCCTGCCATTGGTGGACGAAGGACTGCTCCCAGCCGAGGGTATGTCCGGGTGGCCACCACTGGCCGAGGTACGGGTGGTCCGGCTGGGTCACGAGCACGTCCCGGAAGCCGCCGGTCCCGGCCGCTTCGTCGGCGACGTAGAACACGTGGAGGCGATTCAGGTCCTCCATGTCCCACCACAGCGAACCCTCGGTCCCGTTGACCTCGACGACCTGGCGGCCCTTCCAGCCGCGGGCGACGCGGGACGCCTCGAGCGAGGCGATCCCTCCGCCACGGAGGTCGACCGCCGCGACGTAGGCGTCCTCGACCTCGGGTCCCGAGTCGGTCAGCTTGGCCGTCGTCGCCTGGACCGCCTCCGGTTCGCACCCGAGGTAGCGCAGGAAGTCGACGATATGGGCGTAGTCCGTGACCGCCCGCGATCCGTTGTGCGGCCGAAGCGGGGATCGACCCGCCGCGTAGTCCTGGATGTAGACCGCCCGGAACTGGACGATCTGGCCGAGCGCGTCCGCGGCGACCAGATCGTGAGCGAGGCGCATGGCGGGAACGAACCGATAGTTGAAGCCGCACACCGCCGGGACCCCGGCAGCCACGGCCGCGGCTGCCATCGAGCGAGCCTCGAAGCGATCGACCCCCAGCGGTTTCTCGCACAGGACCGGCTTGCCCAGCGCGAGGGCCGCCTCGGTCGCCTCGCGATGCCCGGTCACCCCCATCAGGTTCGCCACCACATGGACGGACGGGTCCTCGACGACTTCACGCCAGTCGGTCGTGACCCGCTCGACGCCCAAGGTGTGCGCGACCGCCTCAGCGCGATCCCGGTCGCGCCCCGCGAGCATCGCGATCCGGACCTGACGGCCGAGCGGGGCCACGAATGGGATCGTGCGGAGCGCCAGGCCATGGGCCCGCGTGATCCAGCCGGCGCCCAGGATCCCGATGCCCAGGTCCGATTCCATCTCGGCCAGTCCCTCGCCTCCGACCCGACGACAGGCGCGAGCGTAGCACGAGTTGCATCGTTTGCACATCACGAATCCAGCGGGGATCCCGCTGCCGTCGCCCGATCCCGAGCGGCCAGCTCAGACCTGGCGGCCGCCGGCGATCCGTGGCGTTGGCGTCATCTGGCCTCCCCGAGCGACGCGATGAACGCCGCGGTCCGATCAAGGACCTCGTCGAGGACCGGCTTCAGGCCGTGGCCCAGCCTGGGGTAGGTGACCAGCTCGCCGTGCGGCAGCAGCGCCAGCGCGTCGCGCAGGAGGTCGATCCGGGCGAACGGATCCGATTCGCCGGACAGCAGGAGGACTGGACAGGCGATCGCGGGCCAGTGAGCGACCCGCGGCCCAAGCTCGGGGCCGCCCGGCCGATGGAGCGGATAGGAGAAGCAAACCAGCCCGCGATATCCGGCGGCGGCGCCGTCCGGTCCGCTCGCGGCCGCGGCGGCGGCCAGGCTGGCCACCCGCCCGCCGTACGAGTGTCCGCCGACCACGATCTCGGGCCCGGGCGGCGCGAGCTCCAGCCAGCGCGGGACGACGTCCTCCGCCCGCCGCTTCGGAAGGTCGACCGCGACCGCGTCGATGCCGCGGGCGCGCAGGCCGTCGACGAACGGGGCCATCGACGCGGCCGTGCCCGATGCTCCGTGCCCCAGGATCAGCCGGATCGACATCGGACCGACAGTAGCAGTGCGGCGTGCGGGCCGATGTGCCCGCCGACGCGTCAGCCCATCCGAATGGCGCGCTCAGCCGTACTCGTTGACGACAGTCGATCGTTCGGCGATGCTATCGCAACGAAATGCAATAAAGGACCCTGACGTGCTCCACGCTCTGCCCGAACTCGTCGCACCGGTCCTGGCGATCGCTTCGTCGCCCCAGGGGATCGGCCTGTTCATGACCGCTGCGCTCCTTGGGATCCGGCACGGGATCGACTGGGACCACATCGCCGCCATCACCGACATCACCAGCACCACGGCGACAGCCGACGCAGGCACGGCCGCGCACGGCGAGCAACACCGAGCCCTGGCCGAGGTCATCGATACCCACCGACATGCGCACGGCGGGCCGAGCGAGCTTCATGCCCACGATCTCGGACCCGGGGCGGCGACCCTGGCGGCGGAGCCGGTCGCCCTGCAGGCGCCGACCAGTCTGCGGATGGCCGGTGAGCAGCGTCACGCGATGGCCCTCGGGACGCTGTACGCATTGGGCCATGCCTCCGTCGTCCTTGTTCTTGGCCTGGCCGCGATCATGTTCGGGGCCATCCTGCCCGACTGGGTCGATCCGATCCTGGGTCGGGTGGTCGGGGCGACACTGGTCGTCCTCGGGATCTGGGTCTTCGTGTCGCTCTACCAGTACATCCGCTATGGGACCGAGTTCCGCCTGCGTAGTCGGTGGATGCTGGTGTTCGATTCGGTCCGCTACTCGTGGCGAAGGGTGCAGGCGAAGATCCACGGCCACGTCCACGTCGAGTCACTCGAGATGAGCTCGTACGGGCGGCGCACGGCGTTCGGCGTCGGGATGATCCATGGGATCGGCGCGGAGACGGGCACCCAGGTGCTGATCATCGCCGCCATCGGCGGGGCCGCCGGCACGGGATTGGGCATCCCGATGTTGCTGGCCTTCATCGTCGGCCTGCTCGTGTCGAACACGATCGTCGTCGTCCTGTCGTCGACCGGGTTCGTGGCCAGCCAGACCCGCCAGCGGTTGTACCTCGCGTTCGGCGTCGCCGCGGGGACGTTCAGCCTGATCGTGGGCACGGTCTTCCTGTTCGGACTCCAGGGTGTGCTCCCGGAGCTCGATCGGGTCTTCGGGTTCATCGGGTCGTGACGGTCGCCGACTGGGCGCAGGTGCGCGAACGGCTCCACGAGCGCGGCCTGCGCTGGACGCCGCAGCGTGGGACGCTGGTCGAGGTCCTATCCCGGGCCGATGGGCACGTGACCGGGAGCGAACTGGTCGAGCGCTGTCGGGAGATCGACCCGGAGACCACTCCGTCGACCGTGTACCGGACGCTCGACGTCCTCGAGGAGCTTGGGCTCGTGAGACACGGCCACGGCGCCGACGGACGCGAGGAGTTCCACGTCCTGCCCCCAGCCGTGCACGGACACCTCCACTGCCAGTCGTGCGGCGGGACCTGGGAGATCGAGGCCGATGAGGCCCGGGCGTTCGTCGGATCGCTTGAGGCGGGTCGCGGCTTCGCCGTCGATCTCAGCCACGTGACGATCGTCGGGAACTGCGCCGCATGTCGCAGGTGACGGCTGGTACTGCCGCCCAGCCGGTCGGGCGGATCCAACCGAGTCCCGGCCAGGAGTCGGTCTGGGACTACCCGCGTCCGCCGCGAGTCGAGTCCGTGCCTGAGCGTCTGCGAGTCCTGGTCGACGGCATCGCCCTTGCGGACACGACCGGCGGCCTGCGCGTGCTCGAGACCGCCGGACCGCCGGTGTACTACCTGCCGCCCGGGGACGTGCGGCTCGACCTGCTCGCGCGAAGCCCCCACGGGAGCAGCTGCGAGTGGAAGGGCGAAGCCGGCTACTGGACGTACGACGATGGCCGCGGCCGTCGGATCGAGAACGTCGCCTGGTCCTACGACCGGCCGCGACCCGGCTTCGAACAGATCGCCGGGTACCTCGCGTTCTACGCCGGCAGGGTCGATCAGGCGTGGGTCGGCGACGAGCGGGCGACGCCGCAGCCCGGCCACTTCTACGGGGGTTGGGTCACGTCGCGGATCGTCGGCCCGTTCAAGGGCGAGCCCGGCTCATCCGGCTGGTAGTCGCGCGCGACGTCAGTCGGACGTGGGCACGCCCATGATGTTGAAGCCGCCGTCGACGTACAGGACCTCGCCGGTGACCGCGCTCGACAGGTCCGAGGCGAGGTAGACGGCGCTCCGCCCGACGTCCTCCGGGGTGATGTTCGCACGGAGTGGGGCGACGTCCGAGAACCCGCCGTACAACTTCTTGAACCCGGTGATCCCCGCCGCGGCGAGTGTCCGGACCGGACCGGCGCTGATCGCGTTGACCCGGATCCCGTCGGGACCGAGGTCTGCCGCCAGGTAGCGCACGGACGCCTCGAGGGCGGCTTTGGCGACGCCCATCACGTTGTAGTGACTGACCACCTTCTCGGAGCCGTAGTAGGACAGGGTGATCACGCTCGAGCCGGCATCCAGGAAGGGGCGAGCCTCGCGGACCAGGGCCACCAGCGAGTAGGCACTGATATCGAGGGCGAGGGCGAACCCTTCGCGCGAGGTGTCGACGAAGGTTCCCTCCAGGTCCTCGCGCCGGGCGTAGGCCAGGGCGTGGACGAGGATGTCGACCCGGCCGTGAGCGGCGCCCCATTTGGCGAACACGGCCTGGATGTCGTCGTCGGACTGCACGTCGCACGGCTCGATGAAGGTCGACCCGATCGACTCGGCCAGTGGCCGGACGCGCTTCTCGATGAGGCTTTCGACCGAGCTGAACCCGACGGTCGCGCCGGCCTCATGGAGGGCGCGGGCGATCCCCCAAGCCAGCGAGTGGTCATTGGCGACGCCGAAGATCAGTGCGTTCCGGCCGTCGAGCAGGCCCATCGCGGGAGCCTAGCAGACGGGTACCATCCGACGGATGACCGTTCGGACGGCGAACACGGCCGGCTCCGGGCCAGCCCCAGCGGACGGGCCGGTCCCGGACCTGCGCACAGCGCTGGCCGGCGTCCGGGCGTTCCTGCTCGACCTCGACGGGGTGATCGTGCTGAAGGGCGAGTTGCTGCCGGGCGCCGGCGAAGCCCTCGCCGACCTGGAGGCACGGGCGATCCCGTACCGGATCGTGACCAACACCTCGCTGGTCAGCCGGGCGAGCCTGTCCCGTTGGGGCACGCGACTCGGTGCGCCGATCCCGCCCGAGCGGATCATGAGCGCCCTGTCGGCCAGCGCCGCCTTCACCCGTCACCACCACCCGGGCGAGCCCCTCTTCGTGATGGCCTCGACCGACGCCCTCACCGAGTTCGCCGGCCAGCACCTGCTCAGCGGCGAGGAGGCAGACCGGCCCGGCGCGCGCGCGGCCGCGGTCGTCATCGGCGACGCCCCGGAGGCGATCACCTACGACAACCTCAACCGGGCCTTCCGCCTGGTCCGCAACGGGGCCGAGCTGATCGGGATGCACCGCAACCCGTGGTGGCTGACACCCGACGGCCCGACCCTCGACTCGGGCGCGATGGTCACCGGGCTCGAGTTCGCGACCGAGCGCGCGGCGCGCATCCTGGGCAAGCCCGCGGCCGACTTCTTCCGCGAGGCCGCTGCCGAGCTGGTCGGCGAGGTCCGCCGGGCGGGCGCGCCTCGCCTGACTCGGCGCGCCATCGCGATGGTCGGCGACGACGTCCGGACCGACGTGCTGGCCGCCCAGCGGGTTGGACTGCGTGGGATCTTCGTCCTGTCCGGCAAGCACGCCCCCGACGACCTGGACGCCGCGGCCCGGGCGCGCGGCGGTCGTCGTCCGGACGGGGTCGCACCGACCCTGCTCGACGTCGTCCGAGCCCTGGCCTAGCGACCGGTCCGCCGGCGATCCTCCTCGATCATCGCCTGGGTCATGCCATGGGCCGCCGTCTCTGCCCGACCGGTCATCGCGATCAGGAACGCGTCGCGTTGGAGCGGCCAGACCTCGACGTCGTCGAGGGCGACGACGGTGGCCGTCCGCGGTATGTCGTGGAGCAGGGCGATCTGGCCGAACGACTGCCCGGCGCAGGCCTGGGTTCGCCAGGACCTGCCGGAACGAGATGCTGGCGTGCCGGATGCGGTCGGTCAGAAGGCTCGGGGAGGTCGCTCCGGTGTCGGGCTCGGTAGGCGCTCGAAACCGTCCGGCCGACCCGCAGCGTAGCGCCTCGCCGTCCCTGTGCGCCGCGTCGTCCCGACGGCGTCGTGGCGGCCTCCGGGCGTCGGGCGGCGGTACACTTGAGGCCACGCCACAGCGTCCGCCAGCCGGAGATACGGAGACCGACGATGTCGACCGAGGCGACCCCGCGCCTGAAGATCACCTACGCCACGCTGCGCAACGACAACGAGGAGCTCCACGCGCTGTACGAGGCCGGCCTGATCAAGGCCCGTACGATGCTCGGCGGCTACTACCGGAACTTCGTCGGCGGTGTCGAGCGTGACGGCGACGGCACATTCGAGAAGCGGACCCCGATCGACGGCACGGTCATGGGCACCTTCGCCAAGGGCACCCGCCAGGACGTCCAGGACGCCATCGCCGCGGCTCGGGCGGCCTTCCCGGGCTGGGGCCGTCGGCCGTGGCAGGAGCGGGTGGAGATCCTGCGCCGGGTCGCCGACGTGATCAGCGAACGCCAGATGGAGTTCAGCGCGCTGCTCTCGATGGAGGTTGGCAAAAACCGACTCGAGGCACTGGGCGACGTCGAGGAGACCGCCGACCTCATCCGCTGGTCGTGCGACATGGTCGAGCGCAATCACGGCTTCGACGATCCGATGGGCAACCTCGGCGATGAGACCGTCCACACCCGGTCGGTCCTCAAGCCGTACGGCGTGTGGGGCGTCATCAGCCCATTCAACTTCCCGTTCGCGCTGTCGGGCGGGCCGTCGGGCGGCGCGCTGGTGGCCGGCAACAGCGTCGTCTACAAGCCGTCATCGGACGCGCCACTGTCGGGCGCCTGCCTGCTCCGGGCGATGCGCGACGCAGGCGTCCCCGATGGCGTGTTCAACATGGTCATGGGT
Source organism: Candidatus Limnocylindrales bacterium (assembly GCA_038325875.1). Taxonomy (GTDB): domain Bacteria; phylum Chloroflexota; class Limnocylindria; order Limnocylindrales; family CSP1-4; genus Chersky-267. The sequence goes on from JBBQJL010000002.1 coordinate 9,873, forward strand.
CCGGGTGAGACCGTCGGCGACGAGCTCCAGACGAACCCCGGCGTCGACGGGATCATCTTCACCGGCTCGTTCGAGGTCGGCTTCGGGCTGTACAAGAACTTCGCCCGGGTCTTCCCCAAGCCGGTCATCGTCGAGATGGGCGGCAAGAACCCGGCGATCGTGTCTCGCCACGCCGATCTCGACGAGGCGGCCGAGGGGATCATGCGCTCGGCGTTCGGCTTCTCCGGCCAGAAATGCTCGGCCAACAGCCGGGTCTACGTCGAGCGGCCGGTCCACGACGAGCTCGTCCGAAGGCTGGTCGAGAAGACCGAGGCGATCACCATCGGCGATCCGACCGACCGCCGCTTCTGGCTCGGCCCGGTCATCAACGCCAAGGCTGTCGCCCGCTACGAGCAGGCGGTCGCCGACGCCCGGTCGGCGGGCCGGTTGGTGATCGGCGGCGAGCGGGTGACCGAGGGCGGCCTCGACAGCGGCACCTTCGTGGCCCCCACGGTCGCGGTCGATCTGCCCACGGACCACCGCCTGTTCCGCGACGAGCTCTTCGTCCCGTTCACCGCCGTCGCCCCGGTCGACTCGATCGAGGAGGCGTTCCGGCTGTCGAACGAGTCGAACCTCGGCCTGACCGCGGGCTTCTACTCCGACGACAAGGCCGAGGTCGAGCTGTTCCTCGACCAGATCGAGGCCGGCGTGATCTACGTCAACCGACGCGCCGGCGCGACCACCGGGGCCTGGCCGGGCATCCAGCCGTTCGGTGGGTGGAAGGGGAGCACGGCGACCGGCAAGGCAGGCGGCGGCTTCCATTACGTCCAGCAGTTCATGCGCGAGCAGAGCCAGACCATCGTCGACTGATGGCGCGGCCCGCCACGTGGCTGCCCGATCGGTGGCGGATCTGGCCGGCAGAGCCTCAGCGGCGATCCGCCAGGGCCGCCTGGATCTCGGCCTGGAGCGGGCGGCCGACGGGCGTGCGCTCGAGCCAGAGAAGGTACTCGGGGTCGTGCTTCGCGAGCTGGTCGATCGTCCAGCCTTCGTATCGACCGAAATCCAGGACCGTGCCCGTGCCGGTCATCATCCGGTTGGTCATCCGGGTCGTCAGCGGGGACCCGGTCGCCTGTTCGGACGGTTCGGGCGGTGGCGCCGCCGTGACCTTGACCACCCGCTCGATCCCCATCCTGTGGTCGTAGGCCGCTCGTCGCTCGGGATCTCCCAATTCCGCCCAGGCCTTGTTGATCAACGACATCGAGTGCGCGTCACCGCCGGTGTCGGGGTGGAACATACGAGCCAGGCGGCGATAGGCGCTCCGAACCGCTTCTGGATCCGAGTCAGGGGAGACGCCGAGGACCGAATAGAGCGTGATCGGTCCGCCGGTTCGACGCCTGACGGTCGATACGGTGGCCACCATCCGAGCCTAAGCCCCGACTGACGCGGTGGCGATAGGTCGTAGGGGCCAAACCGCGAACCCGTCCTGCCTACGGCGAATGGGCCATACGTACGTAGGGCGACGCGCGCCGAATCCTACGCGGTCGCTCTGGTAGACTCGATCGAGTATCCAGTCTGCATACTTTCTATTCGTTCTGAGGTGTAACGTGAGCCAGGTCTCGTCGCGGCTGGCGGGTTCGCGCCCGGTCCCCGACCTCGTCACTGAGATCCCGGGGCCGAAGGCTCGTGCTCACGTCGCCTACGACGAGCGCTGGACCTCGCCGAGCCTGCCGCGGGCGTACCCGATCGTGCCGGTCCGCGGTGAGGGCCTGACCGTCGAGGACATCGACGGCAACCTGTTCCTCGACTTCGCTGCCGGCATCGCGGTGACCTCGACCGGCCACAGCCACCCGCAGGTGGTCGCGGCGATCAAGGAGCAGGCCGCCGAGCTGATCCATTTCAGCGCGTCGGACTTCTACCTGCCGATCTACGCCGAGACGTGCGAGCGGATCGCCGGGATCTCGCCGGTCGAAGGGCCGGCCCGGGTCTATCTCGGCAACTCCGGGACGGAGGTTGTCGAAGCTGCGATCAAGCTGGCCCGCTACGCCACCCATCGGCCGTACATCGTCGCCTTCCTGGGGGCGTTCCACGGCCGGACCTACGGCTCGGTCAGCCTGACCGCGTCGAAGGCGAAGTACCACGCCGGATTCGGTCCACTCCTGCCTGGCGTGTACCACGCGCCGTACGGCAAGGTCGAGGACCTGCGCTGGTTCGACGAGGTCCTGTTCGACAGGCTCATCCCGGCGAATGAGGTCGCGGCGATCATCGTCGAGCCGATCCAGGGGGAGGGCGGCTACATCGTCCCGGAGGATGGCTTCCTCCAGGGCCTGCGCGACATCTGCGACAAGCATGGGATCCTGCTCATCGCCGATGAGATCCAGTCGGGCGCCGGGCGGACCGGCAAGATGTGGGCGATCGAGCACTGGGGCGTCCAGCCGGACATCCTGCTGGCGGCCAAGGGGATCGCGAGCGGGATGCCCCTCGGCGCGCTTGTCGCCAACGCGTCAGTGCTCGAGGCGTGGGGTCCCGGCGCGCACGGCTCGACCTACGGCGGTAACCCGGTCGCCTGCGCCGCGGCGCTGGCCACGATCGACCTGCTCGAAGGCGGCCTGACGGAGAACGCCGCGGTCCGCGGCGCGCAGGCCCAGGTCGCGCTGCACGCGCTCTGGGCACGCTTCCCCGGCCTGATCGCCGACGTGCGTGGCAAGGGACTCATGCTCGGCGTCGAGTTCGACACGCCTGAGCATGCCGAGGAAGTCCAGTGGGCGTGCTTCGAGCGCGGCCTGCTCGTGCTGGAGAGCGGCCGATCGAGCGTCCGGATGTCGCCGGCCCTGACCGTGACCGAGGCCGAGATGGACACCGCCCTGCGGATCTTCGGCGAGGGCGTCGCCGATGTCGCCGGCGAGCATGGCGAGATCCTCGAGGCGGCCCGGGCCGCCGGCGTGATGACCGGCCTCGAAGCCGCGGGCTGACGACAGACGGCCTCGGCGCCTGCGTTCGCGTCCGCTGCTGCGATCGGTCGGAAGGATCAGGCCTCGGTGATCGCGACCGCCTCATCGGCCGTGCTCAGGTCCGACGACCAGAGCCGACCGGCGATGACGGCCAGCCCGAGCAGGATGGCCGTGCCCATGATGGGCGCGCCGATCCGCTTGAGCTCGGGCGACACCACCATCAGCCCGAGTAGGAACAGGATCAGCCCGCCGTTCATCGCCCAGTACACGATCTGGTCGGCCCACGGCCAGCGCGCGCTCCGGTCGGCGCCGAACCGGAGGGCCAGTCCGAAGATCAGGTTGGTGACGACCCCGATGAATGCGGCGTGATCGCTGGCCACCAGCACGCCGACCGGGATCTTCGACGGGTCGCCGGTCGAGATGAACAGGAATACGACGTACAGGAAGATCGCCGTCGCGACCACGACGAAGACCGCCGACGTCGCCAGGTGGCGTTCCGGGCTGGCCGCCCGCCAGTCGATGCGCACCGCCGAGCGAAGGACGCGGCCGATGAACAGGACCACGGCGATGAGCTCGACCAACAGGTAGATCCCGCCGACCGCCTGCACCGCGCTCTCGGGCAGGAAGAGCAGGGTCAGAGCCAGGAGCAGGCCGCCACCGAACAGGGCGGCGATCTGGACGAGTCCGCCACGCGACCGCCGGCGGAGCCCGATCAGGCGCCACTCGAGCAGGCCCATCGCCACCAGGATGAGATAGCTGAAGACCATCGTCCCGGCGTGGGCCCCGATCGCGTCGGAACCGCCCGGGAAGAGGGTCGTGCCGGCGGCGAACTGGATCTGGAGGAGGACCCCGATGATCGCGCCATAGGCGAAGCTGGTCAGACCGAGGGTCACTGCCAGGAGCGGGATGGTCGGCTCGCGGCTGAGCGCGACCCAGGCCCAGCCGACGAGCCACAGGATCGCGACCAGGAGCAGCGTCCCGGTCACGGCCCGGGCCGGCAGGCTGCCCGAGTAGAACGCGGCGACGTAGAGCGGGATGAGGACCCCGAGGGCGATCGCCAGCCGGCGGTCGCCCCGTCGGACCAGCCAGAAGGTCGCGGCGACCAGGCTGAGGGTGATCCAGCCGAGGGTGCCCGAGTGGACGTGGGTCAAGAGCTGGTTGTGGTCGAACTCGTACAGGTCGAGGCCGTTGACGATGCCGATCACGACCGTGATCACGAACAGCGCCATCGCCACGAGGAACAGTCCGCGGACAAGCGGTGCCCAGCCCGCCGAGACGCGCTGAGAAGACGACACGAGACGACCCTCCACTCCCTGTTTCGCGCATCCTACTCAACCGGCGACCAGCGGGGAAGCGGCCCGGCGCGGTGGCCGCGATAATCAACGGGTGAGTCCCGAGGTCGGCCGATGAGCACGTCCAAGGTCGCGACCATGCGCGACGCCATCGCCGAGGTCGTCCGCGACGGCGATACCGTCGCGATCGAGGGCTTCACCCACCTCATCTCGTTCGCCGCCGGTCACGAGATCATCCGCCAGCGCAAGCGCGATCTGACCCTGGCCCGGTTGACGCCGGATCTCATCTACGACCAGATGATCGCCGGCGGCGTCGCGCGCAAGCTGATCTTCAGCTGGCTCGGGAACCCGGGCGTCGGCGGCCTGAACGCCATCCGGCGACGGATCGAGAGCGCCGACCCGGCCCCGCTCGAGCTCGAGGAATACAGCCACTTCGGGATGGTCGGGCGGTACACCGCGGGGGCCGCGAACCTCCCGTTCTACCCCCTCCGGAGCTACTTCGAGACGGACCTCCCGAAGGCCAACCCGCTCATCCGTCCGATCGAATCGCCATACGGCGACGGCATCGTCTACGCCGTGCCGCCGCTTCGGCCGGATGTCACGATCGTCCACGCCCAGCGGTCAGACGCGAGCGGCAACACCCAGGTCTGGGGGCTGCTCGGCTGCCAGAAGGAGGCGGCGTTCGCGGCCGAACGGGTGATCGTGGTCGTCGAGGAGCTGGTCGACGAAGCCGTCATCCGGGCCGACCCGAACCGGACGATCATCCCTGGGCTGATCGTGGATGCGGTCGTCGTCGAGCCGTGGGGCGCGCATCCGTCGTACGTCCAGGGCGCCTACGACCGCGACAACCGGTTCTACCTCGACTGGGACCCGATCAGCCGTGACGAGGCCGCCGTGCAGGCCTGGCTGGACGAGTGGGTGTACGGCCTCGACGGCCGGGCCGCGTATCTGGACAAGCTCGGTGTCGAGCGGATCACCGGGTTGCTGCCGAGTGGGTCGGCCCCGTCGGGCTCGGTCGACTACGGTCAGTACCGATGACCGACCGGTTTGCTCCCCAGCGCCTGAACGTCCCGACTACCGACCAGCGCCTGAACGTCCCAAGTGCCAACCAGGGCCACGACCGCCCCTACCACCTCGGTCTGAACACCCCGCATTCAGGATCGACGCAGTACCTGAGACGGCGCCCGACATGGAACGCGGGGCGTTCAGAACCGACGGCGCCCAGTCGCCTCGGCGCCCCTTTGAACACCGGGCGTGCGGCGCGGCCTTTGGGCGAGGTCCACGCCCGTGCGGAGGTGCCCGACCGGTGACCGATGCCGCGGCCCCCGCCGCGTTCTCGAAGTCCGAGATGATGATCGTGGCCGCCGCCCGTGAGCTGGCCGGCCAACACGTCTGCTTCGTCGGCGTGGGTCTGCCGAACATCGCGGTCAACCTGGCCAAGCGGACGGTGACGCCGGATCTCGAGCTGGTCTACGAGGCCGGCGTGTTCGGCGCCGAGCCGGCCCGCTTGCCGCTGAGCATCGGCGACCCGACCATCGTCAGCGGGGCGACGGCCGTGACCAGCATGTACGAGCTGTTCAGCTTCTACCTGCAAGGCGGCCTGATCGATGTCGGGTTCCTGGGGGCGGCCCAGATCGACCGGTTCGGGAACATCAACACGACCGTCATCGGCGACGACTACGCCCATCCGAAGACCCGCCTGCCGGGGTCGGGCGGCGCGTGCGAGATCGCCATCAACGCCCGCCAGGTGTTCGTGATCATGCGCCAATCGAAGCGCTCGTTCGTCGAGCGGATCGACTTCCGGACGAGCCCCGGCAACCTCGGCGGGGCCGTGAACGCGGCGCGCATCCGGAAGGAGCAGGGCTGGCTCGGGATCGGCCCGTCCGTCGTGGTCACGGATCTCGGCATCTATCACTTCGACGAGAGCGGCGAGATGCGGCTCGACTCGCTTCACCCGGGCGCGACGCTCGAGGCCGTGCGCGAGACCATCGGCTGGGAGCCGCGCCTGGCCGCCGAGGTCGCGATCACGCCCGAACCGACCGCCGAGGAACTCCGGCTCATCCGAGTCGAGCTCGACCCCGAGGGCGCCTACACGAAGTAGCCGGGCGGCGCTACGACCGGCTACCCCAACCCGGCGGCGCCGAACGCGGATCGAGCCCGGGTGGCTCGCTCGCAGGACCAGCGGTCTGGAAGTCACGGTAGAGGATCACCGTCAGGATCGGGAGCAGCGGCGCGAATACGATCCGCCCGATGACGTACAGCGCCAGTGGGATCGCCAGGAACGGTCCGCCGCCGCCGGACTCGATGACGCCGGCCACCAGGAAGGCCGGCGCGAACACCAGCCAGCCGAGGAACGACCAGACGACCCCCAGGACCACGAGGCAGATCGTCACGTGGACCCGCCGCCGGCGGGTCAGCGCGGCGCTCCTGGCCAGTGCTGTGCGCAGTCCGATCCGTTCCACCACCAGCGCCGGGGCGAACACGACCCAGCGAACCGCCAGGTACAGCACCAGGCCGATCGCGATCGGGGCCACGATCGCCAGGAGGGCGGACACCCAGAGGTCGCCGAGATCGGTCTCGAGCGGCGGTCGGTCGATCGCCGCCGCGGACCACCCGAACGACCAGATCGTGAACACTGCCACGATCGCGGCCAGACCGATCACCGGGAGCAGCAGCGGCGCCCAACGATGAGCGACCGCCCGGAGCCCGTTCGCCGCGGTCCGTTTGGTTGGATCGCTGGTCATGAGGTACGCACCGATCGCCCCGGCCAGAAGCAGGCTGCTCGCGAGCGGCGCGAGCGACACGGCGCCTCCATAGACACCTACGACCGGGTCGCGGAATGGGTCGAACGCCTCAGCGACCGCGCGGTAACTCCCGCCCGAGGTCGGCGCCCGCAAGAACTCGCCCATCGCCCCGACTTCCGCCAGGAAGGCGCGGATGGTCAGGACGAGGTATGGCAGCGAGATGAGCGCCAGGCTTCCCTCGATGACCGCGGCCATGACCAGAATCGGTTCCAGGTGAGCGCCGTACACACGGAACACCTCGCGGACGATCTCGCCGAGCGGTCGCCTGGCGTGGTCGCGGACCTGCTCGGGGTCGACTGGCGCCCAGCCCGGGACGATGTCCTTCATCGTCGGGTCGTCAGTCGGCGCGTCGGATGACCAGGGTGTTCGCGATCTTGTCGTGCCAGCCCTGCTTGCGGCCGTCGAATGCGATCCAGATCACGCCCAGGTAGAACACCCAGAACGAGATCAGGTATCCGATGTAGCGGACGATCGACGTTCCGAATCCGATCCTGGTGCCGTCGGCCTCTCGCCGGATCTGGATCCCCAGGACCAGCTGTCCGATCGTCCCGCCCCGCCACGACCAGAAGATGATGTGGTACAGGGCGTGGGCGAGCCAGAACAGGCCGAAGACAGCGAGCCACAGGCCGAGGAAATCGCGCATCGCCGTGATCAGCTCGGCGTCCGAGGCGAGCGGTCGGCCGGTGACGGGATCGACCCTCAGGAAGACCCGCCAGCTGCTGAAGTCGGTGCGCGCGACAACGAGGGCGAAAAGCGCCCACCAGACGACCCCGGACAGGACCGTGTCGATCAGGAATGCGACGAATCGGCGCCAGAATCCGACGTAGGTGACACCCGGCGCAGGTCCGGGCACGACCCTCGGTGGCGGCATCGTCCAGGTCGTTTCGGCCGTCAGCGGCGGCGCTGCCGGTGGGGCATCGATCGGGGCAGCGGGCGTCGCATCCACGGCAGGTTGCGGGGCCGCTGACACGACCTCGGGCGCGGCTTCCTCCTCCGCCGCCCCGGTCGCCGCCGTCGCTGCGGGCTCGTTTGACGCTGGCGGCGCGTCGACCTCGGGCGTGGTCGGTGCAGGATCCGGGATCGGTGGCGGCTCCTCGGCCCAAGGCTGGATCGGGTCGGTCATCGTCGCGTGCCTCCTCGCTCGGTGAACGCTCGATACCAGCCTACCCGGCGTGGCTCCCCGGTGTGACGACCCGTCACCCGTCACCCGCGTCACCAGCCGCGCCCGCTACCATGGCCCCGTGACGGCCCAGCCAATCGAGCCAGGACCCGACGCGCCCGTCGTCCGCGTCGACGCCCTGACCAAGCGCTTCGAGACGGTGACCGCGCTCGACGACCTGAGCCTCGAGCTGGGTCGCGGGATCATCGGCCTGGTCGGCGCCAACGGCGCGGGGAAGTCGACCCTGATCAAGATCCTGCTGGGGCTGCTGCCCCCGACGAGCGGCTCGGTCGCCGTCCTCGGGATCGACCCGGTCGTCCACGGCACGGCCGTCCGGCAGTACGTGGGCTACATGCCCGAGCACAACGTCATGCCGCCCGACATCAGTGCGACCGAGCTGGTGGCCCATCTCGCCCAGCTGTCGGGCCTGCCCAGTACCGCCGCCCGCGAGCGGACCTCCGACGTCCTCCGCCACGTCGGCCTGTACGAAGAGCGCTACCGCCCGATCGGTGGCTACTCGACAGGGATGCGCCAGCGAGCGCAACTGGCCCAGGCGCTCGTCCACGATCCACGCCTGCTGCTCCTCGACGAGCCGACCAACGGGCTCGATCCGTCCGGCCGGGACGAGATGCTCGAGCTCATCCTGCGCACGGGGCAGGACTTCGGGATCACGGTCATTCTGGCCAGCCATCTCCTCGGTGAGATCGAGCAGGTCTGCGACTTCCTGGTCGCGATCGACGCCGGACGGCTATTGCGAGCCGACGCGATGACCGAGTTCACCCACGAGACGGGCGTCCTGACCGTCGAGGTCGAGAACGGCCGGGACGCGCTGGTCGCGGCGCTGACCTCTCTCGGCCTGCGGGTCGCCGCCGCACCCGCCGATGGTGACGCCCGCGCCCTCCAGGTGGCGCTCGACGGGATCGACCCGTACGACCTCATCCGCGACACCGTCGCGGACCTCGGGCTCCCGCTCATCCGGATCGAGAACCGGCGCCACTCGCTCGAGGATCTGTTCCGCGATCCGCCACCGGCGACCGGCCGTTGACCGGCTCGATCTACGACCTCGGCTACCGTCGCTACGAGGGCCCGCGACTGGGTCGGCGACACGCGGTCTCGGCCCTGTTCCGCCACTCCCTGCGGAGCGTGTTCGGGATCGGGCGGAGCGGTCGGGCCAAGGTCCTGCCGTTCATCTGCCTCGGCCTGCCGGCGCTCATCGCCGCCATCCTCCTCGGGGTCCGTGCGCTGGCCGGTCGGGCGGGGGTCGAGAACCTGCAGCTCATCCCCGGCCACGAGGGCATCTTCCAGCTGGTGGCCGTCTTCCCGACCCTGTTCGTGGCGGCCCAGGCGCCCGAGCTGCTCGGCCGCGACCAGCGCTACCGAACGCTGACCCTGTACTTCTCACGGGCGCTCCACCGGACCGACTACGCGATCGGCAAGCTCCTGGCCCTGACCGTCGGGGTGGGCGCGATCATCCTCCTGCCCCAGGTGATCACGGCCGCCGGGAACATCCTGCTGACCGCCGACTTCGGCAAGGCGATCGGCGCCGAGGCCGGCACGCTGCCGGCGATCGTCGGTTCGTCGGCGATCATCGCCGTCGTGTCGGCCGCCGTGGCCCTGGCGATCGCCTCCCTGACGCCGCGCCGGGCATATGCCACGGCCGCGATCTTCGGCGTGTTCATCATCCCCGGGATCGTCGCGGCAGTGATCATCGGGCTCGACCTTGGTGGACCGTCGGACTGGATCATCCTGATCGACATCGGCTCGCTGCTCGACGGTGCCAACGCCTGGTTCTTCGGGGTCCCCGCGAGCGGTCAGGCGGTCTTCGCCTCGGGCGTCCCGACCGGGGTCATGACCGCCGCGGCGATCGTCGTCGGAGCCGTCGCCAGCGCGTTCCTCGTCGCGCGCTACCAGCGGATCGCGGCATGAAGGAGACCTCGATCGCCGGCTGGGGCACCACCGGAAACGCACCGGCCCGCCCGGCCCGCCCGTTCGATCCCAGCGCGGCCGTCGAGCTCCAGGACGTGTCCCGCTGGTACGGCAACGTCGTGGCGGTCAACGACATCTCGTTCGCCCTGCGTCCGGGCATCACCGGCCTGCTCGGCCCGAACGGGGCGGGGAAGTCGACCCTCCTCCACATGATCGCCGGGTTGCTCCGGCCGTCGGCCGGTCACGTCGTCATCGGCGGCGCCCCGGCCTGGCGGGACCCCGCGATCTACCGCAAGATCGGGCTTGTTCCCGAGCGCGAGGCGGTCTACCCGTTCCTGACCGGCCGCCAGTTCGCGCTCCTCAACGCCAGGCTTCAGTCGCTCCCGGAGCCGGAGATCTCGGCCGACCGGGCGATCGCCCGGGTCGAGCTGACCGATGCCGCCGATCGGCCGATCGGCACCTACTCGAAGGGGATGCGCCAGCGGGCGAAGATCGCCGGGGCGCTGGTCCACGAGCCGCCGATCCTTCTCCTCGACGAGCCGTTCAACGGGATGGATCCGCGCCAGCGGCTCCAGATGATGGAGATCCTCCGCGCGATGGCCGCATCGGGACGGACCATCCTGTTCAGTTCGCACATCCTCGAGGAGGTCGAGCGACTCGCCCAGAACGTGCTGGTGATCGTGGCCGGTCGGCTGGCCGCCTCGGGCGACTTCCGCGAGATCCGTCGGTTGATGACCGACCGACCGCACACGTTCACCATCCGCTCGTCAGACGACCGCCGCCTGGCGGCAGGCCTGGTCGGCCACCCAGCGGTGTATGGCGTCGAGCTGACCGAAGGTCGGCTGTCCATCCGGACATCCGACTTCGGGGCGTTCACCCGGGCACTCGCCGGGATCGCCCGCGGCGGCGGCATCACCCTCCAGGAGGTCCGGCCGACCGACGAGGACCTCGAGAGCGTGTTCGGCTACCTGGTGCAGCGGTGATCCGGACGATCGCCGGGGTCACCTTCCGCGCCCTGGCCGGGCGGCGGCGCGTCCTCCTCGTGTCGCTGCTGTGCGCGCTGCCCATCCTCATCGCGCTGCTGGTGCGGGTCTCGGGCCGGGCCACGGGCCTCGATTCGATCAGCTCGACGATCGTCGACCGGCTGGTCATCTCGACCCTGGTCCCGCTGGTGGCGCTCGTGTTCGGGACGTCGGCGTTGGGCTCCGAGCTCGACGACGGCACCGCCGTCTATCTGCTGGCCAAGCCAGTCGCCCGTTGGCGGATCGTGCTGGCCAAGGTCATCGTCGCCGCGGGGCTGGCGGTCCTGGTCACGGCCCCGGCCGCGCTCGCCTCGGCGGCGATCCTGGGGTCGAGCACGACCTGGCTGCCGCATGCGCTCGGCTATGCCGCGGGGACCGCGATCGCCGCCTCGCTCTACGTGATGGTCTTCCTGGCCCTCAGCCTGATCACCTCGCGGGCGCTCGCCATCGGGCTGGTCTACGTCCTGGTCTGGGAGGGGATCCTGGCCGGGCTATTCGACGGGACCCGGACGTTCAGCATCCGGCAATACGCGCTCGGGGTGGCCCAGTGGATCGGCGGTCCAGGCACCACTGGGGATGATCGCCTGGCCGGTTCGACCGCGCTCGGCCTCGCTGTCGCCGTGTTCGCCGTCGCCCTCGTCATCGCCATCCGCCGTCTCCAGTCATTCGAGATCGGCGAGGCGGACTGAGCGATCCCGAGCGTCATGCTCGGTGCCTCGGGACAACGACATCGCCGGCGGCCGGGGCACGACCCGGCGATCCCGTGTATCCTCCGCCGGAACGCGGACCCACCGAACGGGAACACGACAACCGAAGACCGCCGCCGAACGGCCGACCTCGTGTCGTCGTCTCGTCGTCAGCCGTCGCTGACGTTGATCTCATCCCTGCCACCCCTCGCGTGGCTTCCTCCCGCGGATCACTCCGTGCCGTCGTGCGGCTCAGCCCATCGCCATCGCGCGCAACGCGATGCCCTGGTGGAGAGGAGCACATTGAGCCGGATCCCCATGCGCCTCAGGGCGCTCGCCATGACCAGCCTCGCCGTCGTCACCCTGTTGACCGGCACCGAAGGCGTCCTCGCGGCCTCCCCGGTCGCGGATGTCCAGCCACAGACTGCGCCGCTGAGCGCCGCGCAGGCGCCGGCCACGCTCGCCGAGCCGGCCCTCGCCGATGGTCCGACGGTGGACGCCACGGCCATGACTCCGGGTCCGATCGTCACGCCCGATCGGACCACCATCCTTGCCCGGACCGGCACCCCGGACGCCATGACCGCGGCCGCCAAGGTCCCGGCTTCGTCGGTCGTCGTGGCCTTCGCCCGGAGCCACCTTCGCGCCGTCTACCGGCACTCCGCCACCGGACCGTCGAGCTTCGACTGCAGTGGCCTGATGTGGCGGGTCTTCCAGGAAGCCGGGCTCGGGACGAAGGTCACCAGCCGGAGTGCCCGCGGCATCTACGGGTCGTATCGGGCCCGTGGCCTGGCCTCACGAACCAACCCGCAGATCGGTGATCTCATCGTCTGGGGTCAGGGCAGCCACGTCGGCGTGTACGTCGGTCACGGGTACGCCATCAGCGCGCTCGTCCAGGGCGTCCGGGTCCACCGCGTCCGGGCCATGTTAAGCCCCTTCACGGCCTATCTCCACACCCACCTCACGAACGTCGAGGTCCCGGTCTGGGAGCTCCAGCTGGCCAAGCATGTCAGGTCCGCTCGGCACACGACCCGATCGACCTTCCTTCGTCTCACGGCGAGTCCCGCCGCCTCGACCGCCGGCACCATCCGGGCCGGTGTCCGGTTCGTGGTCGTGGCCCGTCAGCGCGACGGTGCCGGTCGACTGTGGCTCAAGGCACTGACCTTCACCGGCCGGACCGGCTGGGTCCGCTCGACCGCCACGGCGCGCTGATCGGACGCCAGGCACCCCGCCGAGACCGCCGGCCACCGGCCGCGGCCGTCCACTGATCCGGGCGGTCGCGGCCCGCTAGACTCGGCTCGTGCCAGGTCGTGTCTTCCGCCGCTCGCTCGACCCGGACCTGCCGGTCGCCGTCCGCGCCGAGGGCGCGACGATCTGGGATGAGCATGGCCGGTCCTACCTCGACGCGGCCGGTGGCGCGATCGTGGTCAACGTCGGCCACGGGCGACGGTCCGTCGCCGAGACGATGGCCGAGCAGGCGGGACGGGTCGCCTACGCTCACGGCAGCGCGTTCACGAACGAAGCTCTCGAGTCGTATGCGGCCGAGCTTGGGCCGCGTCTCCCGCTCGACGATCCGGCGATCTACCCGGTGTCCGGCGGCTCCGAGGCGATCGAGACCGCGCTGAAGTTGGCTCGCGCGTATCACCTCGCCCGTGGCGAGGCCGATCGACTGGTCGTGTTCAGTCGGTGGGGGAGCTATCACGGCAACACCCTCGGCGCGCTCGACCTGTCGGGACGAAGGTCGCTCCGTCGCCCGTACGAAGGCTGGCTCGGACGATTTCGCCACCTCAGTGCCGCCTACCCGTATCGTGCCGACGATCCCGGGGCGAACGCCCTGGCCACGACCGACGAGCTGGCCGCCGAGCTCGAGCGGGCGATCGAGTCGGCCGGGCCCCGGACCGTCGCCGCGTTCGTCGCCGAGCCGATCGTCGGTGCGACCCTCGCCGCCGTCGTCCCGCCGGACGGGTACTGGCCGGCGGTCGCGGACGTCTGCCGCCGCCACGGCGTGCTGCTCATCGTCGACGAGGTGATGACCGGGTTCGGGCGGACCGGGCGCTGGTTCGGGGTCGATCACTGGGGGGTCCGGCCGGACATCCTGGTGGCCGCCAAGGGCGCGACCTCGGGCTACTGGCCGTTCGGCTTCGCGGCGGCATCGTCCGAGGTGTTCGAATCGGTCACGGCGCCCGGGGCCGGGTTCGTCCACGGGTTCACCTACAGCCACCACGCCGTCGGCGCCGCGGTCGCTCGGGAGGTCCTCCGGATCCTCGCGGCGGAGGACCTTGTGGCCGCCAGTGCGAGCAAGGGTGTGCGCTTGCGTGAGCTGCTCGACGAGCGTCTGGCCGACCACCCGAACGTTGGCCAGATCCGCGGTCGCGGGCTGCTCCAGGGGATCGAGCTGGTGGCCGATCGGGAGAGCCGGGTCCCCTTTCCGCGGGCCGCCCGGCTGGCCGAGGAGGTCGTCCGCGCCGCCCGCGCCGACGGCCTGCTGCTGTACAGCGGGACAGGCCTCGCGAACGGCGTCGACGGCGACGCGATTCTGCTCGGGCCGCCGTTCATCGTGACGGCCGAGGAGCTGGCCCGGATCGCCGGCGGCCTGGCCGCCGCGCTCGATACCGCGCTGGCCCAGATGCGTCGACCCTAGCGCCGTACGGCGCGTCCGATGATCAACAGCCCCAATACGACGAGGACCAGTGGGCCGAGCAGGTCACCCAGTCCCGGGAAGCCGGGCCACAGGCGCGCCGCGATCTCCGACCCGCCGGCCAGGGCAAGGATCCCGCCGACGATCAGCTGCCAGCCCCACTGCCGGCGCGCCGACCAGCGCATCCCCGCGACGATCAGCAGGCCGATCCCGAACAGGAACGTGCCGTAGCCGGAGCCGGCCGGCAGGACGCCCAGGTCGACCAGCAGCGAGGGCAGACTGTAGGCAAGGATCAACAGCCCGGGGTAGAGCCCCCAGCCGCGCCCGGTCGCCCAGGACACCAGCAGAGCGACACCGAATGCGGTGGTCAGCGCCGAGCCGAGGATGTGCGCCTGCGGGAAGGCCTGACCGATGAGCAGGATGCCGCCGAACACGACCAGGAAGACGCCGATCCAGGGCAGCCCGCGGCGGACGTCCTCGTCCTCCCAGGTCCAGTTTCGCGTCTCGAACCGGAACGCGCTGCCGCCACCGTGCCCGGAGCCCGGCTCCTCGACCTCGCCCGTGAAGACGGGTCGTTCCTCGTCGGTCATCGAGTGACTCCTTCCAGACCCGGCCGCGGTGCGCCGGCCGCCGGCGTGTCGTCCTCGTCCTCGACATGGTCGAAGCCGAGTCGATCGGCGAACCGCTTGAGCGGCCCCGGCGCCCACCAGTTCCAGTCGCCCAGCAGACGCATCGTGGCCGGCACGAGCAGGACCCGGATGATCGTGGCGTCGAGCAGAACGGCGATGGCCATCCCGACCCCGATGCTCTTGATCGTGATGATATCGGCCAGGGCGAACGCCGCGAACACAGAAACCATGACCAGGGCCGCGCCGGTGATGACCCCGGCGGTCTTGGCCAGGCCCTCAGCCACGGAGGCGGTGTTGTCGCCGGTCCGCCGATAGGCCTCCTGGATCCGCGACAGGAGGAGGACCTCGTAGTCCATCGACAGGCCGAAGATCACGCTGAACATGATGATCGGGTTGCCGGCGATGGTGTAGCCGAGCGGGGTGAAGTGGAGCACGTCGCTGAGGTGGCCCTCCTGGAAGATCCAGACGAGCGCACCGAAGCTGGCGCTGATCGACAGCAGGGTCATGATCACGGCCTTGATCGGGATGGCGATCGAGCCGAACAGCAGAAACAGGACGAACGCGCTGGCGACCAGGGTCAGCCCGATGGCGTACGGCATCCGGTCGGCCTGCGACTGGAGGAAGTCGTACCCGACGGCCGCCGCGCCGCCGATGGCCACGGTCGCGGCTGCGCCCGGTGTCACCGCCCGGATGGCCGCGGTCTTGCTCGTCGCCGCAGGGGTGGCTGCGTCGAGCGGGCTGATCGCGTCGAACCGGACGATCGAGCCACGGACGTACGCCTTCTGGAGCGCGTCCAGGGCCGTTGCCAGCGCCGGAGGCCGCTGGGCGGCGGGCAGGGCGTACAAGGCCGCGATCTGCTCGGGTGTCATGTTCGTCCCGGTGGCAGGGTCGGTCAGCGAGTAGGCACCCTCGACGTGGTCGATCCCGTCGACCTTGCCGAGGTTCTCGGCGTAGCGGGCGAGGAGGAGCGCGTTGTCGGCCGAGGCCGGATCGCCGCTGACGGTGAGCAGGGCGACGACCGGGCTCGTCTCGCCCTTGGGGAACTCGGTCTGGATCGCGACGTAGGCGTCGCGGCTCTCGAGACCGGCCGGGTACGCCGACGCGTCGGGGACGCCCTGCTGGAGGCGGAAGAACGGTGAGCCGAGCACGAACAGGATGCCGAGGGTCGGGATGAGGACGGCCACCGGGTGGCGCATGACCTGGCGGGCGACGCGCTGCCACCAGCCCTCGCGCTCGGCCGTGGACGGACCGACCCGGAACCGCGCGAACAGGCCGCCCAAACTGAGGGCGTTGACTCGCGGACCGAGCATCCCGAGGACGGCCGGCAGGAAGGTCAGTGAGAAGAACAGCGTGCTGATCACGACCAGGCCGCCGGCGATCCCGATCGAGGCGATGGCCGACGCCCGGAACAGGAGCAGGCCGGACAACCCGATGGCCACGGCGAGACCGGAGAAGGCGACTGCCTTGCCGCTCGTCGCGACCGCCCGCTCGACCGCCTCGCCGACGGTCCGGCCGCGGACCAGCTCTTCGCGGAACCGGCTGACGATGAACAGCGAGTAGTCGATCGACAGGGCCAGGCCGAGCATCGTCGCGATGTTGGTCACGTAGATGCTCATCTCGACCCGCTCGCTGGCGAAGTAGATCAGGCCGAGCGTCGACGGGATGGCCAGCAGGGCCACGATGATCGGAGTCCCGGCCGCCACGAGCGATGCGAAGACGAAGATGAGGATCGTCGCCGCGAACGGCAGGGATACCGTCTCGGCCCGGAGCAGGTCCTTCTCGGACTGGCTGGCCGAGTCCTTGGTCAGCGGGGCGTAACCGGTCAGCTGGGTGGTGTACCCGGCCGGCGGGACGATCTTCGTCCGGATCCCCTCGACCAGGTCGACCGACTGCTCGTTCGTGCCGTTGAGCTGGATGACCGCATAGGCTGCCGTGCCGTTCGTGCTGATGAACCGCCGGTCGCCGGTCTGGGCGTAGCCGACGATCCCGGCCACCGCCGGGTCCGCACCGACCGGAGCGAGGGTCGAGGCGATCGCGGCCTGGTATTCGGGGGAGGTCGCGTCCGTCGAGGCGGTCGACCGGAACAGGACGATGAGGCTGCTTCGACCGACACCGAAGTCGCGCGCCAGGGTCTCGTCGACGCCGGCCGACTCCGACTCGGTGTCCAGCCAGCCACCCGAGCTCAGGTGGCTCGAGGCCTGGGCGCCGAAGACGCCGAGGACGACCGCCACGGCGACCGATGCGACGGCAACCGGGCGACGGAAGCGATACACGAATGCACCCCAGCGGCTGAACATGCGGGCGGATCCTTCCTGGCGGTTCGTCGCGTCGTTTGGCGGCGTTCTATGACGTCTACCCTGAGGAACCATAGAGAACCGCGGTTCTCCTTGTCAAGCCTCGGACGCTTGACCTCTCGTGGGGCACCGGAATAGACTCCGAAGGAATATTCATTCCCTGAAGGTCACGATGCCCCGAGTCACGCCGGCCCACGAGCAGCAGGTCCGCGACCGGATCGTCCGGGCGGCCGTCGCCGTGTTCAACGACAAGGGCTACCACGGCGCCACGATGCAGCACGTCGTTCGCGCCAGTGGGTTGTCGGTCGGCGCGATCTACACCTATTTCGACGGCAAGACGGATCTCTTCCTGGCGTCCTGCACGATGTCGATGGACGAGGGCTTCGGCGAGCTCGGCGACCGGCTCGCCCGCGGCAGCACGCTGGCCGACAAGCTCGGCATCGCGGTCGGCTTCTTCATCGATGCGATCGACCCGGTCGACTCGGCGACGCCCGGCTCGGCGACCTATCTCGTCCAGGCCTGGGCCGAGGCAGGGCAGGCGGAAACCATCCGCCGGACCCTCGTCCGACGGCGCGAACAGATCGGCGCCGTCGGCCAGATCCTGCTGCGCGAAGGCGTCGCCCGCGGCGACCTGCCGGCCTGGCTCGACGTCGAGGCCGTCGCGCTCGGCATCAGCGCCCTGCTCGACGGGCTCCTGCTCCAGCGGATCGAGGGCGCCGACGCCTGGCGCCGCGAGGATGCCGAGCGGCGGGCCTTCGCGATGCTCGAACTCCTGATCGCCTCCGCCGCGACCTCGGAGCGACCGGCCGTCCGGCGACCGGCCGCCGAGCCGTTCTCGCTCACCGCGGGCCGGACGACAACCCAGGATCTCGCCTCGTAGGCCGGTCGCTGCCGCCGCAAGCGCCGCACAATCCATCCGCTGACGTTGGCAGGATGCGCGCCTGATCAGCTCAGCCCCGGCGGCTCGGCCACGTCGGGCTGCGCTGGACCGTGGCAGGGTCGCTCCACGTCTCCGACACCCCGGACCGCCCGCTCGCCGCAGGTCCGCAGGCCCGATAATCGTCGGGTGCCTCACGTCCAGACCGTCGTTGGCCCCGTCTCGCCCGAGTTGCTCGGATTCACCCTGCCCCACGAGCACACCGGCATCGCCCTGTGGCACATCCCGAACCGCTGGGACTACTGGGAGCTCACCGCCGACGATTCGATGATCCTGCCCGAGTTGGCGGCGTTCAGGGCCGCCGGCGGTGGGACCCTGGTCGACGTGACCCTGCCTGGCGTCGGCCGCGATCCGCTCCGGCTCCGACGCTACGCCGAGGCGAGCGGACTGAACATCGTGATGGGCGCCGGCTGGTATCGGACCGCCTACTACCCGGTCGAGGCGCTCATCGATCGGCGGTCGGTCGACGACCTCGCCGACGAGCTCGTCCGCGAAGCACGCGACGGTGTCGGAGTGACCGGGATCCGGCCCGGGATCATCGGCGAGATCGGCACCGACAAGCCATGGCTGAGCGCCCTCGAGGAGCGAGTCCATCGGGCGGTCGCTCGCGCGGCCCGACGGACGGGCTTGGCGATCACGACCCATTCGGTCCAGTCGCCGGTCGGGCTCGACCAGCTCCGTGTGTTCGAGGAGGAGGGGGCGGACCCGGGCCGGGTCGTCATCGGCCACGCCGATTCGTATCCGGTCCTGGGGCATTACCTCGAGGTGGTCCGCCGTGGGGCGAATCTGGAGTTCGACTTCCTCGGGATGAGCTTCACCTCGCTCGAGCGGCACGGGGAGGGCCGGATCGTCGAGTTGATCGGCGAGCTGATCGGCCGCGGCCACGCTGACCGGATCCTGCTCAGCCAGGACGTCTGCCACGACTCGCAGCTGAAGGCCTACGGCGGGAACGGCTACGTCCACCTGTACGAGACGTTCCTTCCCCGGCTGCGCGCGGCGGGTGTTGCCGAGGCCGCCATCCGGACGATCACCGTCGACAATCCGGCCCGGATCCTGACCGTCGCCGATCCGGCCTGACCGGGCCGGCTCGGCGCGGTCGGCGGCGCCGGCGAGGCTGGCCCGGCCCGAACCGGGCGGCGAGCATGAGGCTGGGCGTCAGGACTCGAGCGTGGCCTCGACCGACAGCGCGACATTGCCCTTGAGCGCCTGTGAGATCGGGCAGCCGTCCCTGGTCGCCTCGGCGGCGGCGCGGAAGCCGTCGGCATCGAGGCCGGGGACCCGACCGACCACGGTCAACGCACTCGACACGACCCGCCAACCGGCGTCGGTCTTGTCGAACGTGACGGCGGCGGCGACCGACAGCCGCTCGGGCGGGGTACCGCCCCGCGCGAGGGCCCCGGACAGGGCCATCTCGAAGCAGGCTGCGTGAGCCGCGGCGACGAGTTCCTCCGGACTGGTCCGGCCGTCGGACGCCTCAGTCCGGGCGGCCCAGGTGACGGGCAGATCGGTGAAGGCTCCGCTGCTCGTGGCGCTGACGGTCCCGCGGCCGGTCTGGAGGTCGCCCTCCCAGCTCGCCTCAGCGTGGCGGATGGCGCTCATCGGTGGATCTCCTTGGTGAGGCGCTCGCGAAGGGCGGCGACGAACGGGCGATGGGCGTGGGTCCGGGGGAGCGTGACCCGGGGCACGCCGCCGAACCGACGATGGGCGTCGATCGCTCCGACGAAGGCATCGATGAAGCCCGGCGTCTCGATCGGGTCGAAGCCCTCCTCCCACCATAGCCCGAGTACGCGAAGCGTGCCCGACTTGCGATCGATCCGAGGCTCGATCCGGCCGACCAGGCGATCGCCGAACAGGATCGGCAGCACGTAGTAGCCCCAGCGGCGCTTCTTCGGGGGGACGTAGACCTCCCAGACGTAGTCGAAGCCGTGGAGCGAGCGGAGGAAGTCGCGGTCCCAGTTGTACGGGTCGAGTGGTGCGAGGAACGTCGCCTGCCGGTCGACCCCACCGGGTCGCGGCGCATCGGCCGGCTCGCTGGACACCTCGTGCTCGGCAGCCTCGAGGATCGGCAGCTCGGCGGTGATGACGAATCGCTCGCCCTTGATACCGTCGACGGTCACCGGCGTGAGCTCGCCGGCCTCGAGGAGCTCGGCCATGAGTTGTGGCCGGGTCGGCCCGTCTCCATTTCGGCCCGCCGGCGTGTTCACAGGCGCCGTCCCGTACCACAGCTCGGATGAGCCACTTCGTCCGAGCAGCCCGTGCCCTCGATAGCGCGACAGGAGCTTGTGGCGACGCTGGTCTCGCTCGGGGTGGCGGACGGCCAGGAGAGCCTCGGGGAAGAGGCGTTCGGCCAGGTCGTACAGCCGCCGATTCCCATCCCGCCGGGAGAGCCCCAGGACGCCCGCCTCACCGAGCGCCTCAAGGATCGCCCGGACCTGGTTGGTCGGTCGCCAGTACCAGTCGATCGCCGCCCGTGGCTCGACGTCGGTCGAGCTGAGCGGACCCTCGCGCCGGATCCGATCGAGCAGCTCGTCGACCAGCTGGGCGTGGTCGCGGAAGGCGGCACCTTCGTGCTCGGCAAGGTTGGAGTCCCAGGTGACCCGGAACCACGGCAGCTCGGCCGTCGGGACGAGGCTCAGACCCTTGTTGTAGGTCTCATACAGCTGACGCTGGTCGTACAGGAGGGCGTCGGTCAGATCACGTCGATACCCCTCGATGCGAGCCAGCAGGATCACATCATGGTTCCGGCCGGCCACCTCCAATGGGTCGAACTGGAGTGAGCCCAGCCGCCCGACCACGGTCATCACACTGGCCGGGTTCCCGGGCAGGGAGCGCGGCGGAGCGAGCAGATGACGCTTCACCAAGAACCGGCGGGCAGTGGGGCGGCCGATGCGGATCGACTGGGTCATCCGGCGGATGGTAGCCGCGCGACCGTTCAGAGGATGTCAGGCAGGCCGGACAGGACGATCGTCAGGATCGCGACCACCCATGCGCCGAACGGGACGCGCCGTTGTTCCGACTTCGATGTCTGCCCTCCACGCGGAATCTGGCCGGTCACGGGCCCGTTGGGAAGCGCGCGGCACACCGGCGTTGACGGCAGCGGCGTTAATTCCGATAATGTGGGTCGGAATTGATGCATCGGCGCTGGCCCCCTTCGCGGCGCCGCCGGCCCGCATCCGTCGAATGACCGGAGATGGCATGACCTCGAACTCGACCAGAGACGCCGTCCGTGACCGCCGCGACGAGTTCGCCTTCCACGACGACATCGTCTACCTGGCCGAGACCAAGCGCGGCCTGACCCGCGAGACGGTCGAGGAGATCAGCGCGTTCAAGAACGAGCCCGAGTGGATGCTCAAGTTCCGGCTGCGGGCCTACGACCACTTCCTGGCGCGCCCGATGCCGGCCTGGGGCGGGGATCTGACCAAGATCGATTTCGACAAGATCGTCTACTACCGCAAGCCGTCCGAGCGCGAAGAGAAGTCGTGGGACGACGTCCCCGAGAAGATCAAGGCGACGTTCGAGAAGCTCGGCATCCCCGAGGCCGAGCGCAAGTTCCTGGCCGGGGTCGGCGCCCAGTACGACAGCGAGGTTGTCTACCACTCGGTCCGCGAGGAGCTGACCAAGATCGGCGTCGTGTTCATGGGCACGGACCAGGCCCTGATCGAGTACCCCGAGATCTTCCGCAAGTACTTCGGCACGGTGGTCCCGCCCGAGGACAACAAGTTCGCGGCGCTCAACAGCGCGGTCTGGTCCGGCGGCTCGTTCGTGTATGTCCCGAAAGGCGTCGAGGTCCCCCTCCCGCTCCAGGCCTACTTCCGGATCAACGGCGAGAACACCGGCCAGTTCGAGCGGACCCTGATCGTCGTCGACGAGGGTGCCCGAGTCCACTACATCGAGGGCTGCACCGCTCCGATCTACGCGACCGACTCGCTCCACGTCGCGGTCGTCGAGGTCATCGCTCTGCCCGGTTCGAAGGTCCGCTACACGACCATCCAGAACTGGTCGAACGATGTCTACAACCTGGTCACCAAGCGAGCCCACGCTCACGCGAACTCAAGAGTGGAGTGGATCGACGCGAATACCGGCTGCCTGACCGGCGACAGCTTGGTTCTCAAGAACAATGATGTCGTGCCGATCGCCGAGATCAAGCCGGGCGACATGGTCTACTCGTTGACGCCCGAGTTCGAGATCGGTCGTAGCCGTGTCGTGGCCACGAGGGACAATCCACCGGAGCCGGTCTTCGACCTTGTGCTCCAGAACCATCGACGGGTCCGCGCTACCGCGAACCACCCGTTCCTGGTCATGCGCAAGGTCGGTCGGACCAGGCGGGTCGGCTGGCTGCCCGTGGCGTCGATCGTCGACGGCGATGAGCTCGGGGTGGTGGGCCAGTCACCGGACTTCGGTCAGCCTCACTGCTTCGCGCCGGTGCCGCGGCGGGCGCGTAGTCGCAAGCCATTCCGAGCGCCCGAGACGAGCTCCGAAGACCTGCTCTGGTTGCTGGGCTTCTACCTCGGCGATGGCTTCACCGACGGACCCAACAGGATCGCGTTCGCGGTCCCCGATGAGGATCCCGCCTGCGATCGGGTCAGGACCCTCGTCCACGAACTGTTCGGATTGGAGACGACGCGCGCTCGGGGGATCGTCCTGCGGGTCGCCTCGGCGCCCCTCGTCGACTGGCTGGCGGCGGCTGGCTTCACCGGGAACGCGCACACCAAGCGGATCCCTGCCTGGGTCTTTCGTCTGCCCCATGGCCAGAAGCGTGCCCTCATCGATGGCTACATCGCCGCCGATGGGCACGTCCGCCCGGGCCACAAGAACATGTCGGTCACGAGCGCAAGCCGAGCCCTGCTCGAGCAGGTTCGACACCTGGCGATCTCGGCGGGCATGAACCCGCTCAAGATCACCACCTGGACTCGGACGGAGCGGAAGCCGCTGGGCGTAGAGGAGAAGGCGTACACCCACCACTTCCTCTACTTCGGAGCCGAGTCCCTGGATGGTCCGGTCCACTTCGTACCGATCGCCGCGATGGACTACGCCGGAGAGGCAACCACCTACGACATCGAGGTCGAAGGCACCGCGAATTTCATCGCCAATGGCATCTTCGCCCACAACAGCCGCCTGACCATGAAGTATCCGGCGATCTACCTCCGTGGCGAGGGGGCCACCGCGGACATCATCTCGGTGGCGGTGGCCGGAGCGGGGCAGCACCAGGACACCGGGGCGAAGGCCGTCCACCTGGCCCCGAACACGAAGTCGCGGATCGTCAGCAAGTCGGTCTCGAAGGACGGCGGCCGGGCGACCTACCGCGGCCAGCTCAAGGTTGCGCCGGGCGCGACCAACGTGGTGGCCAGCGTTCGCTGCGACGCACTGATGCTCGACGACATCAGCCGGAGCGACACGTACCCGTACATCGACATCCAGGAAGACGACACGACGATGACCCACGAAGCCGTCGTGGGCAAGATCAGCGCCGACCAGATCTTCTACCTGATGAGCCGGGGATTGACCGAGAACGAGGCACAGAACCTGGTCGTGCAGGGGTTCCTCGAGGTCTTCACCAAGGAGCTGCCGATGGAGTACGCCATCGAGTTCAACCGCCTGGTGAAGCTCGAGATGGAGGGTTCGCTCGGATGACCGTCCCGACCGCCGACGCGGCGGCCGGGGATACGCCGACCGCACCGAACCGGCCCGCCCGCCGCGGTCCGGCCGACCTTCCATTCCGGTTTCCGGACCGTGCCCTGGCCGAACTCCTCGCCGCTGAGCGCTCGGAGCCGGGCTGGCTCCGCATCGAGCGGCTCGCCGCGATCGAGGCGTACGACAGCCAGCCGGTGGAGAGCAACCGGCTGTACACGCCGTACGTCGACCTTCGGGCGGCCGACCTGATGGATGTCCGGCCGTACGTCCACACCGGGGCGGGATCCGCTTCGGGCGACACCGTCCCGGAGGGGACCTCCGGGGTCATCGAGCTGCGCGAGGACGAGGTGACCGAGCTGGCTCTGTCGTCCGAGGCGGCGGCCGCGGGGGTCACCCTCGAGACGTTCGCAGCGGCATTGGCTCGAGACCCCGACGGGTTGCGGGCCGACATCGACGGTGGGGCGAACCTGCCCTCCGACGACAAGCTGGCCCTGCTCACCCGGGGCCTGTGGACTCACGGCGTGCGGCTGATCGTCCCGCCGGGCGTCCGTCTCGAGCGGCCGTTCCTCATCCGCTGGGCCGTTGGCAATCCCGGTCGTGCGGTCGTGTCGCGGACGCTCGTGAAGCTCGGTCAGGCCGCCAAGGCATCGGTGGTCGAGGAGCTGGTCGCGTCCGGACCCGAGATCGAATGCGCCGCCGGCGAGATGGTGCCACAGGCGTTCTTTGCCGGGACCCTCGAGGTCGTGCTCGATCGGGCGGCTCACCTGTCGGTCGCCTCGATCCAGGACCTGCCCTCGAACGTCGTGGCGTTCCAGCATCGGCACGCCACGATCGGTGCGTCGGCGACGCTCGATTGGGCGCTCGCCCAGCTCGGCGGACGACTCGTGCGATCGCGCGTCGACAATCGGCTCGAGGGCGACGGCTCGACGGTGGAGCAGGTCGAGATCGTGTTCGGGTCGGCCGCCCAGGTGTTCGACCTGACCTCATACACCCGCCATGTCGGACGTGACACCACCGGGAACCTGCTCAGCAAAGGGGCGCTCCAGGACGCCGCCCGGAGCTACATGAAGGGCCTCATCGTCATCGACAAGTCCGCGGTCGGGACCGATAGCTTCCTCGGCGAGTTCGGGATGAACCTGTCGCGCAAGGCGCGGGCGGTCGCCATCCCGAGCCTCGAGATCGACCAGCCGGACTGCCGCCGGGCCGCCCACTCGTCGTCGGTCGGGCCGATCGACGAGACCCAGCTGTTCTACCTCGAGAGTCGCGGCATCGACCCGGACGACGCCCGCAAGTTCATCGTCCTCGGCTTCCTCGAACCGGTCGTCGCGCGCGTCCCGCTGGCCGAGGCCCAGGATCGGCTGCGCGCGCTGCTCGAGCAGAAGTGGGCCGCCGGTTCGAGCGCAGCGGGGGCGTGACCCGGCGGGTCGACCTGCTCGGTATCGACGAGGTGCCGCCCGGCACGATGGCGATGGCCTGGGCCGACGGGACCGATCCGGTCCTGGTCGTCAACGTCGAGGGCGACGTGCGAGCGTTCCAGGGGATCTGCAGCCACGAGTACTTCGAGCTCGACAAGGGGTTCCTGACCGCCGGCTCGCTGACCTGTGCGCTCCACCTGTCGCGGTTCGATCTGGACAGTGGCGATGCGCTCGACCCACCGGCCGAATCGCCGATCGTCCGCTACCCGGTGGTCATCGCGGACGGTCGCGTGCTGATCGAGGTCCCGGAGGGTCGGCTCCCCGTCAACGAGTAGCTCCGCTCAGCGCGCGATGACGGTCCCCAGGTCCGTCTCGACGGCACGGCGGACGATCGCTCGTCCGAGCACGAGATCGGCCAGCCCGGTCCCGAGATGGATCGCCACGACGCGCCCGGCCTGGGGTCGGCCGGTGCCGTCGAGGATCGCGGCCCCGATCGTGGTGGTCGGATCCGGGTAGCCGGTGAACTGGCCGGCGGCCCGAGTGGCCAGGAACTGCCCCAGCTCGTCGATCAGGAACAGGCTGGCATCGTGCGCGATCGTCGCCGAGCAATAGGTCGCGTAGTCGACCGGGACGACCAGGGCGTGCGGGGTCAGCCAGTCGTCGGTCATGACCTGGTTGACCGGACCGAACGACGCCGCCGTGATGACGACGTCGGCGTCCATGGTCGCTTCGCGCGGGTCGCGCGCGACCCGCGCCCGGGCGATGCCGGCGGTCGCCCGCGCCGTCACGGCCAGGGCCTCGGCGTGGGCCGGGTGACGAGCGAAGATCGTCACGATCGCGCCGGGCAGGACGTGACCGACCATCTCGAGGTGGCTGTGGGCCTGGACACCGGCGCCGATCAGACCCACGCGATGGCCCATGGCCCGCGGGCCGGTGCGGCTCCCGGCGTCGCCCTGTCCACTGTCGCCGCCGGGTTCGGGCGCGAACCGGTGGATGGCAACGCCGCTGATCGCGGCTGTCCGAGCAGCGGTGATCGGTCCCCCGTCCAGGATGGCCAATGGAACGCCGGTCGCAGCGTCGTTGATGACGACCGTCGCGAAGATGGTGGGCAGCCCATGGGCAGCATTGCCGGGGTAGCCCACGACCCACTTCATCCCGACCAGGTCGTCCGCGCCGCCGGGATCCGCGCCGCGGAGGTGGGCCGGCATGGCATGCCCGAACGAGGACGCCGCCCGCGGGTGGACGCCGATCTTGGGCGGCAGCTCAGCCGAGTCGTCGGCGAGTTCGATGAGGGTCAGCTCCGCCAGCCGAAGGCGCTCATCGAGCGGAGGCAGGGCCGCCGTGACGTCGGCGGCGGACAGATACCGCAGGGCTGGGAGCTGCACCTCGCCAGTGTATCGCCGCGCCGCCCCGGGAAGGTCGCTACCATCGGCGACATGACCCCGATCGACGTGGCCCAGAGCATCGACAACCTCAAGCTCGAGCGCGATGCGATCGTCCTGTACGACGCCCTGGCCTCGATCGAGAAGCAACCGGATCGGGCCCACGCGTTTCGGTCCATCGCCGCCAACGAGCGTCGGCATGCCGACGTGTGGGCCACCAAGCTGCGCGAGCTCGGCGCCGACGTCCCGCCGCCCGGGTCGCCGCGGTTCCGAGTCCGAGCGATCATCTGGCTGGCTCGCCTGTTCGGGACCTCGGCCGTGAGCGATCTCGTCCAGGCGCTCGAGGGCGACGAGGAGCAGACCTACCAGGGCCAGCTCTCGCCCGAGGTCGCGGCGATCGCTGCCGACGAGCGAGAGCATGCCGAGATCTGGAAGCGTCTCGGCGGCACGCCGCCGACGCCCGCTCCGGCCGCCGTGGATCCGGCGATGCTCCAGGCGGCCCATGCCGAGCGGGCCCCCGGGTCGAGCGGCCGTGACGAGCGCTGGCATCGGACCGGCCAGTCGGGGACCCTGCGGGCGGTCATCTTCGGCGTGAGCGACGGCCTGGTCAGCAATACCAGCCTGGTCATGGGCGTCGCCGGCGCAGCGTCAGGTGAAACGCGGTTCATCCTGCTGGCGGGCATCGCCGGGCTCCTGGCCGGGGCGTTCAGCATGGCCGCGGGCGAGTACATCTCGATGCAATCGCAGCGCGAGCTGTACGAGCGCCAGATCGCGCTCGAGCGGGCCGAGCTGGAGATGATGCCGGACGAAGAGCAGGCCGAGCTGGCCGCGATCTACCGGGCGAAGGGCTTCAGCGCGGCCGAAGCCGACGCGGTCGCCGAGCGACTCTTCCGCGATCCGGAGCACGCCCTCGACACGCTCATCCGCGAGGAGCTCGGTCTCGATCCCGACGAGCTGGGCTCGCCCTGGGGAGCGGCCGGCGGCTCATTCCTGGCGTTCGCCATCGGCGCCATCATCCCCGTCCTGCCGTTCCTGTTCGTGACCGGCCAGCCGGCCATCCCGGTCAGCCTCGGGCTGAGCCTGGTCGCGATGTTCGCCGTCGGGGTCGGGGTCAGCCTGTTGACCGGGCGGGGAGCGATCTTCTCCGGTCTGCGCCAGGTCGGGATCGGGGCGACCGCCGCCGCGGTGACGTTCCTGGTCGGCCGGGTGGTCGGCGTCTCAGTCACCTAGCGAGGAGCGGCCGATGCCGTCGCGGGCGAACGTCTTCGGGAGTGGCCTGGCGGCCTTGGCCGTCTTCCTGCTGTTCACGTTCTGGATCAACTGGCCGGGCTTCCTGGCCTTGGCGGCGGGTGCCATCTTCGGGGTGGCGTTCCTGATCGTGGCGACCTCGCTCGGCGAGGATCCGCGAGCGGCCGACGAGGCGTGGCGGGCCGCGACGCCGGATCTGGTCGGAACGGCGACCGGCCCGGCTCGCGGGCGCGAGGAGAACGTCGAGTCGCCCACGGATGCGGACGGATGACGACGTCGACGCTCGAGCAGCGCCTGGCCTGGGAGGGCCTCGATGCCCACCCGTGGTCGAATGGTCCGGGCGTGGTCTACCCGGTCCACAGCCACGACTACGACAAGGTCATCGTGGTCGTGGCGGGGTCGATCGAATTCCGCCTGGCCGCGACCGGTTCGCGTGCCGACCTCGGGCCGGGCGATCGATTGGAGCTTCCCGCCGGAACCGCCCAGGGAGCGACCGTCGGGACGAGCGGAGTCACCTGCCTGGAGGCCCATCGTCCGACAGGCTGGCTTCCGCCCGAGCCGCGCAGCCGTCGGGCGGCGGACTGGTAGTCTGGCAGCCTAGCGCCGGCCGAGAAATGCCCAGATGGGCAGGTCGGTCCGCGGGTCGTACGGCTGGTGGGTGTCCTCGTTCGGATCGAACAGGATGGCGGCGATGGCGAATACGGCGACGGCGCCGAGGACGAACACGATGACCATGAAGTCCTCCTTTCGATGATATGAGTGCTTGACGAGAGTGTAGCCTAACAAACATAGAGCGTCAACGGCAGGTTAGCTAACGGATACCGAAGATGGCATCGAAAGACCGGTTGAGCCCGAACGACCTGCGGATCCTGTCCCTGCTCCAGCGCGATGGCCGAGCGTCGTATGCAGAGCTGGGCGCGGCGGCCGGGATGAGCGCCCCGTCGGCGCATGAGCGCGTCAAGCGCCTCGAGTCGCGCGGGATCGTCCAGGGCTACAGCGCACTGGTCGACGCCGCCGCGGCGGGCTATGGCGTGCTCGCCTTCAGTCGGATCCGCCAGGCGCCGGGCACGCCCACGACCGACCTGACGGCAGACTTCGCGACGATCCCGGAGATCGAGGACTGCCACCATGTCGCGGGCGAGGCCGACTACCTGCTCAAGGTCCGCGCCACCGACACGCTCGACCTCGAGCTCGTGATGCGCCGGATCCAGGACATCCCGAACGTCTATACGACGGAGACCGAGATCGTCTTCTCGACGGCGTTCGAGGGTCGACCGCTCGCCCTTGAGCGTGAAACCGGCGAGGGCTCCGAAGCGTAATCATGGCGGGACCACGGACCGATCCGACCGAGGACGCCCGGCTGGTGGCTGCCGTCGTGGGCGGGTCGGAAGACGCCTTCGCGGCGCTCTACGACCGACACGCCGGCGCCGTCTACGCCGCAGCCGCCCGCTTGACCGCCGACCGCAGCATCGCCGAGGACATCGTCCAGGAGACCTTCCTTACCTTGTGGAACCGAGCCGAACGTTTCGATCCGACGCGTGGCTCGCTTGCCGCGTGGCTCCTGACCATCGCCCGCAACCGGACCGTGGATCGCCTTCGGGCAGCTGGACGTCGCCCTGGGATCGTGTCCATCTCGGCCTCCCGGATCGGTGAGGAGAGCGACGCGACGACGCTCGACCGGGTAGCCCGGACGGGGTCCGTGGTCGGGGCGGCGACCCCCGAGCGCGGCCCGGACGCCGAGCTGGCCGGTGCGGAACTCAGGGCGGAGCTCCAGGAGGCACTGGCGACGATGATCGCGCCTGAGCGCCAGGTCCTCCTCCTTGCCTATCGCGACGAGCTGACCCAGCGCGAGATCGCCGAACAGCTCGGTTGGCCGCTCGGGACCGTCAAGACACGGACCCGCCGAGCACTGGCCAAGCTGCGCGTCGTGCTCGGTGCCGAGTACGAACCTGCCCCGGGTCCCGGCCTGGAACCCCTGGAGCTCGAGCCGCCCCCGGTGGCGGCGGATCGAGAGCCCGGGGCCGTCGTGCGGGTCGAATCATGATCGACCACGCCCAGGCCCGAGAACTGCTCGAGCTCGCCGCGGTCGAGCCCGGTGGCCTCGACCGGCTGGCTGCCGGAGACACCCCCGAGTCGGCCGCCGCCGCGGGCCACCTGGTCGGATGCTCCTCGTGCATGGACGAGGCTCGTCGCCTGGCTGCGATCGGACCGGTCCTCCGCGAGGCAGTGGCGAGCGTGCCTCCCGACGAGTTGCGGGCGAGCACGCTCGCCCTCGTCCGGTCGGTCGGTCGCGAACGACCGTTGGTGGCGGAGGCGCTGCCGACCCATGGACCCGATCTGCCGACCGACGCGATCCCGGCCGCGCCGCCGCGCCGCCGCGCCCGGCCGCGCTGGCCGACCCTGGCCGCCGCCGCCGTCATCGTCGTTCTCGTCGCCGGCGGCGGTCTGCTGGCCGTCCGCGCCGTTGGCGACGCCCAGGCGCAGGCGAGCGCCCTGGCCGAGCTGGACCAGGCCACTCTCGCGTTGACGGCCCAGTCAGACGCGGTCCGGGTGTCGCTGGTCGGGGTGACCGACCCGGCGCCGGCGGGCACCCTGATCTTCTCGGCGAAGATGGGGGAGCTCGTGGTCAGCGCGACGAGCCTGTCCGAACCGGCCCGCGGCCAGGCGTTCGCCTGTTGGATGACCCGACCCGACGGCTCGCGAGTCCGCCTCGGCTGGATGGAGTTCGGCGGCGGACTGGCCTACTGGTCGGGCTGGGCGAAGGAGCTCGCCGAGGCGGGTCCTGGGACCACGTTCGGAGTCACCCTGGTCGACGCCGACGGGAAGCCCGTTGCACCCGGTGATGTGTTGACCGGGACAGCCGGCCAAGGCTGAGCGCAGGGGATGCGGTCAACGCTCGTCCGACCCGACCGGCGGCTCGCCCTTCAGCTCCGCCCGCAGCTCCTCGACGCTGGCCCAGGCGGCGCCGCAGTCGAGGCACTCGATGCCGGGCGGCCCCTCGAGCCGGACATCGGTCTGGATGCCGAGCGTCGCGTTGGCCACCTGGTAGTCAGTCAGCTCCAGCTCGGGCACTTCGATGACTGCCAACCGATGCTGACCGCAGCGTGGGCAGGGGTCGAGCGAGCGCTGGGACGGGTCGTGGGCTCCGGTCATCGCGCGAACCTCCGATCGATCTGGCTGGCAACATGATGACCCCACCGTCCGACGAGCGCCGCGGGCCGCCCGCTCCCAGGTCCGGCAACCGGGTCCCGGAGGCGGATGTCGAGGCGATGTTCGATGGCATCGCCCCCGTCTACGACCGGATGAACACGATCATGACGGCCGGCGGCGATGGCCGCTGGCGACGGGCGGCGGTCTTGGCGTCTGGGCTCGAGACGGGCGGTTCTGCCATCGACGTCGCCTGCGGTACGGGCAAGCTCAGCGTCGCCCTGGCCGATCGGGTCGGGCCGTTCGGACGCGTCGTCGGGGTCGACCTGTCGGCCAGGATGATCGATCGCGCGCGGGCGACCTCGGGTGACATCGTCCAACTCGAGTTCGGGGTGGCCAATGCGCTGGCGCTGCCGTTCGAGGACGCCAGCTTTGACGCCGCGACGATCGCCTTCGGCCTGCGCAACTTGGTCGACTACGAGGCCGGCTTCCGCGAGCTGGCGCGGGTGGTCCGGCCCGGCGGTCGGGTCGTGTGCCTGGAGCTTTCGGTCCCGCAGCCGAGGGCCTGGGGCGCGATCTACCTGGGCACGTTCCGGCTGCTCGCGCCCGTCGCGGCCAGCCTGTTCGCCCGGGGCCGAGCCTACCGGTATCTGCCGGCATCGCTCGATGGCTTCCCCGATCCGGCCAGCCTCGCCACGACGATGACCCGGGCCGGCCTACGGGAGGTCAGCCACCGTCGGCTCGCCCTGGGGGCGGTCGCCCTCCATGTCGGGATCGCGCGGAGCTGATGGCTCGGTCTCGTCGTCCCACGGCTCGGTCTCGTCGCCGGGCGGTTGTCCGTCGGCATCATCCGTGCGCAGATCGGCCATGACCAGGTAGACCAGCGCCCCACCGATGACGATGCCGAGGATGAGCAACCACCATTGGAACTCGGCGTTCACGCGGGGCGGCTCGCGGCTGGGGTGATGGCGGACATCGGGCGCCAGTATACGGACGGGAGCGGGCACCGACCCTGGACCGACTACACTCGCCGACGATGATCGACTTCACGCCGAACCCCATCGCTGTCCAGATCGGGCCCCTGCCGGTGTACTGGTACGGCATCTGTTACGCCCTCGGCCTCCTGGCGGCATACCAGATCATGGTTCGCGAGGCGCGCCGGCGTGGCCTCGACGCCGAGCTGATCGTCAACGGCCTGATCATCGTCGCGGTCGCCGCGCTCATCGGGGGGCGGCTGTATCACGTCATCGACCAGTGGGTCCTGTACAAGGACGACCTGCTGACGATCTTCCTGCCGATCCGGCGTGCGGCCGACGGTAGCTACGCCTTCACGGGGTTCAGCGGCCTCGGGGTCTACGGCGGACTGCTGACCGGGACGATCGCCGCGTGGGCCTACCTCCGCTGGAAGCACCAGTCGTTCTGGCGCTGGGCGGACGTCGTGGCGCCGGCACTGTTCGCGATGCAGGCGATCGGCCGGTTCGGGAACTACTTCAACCAGGAGCTGTACGGCCCGGAGACGTCGCTGCCGTGGGGGATCGCCATCCAGTGCAAGAACCGGGTGGCGGCCTATGCCTGCCCGCCCGGCTCCGACCCGTTGGCGACCCTGGGCCAACATTTCCAGCCACTGTTCCTGTACGAAGCGGTGTCGGCGGTCATCGGGATGCTGTTCCTGCTCTGGCTCGGGCGGCGCTACTCGGACCGGCTCCGCGCCGGAGACCTGCTTCTGGCCTTCTTCATCTGGTACAGCCTGACCCGGTTCTTCCTCGAGTTCCTCCGCTCGGGTTACAACTGGACGGTCGGCGGCGTCCCGACGGCCCAGATCGTGTCCGGGATCACCATCGTCCTGGTCACCACGATCCTCATCGTCCGCCACGCTCGGAAGGGCCCGAGCGTGGGCGAGCTCGAGGCTGAGGAGCGGGCAGCCCTGGCAGCGCGGAACGCCACGTCCGAGGACCCCGAGGCCGACACCGAACCCGAACCGGATCAAGCCGACCGGCCATGACCCTGACCTCGGGTCAGCCGACCGGATCGCCGAACGAGCCGTCGGCTGAGCACGATCCGTCCCGCCGCCGCCGACCGCCACCGGGACGGATCTCGCC
The DNA here is from genome assembly GCA_038325875.1 of Candidatus Limnocylindrales bacterium. Classification (GTDB taxonomy): domain Bacteria; phylum Chloroflexota; class Limnocylindria; order Limnocylindrales; family CSP1-4; genus Chersky-267. Next base: position 43,106 of record JBBQJL010000002.1, read on the forward strand.
CGAGGCGATGGCGGCGGCTCGCGGCGGCGCGGTCGAGGGCCTGGACTGGCTCGGTCGCCCGCCGGAGGCCGATGCCGGCCTGCTGGTCCGGTTCATGGCGATCGTCGCTCGGGTGGTCCTGTTCGGCCTGTTCCGGTTCCATCTCCAGGTCGAGGGCCGCGAGCTGCTCCCGCGACGCGGCGGCTACATCGTCATCGCCGCGGCCCATCGCGGCTGGATGGATCCGTTCGTGGTCATAGCCACGCTGCCGCTCCAGCCCAGGGTCTGGTTCCTCGGGTCGGGGCCGTCTGCCTTCGGTTCGCGCTGGCGCGAGGCGTTGATCCATCGGCTCGGCGGCCTGCTCCCCGTCTGGCGGGGCGGGGTCGGCGTCGAGAAGCACGTTGCCGCCGCCCGGGCGGTGATCGCCAACGGCGCGGTCTTCGCCCAGATGCCGGAGGGCACGGTCAGCGGGCCGGCCGGCCGGATCGGCCCGTTCCGGACCGGCGCCGCCCTGATCGCCCTGCGGACCCAGCCGCCGCTCGTCCTGTTGGCCATGGCCGGGACCGAGGAGCTCTACCTCGGGCGGCGGCTAACCGCACGGGTCCTGCCGCCGACCACGGTCGCCGAGCTGCTCGGCGCCGAGTGGGACGGCCGGTCACCCGCCGAGGGCTCGCGCGAAGAGCTCGCCCTCGCCCATCGGCTGACCGACCGGTTCGCCGAGCGTCTCGGTCCGGCGGTCGAGCAGCTCTACCCCTGGACCATCGATCCGACCGCCCACCCGCGTCGGCTGCGCGAGCGCCTCACCTGGCTGCTCCTGCGCAAGGGTCGGCTTGATCGCGCCGCGGCACCCGACGCGCTCGACGGCGATCCGCCGGCCGGGGACCGGCCCACCTAGCTTCCGCCATACTCCGGCGTGATGGAGTACGCCGGATCGATCCTCGACCTCGTCGGGAACACCCCACTCGTCCGCCTGACCCGAGTCACCCGCGAGCTCGGGCCGCTGGACCGCCAGCCGCTCATCCTGGCCAAGCTCGAGACGATGAATCCGGGTGGCTCGGTCAAGGATCGGATCGGCCTGCCGATGATCGAGGCGGCCGAGCGCGACGGCCTGCTCAAGCCCGGCGGGACGATCATCGAGCCGACCAGCGGCAACACCGGGCACGGCCTGGCGATCGCGGCGGTGCTCAAGGGCTATCGCTGCATCTTCGTGATGGCCGACAAGCAGTCCACCGAGAAGCAGCAGCTCCTCCGGGCGTACGGTGCGGAGGTGGTCCTCTGCCCGACGAACGTCGATCCGGCCAGCCCCGAGAGCTACTACTCGGTCGCCGCCCGGCTGGCCCGGGACATCCCCGGCGCGTTCAAACCGGACCAGTACTGGAACCAGGAGAATCCGAACGCGCACGAGGCCACGACCGGCCCCGAGCTATGGCACCAGACCGATGGTCGGATCAGTCACCTCGTGGCGAGCGTGGGGACGGGCGGCACGATCACCGGCACTGCCCGCTATCTCAAGCGCCAGAACCCGTCGATCGTGGTCGTCGGCGCCGACCCGGAGGGGAGCGTCCTGTCCGGCGACACCGCCCGGCCGTATCTCACCGAAGGCATCGGCGAGGACTTCTTTCCCGGAACGTACGACGCTGCGGTCGTCGATCGGTGGGTCCGCGTCTCGGACCGGGACGCGTTCGCGGCCGCCCGCCGGCTGACTCGCGAGGAGGGCATCCTGGCCGGCGAGTCGTGCGGGACCGCGCTCATCGCCACCCTGGACGAGGCGCGCCGGATCATGGCCGAGGACCCTGAGACCGCCGCGGATCGGGTGATCGTGGTCATCCTCCCCGATGGCGGGCGGTCCTACCTGTCGAAGCTCTACAGCGACGAGTGGATGCGGGTGAACGGCCTGATGGACCGGCCCGGAGCGGTCACCCGGGTGTCGGAGCTGCTGGCCGGCCGACACCATGGCGGCGATCGCCCGGATCTCGTCATCGCCCGGACGACGCAGCGGGTCGGCGAGGCGATCGCCATCCTCCAGGACTACGGGATCAGCCAGATGCCGGTCTCGGAGGCCGCCTCCGGCGACGACCTCGGGTCGATCGTCGGGGCGATCTCGGAGAAGGGCCTGCTCGACCGCGCGTTCCGGGATCCCGCGGCCGTCGAGCGGACCGTCGGGGAGATCATGGACGGACCGCTCCCGACGGTCGCTTCAGAAGCCTCGCTGGCTGAGGCGTTCGCCCAGCTGACCGGCGGCGCGGCGGCCCTCCTCGCGGTCCACGACGGGCGCCCGATCGGTATCGTCACCCGCCTCGATGTGCTCGAGTACCTGACCCACCACTCGTCGGACGGAAGCTGAGGCCGGCCGCTGATGGGCCACGATCCCGCCGGAGACGCGCTGACCTTCGAGACGCTGGCGGTCCATGCCGGTCAGGAGCCCGATGAGCTGACCGGGGCCGTCTCGCCGCCGATCTACCAGACCAGTACGTACGCCCAGCAGGGCGTCGGGCGGCCGACCCGCGGCTACGAATACGCGCGCAGCCAGAACCCGACCCGCGAGCGACTGGAGCGGGCCGTGGCGGCCCTCGAGGGCGGCCGGCACGGGATCGCGTTCGCCAGTGGGTCGGCGGCGACCGCCGCCATCGCCGAGCTGGTCGGTCCCGCCGAGGCGATCCTGGCCGGCGACGACGTGTATGGCGGCACCTGGCGCTACCTCGAGCGAGTCGCCCGGCCACGCGGGGTGACCACCAGTTGGCTCGACCTCGCGACCGACCCGGTTCGTGCGCTTCGCGAAGGGCTCGACGCCCGGACCCGGGTCGTGTGGCTCGAGACCCCGTCCAACCCGCACCTCAAGGTCATCGACATCGAGGCGGTGGCGGAACGGCTCGACGCCCACATCGGCGCCCTAGGCGAGCGTCCCCTGCTGGTCGTCGACAACACGTTCGCCTCGCCCGCCATCCAGCGCCCGCTGGTGCTCGGGGCGGACATCGTCTTCCACTCCGCGACGAAATACCTGGCTGGGCACTCGGACGTCGTCGGCGGCATCGCGATCACGAACCGCGACGACCTGGGCGAGCGGCTGCGCTTCCTGCAGAACGCGATGGGCGCCGTGCCCGGGCCGTTCGACTGCTTCCTTGTCCTGCGCGGCCTGCGGACGCTCGCCCTGCGGATGGAACGGCATGCCACCAACGCGGCGGCGGTGGCGCATTACCTGGCCGAGCGCGACGACGTCGAGTGGGTCCGCTACCCGGGCCTGGTCGACGGGGCGCACGCCCACCCGCAGGCCGGGGTGGCGGCGCGCCAGATGCGCTCGGGCGGCGGGATGGTCTCGTTCGCGCCGCGGCCCGGCGGTCGCCACGCGCGCGACGCCCGTGAGCGAGCGATCGCGATCTGCGAGGGGACCCGCATCTTCACCCTGGCCGAGTCGCTCGGCGGGGTCGAATCGCTGATCGAGCTGCCGGCCCTGATGACCCACGCATCGGTGGCCGGCTCGAGCCTCCAGGTGGAGGACGCGCTCATCCGCCTGTCGGTCGGGATCGAGTCCGCCGAGGACCTCGTGGCCGACCTGCGACGCGCTCTCGACGAGGCCTAGCCGACCGTCGCCCGGCCAGGCCGGACGGGCGACCGGGGCTTGCCCTCCCCGCCTACTCGATCGGCTCCAGGTCGATCGTCCGGACCTGGCGGGTCCCTCCGCCTTCGGTCCGCACGTGGGCGGTCGGGATGACCGCTCCGCCGAACCGCTCGATGACCGCGATCTCGCCGTTGAACAGGCCCGTCCCGTTGATCCGGACCTTGTCGCCGATGGCGAGGTCGGTCCGGCCGTGTCGCGCGGCGGTGTTGATCTCGGCGACGGTCGGACGGACGTACGTTTCGGGGGCAATGACGCCGGGGATCGGCGGCTTCGGTGGAGGCGGCTTCCGGTAGACGGTCTTGCGCTTCGGGGCTGGCACGTTCGGTGGTGGACCTCCGTGGTCGGACTCGCAGGCGGCGGGATTGCCGCCACGATCATACGGTGGTGATCGGGGATGGTGCCACGATCGGAACCTGATCGGGCCACGGGCGGAGGGTCGTCTCGGCGGTCGCGCCGTGGGCACCGCTCGCAGCAGGGCTGTCGGGATCGACCTGCGCCCCCGCCCCGACGCAATGAGTCCGCAACCTTGTCGCAACCCGACCGCCGATGTAGCATTGGGTCGACTGCGGAAGCCGACTCCCTCCGCTGGGCCATACCGGCTCAGCATCAGAGGCACGCGCGGCCGGTCGAACCGATAGCCCATGACATGGGCACGGGCTCGATCCGTGCCGCCGCTGACCAGGGAGCGACCACCAGTGACCGCCACCCGAACCCCTTCCAAGGCGACGCCCGACCTCGGGCGCTCCGTCCGCGCCAACCTGTCCACGGCCGAGCTGTACGAGGACGCCATCCGGGCGGGGGAGGGTCTGGTCGCCGCGGCGGGACCGCTCGTCGTCCGGACCGGCAAGCACACCGGCCGGAGTCCCGAGGACAAGTTCATCGTCGAGGAGCCCGGTAGCCAGGACAAGATCTGGTGGGGCCCCGTCAATCGCCCGATCAGCGAGGCCCACTACGACCGCCTCCGGGCCCGCCTGGTCGAGTACGTCGCCGATAAGGTCCTGTATGCCCAGGATTGCTTCATCGGCGCGGATCCGGCCCATCGGCGCAGCCTGCGCGTCTACACCGAGACCGCCTGGGCCAGCATCTTCGCCCGGAACCTGTTCCGCCGGCCGAGCGCGGCGGACCTCGACACCTTCGTCCGCAACTTCACGATCATCAACGTGCCGTCGTTCAAGGCCGATCCGGCCAGTGAGGGGACCCGATCCGAGACGGCCATCCTCGTCCACCTGCGGCGGATGGAGATCATCATCGTCGGGACCGAGTACGCCGGCGAGATCAAGAAGTCGGCCTTCACTGTGATGAACTACCTGATGCCCGATGAGGGCGTCCTGCCGATGCACTCGGCGATCAACGTCGGCGTGGCCGGCGACCCGGTCGTGTTCTTCGGCCTGTCGGGCACGGGCAAGACCACCCTGTCCGCGGACCCGCTCCGGAGCCTGATCGGCGATGACGAGCACGGCTGGGGTGAGGACGGCGTGTTCAACTTCGAGGGCGGCTGCTACGCCAAGACGATCCGCCTGTCGCCGATGTACGAGCCGGACATCTTCCAGACGACGAAGCGCTTCGGGACGATCCTCGAGAACGTCGACCTCGATCCGCGAACGCGCGCGCTCGACCTCGACTCCGATCGGATCACCGAGAATACCCGGGGCGCCTATCCACTCGAGTTCATCGGCAACGCGGACCCGACCGGGATGGCCGGCCAGCCGACGCACGTCGTGCTCCTCACGGCCGACGCGTTCGGCGTGCTGCCGCCGATCTCACGGCTGACCCACGATCAGGCCGCCTACCACTTCATCAGCGGCTACACGGCCAAACTGGCCGGGACCGAGATCGGGATCAAGCAGCCGAAGGCCACATTCAGCGCCTGCTTCGGGGCGCCGTTCATGCCCCGCCACCCCGGCGAGTACGCCGCGATGCTCGTCGAGCGCCTGGCGAAGTGGGACGTACCGGTCTGGCTGGTCAACACGGGTTGGACCGGCGGTCCGTACGGGACCGGCGAGCGGATGAACATCAACCACACTCGGGCGATGGTCCGAGCCGCCCTCGACGGTCGGCTCGACGGCATCCCGACCGTCGAGGACCCGATCTTCCGGGTCGCCGTGCCGACGTCGTGTCCGGACGTCCCGGCCGACTTCCTCCAGCCCCGCTCGACCTGGCAGGACACCGACGCCTACGACCGCCAGGCCGCCAAGCTGGCCGCGATGTTCGCCGCCAACTTCGCGAACTATCACGACGGGACATCCGACGCCGTGCGCAGCGCAGGACCGCGGGTCGGGCGCTAGCGACCCGAGTCGCGCTGAGCGGGGTATACGATCTGGGGCCCCCAGGGTCCGCGTTCTGAAGGAGCCGATCGCCGATGTCGCGCAGCAAAGTCACCGTCGTCGGTGCGGGCAACGTGGGCGCCACCACCGCCCAGCGGATCGCCGAGGCCGGCTTGGCCGACGTCGTCCTGGTCGATATCGTCGAGGGGCTGCCGCAGGGCAAGGCGCTCGACCTGGCCGAGGCGGCGCCGGTGGTCGGGCATGACGCCCGAGTCCTCGGGACGAACGACTACGCCGACAGCGCGGACAGCGACATCGTGGTGGTCACCAGCGGCCTGGCTCGCCAGCCGGGGATGAGCCGTGACGACCTGCTGGCCAAGAACGCCGGGATCGTTCGGTCCGTCGTCGAGCAGGCGGCCAAGCACTCCCCGGACGCCATCCTGATCATCGTGACGAACCCGCTCGATGCGATGTGCCACGTCGCGGTCCAGGCCTCGGGCTTCCCGCGGGAGCGCGTCCTGGGGATGGCCGGCGTCCTCGACTCGGCACGGTTCCGGACGTTCATCGCCCAGGAGCTGGGCGTTTCGGTCGAGGACACCCACGCCTTCGTCCTCGGCGGTCACGGCGACACGATGGTCCCGCTGCCGCGCTACTCGACCGTCGCCGGCGTGCCGATCACCGAGCTGCTGAGTCCCGAGCGGGTCGCCGCCCTGTGCCAGCGGACCGCCAACGGCGGGGCCGAGGTCGTCGCGCTGCTCAAGACCGGCTCGGCGTTCTACGCGCCGGCCGCCAGCACGTTCGAGATGGTCGAGTCGATCCTGCTCGATCGGAAGCGCGTGCTGCCCTGCGCCGTCCTGCTCCAGGGCGAGTTCGGGGTCGACGGCCTGTTCGTGGGGGTGCCCGCCGTCCTCGGTGCGAGCGGTCTCGAGCGCGTCTTCGAGATCGAGCTGACGGCCGACGAGCGGATCGCCTTCGACCGTTCGGTCAGCGCCGTCCGCGAGCTCGTCGACAAGCTCGGCTGAACAACCGGCCGCGGGCTGCGGCAGACCCCCGCGGCCCGCGGCGCTCCTGCCCGCATGGACCCGACCCTTGCCGTCAGTTTTGACAAGATCGCCATTGACCGGCCTGGTCGACGGACTGACCGTGCTGCCGCTCGGTGAGCGTTTCGTCGGCCACCGTGGGCAGGGCTGCCCGACGGGCCGTCAGCCGGACGGTGGCTGCGGGGTCGGCTCGTCGCACATGCGGACGACCCCCTTGTCCGTGGCGCGGTAGTCGTAGGGCTTTCCGTCGGCTTCCAGGACGATCCAGTAGCCGGGGGTAACGACCTGGATGTACATCTGGCCGGGGACGCGGCAGCCGAGCGAGCCGTCCGGCCACATCGCCTGCTCGGAATGGACGACCTTGAAGGTCGTCGGGTCGAGACCGGTCCGCGAGGCCAGGTCGGCCGTGGCGGCGATCATGACCTCGGCCGGCACCTCACCGGTCACCGGCGCACTGGTCGCGGGCGCGGTCTTGAACGGGGAGCTCATCGCGAACGAAGGGCGGCCACCGGACGGCACCCCTTCGGTCGGGCCGATCGATGCCGTCGATCCAGACGAGCAGGCGGCGATCGCCGGGAGCAACGCGATAAGGAGGATCGAGCGGCGGATCACGGAGCCCTCGAAGGTCACGGGTTGAGTCTGCCATGCCAGGACGGGCCGCGCCCACGAGGGGTTCCGCCGATCAGCGTCGGGCGATCGAGTTGATCACCGCGCTCTGGCGGACCGCCCGGAGAACTCGGACCGGTTGTCCGCCGAACGCCACGCTTGCTGCCCGGACCCGCGAACGCCCCAGCGCATCGGCCAGCGCCACGCGGTAGGCGGCGTCGGTCTCGGGCAGGGGCTCGACCCCCAGCTCGCGATCGAGCAGCTCGGTCACGCGACGGTACTGGCGGATCACCTGCGAGCGGGACCCGACCCGACCGTGGACCCGGAGCAGGGCCGCATGGGCCTCTTCGCGCAGGGGATCGCGGGCGAGCAGGCGCTCCGCGGCGTCGCGCGCTCCGTCGAGATCGCCGGCCAGCAGTCGGCGTTCGGCAACCAGCGCGAGGGCATCCTCATAGGCGTCGGACAACCGCTCGCGGTCGACCGCGAAGCACTCGAGGGCGAGGCATTCGGCGAGGTCTCCCTGGTACAGCGCGATCGCCTCCTCGGGTCCACTCGTCAGCGTCCGGAGCCCGGCCTCGAACCGAACGGCATCGACATCGACCAGCGCGCACGCACGGAATCCGATCACTTCGGCGTCGATGTCCAGGTAGTCGCCCAATTCGAGGCCCGCCGCGGCGAACGCCGAGCGCACCAGCCAGAGGGCTTGACGCAGCGAGGCCGATGTGCCCGATCCATCGCCGTCGGGCCAGATCTCGGCGGCGACGGCCTCGCGAGTGCGGACGCGGGGCTTCAGCGCGAGGACCGCCATCAGCGCCTGGGCGCTGCGCGAGGCCAGTCGGATCTCCCGGCCGCCCACCGCCAGCTCGACCCGGCCGAGGACCCGCACGTCGAGTGGACATGGCTTCGGTCGGAGGGGCGCGTCGATCGCCCTCGGGCGGCCGCCTCGAACGGTCGTCCGGACCTCGGTCCGGTCGGTCGCGGGGTTCGAGCTTCCCAACGCGGTCTCCACCGTACGATCGGTTCGCCGCCGGGCAGACGCTCGACCTCAGCCTGCGCGGCTGCGTGTCGGCGTGCGGCGACGTTGGCGGTCCCGGTGAGCCCCCCGGCTCACCGCCCCCGGACCGCCAGAGCGACGTCTCCTTGGCGGAGATCGAGGCTGAGCCTTCGAGCTCATCCAAGACGTCGTTGGCGACGACTATCGATGCCGCCCGCGCGACTCCGCACCGGCCAATGGACAGCGAGGGTGTCGGCCCGCCGACACCTTCCGGACATCGCGACGACGTGCGACCGGGTGGGTTCGTTACACTGCCGCCGTGCCGCTCGCCGTGATCACGTTGACCTTCGACCCGCTGCTCCACATCGGCGACTGGACGGTCCGTTGGGAGACGCTCGGGATCGCCTTGGCGATCCTCATCGCCCTCGTCGGGGCGGCGTTCATCGCCGGACGCGTTCCGGTGCCGGTCTCTGAGCCGGGGAGCGGCGAGCTGTTCAGCCACCTTCGCCGCGACGACATCCTGTACATCGCGGTCGGGATCGTGCCTGGCGCGGTGATCGGCGGTCGGATCGCGTACGTCGCCCTCCACCTGGACTACTTCAGCCGGTTCCCGAGCGCGATCGTCGATCCGGCCACGGGCGGGCTGGCGCTGTCGGGTGCGGTCGTCCTGGGCGCCCTGACGGGAGGGCTCGTCGCGCGGCTGTTCGATGCGCCGGTCCGGCGCTGGTACTGGGTCGCGGTCGTGCCGATGCTGCTGGCCCTGTCGATCGGCAAGGCGGCCAACGTCCTGGGCGGGACCGGCCAGGGCATCCCGTCGACGCTCGATCAGGCCACCCGCTACCTCGGACCCGGGCCGTGGGGCAGCCTCGGGGCGGACGTCCCGTCGATCCCGGCCCAGGCGTACGAGGCGATCGGGGTCGGCGTCCTTCTCGGGCTGATGGTCGCCGCCTGGCTCCTCGGCGCGTTCCGGAGCCGCGACGGTCGCGCCTTCGCGGTCGCGCTGGGCGGCTGGGCGGTCGTTCGCTTCGGGGTCGCCGCGACCTGGCGCGACCCGACGGTGCTCGGGCCCTTCCGCGCCGAGCAACTCATCGACCTCGGGATCATCGCCATCGCCGTGGTGGCGTATGGCGCGATCGTCGTCCGCAGGCGGCGACGCAGCGGGGACGTGGTCAACGAGCTCGCTGGGCGGGATGCCGCCGCCAGCGCTGTGGCGGTCGCCGGCCCCGGGACGGACGCCGCCCCCATGGCTGCCGCCACGCCCGCAGTGCCGTACATCTGGGACGAGCCGTCCGCGTCCGGCGCGGATAAGCCGCCGCCGGCGACCGCGGCCGGGCCTGCGCCCCCAACATCGGCCACGGACCTCGAGTGGCCGGACCCGGAGACGCATCGCCGGTTCTGACCCGGAAGCGGTATCCTCGGTGGCTGAACCGTTGTCATAGAGAGGTCACCCGATGGCCCAGATCGCCGAGCCTTCCGGCGGGGCGCCGACCCCCGCGACACCCGCCCCCGTCGGCCGGGTCAGCCACTGGATCGACGGCCGGACCGTGCCCGGCAGCTCGGGCCGTGAGGGTCCGATCTACGATCCGGCCACCGGCCAGCGCACCCACGCCGTCGACTTCGCCAGCGTCGAGGAGGTCGACCGCGCCGTGGCCGCCGCAGCTGCGGCGTTCCCAGCCTGGCGGGCGACCTCGCTCGCCCGCCGCTCCGAGATCCTGTTCCGGATCCGGCAGCTGCTCGACCAGCATCGAGCCGAGCTGGCCGCGCTGCTGACGGCCCAGCATGGCAAGGTCACATCCGACGCCCTCGGCGAGGTGGCCCGCGGAATCGAGAACGTCGAGTTCGCATGCGGCATCCCGAGTTTGCTCAAGGGCGGCTTCAGCGAGCAGGTCTCGACCGGCGTCGATGTCTTCTCGATCCACCAGCCGCTCGGCGTGGTCGCCGGGATCACCCCGTTCAACTTCCCGGCGATGGTCCCGATGTGGATGTTCGCCAATGCGATCGCCTGCGGCAACACGTTCGTGCTGAAGCCGTCCGAGAAGGACCCAGGGGCGTCGATGCTGGTGGCCGAGCTGCTCAAGCAGGCCGGCCTGCCGGACGGTGTGTTCAACGTCATCAATGGCGACAAGGTGGCCGTCGACGCGATCCTCGCTCACCCGACCATCCAGGCCGTCTCCTTCGTGGGGTCGACCCCGATCGCCCGCTACATCTACGAGACGGGCACGAAGGCCGGCAAGCGTGTCCAGGCGCTCGGCGGGGCCAAGAACCACATGATCGTCCTGCCCGACGCGGACATCGGGATGGCCGCCGATGCGGCGGTCTCGGCAGCCTACGGCTCGGCTGGCGAGCGGTGCATGGCCATCTCGGCCCTGGTCGCGGTCGGGTCGGTGGCGGATCCGCTGGTCGAGGCGATCCGCGAGCGTCTGCCCAAGATCAAGGTCGGCAACGGCTCCGACCCATCCTCGGAGATGGGGCCGCTGGTCACCCGCGAGCACCGCGACAAGGTCGCCTCGTACCTCGACAGCGGCAAGGCCCAGGGCGCCAGCCTGCTCGTTGACGGGCGCGAGGACCCGGCCTATCGCGGCGACGGGTTCTTCCTCGGCGTGTCGCTCATCGACGACGTGACGCCGGACATGGACTGCTACCGCGACGAGATCTTCGGACCGGTCCTGACCGTCGTCCGGGTCGCCACCTACGGCGAGGCGCTCAAGCTCATCAACGACAACCCGTACGGCAACGGCACGGCCATCTTCACCCGCGACGGGGGAGCGGCCCGCCAGTTCCAGTTCGACGTGAACGCCGGGATGGTCGGAGTCAACGTGCCGATCCCCGTGCCGGTCGCCTACTACTCGTTCGGCGGCTGGAAGGCGTCCCTCTTCGGCGACCTCCACATGTATGGCCCGGACGGGATCCAGTTCTACACCCGGACCAAGGTCATCACCGAGCGCTGGCCCGATCCGGGCACTTCGAAGGTCGACCTGGGCTTCCCGCGCAACCGCTGACCCGGTGTAGGCCACCGGGTGCAAGTCCGGTCAGGGGCAGTAGATCGATCTCGCCAGATCGATGACCGTTTCGGGTCGGTCCACGCCGGCCAGGATCGAGAAGTCGCGAGTTCCGTCCGACCAGTACAGCCCGAATGGCCTGATCTTGGTCCGGATCTCATCGCCATGGACTATCGCGGCCTGATACGGACCGACTGCGACCGAGACAGCTCGCTTGCCGACGGAGTCGAACACGGTCCGGGCGGTCTGGCCGTCGGACTTCCACTGGTTCACGAGGACTCCTCCGGTCGCGAGGAAGTCATCGAGCGTCGCCGTATCACTGATCGCGCCGACGCCGTAGTACAGCCTCATCCCGTGGCGGTCTGAACGATCGTCCTTGAGGGTCAGAACCTCGCCAAGATCCCGCGGGACCCGTCGTGGCACCAGCGCCTCCAAGCCCGGGATGGCGAGGTCCGCAGGGGATGTGATCGGGGCCCCTCCGGAATCAAGGATGGCAGGCGATGGTGGTCGTCCGAATGGCGGCGGGTAGGCGCCGAAGTCGGTGGTGAAGGTCGGGCTTGTCGCTGGTTCGCAGCCCGGCGATATGGCAGCGACGCTCGAGGGGGGCCCTCCGGGCTGTGGGCTCCCGTCCCCCGGCTCGGACGACGCGATGGCCCCGGTCGGGGAAGGGTTGCCCGTCGGGGCGGCCGACGCGACCGGCGACCCATCTTGCTCCGACGATGTCCCACCAGATCCGATCGGCGATCCAGGCGCCGCAGGCGACGCACCCGCCGACGAGACACATCCTACAAGGACGAGTGACACCAGGCCGACCAGCAGTCTGATCATCGGTCGAGGACTCTGAAGTCCGTTGCTGAGAGCGTGTTGATGTAATACGGCGGGTCGGTGATACAGACGGACGAGTTCGATCCCCAGTCCGCCCACCCAGCAGCGAACTTGACCTTCAGCGCGTAGTACCGAACTGTGGCATTCAGGACTGTTCCGTGTGGGACCGTCTCGCTGCCCGCTGTGTTCGTGCCGGACGAGCCATCGATCGACTTGCACACTTCGTTGACGCCGTTCAGGAAGAAGACCCACTTGCTAAGGCCCGAGCATTGGCCGCGGTAGAACTTGAATACCTGAGCCGACGCATTCGAACTGAGGTCACCGAATCCACCTTGGCAGAAGTAGACACCGAAGGCCGAACCGTCTACATACGTGTGCCAGCCTGCACCGAAGTTGGCGGGGCAATCAGACGACCCATGGCCGTTCGTTGCGGCACCTCGGTACGTACCCCAGCCGACGAAGTCATCGCTTGAGTTCGACGCGATCTGGAGAGGATGGGCGACGATCTGTCCCGCCGAGACAGCCGCGGTCTCCAGGTCGATGGTTGCGGACGTTCCCGAGGCGACAGACGTGCCGTTGTAGACCTTGGCTCCGCCGTCATTGGGAGCATAGAGCTGGCAGTACGCTGCGAGACCTGATCCTGGGGAAGCGCCGAGAAAGATTGCGCAGAGCACGAGGCTGAGGCTCACGCGGCCGACGCGATGAGTCACCCTCCACCCCATACTTGAGGCGTTCGGCTCGCCCGCCCGAGCATGGCGCCCGTGCGCAAGCCAGCATCCGCCCATGAGGCCAGACTGTCAAGAGTTTGTAGTCGTCCCGTACACACCTCGCTGCCACGAGAGGCCAAGTCCTCGGCCGGGAAGCGGGGTAGTGCGCAAGCTCGTGGGCGGAGCTCCCACGCTCGAAGCGGACGGACGCACCGACGCCGATCACGTCTCCCCGGCCTAGGGCTTCACGAGGTCGCCTTCATGCCGGTCGCGCAACGCTAGGTCATGAGGCGGTTGCCCGCCGTATGAGATATGACGGCGGCATCGAAATCGGGCGGCCACCGACGGCGACCAAGTCTAGAACCGCATCGACAGAATCGAGCCAGTCCCGCCAGTCGCGGCCGTCAAGTAGACGTCACCGGACACGGCAACGTTGAAGAGGCCATCGCGCAGCTCAGCCCAATCTGACGAAGTCGGCGGTCGAGCGCCTGACGAACCGGCCGTGGCCCTTGTGGCCGGTGAACTGGCCATCGCGGACGATGACCGAGCCGCGTGACAGGACCACGTCCGAGCGGCCCTGGACCGTCCGACCCTCGTAGCACGAGTAGTCGACGTTCATATGGTGGGTCGCCGCGCTGATCGTCCGCGTGGCGTTCGGGTCGTAGACGACCAGATCGGCGTCGGCACCGATCGACACCGACCCCTTGCGCGGGTACATCCCGAACATCCTGGCCGGCGCGGTCGAGATGACCTCGACCCAGCGCTCGCGCGAGATGCGCCCGCCGACGACCCCGCCGTCATGGAGCAGGTCGACCCGGTCTTCGACGCCCGGCAGTCCGTTGGGGACTTTCCGGAAGTCGCCCCGGCCGAGCTCCTTCTGGCCGTGGAAATCGAACGGACAATGATCGGTCGAGACCACCTGGAGATCGTCCTTGATCAGGCCGCTCCACAGCTCGGCCTGGTGGTCGGCCGTCCGGAGCGGCGGCGAGCACACGAACTTCGCGCCGTTGAACCCGTCGCCCATGTCGTCGAGCGACAGGAACAGGTACTGGGGGCAGGTCTCGGCGAAGGCCAGCGCACCGCGGTCGCGGGCGCCCCGGACCGCGTCGAGCGCATCGCGCGCCGAGAGGTGGACTATGTAGACGGGCACCCCGGCCGCCTCGGCCAGGCGGATCACCCGGTTGGTCGCCTCGCCCTCGAAGATCGGGTAGCGGGCGACGCCGTGGTAGTACGGGTCGGTGTGCCCTGCGGCGACCTCGTCAGCCGCCACCACGTCGATCGCCATCCCGTTCTCGGCGTGCATCATGATCAATCCGCCGTTCCGGGCAGTCCGCTGCATCGCCCGGAAGATCGCCCCGTCGTCGCTGTAGAAGACGCCCGGATAGGCCGTGAACAGCTTGAAGTCGGGGACGCCTTCGGCGACGAGCGCGTCCATCTCGGCCAGGGTGTCGTCGTTGACGTCGCTCATGATCATGTGGAAGCCGTAGTCGGCGACCGCGTTGCCCTCGGCCTTGGCGTGCCACGCATCGAGCCCCTCGCGGAGTGACTTCCCGCGCGACTGGACCGCGAAATCGACGATGGTCGTCGTCCCGCCGAACGCAGCTGCCCGTGTCCCGGTCTCGAAGGTGTCCTTGGCGAACGTCCCGCCGAACGGCAGCTCCATGTGGGTGTGGACGTCGATCGCACCCGGGATGACGTACTTGCCGGATGCGTCGATCGTGTCGTCGACGGCCATCCCCTGACCGGCCAGGTCGTGCCCGATCGCGACGATCGTCTCGCCGTCGACCAGGACGTCGGCTGCCGAGGAGCCCTCCGCCGTGACGATCGTGCCGTTCGCGATGAGCGTGCGCATCAGGACTCCTCCACCACTCGCGGTTCCGGGCCGCTGGCCGCGACGCCGCGCATCACCGGCACGATCTCCCGGCCGTAGACCTCGAGGACCGATTCCTCGTCACCGTTCATCAGGTAGATGTTGAACTGGTCGACGCCCGCCGCGGCCAGCTCGTGGAGCTTGGCCAGGTGATCGTCGACCGAGCCGAGGACGCAGAACCGGTCGGTCACCTCGTCGCCGACGAAGCCGGCGTTGGTCGAGCCGACCTCGGCGTGGTGCTGGTAGTCGTAACCGGTCCGGTCCGTGATGTAGCCGGTCAGCGACTCGGGCAGCTGCTCGCGCGGGTACCTGTTGACCAGGTCCATCACGTGGTTGCCGACCAGTGCAGGGAACCAGCGCGTCCGGGCGCGACACAGTTCGACGTCGCCGAGATGGGCCGGCGCGGCCGCCTGGATCCGGACCGAGCCACGCGGCCGCCCCGCTGCGTCCTCGGCCGCGCGGACCTGGCCGGCGAACCAGCGGATGAGGTCGGGGTCGGCCAGCTGGAGGATCACCCCGTCGGCCACCCGGCCGGTCATGGCCAGCGCCATCGGACCGTAGCCGGCCACCCAGACCGGCAGCTTCCAGTGCCCGGTCCAGCCGAAGTGGAGCTCGATTCCCTCGTAGGTCACCGTCCGGCCCTCGACCAGGTCGCGGATGACGACGATCGCCTCCTCGAGCGTGGCCATGGTCGTGGGAGGCTTGCCGAGCACCCGCCGGGCCGAGTCGCCGCGGCCGATGCCCAGGTCCATCCGGCCACCGCTCAGCTCATCGAGGACGGCCAGGGTCGAGGCGGTCACGCTCGGCTCGCGCGTGGCCGGGTTGGTCACGCACGTCCCGAGGCGCATCTGCTCGGTGGCGCCGGCCATCAACGTCAGGAGAGGATAGGGATCGCGCCATAGCACATGAGAGTCGAACAGCCAGCCGTAGGCGAAGCCGGCGGCCTCGGCCTGCCGGGTGAGCGCGAGCGTCCGCTCGACGTCGTGCTCGGGCTTGAGGGTGAACCCGAAGTTCATCGGCTAGGGCCGGACGAGATCGGCGTAGGCGTCCGGACGGCGATCGCGGAAGAACTGCCAGGTCTGGCGGACCTCCGTGATCAAGTCGAGATCCATGTCGCGGACGAGGAGCTCCTCGTCATGCGCGCTGCCCACAGCGCCGATGAACTGGCCGCGCGGGTCGCAGAAGTAGCTCTGACCGTAGAAGTCGTCATCGCCGAGGTCCTGCTCGATGCCGACCCGGTTGATCGTCCCGACGAAATAGCCGTTGGCCACGGCGTGGCTGATCTGCTCGACCCGCCACAGGTACTCGGACAGGCCGCGGCTGGTCGCGCTCGGGATGAACACCATCTCGGCCCCGTTCAGGCCGAGGGCTCGGGCGCCCTCCGGGAAGTGGCGGTCGTAACAGATGTAGACGCCGACCTTGCCGACCGCCGTCTCGAACACCGGATAGCCGAGGTTGCCCGGCCGGAAGTAGAACTTCTCCCAGAACCCCTTGACGTGCGGGATGTGGGTCTTGCGGTACTTGCCGAGGTACTTCCCGTCGGCGTCGATCACGGCGGCGGTGTTGTAGTAGATGCCCGAGGCGGTCTCATCCTCCTCGTACATCGGCACGACCAGGACCATCCCGGTCTGCCTGGCCAGGTCCTGCATCCGCTTCGTCGTCGGGCCGTCCGGGATGAGCTCGGTGTAGTCGTAGTACTTGGCGTCCTGGACCTGGCAGAAGTAGGGCCCGTAGAAGAGCTCCTGGAAGAGCATCACCTGGGCACCCTGCGTGGCCGCCTCGTGGGCGTAGCGCTCGTGCTTCTGGATCATCGATTCCTTGTCGCCGGTCCAGGTTGCCTGGATGAGCGCTCCACGGACATTGCGCGGCATCTCGAGTCCTCACGTCTAGGGCGGTGACGGCCTGAAGAGGGCGAGGGTACACCGCTGGAGCGGGCCGATGTCGGCGACGACCGGTGCGTCGACGCACCACCATCTCGACGCCTTCGGCGTGGCCGGGACCCTCCTTACGGTCGCCTTACACACCGGGCCGATGGGCGGTGCGACCATCAAGCGAGGTGCCCCTAGGGTCGAGTCGACCCGGCGATGTCGGGACTCGATCCGTACTCGGAGGTAGGACATGCGCCATCCACAGCACAGCTCTCTCATCCGGCGATCGGCCGCGGCGTTCGCCATCGTGGCCGCCCTGGCCATCCCGGGCGCCGCCCTCGCGGCGGACCTGCCCGGGACCGATGGGCCGGACCATATCGTCGGCACGGCCGGCCACGACGTGATCACCGGACTCGGCGATGCGGACCTGCTCGAGGGTCTCGGAGGTCGCGACCGGATCGACGGCGGAACAGGCAACGACATGATCTGGGGCGGCGATGGAGCCGACTGGCTGTTCGGCGGCGCCGACCGCGACCAGATCCACGGCGGGGCGGGGGCTGACATCATCCGCGGCGGTCCCGGCGGGGATTGGATCTGGGGCGGCCTCGGCCATGACCTGCTGTACGGCGGCGACGGTCCCGACATCCTCCACGGCGGGGACGCCGGCGACGTGATCTATGGCGGGGCCGGGCGTGACATCGTCTACGGCGGGGCCGGCAACGACGTCATCCACACCGGCGGCGACCGGACGGCGGATGCGGTCCATTGCGGGCCCGGCTTCGATGTGGCCTTCATCGGGCGCGGCGACATCGCCGACAGTTCGTGCGAGCGGATCATCCGTCACCGCGAGCACTGATCTCGCCGGGCGAGCGTGATCGCCATGGCCGCATCGGAACGGCCCCGGTCCGGACGAGGATCGGGGCCGTTCCTCGTCCGGCGGCGACGCTGAGGCCGGCCGGACCGGGCTCCCCGCGGGAGGGTCGATGTGATGTAATGCTGGCCCGAACCCGCGCGTCCGACCGCAGCCCGAGGTGCCCCCGATGTCGACCAGCACCATCCCCGCGACGATGAGCTCCGAGGAGATCGTCCGCCTGTCTCGCGAGCACACGTTCTTCTCCTGGTCGGCCCAGGGCGCCATCGACCCGATCGCCATCGACCGGGCCGAGGGGATCTACCTGTACACCCCGGAAGGTCGCCGGATCATCGACTTCAACAGCCAGCTGATGAGCGTCAACATCGGCCACGGCGATCGTCGGGTGATCGACGCGATCACCGCCCAGGCCACGAAGCTGCAGTATGTCCAGCCGGCATTCGCCAGCGAGCCGCGCGCTCGCCTCGGCGCGAAGCTGGCCGAGATCATGCCCGGCGACATGGACAAGGTCTTCCTGACCCTCGGTGGCGCGGAAGCGGTCGAGAACGCGATCAAGCTCGCCCGCCATTACACCGGTCGCCACAAGATCCTGTCCCGCTACCGGAGCTATCACGGCGCGACGATGGGGGCGATGACCCTGACCGGCGATCCGCGCCGGTGGGCCAACGAGCCCGGCCTCGTCGGGGTGGTCCGCTACCCGGACACCCACCGCTGGGGCGAGAAGGAGCCGCGGCCGGTGGCCGAGGCGCTCCAGGGCCTCGAGGACGTCATCCTGTACGAGGGCGCCCACACCATCGCGGCGGTCTTCCTCGAGACGATCGTCGGCACCAACGGCATCCTCATCCCGCCCGACGGCTACATCCAGGGCGTGCGTGAGATCTGCGATCGGCACGGCATCCTGATGGTCGCCGACGAGGTCATGGCCGGCTTCGGGCGGACCGGCAAGTGGTTCGCGATCGACCACTGGGACACCGTCCCGGACCTGATGACGATGGCCAAGGGCCTGACCTCGAGCTACCTGCCGCTCGGCGCCGTCGCGATGCGCCATCACATCGCCGAGGCGTTCGACACGAAGATGTTCTACGGCGGGCTGACCTACAGCAGCCACGCCGTGAGCTGCGCGGCCGCGGTGGCGACCCTTGGCGTCTACGAGGAGGACGGGCTGATCGACAACGCGGCCCGGCTCGGGACGGTGCTGCGCCGCCACCACGAGACGCTCTACGCCAAGCACCCGAGCGTTGGCACGCACCGGAACCTGGGGCTGTTCGGGATCATCGACCTGGTCCGGAGCCGCGATCCGTACGTCCCGATGACCGACTTCAACAGCACGTCCGACGAGATGAAGGCGATCGGCAGGTTCCTCCGCGACAACGACCTGTACACGATGATCGCCAACAACTCGATCCATACCAACCCGCCGCTGTGCATCACCGAGGAGCAGCTCGCCGAGGGCTTCGAGATCATCGACCGCGCCCTCGACATCGCCGACGAGGCGGTCCGGGCGTAGCCGGCCGGGTCAGATGACGACTGCGCTCGCCTCGGCCGGCCGCGGGCTCGAGTCGCAACGTTCGGACCGCCCACGAGTCCGGCCGGGGGTCGGGATCGTCGTGGTCCTCGTCGGCCTGGTCGTACTCTGGGAGGCCGCCAAATGGATCGGCGGCGACCCATGGCGGATCCACGCTGACCTGTTTGGCCTGAGAATCGACTACGAACACGTCCCGCCCCTTCGCTGGCGGATCGCAAACGACCTGTCATTGCCGCATCTGTGGGCCATCGCGGGCGCATTCGGGCAGATCTCGGCACAAACCGGGCAGCCGCTCGCGCTCGTCCTCCTCGACTCGGCAATCTATACGCTCCGGACGGCACTTGTCGGGTTCACCGTGGGGGTTGCGCTGGGCCTTGCCCTCGGGATCCTGTTCGTCCATTCGCGCCTGCTCGAGCGGGCGCTCGTTCCGTGGGTCGTGGCATCCCAGACCGTGCCGATCATCGCCGTCGCCCCGGTCGTCGTCATCGCCTTCGGCGCGAGCTGGCAATCGGTCACGATCATCGCGACCTATCTGACCTTCTTCCCGGTCACCATCGCCGCCATCCGTGGTTTGCGCTCGTTCGATCCGCGAGCCGGCGAACTGATGCGTTCTTACGCCGCCTCAAAGCGGCAGGTGCTCTGGAGACTGCGCCTGCCGGCCAGTCTGCCGTATCTGTTCGTGGCGTTCAGGATCGCGGCCGCCGCAGCCATCGTCGGGACGATCATCGGCGAGCTCCCGTCGGGGATCCCGTTCGGGCTCGGCTCGAAGATCCTCAACTTCAACCAGTACTACACGACATCCCCGGAGCGGTTGTGGGCGACGATCTTCGCCACAATCGTGACGGGGCTCGTGTTCGTCGGGCTGATCCGATTCGGTGAATGGCTGCTGCTGCGTGGTCGATACCGACCGATCGAAAGGGGACCATGAGCACCGACCGACGCGCCGCCACGTCACCGACCGGAGCGACGCCCCCGGTCGACGTCGCGGTGGTCGTCGAACTCGTCGGTGTCCGGAAGGTCTTCGGCACGACCTCGGCGGAGGTGACGGCGCTTGACGGTATCGACCTGCGCATCGGCTCGGGCGAATTCGTCTCGTTCATCGGGCCGTCCGGGTGCGGCAAGTCCACGCTCCTCCGGATCATCGGCGACTTGACCGCGCCGACCGCCGGCACCGTCGAGGTCAACGCCAAGCCCGCCGAGCGGGCGCGACTCGATCGCGACTACGGGATGGTCTTCCAGGCACCGGTCCTGATGGACTGGCGGACGGTCGTCCGGAACGTCGAGCTGCCGCTCGAGATCATGGGCTACGCCGCCGCCGATCGCTCGGCGCGCTCGGCCCGCTTGCTCGATCTGGTCGAGCTGGGAGAGTTCGGCAAGCGTTATCCATGGCAGCTGTCGGGCGGGATGCAGCAGCGGGTGGCGATCGCCCGGGCCCTCGCCTTCGACCCGAAGCTGCTGCTCATGGACGAGCCGTTCGGGGCCCTGGACGAGATGACCCGCGAGCGAATGAACATCGAGCTGATGAAGATCTGGCGCGAGACCGACACGACGATCGTGTTCGTCACCCACTCGATCCCGGAGGCGGTCTTCCTGTCGACGCGAGTCGTGGTGATGTCGCCGCGCCCGGGCCGGATCGCGCAGGTCGTCGACGTGGACCTGCCGCTCCCGCGTGACGTCGACACTCGCGAATCTGCTCGCTACTTCGAACTCGTGACGGACGTCCGCGAGGCCCTCCGGCGGTTTGATCCGACCGGTCGCCCCGTGGCCGGCGATGGAGCCGACGCGGCCAGGATCCGAGCGGAAGGGATGGGTTGATCAGCACCCCCAGAACGTCCCCGGCGCCGACGCCGCGAGGCGCGTCTCGGGCAAGTGCAGCGCGAGCGAGGCTGACCGACCTGCTGCCTGCGACCGCGCTGTTCGTCCTGGTCATCTTCCTCTGGGAGGTCGGGTTGACCGTGCTCGAGGTCAAGCAGTTCCTCCTGCCCCGGCCGTCGGTCATCGTCGGCGCGCTCGTCGAGGAGTGGTCGGTCCTCGGTCGAGGCGTCATGTACACCGGATTCGAGGCCCTCGTCGGACTGCTCCTTGGGACGACCCTCGGCGTCCTGGCGGCGTTTGCGACCGGCCGGTGGGCCAGCGCTCGGGCCACCCTGATGCCGCTGGCCGTCGCCGCCAGCTCGGTCCCGATCATCGCCCTCGCTCCGATCATGAGCGCCTGGTTCGGGTCCGAGAGCCCCGCCGCCCGGGTCGCGATCGTGACTGTGATGGTCTTCTTCCCGATCCTCATCAACACGGTCCGGGGGTTGACCGATGTCGATCCGGCCGCCCTCGAGCTGATGCTGTCGTACGCGGCTTTGCCGGTCCAGATCGTGCGCAAGGTCCGGGTTCCCAACGCGCTGCCCTACTTCTTCACTGGTCTGAAGATCGCGGCGACCCTCGCGGTCATCGGCGCGGTCATCGGTGAGTACTTCGGCGGTCCGCGCTACTCGCTCGGGATCTACATCACGTCCGAGGCGTACGTCTTCCGCTATCCGAACGCCTGGGCCGCGATCCTGTTGGCCTGCCTGCTGGGGATCGGCTTCTACCTCGCCGTCCTCGTCCTGGAACGACTGGTCATGCCGTGGTATTCCAGCCAACGGGCGATGGGGCAGTAAGGGACAATGCACGGACTCCCGTGGGATCCGGGCGAGGACGCCCAACGGTCAGGCGCTCCGCCATCGGGTGCGGAGTCGAGGTGGAGGACCGGCGGCCGAAGCGGCTGAGCCGGCGAACGAGTGGAGGAGGCACGGATGTTCAAGAGAATGAGTGCGGGTGCGCTTCTGATGGCCGTGGTCGTCGTCGCGGCAGCATGTTCGAGTGGCACAAGCTCGCCGTCGGCTGCAGCACTCACGCCGGTGCGGTTCCAGCTCCAGTGGGTCCCCCAGGCGCAGTTTGGCGGGTACTACGCGGCCCTGGACCAGGGCTACTTCAAGGACGCCGGGCTGGACGTCAAGCTGCTGTCCGGCGGTCCCGACGTGAACAACCTTCAGGTCGTAGCTTCGGATGGCGCCGAGTTGGGCACGTCCTGGGTGCCCAAGACGCTCCAGTCGCGCGAGGGCGGCACGGACCTCGTGACCATCGCCCAGATCCTCCAGCGGTCCGGGACCCGGATGGTCTCGTTCAAGGACTCCGGCATCACCGACCCCAAGACGATGGGCGGCAAGAAGATCGGCAGCTGGCTGGGTGGCAACGAGCCCGAGCTGTTCGCGGCTCTGACCAAGGTCGGGCTCGATCCCAAGACCGAGGCGGTCACCAAGCAGGACTTCAACATGAACCAATTCGTGTCGGGCGACATCGACACGGCCGAGGCCATGATCTACAACGAGTACGCCCAGGTCCTCGAGACGAAGAACCCCAAGACCGGCGAGCTGTACAAGCCCGAAGACCTCAACCTCATCGACTTCAACGACCCGTCGATCGGGACCGCGATGCTCCAGGACGCGATCATCGCCCGTGACTCGTGGCTGAAGAAGCCGGGCAACGAGGAGATCGCCACCAAGTTCCTGACGGCGGCGTTCAAGGGCTGGATGTACTGTCGGGACAACAGCCAGAAATGCGCCGACCTGGTGGTCAAGGCAGGCTCTGAGCTCAAAGCCGGGCACCAGTCCTGGATGATGAACGAGATCAACGGCCTCATCTGGCCGTCGCCGAACGGGATCGGCCAGTTCGACCAGGCCGCCTGGGACAAGACCGTCGACATCGCGACCACATATGGCGTGCTGAAGGCCAAGCCAACCGATGGCGCCTATCGGACAGACCTCGCCAAGAAGGCGCTCGACGCCCTCGGAACCAGCCTCGACCCGAAGGGCGATAGCTTCAAGAAAGCGGTCGTCACCCTGACCGAGGGCGGCAACTAGCCCCAACTCCACCCCAGAACCGACCGAACGGCCGGCCCGACGAGGGTCGGCCGTTCGATTCCCGGCTGCTAGCCGCGCCCCGGCCTCAGTCGTTCGCGGCGAGGATCCCGGCCAGTGCTGCCAGATGGGCGGGCGTGCTCCCGCAGCAGCCGCCGATGATCCGGGCCCCAGCTCGACGCATGGCCAGGCCCTGGCCGGCCATGGTGTCAGGCTCCGCCCGGTAGACCGCCTGCATGTCGATCAGTTCGGGCATCCCGGCGTTTGATTTCGCGACGAGAAGCACGTCCGGCGCGACGGCGTGCATCCGCTCGATGACCGCCAGCATCTCGTCCGGGCCGTTGCCGCAGTTGCCGCCGATGGCGTCGGCACCCCACGCCGTCAGGGCCTCGACCGCCTGCTCGGGCGAGACGCCCATCATCGTGTGGCCACGGGTGTCGAACGTCATCGTGGCGATCAGCGGGATGGCCGGCGCCGTCCGGCGGACACCCTCGATGGCCGCCTTGATCTCGTGCAGATCGGACATCGTCTCGATCCAGATGAGGTCGACTCCGCCGGCGACGAGCGCAGCCGCCTGCTCCGCGAAGACGTCCACCGCCGCCTCGTACTCCAGGGTCCCCAGCGGAGCCACGATCTCGCCGCTGGGCCCGATGTCGCCGGCGACGAGTGCCCGCCCGCCGGCCGCATCGACCTCGGCTCGGGCGAGGATGGCGGCCGTCTGGTTGAGCTCAGCCACGCGATCCTGGAGGCCGTGGAGGCGAAGCCGGAGCCGGTTCCCACCGAACGTGTTTGTCAGCAAGATCTGCGAGCCGGCCTCGAGATACCCGCGCTGGATCCGGCGCACCACGTCGGGGTGGCTCAGGTTCCAGACCTCCGGGGGGTCGCCGAACTGGAGACCGGCCGAGAACAGCATCGTGCCCATCGCTCCGTCGGCGAGGATCGGACCGCCCTCGGCGAGGAGTACCTCCCAGCCCACGGCCGCCGCGCCACCGTCCGCAGCCCGCCGTGCAGCCAGGTCGGGGAATGCCGTTGGGTCGACCGGGCCGATCCCCGCTGCCGCACGGGTCTCGGCCGGCGTCCGGCCGTCGGTCGGGTGTCGACCGCTCCTCCTCGAGGTCGTCAAACGGGCGTCTCCTGGCGGCGGGCCGGGGCGGTCCAGCTCAGGATAGACGGTCAGTCGCTCGACGGAGGCCGAGCTCGACCCACCACCTCGATCACCCTCTGGCGCGCACGGCTGAAGGGATGCTTGCGACGATGACCGTCCCCCCGGTTCGTCTTGGCCGCGCCACGAACCGCCCCCCGACGAGTCGCGTCCGCTCTTCCATCCCGACCAGCCCGAGCTTGCCCGATGCCAACAGCTCGGACGCGGATACCGACTGATCGAGGCCACTCCCGTCGTCACGGATGACCAGGCACGTCTGGTCGCGCCCGAATCGGACATGCACGTCGACTGCCGACGCCGCGGCATGGCGCTCGACGTTGTGGAGGGCCTCCTGGGCGACCCGCAGAAGGACCAGCTCGACATCTGGCGAAAACGTGCCCGAGGTCCCGGTCATCACGAAGCGTACGTTCAGACCCGAGCGGCGCGCGAGCGCCGACGTCTCGGACCTGATCGCCGGGACCAGGCCGAGGTCGTCGAGGATCGACGGCCGCAGCGCGCTGCTGATCCGGCGCAGCTCGTCGGCGGTCTGTTCGGCCAGGCCGCGGGCATCCGCGACCCGGTCGGTCGGCCGATCCCCGTCGGACGGCGCCCCGACCGGGTCGAGGTCGCGGAGCAGGAGCATCAGCGACTGGAGTGGACCGTCGTGGAGCTCTCGCCCGATCCGGCGCCGCTCCTCTTCGCGCGTCCTGACCGTGGTGCGTGCATACCGTTCCAGACCCTGCTGGCGTTCGGTCTGGAGAGTGACGTCGTGAAGGATGACCTGGACGTGGGACCTCCCTTGACGATCCGTCAACGGCTGCGAGGCAAGCACTTCGACCCACACGGGGGGGCTGGTCGACTCGAGCTGGAGAGCGAGCGCCCTGGTCGCCCGGTCGGAGTGGCGGATCTCATCGGCGATCTCACCTCCCGCCAGGTCGTCGACCGGGACTCCGACGATCCCTTCGACGGGCCGCCCGAGGAGCCGACCGGCAGCTGCGTTGGCCTCCTCGACCCGCCCGTCGGCACCGAGCACCAGGACCGCTTCCGCGGACTGGTCGAAGAGGGCCCGATAGCGCTCATCCGAGACGCGGCTAGCGTCCTCGCGAGCCTTGGCCTCGTCCCGGGCGAGCCGTTCGTGATCGACCCGCAGGCCGACGAAAACTGCCACGAACAGCATGATCAGCTGCTGCCAGACGACTCCGACCCGCTCCAGGCCGTCGTGGAGCAGGACGACGTTCGGGACCGTCAGGACGATGCTCCACAGAGCGGTCGGGACCGACCCCCGGACGCCGAATCGAAGCGCGGCGTAGACGACCGGGATGAAGAACAGCGACGTCGGGACCTGGTAGAGCTCGAACGGGAACGGGATCTGAGCGACCGTCTCGAGCAGCGTGTGCACCAGCGCGATCAGGAAGACGAGGCCCTGGACCGCCCAGAACGCCCGCCGGCGGATCGGCGGCGGGGCGAGCCGTACCGACCGCACCACCTTGGCGGACGAGCTCGCGAGCCTCGCGATCGGACTAGCGGTCATCCAACCTGGATTCTGGCTGCAGGGTGATCCAGCCGCGGGCGGCCGCATACACGATCGCCTCGGTCCGCGACGACACCCCGAGCTTGTTGAAGACACTGGTGAAGGTGGCCTCGATGGTCCGGAGGCTCAGACCGAGCGACTCGGCGATGTCCCGGGTTCGACCTCCTCGGGAGGCGAGGCGGAGCACCTCGAGCTCTCGGGGCGACAGTTCGTCGCCCTGGTCGCCCGCCGCAGCGCGCTTCCCGACGAGGTGCCTGGCGACATCGGGATGGAGCACCACCTGGCCGCTCGCCACCGCCCGGATGGCCGTCACGACTTCCGACGCGCTGGCCGACTTCAGGAGGTAGCCGCTCGCCCCGGCCTCGATCGCGGCGATGACATAGTCGGCGTCGTCGAAGGCGCTCAGGATGAGGACCCTGGGCGGTCTGGCTGTCGCCGTGATGCGCCGGGTCGCCTCGATCCCGTTGAGCACCGGTAGCCCAAGGTCGAGCAACACGACGTCCGGCGTGGTTCGTGCGGCAAGCGCAACGGCCTGCTCACCGTCGGCCGCCTCACCAACGACCTCGAGTCCCGGTTCTGCCTCGAGGATCCTGCGCGTCCCCTCGCGAACGACGGCGTGGTCCTCGCCGAGCAGGACGCGCAGGACGTTCATTGAGCGGGCACCTCGCGGGCGAGTCTAGCAGCGGCCAGGTCCGCTCTGCCCCATGAGTCCGCAGTTCCAGTGCGGGAAACCGCAGTCGACATCGCGGCTTCCTCGGATGCCGCCGGGCCCCGGACAAGGGACCATCACCTCAGCGAGACGCCGTGACGTGCGTCGCACCCAACGGGCCGCTCCCGGCCGACCTATCGACCCGGACCGCCCACTCGAGGGAGGACGTCGATGACATTGACCGAGAGGGAGTTCTGGGCCCTCATCCACGGCATGGTCCTGGGGACCATCTTCCTGCTCGCCTTCGGTGGCGGGCTCGCGGGCATCTGGAGCATGCGTCCGAACCTGCTGACGGAAGAGGGCGTGGCCGAGCGCGCGCCGCGCCTGACCATCGGCACGACGGTCATGGCCGTCGTCGCCTGGCTGACCGTCATCGTCGGCACCTGGATCGTGTATCCGTGGTACCGCGCGGCGGTCCCGGCCGGGACGACCGACCTGACCAAGTTCCCGAAGGCGCTCCTGGTCGCCAGCCCCGACACAGCCGAATGGCACAACTTCGGCATGGAGTGGAAGGAGCACGTCGCATTCCTGGCCCCGATCCTGGCGACCGCCGTCGCGTTCGCGATGCTCTACTACGGCGCCCAGCTGGTGCGCCGAGGTGACATCCGTCGGGCGATGCTCATCTTCTTCACGCTCGCCTTCGCGGCAGCCGGGATCGCCGGTCTGTTCGGCGCGCTCATCACCAAAGCCGCTCCGGTCGCTTGAGGAGTCTATCGATGCAATCAACTGAGACGAAGCCCAACGGACCGGTCGCGGCCAGCTTCCTCGCCGCTGGGATCGCCAGCCTGATCCTGGGGATCCTTGTCGTCCTCAACGAGCTCGGTGGCGACATCAGCAAGTTCCTGGCGTTCGACAAGAACTTCGGCCTGGGGAGCGGAGTCGGCCCGCTGTCGGGCAAGGTGACCATCACGGTCCTCGCCTTCGGGATCTCCTGGCTCGTGCTCCACTTCCTGTGGCGCGGCAAGGAGGTCAACTTCGGGCGGATCTTCAGCGTGGCGCTGGTCCTGGTCGCGGCCGGGTTCATCCTCACCTTCCCTCCGGTCTTCGACCTCTTCGCACCGAAGTCCTGAGTCCTACCCGACGGACCACTCCGGCCCGACCCTCTCGGCCGGAGTGGTCCGATCCCCATCCCCTGGAGGTCGCACCATGCGCTATGGAGCATTTGGACTTGGGATCGCGGCGGGCGTGCTTGAGCTCGCCGGAGCGATCATGGGCCTCGGTATCGCCGGCGTGGCCTTCTCATTCGGAGGCGGAGGCCTCTTCCCGACGACGATCGGGGTCGGGATGGCGATGGCCTTCGCGATCGGCACGATCTTCTGCGCGGTGGCCATCATGTTCGTCCGCGATCCCCGTCCACTCGGGCTCGTGATCGCGGTCGCGTCGGTCGGCGCGGCGATCGCGGGTGGTCCGTTCGCGGCCATCGGTGGTGCGCTCGGCCTGATCGCCTCCTGGCTGACGTTCCGGATCGACCGGACCGGCGCGCTGGTCTGACCAGGCGGTTGGATACGCGCCGCGAATCGGGGCACGACGGCCGTGGAGATCCTGCTGATCCTCAACGACGGGCCGTCGGACGTCGGCCGCTCGGAGGCCGCTTTGCAGCTCGCCGCAGCTCTGCTGCGGGCCGAGGGGGCGGTCGTCCGGGTCTACCTGTCCAACGACGCCGTCCGCCTCGCGACGGTCGCGGTCGCGGATGCCCGGGCTGAACGCTCCGGATCGGGCATCACGGGGTTGGTCAACGCCGGCGCTCTGGTCGCCGTCTCAGACTCGGCGCTGCGTGAGCGCCGGATCCCCTCGAGCGATCTGGTCATCGGGGCGGAGCCGGCGGCCCTGTCGACGCTCGCCGCCTGGTGCCTCGGGTCGGATCGCCTGATGGTGTTCTGAACAGAAGGACCCGAGCCTCTAGTGGCCCGTCCCGAACTGGCGGTCGCCGGCGTCACCGAGGCCGGGCATGATGTAGCCCTTGTCAGTCAGCCCGCGATCGAGCGCCGCGCAGTAGATCTCGATGTCCGGGTGAGCAGCCAGAACGGCGTCCACGCCCTCCGGGGCGACGATCAGGTTGATCAGCTTGATCCGGATCGCACCCCAGCGCTTGAGGACCTCGATCGCCGCGGTCGCCGACCCGCCGGTGGCAAGCATCGGGTCGAGGATCAGGCACAGGTCGACCGTGTGCCGGTCCGGCAGCTTGTTGTAGTACTCGACCGGCCGCAGTGTTCGCTCGTCGCGGAACAGGCCGAGGTGCCAGACCTCGGCGGTGGGCATCAGCTCGAGCATCGCGTCGACCATCCCCAGGCCGGCCCGCAGGATCGGGACGAGGCCGATCCGGTCCGCCAGCTGGTACGCCTGGGTCGTCTCGAGAGGCGTCTCGATCTCGATCGGACGGAGGCGGGCGTCGGCCAGCGCTTCGTGCCCCAGCAGCCACGACAGCTCGCGAACGATCTCGCGGAACTTCTTCGGCTCGGTCGACGTGCTGCGCAGGATGGCCAGCTTGTGGAGGACGGCCGGGTGGGTCGAGACGTGAAGGTTCGGCCGATCGACGCTGGGGGAGGGGTCGCTCACCGGGATCCTCGGGGCTCGCTGCCGCACATCTCCGGCATCGTAGCATCGGCCCACCATCCGGATGGCCCGGCCATCGCTGCGGACGGGCAAGGCGCGGTATCCTCGGCGACGTGACCGCCACCCGTCCCGCCCCATCGCGAACCCGCACGCCGACCGACCGCGCGGCGGTGCCGGCCCGCCGGGGTGCGCCGCCGGTACTGGTCCGTCAGACCCGGAACGGGATCGTCGAGAGCACCCATCGCGGCGACGTCGTGGAGGTCGATGCTGCCGGGCGGATCGTCCGGTTGCTCGGCGATCCTGACCGGGTGGTGACGCTCCGCTCGTGCGTCAAGCCGTTCGGGCTGCTGGCTCTGATCGAAGCCGGCGGTGTGGCGGCGTTCGGCCTGACGCCGCCAGAGATCGCGATCATGGCCAGCTCCCATTCGGGCGAGGACATCCACGTCCGGACGATCCAGGGGATCTACCGCCGGGCGGGTGTGAGTCAGGCCGTGCTGGCCTGTGGCTCTGAGGGCATGCCCCTCGACGCGCTGACCGCCGCCCGCCTGGCCCGCGACGGCGAGCGGCCCGGGCCGGTCCGCCACATGTGCTCCGGCCAGCACTCATCGATGATCCTGCTCGCCCGGCTCAAGGGCTGGCCGCTCGAAGAATACTGGCAGGACGAGCATCCAGCGCAGCTCGCCTACCGATCGGCGGTGGCCGCGGCCTTCGGGGTCAAGGTGGAGCGACTGGTGACCGCCATCGACGGTTGCGGGATCCCGACCTACGCCGTTGCACTCCGCCAGGTGGCTCGCGCCTACGCCCTGCTGGCCGACCCGTCGGCCGCCTCCGCAACCGACCAGCGGAGCTCCCTCGCCCCGTCTCTGACCGTCATCCGGGACTCGATCCTGGCCAACCCCGAGATGATCGGCGGGAATCGCGATCGGATCGACACATCGCTGATGAAGGCGCTCCCGGGTCGGATCATCAGCAAGGGCGGGATGGAGGCCCTTCGCGGGATCGGCATCCTGGCCGGGCGTCGCGCAGGCAACGGGCGGGCCGCGCACGGGGCGACGGGGATGGCCATCAAGATCGAGGACGGCGACGGCCACGATCGCGCGACCTGGGCGGCGACGATCGAGGCGCTCCGCCAGGCGGCCGTGCTGGCAGACGGACCGCTGCGCGAGCTCGGGCGCTACCACCGGCCGATGCTGCTCGATCCGCACGGTCGGATCGTGGCCGAGGCGATCGCCGAGTTCGATCTCGCGCCGGTCGGCGAGCTGATCGGCTGAGACCGTCCCGGATGACCGATCGGACCACCGGACCCGCCACCGGACGATGACTGCCATCGACCCATTCCGGACGCTCGAGATCTCGCCCGGCGCATCGCAGGCGGAGATCAAGCGCGCCTACCGGCGGCTGGCCAAGCTGTACCACCCGGACTCCGCCGGCGAACGAGCGCTGCCCCGGTTCCTGGCGATCCAGGCGGCCTACGAGATGCTGGTCGACGAGCCGGGACGGCCACGGAGCGTCGGCCGGACGTCGTCAGCGCGTCCGGCGCCCGCGCCGGCCTGGCAGGCCGACGCCTCACGGGCGCGGGCGACGCGCGAGGCGTATCGAGCGCGAACGCGGCGAGCTGCCGGGTCGACCGGAAGCGCCGGATCGTCGGGGACCGCCGGCGCTGCTGGGTCGACCGCCGAGGAGCAGGCGAAGGCCTCGACCGAGACGAACGAACCCGGCAGAACGGACGGCGCGGCGGGCCCGAACGCCAGTGCCTCTGGGCGAGGCGACGCCCCGGGCTCGACGACCGGGGGCCGGTCGAAGCGGTCGAGCCGGCGGACCAAGGCCACGATCGGTTCAACCAGCTACGACGGGGCGGACCGAGAGCCATTCGATCCGGCCTGGCAAGGAGCGACCTGGTACGGCGCGGGCAGCGGGACGTACTGGACGATCAACCCCAAGGAATACGCCGACCCTCGGAAGCACGGCCCGGAGTATCTCGCTCGCTCGCGTCGGGCGACGAGCACAGCGGCGGAGGAGCCGTCGGCGCCAGAGGCACCACCCGGGGCCGACGCTTCGAGCGGGGCCGACGCAGGGGCGACTCCGGAGGCGACGGCGCACAGGGCTGGAGCGCGACCCGGAGATGAGGTCCGCCCCGGACCGGGGCCGACCGCGGCCGGATCGTCCGATCAGGGTCCCTCCGGCGACGACCCATCGGCCGGACGATCAGCGCGTCCACCCGTCGCGGCGCCTCGCCCGATACGTCCCTCGGCACCACCGCCTCGGCCGTTCGCAGCCGCCGCCGGATCGGCAGCCTGGCCGGGTTCGAGCGACCTCCAGCGTGCCGCATCCACGCTGCCGGGGCGAGTCATCGTGGGGCTCTTCGGCTGGATCCCGATCGCCCTGGCCCTCGCCGCGCTGATCGAAGCCGTCCCGGTCTGCACCGGCGTGTCGACGGTCTGCGTCGATCCGCTGACCGGCGGACTGTGGATCGTCGACCTCGCCGTCATCGCCCTGCTCGTGGCGGTCCAACGGCTCGGCTGGATCGCGGCGATCGGCGCGGCGGCGTCCTTCGTGGTCGGGCTGATCGCGACGCCGGTCCTCCTGGTCCTGGGCGGCGCCCGGACAGCGACCGGCACCGCGAGCGCGCTGACGGTCGTCTTGGTCGTGGCCTGGCTGGGCGGCGTCGCGCTCGCCCTGAGCGGTCGGGTCGACCTCCCGCCATGGCGGCAGCGTCGCGTACGATGACGCGGTGAGCCGCCGGACCGACAGCCCAACCGAGATCTCGAGCGCCGCCCAGGAGTACCTCCTGGCGCTCCGGGTCATGGCCGTCGACGGCAGCCGGGTGACCGCCTCGCAGGTCGGCCGGCACCTCCACGTGAGCACCCAGGCCGCCAGCGAGATGTTCCGCCGCCTGGCCACCGACGGGCTGGTCAGCCATCCGACCGGGACGAGCGGCCGGGAGCTGGTCCTGACCGACGCGGGCCGAGCGGCGGCCGACGCGATCTTTCGCCGGCACGCCCTCCTCGAGTGGCTGCTGACTTCGATCGTGGGGCTCGGCTGGGCCGAGTCGGACGAGGAGGCGGCCCGCCTCCAGGGTGCGATCTCGCCGCGGGTCGAGGCGCGCCTGGACGAGATGCTCGGGCATCCGGAGACCTGCCCCCACGGCAACCCGATCGATGCGGCCACGGCCAGGCGTCGTCCGTCGGGCACGCCCCTGAGCGCTGCCGAGGCCGGCGAGCGCGCGACGATCCTGCGGATCACGGAAGAGGCCGAGGAGGACGCGGGCCTGCTGTCGTACCTCGAGGCACGCGCCCTCACCCCGGGCGCGCACGTCACGATCCTCGCTCGCTCCGGATCGCTCGACTCGCTGACGCTCGAGGGCCCCCGTGGGCGAGCGACCCTCGGGCTTCGGCCCGCCGCGCTCATCAGGATCCTGCCGGGCGAGGCGGACCCGACCCTGTTCCACCGGGTCCCACCCACAGCGACTCGATGACGGAGCCGCTCGAACCGGGTCTGTCGACCGGCCAGCCGCGCGTCCGGATCGCCCCAAGTCCGACCGGCCCGCTCCACATCGGGACCGCCCGGACTGCGCTGTTCAACTTCCTGTTCGCACGCCATGTCGGAGGCACGTTCCTCCTTCGCCTCGAGGACACCGATGTCGCCCGCTCGTCGCTGGCCTACGAGAAGGACATCCTCGACGGCCTCCATTGGCTGGGCCTGAGCTGGGACGAGGGACCCGGCGTCGCCGGCGAGGAGGCGCGCGGCCCGCATGCCCCGTACCGCCAGATGGAGCGCCTGCCGCTCTACGCCGAAGCCGCCGACCGTCTGCGCGCGGCGGACATGGCCTACCCCTGCTTCTGCACGGCCGATGAGCTCGATGCCGAGCGGAAGCGTCTCGAGGCAGCCAGGCTGCCTCCGCGCTACAGCGGTCGCTGTGCCCGGCTGACCGAGGCCGAGCGGGCCGCATTGACGGCCCAGGGCCGCTGGGCGGCCCTCCGCTTCCGGGTCGGCGAAGGCGTCGTCACGTTCGACGACATGGTCCGCGGACGGGTCGAGATCGACGTGGCCAATCTCGGTGGCGACTTCGTCATCGTTCGCGGCGATGGGACACCGCTCTATCACTTCACGGTCGTCGTCGACGACGCAGCCATGCGGATCACCCACGTCATCCGTGGCGAGGATCACCTGAGCAACACACCCAAGCACATCCTCCTGTTCCGGGCCCTCGGCAAGGAGGTGCCGCGGTTCGCCCACCTGCCGCTCATCCTCAATCCGGACCGGACCAAGATGAGCAAGCGCAAGAGCCAGACGGCGATCGGCGACTACATCGCGGAGGGCTTCATCCGCGAGGGCCTGGTCAACTACCTGGCCCTGCTGGGGTGGTCGACCGGAACAGAGGAGGAGGTCCTCGGCCTCGGCGAGCTGTGCGCCAGGTTCGAGCTCGAGGCGGTCCACAAGGGCGGGGCCGTCTTCGACCGTGAGCGCCTCGAGTGGCTCAACGGCCAATGGATCCGCAAGCTGGCCCCGGCCGAGCTGGCCGAGCGTGTGCGGCCGTTCCTCGAGGCCGAGCGGATCGCCGGGCGGATCGATCGGATGCCGTCGGACGACGAGATCCTGACCCTCATCCCGCTCGTCCAGGAGCGGCTCCCGGTCCTCGGCGCGATCGGCGACCTGGTCGGGTTCCTGTTCGTCGATCGGCTCGCGGTCGGTGCGTCCCTGCTCATCCCCAAGCGCTGGGACGCTGCCACGACCCGGGCGGGTCTGACAGCCGCTCGGGAGGTCATCGCGGCCGCCGGCTCGGTCGCCTTCGAGGCCGACGAGCTCGAGCCGCCGCTGCGGGCCCTGGCCGAGGCGCGTGGCTGGAAGGCCGGCGACCTGTTCATGGCGATCCGTGTCGCGGTGACCGGCCGAACCGCTACGCCGCCGCTGTTCGACACGCTCGTTGCCCTCGGCTCCGAGCGGACGCTGGTCCGGCTCGATGCGGCCGTCGCCCAGCTTCCGGAGGATCGGCCATGACCGACCTGGATGTCCGAGCCTGGCTCGACCGCTATGTCGCCGCCTGGTCGAGTTACGACCCGGTCGAGATCGGCGACCTGGCCGTCAGCGCAGCCGCTTGAGGAATCCTTTCGGGTTGAGGGTCATCATGAACCGCTCGCGATCAGGGTCGCTGGCGTAGTCGTCGGTCGTCGCCTGGAACGCCTCCAGTGCCTCCATCGGGCCGGGGCCGAAGTCGGGTCGGGCCGGGTGGCCGTTGACATCGGTGTCCTCGACGATCAGGTAGCAGCCGACCGAGACCACGTCCCGATAGGCGTTCAGCTCGGCCAGGACGTGGTCGCGACTGTGATCCGAATCGAGGATGACCATCGTCCGCTGGCCACGCGCGGCGGCTCGGACCTGCTCGACGATGGTCGGGTCGGCCGTCGAGCCGGCGAGGTACTCGATCCGCGGGTGGGTCGGCCGTGCAGGCGCCGTGTCGATGTCGATGGTCAGCACCCGTCCGTGCCCGAGCAGGTCGAGGATCGACGCCAGGTAGTAGGCACTCCCGCCGAAGCGGGTCCCGCACTCGACCACCAGATCGGGCCTGGTTTCGACCAGGATCTCCTGGTAGGTCCACAGGTCCATCGGACATTTCAGCGTCCGATGGCCGAACCACGACAGGTCGATCGTGAAGCGCTTGTCCCGCCACGCGTCGTAGTAGGCACGGTGGAATGCGTCGGTCGCGAGCTGTTCCTCGGCGGTCAGCGGCCGGAGCCCCTTCGGGGCAGCGAACTTGCCGATCTTGAGGCCGGCGGAGCCGAGACGAAGTCGGTGGCGCAAGGAGATGCCCATCGACGCGAACCATACCCGACCGAGGACCGCCACCACTGGCGAGCGGCGGGCTGCCGGCATGGGGCGTCGCCGCACCACAGGCGCCGGCGTTGACCGCCTGTTAACCGCGGACCGCTACGATGGGTCGAGATGGCACGTACGATCCTCGTCGTCGACGACGAACCGACCCTGCGCGAGACCCTGGCCGACGGCCTCGAGGCAGAGGGATTCACGGTCGTCACCGCCGCTGACGGTCGCGAGGCCCTGACCCGCTTCCGGTCAGCTCGACCCGACCTCATCGTCCTCGACCTGATGCTGCCCGAGCTGTCCGGAGTCGAGGTTTGCCGGATCATCCGGGCCGAATCACCGGTGC
The DNA here is from genome assembly GCA_038325875.1 of Candidatus Limnocylindrales bacterium. GTDB lineage: Bacteria > Chloroflexota > Limnocylindria > Limnocylindrales > CSP1-4 > Chersky-267. Next base: position 78,257 of record JBBQJL010000002.1, read on the forward strand.
CGATCCTGATGCTGACCGCGAAGGACTCCGAGGTCGACAAGGTCGTTGGCCTCGAACTCGGGGCGGACGACTACGTCACCAAGCCGTTCAGCCTGCGCGAGCTCATCGCCCGCATCCGCGCCCTCCTGCGCCGGACCGAGCGTGGCCTGGCCGAAGCCGACCCACCCGCCATGGTCGACCTCGGGGACATGCAGGTGGACCTGGCCGGCCACCGGATCCTGCGTGACGGCCGGACGGTCCCGGTCAAGCCCAAGGCGTTCGAGTTGCTCGCGTTCCTGCTCCGCCATCCCGGCCAGGCGTTCACCCGCGATCAGCTCCTCGAGCACGTGTGGGGCTACGACTACGCCGGCGAGACCAGGACCGTCGACGTCCACGTCCACTGGCTGCGCAGCCGGATCGAGACGGACCCGTCCGACCCGCAGTTCCTGCACACCGTTCGCGGCGTCGGATACGTCTTCCGCCGGCCGACCTGAACCCGGCCTGCCCGCCTATCTGAACAGGGCGAACAGGACCAGGTACGTCGCCGCGGCGATCCCGCCGGCCGCCGGCAGGGTCAGGATCCAGGCAGTGACCATGTTCCCGGCCACGCCCCAGTGGACGGCCTTCGGCCGGTCGACCGAGCCGACGCCCATGATCGCGCTCGAGATGACCTGGGTCGTCGAGACCGGGATGCCGAAGTGCGACGCCCCCAGGATGACCGAGGCGGCCGTCGTCTCCGCGGCGAACCCATGGACCGGATCGAGCTTGACCACCTTCTGGCCCATCGTCTTGATGATCCGCCAGCCGCCCGCGGCGGTCCCCAGACTGATCGCCGTGGCGGCGACCAGGATGACCGGGAGCGGCACCGTCTTGGTGTCGATGATCCCGGCCGAGAACAGCGCCAGGGTCATGATGCCCATCGTCTTCTGGGCATCATTCGAGCCGTGGGCGAAGGCCATGTATGACGCCGACACGACCTGGAGCTTGCGGAATCGATCATTCATCCGATGTGGCCGGCCGCGCTGGAAGAGCCAGTAGATCAGGGCCATCAGGGCGAAGGCGATGCCGAATCCGATGAGCGGCGAGGTCACCAGCGGGATGATGACCTTGGTCATGACGCCGTTGACCTGGATCGCCGCGATCCCACCGCCGGCCAGCGACGCCCCGAGCAACCCGCCGATGAGGGCGTGGCTCGACGAGCTCGGGATCCCCAACCCCCAGGTGATCAGGTTCCAGACGATCCCCCCGACCAGGGCGGCCATGATCACCAGCTCGTTCGGGTTAACGCCGGTCCCGGTGTCGGGCAGTGGGTTGACCAGTCCGGACGAGATCGTCTGAGCGACTGCGGTCCCGGTCAGGGCACCGACGAAGTTCATCGTGGCCGACAGGACGATGGCGTATTCGGGCTTGAGGGCCCGAGTGGAAACGGAGGTCGCGATCGCGTTGGCGGTGTCGTGGAATCCGTTGATGTAGTCGAATACGACGCTCAGGACGAGGATCGCGATGAGGACGAGCGAAACGCCTTCGGGCACGTGGGGATGTTCTCCGACCGCCGGACTGGGGTGGCACGGTGCGACCGCCTGGGACCCGCCCGAGGCTAACAGGTTCGGCGCGCAAGAGCGGCCGGCCCTATCCTACCCGCCATGCGCCTGAGCAAGTTGTTCTTCACGTCGCTCCGCGACGATCCTGCCGATGCCGAGATGGCGTCGCACCGGCTGCTCGTTCGAGCCGGCTATGTCCGCCAGCTCGGATCGGGCCTGTACAGCCTCCTGCCGCTGGGCCATCGGGTCAACCGGCGGGTAGAGCAGGTCGTCCGCGAGGAGATGGACCGGATCGGCAGCCAGGAGATGTCGATGCCGGTCGTCCACCCCGCGGACGTCTGGCGGGCGTCCGGTCGGTATGACCAGATCGGGCCCGAGCTCGCCCGGTTCAAGGACCGGACCGGTCGGGACATGGTCATCGCGATGACCCACGAGGAGGTCGTCGCCGGGCTGCTCGCGGACATCGTCAGGTCGTACCGCCAGCTGCCCCTGATGGTCTACCACTTCCAGACCAAGTTCCGTGACGAGCCGCGGTCGCGTGGCGGCCTCGTCCGCGTCCGCGAGTTCGTGATGAAGGACGCCTACAGCTGCGACCTCGACGAGGCCGGCCTCGACGAGAGCTATCGGCTCCAGTACGAGGCCTACGTCCGGATCTTCGAGCGGCTCGGTCTCGAGGCGATCCCGGTCGCGTCCGATGTCGGGATGATGGGTGGGACCCAGGCACACGAATTCATGGTCCTCAACGCGTCCGGGGAGGACGTCCTGGTCCTGTGCGAGCGCTGCGATTATTCGGCCAACCGGCAGGTCGCCGCCGTCCGCTCCCCGGCGGTCCCCGCCGTCGCCCTGCTGCCCATGGAGGAGGTCGAGACGCCGGGCACGACGACGATCGCCTCATTGGCGGCGTTCCTCGGCATCGAACCGGCGCAGACCGCCAAGGCCGCCTTCTTCGTCGCCGGGGACGGCCGGCTGATCACGGCCATCGTCCGTGGCGACCGCGAGGTCAACGAGACGAAGCTGGTCAATGCGGTCAAGGTCGCCGGCGGGCTTCGGCCCGCCCAGGTCGAGGAGATCAAGGCGGCCGGGATGGAGCCCGGCTACGGGTCGCCCGTCGGCGCGCGTGGCACGGTAGTCGTGGTCGACGAGCTGGCCGCCCGCACAGCGAACCTGGTGGCCGGCGCCAACCGGGTCGGCTGGCACATCCGCAACGTCAACGTCGGACGAGACTTCAGGGCGGACGTGGTGGCCGACATCGACAACGCCCAGGAAGGCGATCCGTGCCCGACCTGCGGCTCGCCGCTCATCCTGCGCAACGGGATCGAGGTCGGCAACATCTTCAAGCTCGGGACGAAGTACAGCGAGGCGTTCGACGCGCGCTACCTTGGCGAGGATGGCAAGGAGCACCTCATCGTCATGGGCTCGTACGGGATCGGCATCGGCCGGAACGTCGCCTGCGTGGTCGAGGCCCACCACGACGACAAGGGCATCGTCTGGCCCGTCGAGGTGGCCCCGTATCCGGCCCACCTGGTGTCGATCGGCGTGAACAAAGAGCCTCGGGTGGAGGAGGTGGCGCAACATCTCCACGACGCTGCGGCGGCAGCCGGACGCGAGCTCCTGTGGGACGACCGGGCCGAGTCGCCCGGGGTCAAGTTCACCGATGCGGAGCTGCTCGGGATGCCCTGGATCGTGACGATCAGCCCGCGCTCGCTGGCCGCCGGCGGCGCCGAAGTGACCGATCGCTCGACGGGCGAACGGTCGGTCCGTCCGCTGGCCGATGTCGAGGCCTGGCTGACCGGCTCGGCCGACGCGGTGCCGGACGCCAGACCATGAGCGGCGGCGCCTCGGCGACGCCGATCCGGCTGAGCGCCGGCGACGCAACGCTCGAGATGAGCCCAGCCGATGGGGGCCGGCTCGCCTCGTTCACCGTCGGCGGTCGCGAGCTGCTGGTGACCGGTCCATCCGATCCGATGGCCTGGGGCTGCTATCCCATGGTCCCCTGGGCCGGGCGGATCCGGTACGGCCGGTTCGCCTTCGACGGACGGGACTACCAGCTGCCGCTCGGTCTTCCGCCGCACGCTATCCACGGCATCGTGTTCGATCGCCCGTGGCGGGTCGACGACGCCACGACGCTGTCGGTCGATCTTGGGCCTCCATGGCCGTTCGCCGGGCGGGTCGTCCAGCGGGTCACCCTGGAGCCCGGGCGGCTGGTCCTGACCCTTGAGCTCCACGCCGCCGAGCGGATGCCGGCGACGCTCGGCTGGCATCCCTGGTTCCGGCGCCGTCTCGACCCCGACAGCGCCGTTCCGCACGGCGAGCCGGCCGAGGCGGTGCTCAGGCTCGATGCCGGCTCGATGTACGTCCGTGACGCCGACGGGATCCCGACCGGGGCACTGGTCGCGCCGCGGCCCGGCCCCTGGGATGACTGCTTCACCGATCTGCGCGCCGCACCGACGCTCCGCTGGCCCGGGTTGCTGGAGCTCGAGCTGCGCTCGGACGCGTCCGACTGGGTCGTCTACACCGAGCCCGCCCACGCCATCTGCGTGGAGCCTCAGACGGGCCCGCCCGATGCGCTGAACCTGCGGCCGCTGGTCGTCGAGCCCGGGCGGCCGCTGGAGGCGACGATGGAGTGGCGTTGGCGCTCGCTCGAGGCCGATCGGAGCGGCTGATCACCTCGAACCCGAGGCGCCGGCGCCGGCCCGCTGCGATCACGCGTGCTTGACGACGATCCGCTCGATGATGTTGGCCACGTCCTCACAGGCATCGACGGCCGCCTCGAGGAGGTTGTAGATCTTCTTCCACTTGATGATCTCGACCGGGTCCGGGTCGCCGTCGAACAAGTCGGCGATCGCCCCCCGGACGAGCTGATCGCCCTCGTTCTCGAGGCGGTGGACCTCGATCCAGTAGCGGTCGAGTCCCTTGAAGCCGCGCAGGTTCTGGAGCGCCTCGTGGAGCAGCTCGACCTGCTTGACGATGATCGCGGACTGCAGGACCGCGGTCGCCGTGGGGGCGTCGATCCGGTACAGGCCGAACGTGTCGCCGATCTCCTCGATGAAGTCGAGCACATCATCGAGCCCGCTGATCAGGCTATGGATATCCTCTCGGTCGAACGGCGTGACGAAGGTGCCTTCCAGGCGGCGGCCGATGTCATGGCTGATCTCATCGCCGCGCCGCTCCGCATCGCGGAGCTCGGCATTGCGCCGAGGCAGATCGTCGAAGCTGCGCAGCATCGCGTCGAGCATCCGGGCGCCAGCCAGCACGTTCGCCGCGTCCTCGACGAACAGGTCGAAGAAGCGCTCGTCGCGCGGGATGATCCGAAGTCGCACGTCCGAGCCTCCTGGGATGGTCAGCGGGCCTCCAACTCTATCCCATCCGGTGCGGGCCAGCCCCCGGCGCGAGCGTGTGCGATGCTCCGGGGGTGGACACGCTGGTCGTCGCATTCATCGTCATCATGGCGATCCTCCTCGGGATCGCGCTAGCCCTGGCCATCGTTCGGGGCCGGGAGCTCGCCCGGATCCGGGAGTCGTTGGCCGGCAGCCACGAGCCCGGCGGTCCCTCGGTCGCTCCCGGCTCGATCGACCCAGAACAGACGATCCGGTCCCTGCTCGATCGGTCGAGCACGGCCGAATGGCAGACCGGCCAGGTCCTCCGCGACCGGGCGGCTCTGCTGGACATCATCGGGGTGGGCATCGTTCGGCTCGACGACAGGCTCCTCGTCGACGTCGCGAACGAGGCCGCTCACCAGTTCCTGGGCCGTCCACCTGGGTCGCTCGTCGGGCGGAGCGCGATCGAGGCGTTCATCGACCCGATCATCGAGGGCGTCGCGGAGACCGCCCGCGAATCAGGCGCTGCGAACGGCGAGCTGACCCTGCGTCGCGATGATGGGCCGACCCTCATCGTCCGGGCCCGTCGGTCGCCGGTCGCCGGCATCTGGCTGATCATGGAGGATGTCTCGGAGCTTCGCCGCCTCCAGCGGATCCGGGCCGAGTTCATCGACAACCTGTCCCACGAGCTGCGCACCCCGTTGACCACCGTCAGCCTCCTGGCCGAGACCCTGGTCCGCGAGGCCGACCATGCCGGTGAAGCGATCCCGCCCAGGATGCGCGATCGGATCGGCAAGATCGAGGTCGAGACCGATCACCTGGTCCAGATGATGGAGGAGTTGCTCGACCTGTCCAGGATCGAGTCGGGCGGCCCTCTCCTGATGCTCGACGAAGTCGACCTCGGGCGGGTCGCCATCGCCTCGGTGGAGCGGCTCCGCCTGTTCGCCGAGCGAGGGGGCGTCGAGCTCAGGACGGAGGTCCCGGCCGGCGTGCCGACGGTCCGGGGCAACGACGATCGTCTCGGGCAGGTCCTGGTCAATCTCCTCCACAATGCGGTCAAGTTCAGTCCGGACGGCGGCAACGTCGTTGTCCGGGTCGAGGCCACCACCGAGGATGTCATCTTGTCCGTCCAGGACCACGGCGTGGGGATCCCGAAGGCCGACCAGGCGCGGGTCTTCGAGCGCTTCTACAAGGCCGACAAGGCGCGCCGACGGGGCGGCGGGACGGGCCTCGGGCTGGCCATCGCCCGGCATGTCGTCGAGGCCCACGGCGGCCGGATCTGGGTCGAGTCCGAAGAGGGCCGCGGCTCGACCTTCTCGTTCGCCTTGCCGATCGTCGTTCCGGCGCCAATCTGATGACCATCGACCGGCTTCATGTCGCGACCCTCAACATCCTCAACCTGGCCGATCGCTGGCCCGAGCGCCTGCCGCTCATCCTGGCCGACTTCGCAGCCCTCCAGCCCGACGCGATCGGCCTCCAGGAAGTCGTTTTCGTGATGCAGCAGGATCGGCTGATCGGCGCGGCCGGGGTCGGCGAGTACCGGTCGGTCCGGGGTTGGGCCGGCCGACCCGAATACGGCAACGCGATGCTCCTGCGGGCGGGGCTCGAGCCGACAGCGAGCGATCGTCTCGACCTCGGTCTGGAGCGTTCCGCCCAGCGGGTCGTGCTCGACCTGCCGGGCGGCTCGACCGTCCTGTTCGCCGTCACCCACCTGCATCACGCCGTTCCGGCTGTTGCCGAGCGAGCCGACCAGGCGCAGGCGATCGTGGCCTGGCTCGATGGCGCCCCGACGACGACCGCCCAGATCGTGGTCGGCGACTTCAACGCCGATCCAGGCGAACCGGCCTATGCCCGGATGATCGCCGCCGGCTTCCGGTCCGCGTACCTTGAGGCGAACGGCGCAGAGCCGGCGGTCACCTGGCCGTCCGGGCTCCAGGCGCCGGCCATGGACACGGACGGCGACCCGGATTGCCTCGACTACATCTGGGTCCGCGGAGCCGTCGCGATCGACGACTGCCGGCTCGTCTTCGACCGGCCCGCGGTCGACGATCCGACGCTCTACCCGTCCGACCATCTCGGACTGGCGGCGCACCTGCGGGTCGGCTGATGGCCGTCGTCCCGGGCCTCCGCCTGGCCCATCGCGGCGACCACCGCACACACCCCGAGAACAGCCTGGCGGCCATCCTCGGAGCGATGGATGTGGCCGGTTGCGACGGCGTCGAGTTCGATGTCAGGGCCTCGTCGGACGGGATCCCGATGCTCATCCACGACGACACGCTCGAGCGGACCCACGACCGTCCGGAATCGGTCGGCGAGCTGAGTGCGGCCGAGCTCGAGGCGCTCGGGGTGGCGCGCCTGGACATCGCGCTGGCCGCCCTGCCACGCCGAGCCTTCCTGGACATCGAGCTCAAGGAATCGTTCGGGCGGTCGCTCATCGAGGTCCTGGCTGCCGGACGCGGCCCCGACCTGAAGGACGCGGTCATCTCGGCCTTCGACCCAGCCGTCCTCAGCCGCATCCACGGCCTGGTCCCGGGCTGGCCGTGCTGGCTGAACAGCCCGAACCTGACCAGGGCCACGATCGCCCGGGCGATCGAGCTTGAGTGTGTCGGCGTGTCGGTCGAGTGGGCAGCCCTCACCCGCGCGACCGTTCGTGCCGCGGAGGTGGCCGGTCTGCAGGTCGCCGCCTGGACGGTGACGGAACGAGCGACCTACACCCGGCTGGTCGAGCTCGGGGTCGGCGCGATCTGTGTCGAAGGGGAGGCGCTCACCGCCTGACCCGACCGCAGCCGCGCGCCGGGCAGCCGGGCCGTTCCTGTCACGCCGTCCCTACTTCGGCCGGCGGAGCAACTCGGGCGGCAGGAGCCAGCGCAGGACGCCGGTCCCCGCGGCGAGCGGGCGGGCGATGTCGATCCTGGCCATGGCGCCCTTGCGCATCTCGATATCGAGCGCACCGGTCAGCAGCCCGAGTGCCTCGCTGAAGTCGGGATCATGTCCGATCAGGACGACGGACGACGGATCCCCGGCGTCGGTCAGGATCGCGTCGATCGTCGCCCGAGACAGGATGTCGGCCAACCGGTCGTCGACGACCGGCCGGACCCCGAAGTGGGCGGCGAACAGGTCCGCGGTCTCTCGGGCCCGGACCTTCGGCGAGGTCACGATGGCGTCGGTGTCGAACCCGAGGCCCTTCAGGTGCGCTCCGAGTCGGTCGGTCTGGTCACGGCCCTTGGCCGACAGCGGTCGATCGTAGTCGGAACCCTGCCACTTGAGCGGGTCACCGGCGTGGGCGTGACGAAGGAGGTAGAGCTCGATCGTCATCCGGTCAGGATGTCACGGATTGAGGTCGACGATCTCGCCGGTCGCGAGGAACACGATGTCCTCGGCGATGTTGGTGACCCGGTCGCCGATCCGCTCGAGGTAGTGCGCCGCGAAGAGGATCCGGGTGCCGGGATCGACGTTGGCCGGATCGGCCCGCATCAACGCCAGGGTCTCCTCGAACGTCCGGTGGTAGAGCCGATCGACCTCGTCGTCGCGAGCCGCGACGGCGCGCGCTGCGACCTCGTCGATGTCCACCAGGGCACTCAGGATCCCGCGCACGAGCGAGGCGGTCAGGCGGGCCATCTCGGGCAGGCCGCGGTAGTCGCCGAGCGGAGCGAACGGGGCGAGCTTGCGGGCCTGCTTCGCGACCGACGCCGCGTGGTCGCCCATCCGCTCGAGCTCATAGGTGACGTGGTCGAGCGACAGCAGGAAGCGCAGGTCGCGGGCCACCGGCTGCTGGGTCGCGATGACCGTGGCGATCTGGGACGACAGGTGGAATTGGGCCTCGTTGATCCGACGATCCTCGCGGATGACGTTGAGCGCCTGCTCCGCGTCGTGGTGGACGAGGGCGTCGAGGGCGGCCAGGATCTGGTCCTCGACGAGGACGCCCATCCGCAGGACGCCGTCCTTGATCTCGCGCTGACCGCGGTCCAGCTCGGGCCGCACGGAATGTCCGGACTCGTGGGCGATCGTCGCGACCTGGTCGCGCACGAGATCGATTCCCTCGCGGTCGGTGGTCATGACGCTCCTCTCAGCCGAACCGACCCGAGACGTAGTCCTCGGTCAGCTGGTTCTTCGGGTTCGTGAAGATATCGTTCGTGATGCCGCTCTCAACGACGTACCCGGCCCGATCTTCGCCCATGGTCAGGAAGACGGTGATGTCCGAGGCGCGAGCCGCCTGCTGCATATTGTGAGTGACGATGACGATCGTCACGTCGTTCTTGAGCTCCATCATCAACTCCTCGATCTGGAGGGTCGCTCTCGGGTCGAGGGCAGAGCACGGCTCGTCCATGAGGATGATCTCGGGGTCCGTGGCGATCGCCCGGGCGATGCACAGCCGCTGCTGCTGGCCCCCCGACAGCGACAGACCCGATTGCTTGAGCTTGTCTTTGACATCGCTCCACAGGGCTGCGCGGCGAAGGCTTCGCTCGACGAGCTCGTCCATGTCGCCCCGATAGCCGTTGATCCGGGCGCCGAACGCGACGTTGTCGTAGATCGACTTCGGGAAGGGGTTAGGCTTCTGGAAGACCATCCCGACCCGCCGACGGACGGCAACCGGGTCGACCTCGGGCGCGAACAGGTCCTGGCCGTCGAGCAGGACAACGCCCTCGTGGCGGAAGCTCGGGACGAGCTCGTTCATCCGGTTGAGCGTCCGGAGCAGGGTCGTCTTGCCGCAGCCCGACGGGCCGATCAGCGCGGTGATCTGCCGCCGCGCCACCGTGAGATCGACATCGCGGACGGCCCTGAACGCGCCGTAGAAGCACGACAGGCCTCTGAGCTCGAGGGCGAACTCGGCCGACGGATCGACGCCGGCGGTCGACTTCACTTCCGTCGCGTCCGGCTGGCCGGATCGGACCACGGACAGCCGGACGGACGGCCGATCGGAGCCCTGGCCGTCGCTGAGCGGATCGGCGGCCGATGCATCCCGCACCGGCGCGTCGGTGGTCGGGCTGGCCAAGGGAGTCTCCTCTACCACTGGATGTTGCGTGACAGGCGCACCCGCACGATGAGGGCGAGCGCATTGAGGATGAGCATGAGCACCAGGATGACGATGATCGTCGCCGCGCCGATCCCCTGGAAGTCGGCCTGCGGCCTCGAGATCCACTGGAAGACCTGGATCGGCAGGACGGTGTAACCGCCGTCGAGCGGCTGCGGCAGGAACGTCACGAAGGTGACCGCCCCGACGAGAATGAGCGGCGCGGTCTCGCCGATCGCGCGGGCCATGGCCAGGATGATCCCGGTCATCAGCCCGGGTGCAGCGCCGGGGAGTACGGCGCCACGCACCACCTGCCAGCGGGACGCACCGAGCGCGTAGGCGCCCTCACGTTGCGAATCGGGCACGGCCCGGAGCGCCTCGACGCTGGCCAGGATGATCACCGGCAGGATGAGCAGGACGAGGGTCAAGGCTCCCGAGATCAGGGTGTAGCCGAGGCCGAGGACGCGCACGAAGAGGGCGAGACCGAAGATGCCGTATATGATCGACGGAACGCCCGCCAGGTTCGAGATGTTCGTCTTCAGGAGGCGGTTGACGAAGCTGTCCCGGGCGTATTCCTGGAGATAGACCGCCGCGGCGACGCCGACCGGGAATGCGATCAGGCCGACCAGGACCGTGATCATGATCGAGCCGACCAGCGCCGGCAGGATCCCCGCCTGCTGGGGTCGACGCGATGGGACCCCCGTGATGAAGTCCCAGTCGACCCAGGGCAGGCCCTCGCGAAGCACGTCGAACAGGAGCAGGACGAGGGCCAGCAGGAGGATGAAGACCGCCAGCAGGCACAGGCCCAGGAACACCGTCCCGGTCAGTCTCCGGCGACCGAGCGCGGGCTGGAACTTCGCGTCCCGGGCGGATACGGCCGACGCGCTGGTCATTCGTATTGGTTCCGGTAGCGGGCGACGATCCGATTGCTGATGATGTTGAGCACGAAGGTCATCGTGAACAGCACGGCCGCCACGGCGAACAGGGACTTGAACTGGACCGACGTCTGGGGCGTGTCGCCGAGACTGATCTGGACGATGAACGCCGTCATCGTCTGGATGCTCTCCCGGGGATCGACCGACAACTGCGGGTTGGTGCCGCCGGCGATCACCACGATCATCGTCTCGCCGATCGCCCGTGACATCGCCAGGATGATCGAGGCCATGATCCCCGACAGGGCGGACGGGACGACGACCTTGCGGACGACTTCGAACTTGGTGGCCCCCATCGCGAAAGCGCCCTCGCGCAGGCCGCGCGGCACGGCCCGCATCGCATCCTCGGACAGGGAGGCGATGACCGGTGTCACCAGCAGGCCGACCATCAGCCCGGCAGACAGCGCGTTGAAGGTCCCGACACCGAACAGCGGCTTGAGGATCACCGGGGTCAGAAAGTTGATGGCGAAGAAGCCAAGGACGATCGTCGGGATGCCGGCGATCGTCTCGAGGATCGGCTTGATCGCCGTGCGCGTGCGCGGGGAGGCGTACTCGGCCAGGTAGATCGCCGCGAGCAGACCGAGCGGGATCGCCACGACGAGGGCGATGATCGCGACAAGGAGCGTCCCCAGGACCAGCGGCAGGACGCCCCACCGGAACGGCTCGATCGACGCCGACCAGACCGTCCCCGTCAGGAACTCGACGATGCCCACGAGGCGGAAGAACTCGATCGTCTGGAAGGCCAGCACCAGCACGATCCCGATGGTGGTGACGACGCCCAGCGAGGCGGCCAGGAACAGCAGGGCCTCGATCGCCTGCTCCCGGCGGTGTGGCGGTCGAACGAGCGAGCGACTGGTCGCTGGCAGTGTGGTCATCGACGACTCCGTTGGACGGTCCGAAGCGCCGACCCGCCGCGGTGACGGGATCGGCGCGACGAGAACGTGCGCGACTTACTTGAGCGCGTTCGCGAGGGCGTCCTTCGACTTCTGGAGCACATCAGCGGTGGCCTCGATGTAGCCGACCTCGTCGACGTACGTGTTGACGTTGTCCAGGTAGTACCTGACGAAGGCTGCGAACTCGGGGCGCTTGAGCGCCTTGACGGAGGGGTAGATGAAGAGCGGCCGGCTGAGCGGCTTGTAGGTGCCGCCCGTGATGGTCTCCTTCGACGGGGTGATGCAGCCACCGCCGCTGTCGATCGGGACGATCTTGATCTTGTCCTTGTTCTCCTCGTAGTAGGCGAACCCGAAGTAGCCCAGGGCGTTCTTGTCGCCGGCGATGCCGGTCACCAGCGCGTTGTCATCCTCCGACTGGGTGTAGTCGGACCGGCTCTGCTTGGCCTTGCCGTTGATGACCTCGGTGAAGTAGTCGAACGTGCCGGAGTCGGCACCGGGGCCGAACAGCTTGAACGGATCGGCCGGCCAGCCGGCGCGGATGTCCGCCCAGGTCTTCGCCGTGCTAGCGGCGTCCCACATCTTCTTGAGCTCGGCGGTCGTCAGGCAGTCGACCCAGGTGTTCTGCGGGTTGACCAGGACCGACAGCCCGTCGGTCGCGATGCCCAACTGGACCCAGTCGATCCCGCCTGCCTTGCACAGGGTTTCCTCCGACTTGGCATCGGCCGTGTCGCTCGAGGACGGCTTGATCGGCCGCGAGGCGTCGTTCATGTCGGTCTCGCCGGCGCAGAACTTCTTGAACCCGCCACCGGTCCCGGCGAACGCTGCGGTGACCTTGACGCCGGGGTTCGCCTTCTGGAACTCCTCGGCAACGGCTTCGGTGATGGGATAGACCGTGCTCGAACCGTCGATATTGACCGAGCCGGTGAGCGCTGCGGCAGAACCTGGTACGGCAGTTGCTCCGCCGGGGGCCGAGCTGGCCCCGGTCGTGGCGGCGCTGGTCGGGGCAGCCGACGAGCCGGAGCTCGAGCAGGCACCCGCCACGAGGGCGGCAACGAAGGCCAGGGTGGCGAGGCGCTTCGGGGTGGTGATGGTCACGTCGATGAGTTCCTCTGGGCGGCGGGCATCATCGGCCCGCCTCTGCTTGGTCGTTACCCATCGAGGGTCGGTCGGTCGGATGAACGGACAGTCAGCGCCGTGTTCGTCGTTTGTTAACGATGTCGGGTCGTCCACCGGGACCCTGACGCGCGGTCGACCCACGGTCTGTCCCGCCGTGGCACGATGGACCGGACAGCCGCAGGGAGGCCGGGATGGCGAAAGCAGCCAAGAAGCAACACGCCGACGACGCCGATCGCGCGTTCCGGAAGGCCTGGAAGCTGCTCGGCCGACTCGAGCGTCGTCTCGAGCGGGAGCGAGCCGAGGAGCGGAAGCGGACTCGCCAACTTGGCGAAGGAACCGGTCCCGACGCCGAAAGGCGATCGGTCCAGCTCGAGGCTGCCCGGGTCGAGATCGCCCAGATCGAGGGGCTCCTCACCGAGCTGTCGGAGCTGATGGCCGCCAATGCCCGGGCGTCCTCGGGGCAGACGGTCAAGGACATGGCGACCGCGGTCGCCGCCGAGATCAGGGAAGAGGCCGCCGAGCCTCCGACCCTGTCGACGCGTCGCCGCAACCGGCATCACCGGCCACGTCGTCGACCCGTTGAAGCCGAGGCGACCGAGCCACAGCCGGAGCCGGAGCCCCAGCCCGAGCGCCAGCCCGAGCCGCAGCCCCAGCCCGAGCCGCAGCCCCAGCCCGAGCCGCAGCCCGAGCCGGAGCCCCTGCCGCAGCCGGAGCCGCAGCCCGAGCCGCAGCCGCAGCGCCAGCCCGAGCCGCAGCGCCAGCCGCAGCCCGAGCCGCAGCCCGAGCCGGAGCCCCTGCCCGAGCCGCAGCCCGAGCCGGAGCCCCTACCCGAGCCGCAGCCGCAGCCCGAGCCGGAGCCCCTGCCCGAGCCGCAGCCGCAGCCCCAGCCGCAGCCCCAGCCCCAGCCCCAGCCCGAGCCCGCGCCCCAGCCCGAACCACGGTCCCGGGCTGGTCTGGGATCGTCAACGAACGACGAGGCGTCGGCGATCGAGGAGTGAGCCGAGCTCGTCGCGCTGCGTCGGTCGATATCGGCTCGACGTCCGTCCACCTGCTCATCGGCGATCTCGACGACGGAGCGGTCGACCCTGTCCTCGACATGTCGGAGATCCTGGGCCTCGGTGGACGGATCGCCGCCTCAGGCGTGCTGGGGCTCGAGGCTCGAGGCGAGCTCACCCGGACCCTCGCGATCTACGCCGATGAAGCGCGCCGGCTCCAGGCCGAGGCGATCGTCTTCGTCGGGACGGACCCGCTCCGACACGCCGCTGATGCCGGCCGCGTATGTCATGAGATCGAGCGGGCGACCAGCGTGCCGGTGCACGTTCTGGATCAGGCCGAGGAGGGCGCCCTCACGCTTCTCGGCGTCACCGGTGGGGTGGTCGATCGTGACCTCGCCATCATCGACATCGGGGGTGGCAGCACCGAGATCATCGTCGCCAAGGCTGACGGGACCACCGATGTCGTGGGACTGCCGCTCGGGGCGTCGCGCCTATCCGTGATGGTCGGTGTCGACGACCCGCCGAGCCCGGCCCAGGTCGCCGCGCTTCGACGAGAGGCCGACCGGATCGTGGCGGCGGCACCGGATCTCGAACTGGGCGACGTCGTCGCCGTCGGTGGGACCGCCTACGGGGTCGCCCGAGTGGCGACCGGCCCCGGCTTCGGCGAGCGGATGGTCGACGCGGATGGGATCGCCCATGCCGTCGCGCTGTCGGGCAGCGAGCGTGCCGACCGGCTCGCGGAGCTGTTCGGCCTGAACCCGCGCCGGGCCCGGATCATGCCGGCCGGAGCGGCGATCGTCGCTTCCCTGGCGGCGCGCTACGGCATCGACCGGATCCGGGCGTCGGAGCAGGGCATCCGGGAGGGGATCATCCGAGCGGTCCTTCGCGACGGTCCGGCGTGGCGGGACCGGCTCGTCTGGAGCAGGTCCGCCTAGAGCGTCGCGATCGTCCGTCCGAGTGCGCGACGGAAGGTCAGGCCGGCCACGCTTCGCCATGGGACGCCGACCGTCCGCCTAAGGCGGGTGACCTCCCGTTCCCGAGCGACGAGGTAGCGGCTGATCGCCGACGACTGCGTGTCGGTCAGATCCCCGGCATGCTCGACGAGGTACGCGCGGGCCATGTGGGCGCCGATCTCGGCGTCGTTCATCGCCCCGAGGTGGTCCTGGAGTGCGACGACCCGCGAGATGAGGGCGGGCGCCTCGGGACCGAGTGCCTCGCGCACGAACTCGAGGGTGTAGCGCAGGCGCTTGGCCTCGATCCGGAGCATGTGCAGGGTCGGCACGTCCGCCCACTTCAGGACGGATTCGTACGCTCGAACTTGCTCATAGGAGTTCCAGATCCGCGAGCCGGCGGTGTCGCGGACTCGATGCGGACTGGTCGGATCGACGTGAATGGCATGCATCCCAGGGGTGAGGACGAACTCGCTGTACTCCTCGACGAACCGGCGATACCCGCTCGAGTCGAGCTCGTGGACGAGCAACTGTCGTCCCGCGTCACGCTGCTCGCGCCACGAGTCGATGAGCGGGTCGAGCCCGTCGTGCTCACCGCCCGGCAGGGCGGCCGCGAACGTCACGGTCGCCTCGATGAGCACGTCCAGGTCGCGGACCGTCCCGAGCCGAGCCGCGATCGTCCGGAGCCGGCGCTTGAACTTCGCCGTCCGATCCGGCCGGAAGCCATCGCCGAAGACCCGCCACGCGGCCCGCATCCGACGGGTCGATACGCGCATCGCGTGGAGCTCCTCGAGGTCAACGCCTTCACGCGTCCCTTCTTCTCGGGCGAGCATCCTGGCGAGGTGGAATCGGAAGACCTTGCGACCGGCCTCCGCGTGGAGGTCGTCCGCCGCGATCCCGGGCGACTTGCCGACGGGGATCGTCCCGACGAGCTCGACGTTCGTCGGCGTCCCGAGGATCGGCGCAGGAACGGCCTGAGCCTCCTCGATGAGCTCGGGGGTGTCGTCGAGCGCGTCGAGGTCGATGACCGCGCCTTCGACCGGTCCATCCTCGGATGGCGGCTGTGGCCTCGTCTTCGGCTCGCGCGTTCGCGGGTGATCGGTCTCGGCCGAGCCGTCCTGCCGCTCGGCAGCTTCGGCGGTGGGGGTCTCGGCCTTGGGAGGTGCCTCGTTCTCGGGAGGTGCCCCGGCGGCGGGTGCCTCGGCTGCGGCGAGGGCCGTCGTCTGTCGGTCGGGAACGGCCTCGTCAGATGCCGTCGTCTCGGCGGTCGCCGGCGCGCTCGCTTCGATCGGGGTCTCCGCCACCGCAGGCGGCTCGGGCTCGGGCTCGGGCGTCGCCCCCGGCTCGGCGAGTGGCGTCTTCGAAGCCGGCCCAGCACGGAGTGCGACCTGCTCGGCTGTCCGCGGTCGTGCGGCAGTCCGGCTCGGAGCAGGACGCGCTGCCTGGAGAGCGCGGGCCAACTTGGATCCGGGCGCCGCGCTCAGGCCATGGTGGCCGTCGAGGAGGGCCTGGAGCGGGGCGAGCGCGGCGATCGGGCCGCGGGTGAGCTCCAGCTCCAGCTCGAGGAAGCGTTCGACCACCCGGCCGTGCGACACGACGTCGACCTCGTCGAGGCTCAGCTCGATGGCGGCATCCTCGTCGAGTAGCTCCAGGTCCCGCTTGCGGCGGAACTGGCGGATCGTGACCAGCTCGACGAGCGGCGCGTCACCGCACAGCTCGAGGATGAGCGAGCGCGCGGCCGATGCCGGCCAGCCCGCCGCCGCTGGGGTTCGGTCGGCCGGACCCTCGAGCTCCTCGCGTCGATGGAGCGAGCCGTCGCCCTCCTCGGTCGACTTGACCGTGACGACCGTGCCGTTCGATGCGGTCCGGAGTCGGGCCGCGTAGCCCGCTCGCGCCAGGGCGCTGTCGGCAGAGTCGATGTAGCGGTCCTCGTGCTGTGTCGGCCGGGGAGCGCCGACCGCGCGGAACCCGGCGAGGGTGTCCGCATTGAGCAGTCGCTCGCCGATGGTCCGCTCGGCGACCGTGTACTTGAGCTCGATCTCGAGCGGCTTCTCGACCGTCATGCCCGCGGGTCCAGCGAGCCGATGCCCGAACCAGGCCGATGCGGCGCGGCCGCCTCACGCGTCGACTCGAGTGTGATCCGCTTGTGCTCGGCGAACGTGTCGACCGTGCCCTCGACCCCGGTCAGCTCCTCCGTCCGGCGCCAGACCGCGTCGGTCCCGAGCTGCCACGAGCGCCGATCATCGGCCAGCATTGTTCTGACGATCCCCTCGATCCGGGCGGACGCCTCGGCGTCCTCGATCGGAACGACCGCCTCGATGCGTCGGTCGAGGTTCCGTTCCATCAGGTCCGCCGACCCGATGTACCACTCGGGCGAGCCGCCGTTGGCGAAGCCGAAGATCCGCGAGTGCTCGAGGAACTCGCCCACCACCGAGCGGACGCGCACTCGCTCGGACAGGCCGGGGACACCGGGGCGGACCGAGCAGATGCCACGCACGATGAGGTCGACATCGACACCGGACTGGCTGGCCCGGTAGATCGCGGCGATCGACTCGGGGTCGACGATCGCATTGAGTTTGAGGACGATGCGGGCGTTCCGGCCGACCTTGGCGAACTCGATCTCGCGCTCGATCAGGGCCAGGATCCGCGAGCGCAGGCTGTGCGGTGCCACGAGCAGGCGTCGGAAGTCGCGCTGACGCGACAGCCCGGTCAGGACATTGAACAGGTCGGTCGCATCGGCGCCCAGCTCGGGGCGGCAGGACAGCAGACCGAGATCGGTGTACAGCCGGGCCGTCTTCGGGTTGTAGTTGCCCGTCCCGATGTGGACGTATCGGCGGAGGAGCGATCCTTCACGGCGGACGACGAGGGCGACCTTCGAGTGCGTCTTCAGACCGACCAAGCCGTACACGACGTGGGCGCCGGCCTGCTCGAGCTTGCGCGCCCAGACGATGTTGGCCTCCTCGTCGAAGCGCGCCTTGATCTCGACCAGGACGACCACCTGCTTGCCCCGCTCGGACGCCCGGATGAGGTCGCGCACGATGGGCGAGTCGCCGGACGTCCGGTACAGGGTCTGCTTGATCGTCAGGACCTCGGGATCCTCCGCTGCCTGGGCGATGAAGCGCTCGACCGAAGCAGCGAACGAGTCGTACGGGTGGTGGACCAGGATGTCGCCGAGGCGCACGGCTGCGAAGACGTCGGTCGGTTCGTCTTCGTCGGGCGGCAGCAGCCGCGGAGGGACGACCGGGGTCCAGGTCGGTAGCTGGAGGTCGGGCCGGTCCAGCCCGGCGATCGCCCACAGCCCGGTCAGGTCGAGCATCCCGGCGACGTCGTAGCAGTCGGCTGGGGCCAGGCCGATGCCGTCGAGCAGGATCTGGCGGGTCGCCGCGGGCATGCTTCGCTCGACCTCGAGTCTGACCGCCTCGCCGAACCGCCGGCGCCGGAGCTCCTCCTCGATCGCCAGGAGCAGGTCTCCGGCCTCGTCCTCCTCGATCGCCAGATCCGCGTTGCGGGTGACTCGGAAGAGGTGGGCGTCGGTGATCTCCATGCCGGTGAACAGGAGGTCCAGGTTGTTGGCGATGACCTGGTCGATGAGGACCCATGTGTTCGGTTCTGCCTCGATCAGGCGGGGCAGCACCGGTGGGACTTTGACCCGCGCGAACCGGCGCTCGCCGCTGTCCGGATCGCGCAGCCCGACCGCGATCGACAGGCTGAGCGTGCTGATATATGGGAACGGATGACCGGGATCCACCGCCAGCGGGGTGAGGACCGGGAAGATCTCGTCGATGAACCGCTCACGCAGCCGGGCGTGATGCTGAGGCACCTTGTTGTACTTGACGATCGAGATGCCGTGATCGGTGAGTGCCTTGCGGATCTCCGCGAACGTCGTCGAGTGCTCGGCGATGAGGTGCCGGACGACGGGACGGATCAGCTCGAGCTGGCGCGCGGCAGACAGTCCGTCGGGCGACTCGCGGGCCGATCGAGCCGCAGCCTGCTGACGCAACCCGGCGATGCGGACCTGGAAGAACTCGTCGAGGTTGCTGGCGAAGATGGCCAGGAACTTGACTCGCTCCAGGAGTGGGTTACGGGAGTCCTGCGCCTGGTACAGGACGCGAGCGTTCCAGTCGAGCCACGACAGCTCACGATTGATGTAACGGAGCCCCGCCTTGGTCGGGACGCGGCGAAGTCGCGTCGGGCGGTTCTCGGCCCGGGCGGACCGTGCGGCTGACATCGAACGAGTGGCTCCCGGCGGTGTGGCGACGCATCGGTTTCGATCGTCGATCGGTTCGCGCGCGCGTCGATATGGCCGTCAAGCGTAGCACGGCCCCCTGGGATCTCCGGACTGGCTCGGACGTCCTGCCCCGGTCGGGTCCGCGAGTCCTCCGTGCAGTCCGTCCGTGCCGAGCGGTCGGCCTTAGGGCGACCCGGTCACTCCTCCGCCTGGTAGCGCCGTTCACCGGTCCGTCCGTCGAGGAAGACCCGTGTCCGAAGCCGGCTGGTGGGATCGACGAAGACTTCGTCGGTTCGGACAAATCGGGGTTCGATCGGACCCGGCGGCTCGCCCCCGGCCGGACCAGGTGTCGTGGCAACGCGGTCCTCGGCGTCCGACCGGTAGCGCAGGCGCTCGAGTCCGGCCGACGCAGCCAGGGCTACGCCGATGAGGATGAGGGTCAGGCCGCTGATGACCGTGCCTCGCCCTCCCGTTGCGAGGATGATCAGGCCCCCGGCGATGGTCGCCAGGCCCGACCCGATGAGGATGAGGCGGGCGGTCCCGAGCATCGTCGAGTCTACTCGACGCTCGGGCCGGCGCTCGCATCGGGGACGAGCACGACGGCGGTCCCGTACGCCACGATCTCCGACATCGTCCCGCCGAGTTCCGACGAGTCGAAGCGCATCGAGATGACGGCATTCGCCCCGACCAGGGTGGCGTTCTGGACCATCCGGTCGATCGCCTGGCGGCGGGTGTCCTCGAGCAGGCTGGTGTACTCGTGGATCTCGCCGCCTACGAGCGAGCGCAGGCCGGCCGCGAGATTCCCGGCCAGGCCTCGGCTCCGGACGACCAGCCCGAACACCTGGCCCTTCGTCTCGGCCACCCGCTGGCCGGCGACGTACGGCGTCGTGGCGATGATCATCGGGCGCCTCCTGGTTCGTTCCCGGCGCTGCCGGCATGGCTCGAGTGGTCGGCCGCACCGATCGTCGGGCGGCCCTCCGCTGCGCGCCGCGTCGAACACGCATCGCACGGACACATGTCGCGCATCGTCGCGAACGTGTAGTAGCCGGTGTGATGGCCGTCGCCCCAGGTCGGTGCGACGGCGTACTGGCCGACGAGCTGGAGATCGACCAGCCGGGTCTGCTCCGAGGTGAGCTGCGGCGCCGAGTCGAGCCAGCCGGGGAGACCGGCTTCTCCGCGACAGAATGCGCACGGGCAGAGCCAGCGCAGGGTCAGTGCGTCATAGGTGGTCCGGTGGCCGTCCCGCCACTCGATGTCGAGCGTCCCGGCGGCTCGATCCGCATGGATCCGGGCGGGCGTCGCAGCGGCACCCGACGATCCGGAGGCGGTTGTGGGGGGACCCTGGGCAGTCACGCCTCGATTGTAGGCGACCTTACGCGCGCCAGGCCTCGTTCGGTGGCGTCCGGCCTACCCTTGGGTCCGGTCCGCGTCTCACCGAACGTCCCGGGGACGGGTCCACAGGTCGCGGGTATGCTCAGCCGATGGCCCTTGTCATCGACCGCCTGGTCAAGCGGTTCGGTCCGGTCGTCGCCCTTGACGGGATGGACTTCCGAGTCGAGCGCGGCGCGATCTTCGGCTTCCTCGGCGCGAACGGCGCGGGCAAGACGACCACGATCCGGATCGTCCTGGATCTCCTCCGGCCGGACGAGGGCTCGACCACCTGGGACGGGCGACCGACGGCCGAGCTCCCGCGCCGCACCTGGGGTTACCTGCCGGAGGAGCGCGGCCTGTATCCGAAGATGACCGTGCTCGACCAGCTCGTCTTCTTCGCCGGCCTGTACGGCGTCGAGCGCAACCACGCCATCCACACGGCCAACGAGTGGCTGGAGCGGCTGCGCATCCCGTCGGCGGCCGGCCGCCGGACCGATGAGCTGAGCAAGGGCAACCAGCAGAAGGTCCAGTTCATCGCGGCCATCGTCCACGACCCCGACGTCCTGATCATGGACGAGCCGTTCAGCGGGCTCGACCCGGTCAACAGCGCGATCCTGCGTGATGCGTTCCTCGAGATGCGCGCCCGCGGCAAGACCCTGGTCTTCTCCACCCACCAGATGGAGACCGTCGAGGCGCTGTGCGAGTCGATCGTCATCGTGGACCGCGGTCGGGTCGTCGTCGGGGGCCCGGTCCGCGAGGTCAAGCGGGCGTCCGGCCGGCAGGTCGTCCGGATCGCCCTCGACGCGGACGGTCGGGCGGACGGCCCCGATCACCTGGCCTGGCTGGACGGCTTCCAGGGAGCGCGCTTGACCCGGCCCGGGGCCGACTACGTCGAGCTGACCGTGCCGCGGGGCGTGGATCCGCAGATCATCCTCCGCTCGGTCATGGAGCGCGGCGATCGGGTCGCCCGGTTCGAGATCGCCGACCCGTCGCTCGAGGAGATCTTCATCGAGCGGGTCGGGATCCGGCCGGGCGACGCCGAGGACCTGGCGCCGCTCCCGAGCGCGACCCCTGAGGCGGTCCCGTCGTGAGCGAGCCGCACCGGACGAGCCCGGGGCTGCTCAAGAACGGCCGGCTGATCGCCCGCCGCGAGTACCTCGACCGGGTCCGGACGCGGACATTCCTGGCTGCCACGCTGGTGCTCGTGGCCGTCGCCGTCGGACTCGCCCTGGCGCCGATCGCGGTCCGCTACATCGAACGCGGGACGGTCGTCCGGATCGGGATCCTGACCTCCGAGCCGGACCTTCGGACCAAGTCGATCGCCGTCCTCGATGGGATCCTCAACAAGGTCCCCGATGGGGTCGACCCCGCGATATGGCAGAAGCCCTATCGGTTCGAGGCAGTGGTCGATGCGACGACCGCCATCCGCGACGTGGACCAGGGCCAGCTGCGCGGCGTCCTGAGCGTCGTCCGAGGCCCGGATCGTGGCCTCGACTTCACCTTCCGGACGTCCGGCGGGGCGAACACCACGACGAGCCAGGTGATGCAGTTCGCCGCGTTCGGCGTCGGTGTCCTCGACGCGGGGGCCCAGTTCCGGCCGCCGAACTTCGTGGTCGATTCGACCACGGGCGCCAGCGACGGCGGACGGCCGATCGGGCCGCAGGCCGTCGCCAGTCGGGCGGTCCTGGCCACCATCCTGATCATCCTCATCTTCATCACCCTGACCATCTACGGGATGTGGGTGGCGACCAGCGTCGCCGCCGAGAAGAGCAGCCGGGTGATGGAGCTGCTGATCAGCGCGGCGACACCGCGCGAGCTGCTGGTCGGCAAGGTGGTCGGCGTCGGCGGCGCCGGGCTGACCCAGTACATCGCGATCCTGATCCCGGCTTCGGTCGTGATCCTGCTCCAGGATCCGCTGTCCTCGCTCCTGCTCGGTCCCGGCCCGGCCGGCGAGGCGCCGCTCCAGGGCCTGACCCTGCCGATCCTCGGCGCGTTCGTGATGTTCTTCGTGCTGGGCTTCCTCCTGTATGCGCTGCTCTACGCGGCGGCGGGCTCGCTGGTCAGCCGCCAGGAGGACGTCCAGCAGCTGGCGTTGCCGTTGAGCCTCATCTCGATGGCCAGCTACATCATCGCGGTGTCCGGGATCGCGTCGATCGGATCGACCTTCATGGTGGTCATGTCGTTCGTACCGTTCTCGAGCCCATTCGTGATGCTCGCCCGGATCCTGGTCGGCCGGGTCGAACCGTGGGAGATCGCGCTGTCGGCCGGGATCCTGGCGGCATCGAGCGCCCTCGTCCTGGTGCTGGCCTCGCGGATCTACGCGACAGGCGTGCTGCTGTACGGCCAGCGGCCGGGGTTGCGCGCCTTCCTCCGGGCGGCACGGACGGCCATCGGCTGAGGACGGCCAGGGCGTCGCACGCCGCCTGGGCCGAACCGGGCGCCCGGCGCTGGTCAGTCGCCGAGGTCGAGAGGGAGGCGCTGGATGAGCGCGAGGATCGGCGTCGTCGCAGCTCCCGCGTCCTCGATCATGCCGGGCGTCTCGATCGCGCCGGCTGCCGCCGGGTCGGCCGGGACCAGTCGCCACAGTCGGCTGCGGACGCCCGACAGGTATGGGCTCCGCCGGTGGCGTCCGATGACCGCCGCGATGCCCTGCGCGCTGGCCGCCGCGTGGAGAGCCCGACCCTCGCCGCGGATGGCCGGGACCACCAGCAGCGAGCTGCCCGCCTCGACCGTCCGCTCGAGGTGCTCCCGGCGTCGCTCGAGCGGTTCGGCCAGGAGCGGGACGCCGTCGAGGGCGACCAGGTCGAAGGCCAGGTAGACGACCGTCCCACCCGGGCGACCGGCCAGACGGTCGGCGAGCCCGGCCGGGTCGGTCCGGCCAGCCGGGTCGACCACCACGAGTGAGCCGTCGAGCACGGCGGCGTGTCCGCCGAGTCGGCCGATGAGCCCGCCGGTCCCAGTCAGTTCGGGCAGGCTGGCTGCCCGGTCGCGGCCGCGCCGGTCCATGATCCGCACGGTGCCGGCGCCGCTCGACGGGTCGACGTCCACGTAGGCGAAGGCTCGCTCGCCGCCCCACCACGGCTCGAACAGGTGGTCCGCGTCGTCGAACGGCAGCTCGACCGTGCGCGGCAGCATCGCCCGCAGGGCGGCCGGGGGACCGGGCCGATCCGGGTCCATCCGGAAGCTGAGCTGGTCGTTGTCGGACGCCGTCATCGCCCGGCGATGGTACCGGCTAGACTCGCCGCCATGGCCAGCAGGACGACCCTCCGCGCTCCACGTCCCGACGACATATATGCGTTCCGGGTCGCCACCGGTCCACGCCTGTCGCCCGATGGCAGCCGCGCCGTGTTCTGCGTGCAGACCGTGGCGCCCGCCAAGGACGGCTATCGGCAGGCGCTGTGGACGGTCCCGACCGACGGATCGGAGCCGGCCCGGCAGCTGACCATCGGCGCCAAGCACGATGGGCACCCTCGCTTCTCGCCGGACGGTCGCCGCCTCGCCTTCCTGTCCGATCGTCGGCTGGCGGTCGAAGAGCTCCCCGGGGCGCTGGACGATCGTGAGGATGGAGCCCAGGTCCACCTGCTCCCACTCGACGGTCCGGGCGAAGCCGTCCGCCTGACGGACCTCCCGCGCGGGGTCACGGGTTTCGACTGGTCGCCGGATGGGCGCTACCTGGCCGTCCTCAGCTCGTCGCACGGGGCAACCCGCGAAGAGGACGGACACCGGCGCGGGATGGCAGCGGCGAAGCCGAAGCCCGGCGATCCACCGCCGGCGGACTTCCACTACATCGATCGCCTCAGGGTGATGCTGAACGGTGCCGGGTTCACCTACGCGAACACGCCGCAGCTGTGGATCGTCGAGGTCGCAACGGGAGCGGCGCGACGGCTGACCGATGTGAACGGCGGCGTCGAGCAGCCCGCTTGGTCGCCCGACGGCACCCGGATCGCGTTCGCCGCGGATCCGGCCCCCGATCGCGATGTCCGCTGGCGCAGTCACGTGCAGGTGGTCGACGTCGCGACCGGAGCTCGGACCCGGGTGACCGCCGGCGTCGGCTACTTCGGGTCCCCGGCGTGGCTGCCCGACGGCCGGACCATCGCCCTTCTCGGTCATCGGTTCCCGGCGGCTGCCGGAAGTCGAGCCGACATCTGGCTGTTCGCGGCCGACGGCTCGGACCGTGGGGTCAGAGGCGGACGGAACCTGTCCGATCGGCACGACCTGATGCCCGGCTCGGGCATGAACAGCGACATCTCAGTGGGGGAGGAGGGCCACCTGGCCGTCAGCGCCGACGGCGGCTCGATCCTGTTCAGCGCCCCCATCGAAGGCGCCTACGAGCTGTGGCGTCTCGCCGTCGCGGATGGCGCGCTCGAGCGCCTGACCGAGGGGCGCCATTACCTGTCGGGGTGGGACGCCGTGCCCGGGCGGACCGCCGGTGCGAGCCGGGTGGCGGTCATCCGGTCCGCCCCGACCGCTCTGCCCGACGTGCATCTTCTCGATGTCCCGGCCCGAAGGGTGGCCAGGCCGCTCGAGCTCCGTGGCCTGACGGATCTCAACAGGCCGGCGCTCGACGGGATCGCCCTGGCCGAACCGGTGACCCGCTGGTCCACGGTCGACGGCCGCCGGGTCCAGGGCTGGTTCGTCCCTCCGGCGGACCGGACGCGGGCCGGGGTGGCCGCCCCGAGCCCCGCCCCGCTCGTGCTCGAGATCCACGGTGGTCCGCATACGCTCTACGGCTGGTCCCCGTCCTGGGAGTTCCAGTGCCTGGCGGGCGCCGGGGTCGGCGTGTGGTATGCCAACCCGCGTGGATCCGAGGGCTACGGTCAGGACTTCAACGCCGCCAACTACCGCGACTGGGGCCACGGGCCGACCCACGACGTCGTGTCCGGTGTGGAGGCGCTCGTGGCCGACGGCCTCGCCGACGGGGAGCGGCTGGGCGTGACCGGCGGCTCGTACGGCGGCTACCTGACCAGTTGGATCGTTGGCCACGACCGGCGCTTCAAGGCCGCCATCACCTGTCGCTCGGTCAACGACCTCGTCAGCCAGATGACGACTGGAGACATCGCCGGCCCCGAGTTCGGCCGGATGGAGCTCGGGGCGGCCCCCTGGGAGGATCCGGCGCTCTATCGTGAGCTGTCGCCGCTGACCTACGCCGAGGACATCCACACGCCGTTGTTGATCCAGCACTCGGAGAAGGACCTGCGCACGCCGATCGGCCAGGGCGAGGAGCTGTTCACCGTTCTCCGCTCGCTCGGTCGGCCGGTCCGGATGATGCGCGTCCCAGAGGAGACCCACGAGCTGACCCGATCCGGGACGCCGTTCCGGCGGGTCGAGAACCTGGTCCAGATCGGGGCCTGGTTCCGCCACTACCTGGTCGACGGCAAAAGCGGCCTGCCACCGCTGCCGAACGTCCGCGCCGGGCGGTAGGCGCGCGCTGCGGCGCGCCGTTCCTGGTCGCGACTCGGCTCGGCACGGCTCCGGTCACGGTCGCTAGGATTCGGGGCGTGACCCTCCCCGTGTTCCAGCGCCGTCGCACCGTGGCCGTCCTGGGCGGTGCCGCCTTCATGCTCATCGGCTGGACAGGGCTGCTCGTCCCGTCGCTCATCCGCTCCGTCGAGGCTCAGTTCGGCCAGACCGACGCCGCGCTCGGGCTGTTCTACCTGCTGGACGCCCTCGCCTACGTCACGGGTTCGCTCGCCGGCGGGTTCGCGACCGAGCGCCTCGGCCGGAGGTGGGTCCTGCCGGTCGCGCTGGCGATCATCGGCGCGGGGCTCGTGGCGATGGGGGCCGTGCCGTCGTGGCCGCTCTTCCTGCTCGCGGCAATCCCGCTCGGTCTCGGTTCGGGAGCCATCGACGGCGGGATCAACGGACTGTTCCTCGATCTCTACCCGACCTCACGCGGCCAGGCCCTCAACCGGGTCCACCTGTTCTTCAGCCTTGGCGCGCTCGCCGCGCCGCTCGTCGTCGGCCGGCTGGTCGACGCCGGGGTGCCGTGGCAGGCGGTCATCCTCGGCACGACCCTGGTCGTCTTCCCGCTGGCCGCGCTGCTCGCCCTTGCGGCGCTGCCGTCGGGTCGCCACGTCCGCGATGCCGAAGGTCGGGCGGCGCCGATCGCCTATGCCCTCCCGCTGCTCCTGCTGGCCGTCGCCATCGCCTGCTACGTGGGCTCGGAGATCGGGGTGTCGAGCTGGCTGGTGCGCTACCTGGACGCGGCTCCGTTGAGCACCGCGACGCTGGCCCTGTCGTTGTTCTGGGCAGGCAACCTGCTGGGGCGGCTGGTGTCGGCCCGATACGCGGACCGGTTCGACCACCTCCGCCTGGCGATCGCATCGAGCCTTGCCTCGGGGGCGGCGATCGTCCTGGCGGTCGTCGCCCCGTCCCTGGCGCTGACGATCGCGCTGTTCGCCCTCGTCGGGTTCGCCTCAGGCCCCATCTATCCGCTGATCATGGCCATCGCCGGCGATCGGTTCCCGGACCGGTCAGCGGCGGTCAGCGGGTTCCTGTCGGGCACGGCCGTCATCGGCTCGATCGTCTACCCGCCGGTCATGGGCTTCATGTCGGTCACGATCGGACTGACTGCCGCGATGCTCGGATCGGCCGTGCTCGCGGTCGCCGGCGCGGGTGCCCTGCTGTTCAGCGGGCGTGCCGCCGCTCGCGCCTGACGGCGAAGCAGGGCTCGGACCCGCGCCCAGCCGAGCCGGGAGCCAGGTGTATCCTGACCGCCCGATGACGACGATCCAGCATCCCGACAGCCTGACCCGCGAGCGCGCCCACGAGCTGATCAAGGCGTTCGACGGCGGCGCAGGCTCGCTCGGTGGGCTGCTCGGGAGGGTCAGCCCGGTCGACCAGGTCGGCGTCGACGAGCGGGTCGAGGCGCTCAAGAAGCGCTCGATCAAGAAGGCGTCGAAGGTATGGGCGCTGGACTTGGCCATCCGGATGATCGACCTGACCACGCTCGAGGGGAAGGACACGCCGGGCAAGGTCCGGGCCCTGTGCGTCAAGGCGATGCATCCTCAGCCGGGCGACCCGACGATCCCCCACGTTGCGGCGATCTGCGTCTACCCGGCGATGGTCGCCGACGCCCGCGAGGCGCTGGGCTCGTCCGGCGTTCGGGTCGCCAGCGTGGCGACCGGCTTCCCGAGCGGCCAGACGTTCCTGGACGTCAAGCTGGCCGAGACGCGCCAGGCGATCGAGGCAGGGGCCGACGAGGTCGACATGGTCATCGATCGCGGTGCGTTCCTGGCCGGCGACTACCTGACGGTGTTCGAGGAGATCGTCGCGATCAGGGACGCCTGCGGCGAGACGCACCTCAAGGTCATCCTCGAGACGGGTGAGCTCGAGACGTACGACAACGTCCGCCGGGCATCGATCCTGGCGATGGCCGCCGGTGCCGATTTCATCAAGACCTCAACCGGCAAGGTCAGCCCGGCGGCGACCCTGCCGGTCAGCCTGGTCATGCTCGAGGCGATCCGCGACTTCGAGCGCGGGACCGGGCGCGCCGTCGGGATGAAGCCGGCCGGCGGTATCCGGACGGCCAAGGAGGCCATCCAGTACCTGGTCGTGCTCTACGAGACCCTCGGTCCGCGCTGGATGACGCCCGAGCGGTTCCGATTCGGGGCATCGTCGCTGCTCAACGACATCCTGATGCAGATCGAGAAAGAGCGGACCGGCCGCTACCAGGGCCCGGACCACTTCACGATCGATTGATCCGCGTCAGCGGCCGGCGAGGCGGGCCTCGCGGTACCACGGGATGACGAGACGCTCGGCCAGTCCGACGAGGAGCCACAGGCCGATGGTCAGGACCGCCGTCACCAGGATCGCGCCGAAGACCAGGTCGGTCCGGAACAGGTTCTTCGACAGGACGATCCAGATCCCGAGCCCGTCGACCGCCCCGACCGCCTCACCGAAGATGGCCGCCACGACCGCATAGGTCACGGCGATCCGGAGGCCGGTGAAGAGGGACGGCAGGGCGCCCGGCCAGCGCAGCTTCAGGAGCTGCTGCGACCGGCTCGCGCCCATCGAGCGGAGCAAGTCGGTCGCGTCGCGGCTGGCCATCGCCAGGCCGTCGAGCAGGGCCACCGTGATCGGGAAGAAGGTCACGACCACGACCACGATGGCCTTGGGCAGCAGCCCGATCCCGAACCACAGGACGAACAGTGGCGCCACAGCCACGATCGGGATGGTCTGCGACGCGATGAGGATCGGATAGAGCGCTCGGCGGACCCAGCCGGACTGGTCCATCGCCAGGGCAGCCGCGATCGCGAACACGACCGATACGCCAAAGCCGATGACGGTCTCGCCCAGGGTCGTCAGGGCATGGCCTGCCGCGACCTCGCGAGCATCCCACAGCGACCGGAGGATCCGCGACGGCGTCGGGAGGGTCAGTGGGTCGACCGCCAGGAGCCGGCAGGCAACCTCCCAGATCACGAGGAGGACCGCCACCAGGCCGAGCGCTGGACCGATCCGCGCGAGCAGGCCGCTCGACCCGTCTCCGGCACCGCCCGAACGACCGATCGACCCGGCGCGATCGTCGGCCGTCATGGCAGGTAGTCGTCGCTGAAGTAGGTGCTGAAGTCGGGCCGCTGCGGGATCGGCTGCCCATCGGCGCCCGCCAGCAGGCCGGTGTCGAACAGGAAGCCCGAGAAGCTCGCCCACTGCTCGCCCGTCTGGCGACCGATGGCGCCCGGCGTCCCGTACAGCCCGTGTTCGGCCAGGAAGCGCGCGGAGTCGAGCGGCAAGGCCGGGTTCGCATCGAACACGCCGGGATTGGCCGCGATGAGCTTGGCCGCAGCGCCGTCGGGGTCGGTCGCCGCCTGCTCGAAGCCGCCCGCCGTCGCCCCCAGGAAGCGCCGGGCGACATCGCCGTTGGCGGCCAGCCAGTCGTCGTTGCAGACGAGCACGACGGCGTACGAATCAGGGACCCCGTAGTCGGTGAAGGCGAACGTCTTGAGCTTGATCCCGCGCTCTCGAGCCTCGAGGGCCTCCCAGGCGCTGTAGGTGATCGTGAAATCGGCCTTGCCCGCATAGAGCGCCTCGTAGGCAGCGGTATCGAGGGTCGCCACCTTGAACTTGCCGGTGCCACCGTCGTGCTTGATCACCGCCTGGAGCTCGGGTACCTCCTGGGGCAGGCCGAAGCCGGCGTAGAGCTTCCCGTCGAGATCCCTCGGGCGGGTGACGGACCCGTCGTCGCGGGTCGCGATCTCGGTCGCCGTGTGGGCCAGGATGGCCATCACGGAGCGTTCCCTGGCACCAGCGGCGATCGCGAAGGTAGCGCCCTCCTGGGTGCTGATCCCGCAGTCGGCCGCGCCCGACGACACGAGGATCTCGGGGCTGGTGCTGGCGTACGGGATGAACGTCAGGTCGATCGCCTGGTCGGCGTAGGCGCCGTCGGCCTGGGCAACGTAGAAGCCGGTGTGGTTCGTGTTCGGCGTCCAGTCGAGCGCGAGGCGGACAGTGGCCGTCGCCGGTCTCGGCGTGGCGGGCGTGATCGTTGCCGTCGGCGATCCGGAGGCCCCGGCGGAGGCGGCCGCCGAGCTCGCGGTCGTGCCCGGCGTCGCGGCCGGGGGCGGGACGGTGCCCGACCCGGCACTCGAGCAGGCGCCCACGACGACCGCGCCGAGCACGATCGCCATGATCAGTTTCTGGGACTTCACGGTGGCCCGGACCTCCGACTCGGAACGAAGAACGCCGCCCCCTCGGTCGGGGAACGGCGTCGAGTCGACGGATGGCCTGCTTCCTACACCGGTACGAGCCGGATCAGGTTCGGCGGGTCTGTGGCCTCAGCCACACTCTCAGCGCGGTCGCGCTCCCCGGAGGCGTATTCAGTTGTGCGTTTAGTCTACTCCAGGGCCATCGATCGGGAGTCCGAGGCTACCCTCGAGGTCGCGTGCCTCGGACCGCTCGGCGCGGCTGGCCCGATCGAGCCGCTCGAGCAGGCGAAGCCCCCGGAGGATCCACCAGGCGGCCCCGACCCGACGGAGGACCGGCAACCCGCCGCGAACGATCGCCTCGACCTCAGTCGCACTCTTCCCCGAGGCGGCTTCCAGCGCGGCGAGCTCGACTGCCATCGCACCGACGGCCAGGCTGCTCGGCGCGCGCGCCCGCCCGAGAGCCTGGCCCGACGAGTCGAGGATCTCCCGGCAAGGTGCCAGGAGGCCGTCGGCGCGCCAGCTCCCGAGGATCGTGGCGACGCAGCCGAGCCAGGCCGGTCCGGACGGCTCGACGGACAGCCCTTCGCGCAGCCGGTCCGGGTCGGGAGCGCTGGGCGGGATCAGCCCGAACCGTCCGAACCAGGCCGATGCGTTCGCGAACAGCACCCGCCCGTACGGCGAATCGGGCAGGCCGCGACCCTCCGCCTCCTGGTACCAAGCCTGACATCGCGCGACGATATCCCGATCGCCCCGCCAGCCGCCCATCACCAGGAGCGACGTGATCGTCCGGACGACGACCCGGTGGAAGCCGCCGGACTCACCCAGATCGACCGCGTCCATTCCGGCGCCGATACCTCGGTCCCAGTCGCCCGTGGCCAGACCGGCCTCGCACGTTCGCTGGAGCACCCAGCCAAGACGCTCGGTCAGGAGCCACGTCTCGGCGATGTCACGGGCCGGCTGGAGCGCGGTCGGCACGTCGGCCGGCCGCTCGTCAAGCAGGAAGCCCGACTCACTGATCATGGCGCCGGCCGCGGCGTCCCAGTCGCCGAGCTCGCGAGCCAGGGCGTCGATCGCCCGGAAGTCGTCGACCGTCACGTCGCCGGCTTCGTCGCGTGCCCAGGCGAGCTCGCTGAGCGCCGCCAGCTCGAGGGGACGATCGCCGGCCTCTCGAGCGATGGCCAGGGCCGTGCTGGCATCGTCGATCCAGGGTCCAGCCTCGTTCGTCTCGCCGCCGCGGCCGCTGGCCCGAGCCAGCATGAGTCGAGCCGACTCCACGTCGTCGGTCGGCCCGATCTCGTCGAGCACGGCGTCCGCCAGGCGCCACGCGTCGACGAACCGGATCTGCTCGAAGTACAGCTTGGCCAGGGCGGCCCCTGCGTCGGCGAGGATGCTCCGCGCGACGGCCATGTCGGCACGGTCCAGCCCGGAGCCGCGCGCCGTTCTGGCCCTTGCCATCGCCTGCTCGTACGCGTCAGCGGCGCGGTCGGTGCGGCCGGCGCGGCGCGATATGCGGCCGAGCTCCAGCCAGCGCCGTCCACTGTCGAGCGTGGATTCCACAGGCGTCAGGTCGAGGGAACGCTCGATGAGCGCGGCGGCCGTGTCATCGGCGGCCTCGCGCATCGCCCGACCGGCGGCGCGCTCGAGCCATGTGGCGGCGTGGGCTGCCGCCATTCGTCGGTCGAGACCCGGTGCGACATCCGCTGCCAGGGTCGGTGCCGATGCCAGCGCGGCATCGTACTGAGCGCCGATCGATCCGGCGACCTCGTCGACGCGGTCGCCGGCTGCGGCCTCGAGCCAGCGTGCGAGTGCCACGTGCAGCCTCGCCCGTTCCGCTCGAGCCAGGCTGGCATAGGCGGCATCCCGGAGCAGGGCGTGTCGATAGGCGTAACCGGCGCCCACGACCCCGAGCTCGGCGGGTCCCGTGATGAGCGCTCGACGGGCCAGGCTGTCGATCGCCCCGGCCCGGTCGGCGATGCCGAGGGCCGCCAGCGCATCGACCGGGAATCGCCGACCGGCTACGGCCGCTCGGCGGGCCACCGCCCGGGCGGAGGGCGGCAGATCGTCGAGCTGGACGCCGTAGACCGCATGGACCGTGAGTGGGATCGCGACCCGCTCGGCCGACGTATCCATCGTCCAGCCGTCGCCATCCGGCCGGAGGACGCCGACGCTGACCCACGTCCGCAGCAGCTCCTCGATGAACAGGCAGTTGCCGTCTGAGGCCTCGGCGATGTGCGCCACCAGGTCGCCCTGGAGCGCATCGCCGACGAGGGCGTGGATGAGCGCAACCGCGGGCCCGCCGGTCAGTCCCGGCAGGTCGATCCGATGACGCCTGTCGGTCGGGTCGCTGGCGCACCACGCCGGGTCCGTCTCGAGCAGCGAGGGTCGAGCGGTGACGATCACGAGACGACCACCGCGGCCAGGACGGTCGTCGGCGGCGTCGAGGAACGCCAACGCATCTCGTCCGGCCCAGTGCGCGTCCTCGACGAGCCACAGCTCGCCACGACCGGCGGTCAGGGTCGTGAACCCGTCGAGCCACGCCGCGAAGCGAGTCTCCCGGTCCGGGCTCGCCCCATCTTCCGCAGCGGGTCCCGCGGCAAGTCTCGTCAGCGCCTCGGCCACGACGGCCGCCCGCCCGGTCGCCAGACCACCGGTGACGAGCCGCACCTCGAGATCGTCGCCGACCAGTCCCGAGACGAGGTCGGAGATCGCTCCGAATGGCCGGGGATCGTCGGCTCGGAAGCGAGTCCGGCGAACGACGACCTCGGCGGCTGAGCGAGCGGCCAGCTCGTCGAGCAGGCGGGTCTTGCCGGTGCCCGGCGGCGCCACGATCAGCCAGCGCTCCGAGGTCCCCTGCGCCGTCGTCCTGGCGAGGGCCGCCGCCAGGCTGTCGAGTTCCGTGTCCCGGCCGAGCGTCGGTGCGCGCAGGGCGCCCATCGCCGCCTCTCGCGACCTGCTTGCCAGCCCCCCGAGGGCGACCCGTGTCCGGACCGGCTGCGCCTTTCCTTTGACCTCGATCTCGGCCGGCGGCCCGAGATCGATGACCTCCGCGACGGCGAGTGCCGTGAACTCGGACAGCAGGACCTGGCCGGCCGACGCCGCCGTTTGCAGTCGGGCGGCCGTGTTGACCGTGTCGCCGGTGAGCCGCCCGGCATCAGGGCCCGACTCGGCGTGCACGACCTCGCCGGTCGCGACGCCCACCCGGACCGTCACCATCCCGGCATCGAGCCCGAGCTCGGCGTCGAGCCGCTCCACGGCGGCCACGATGGCCAGGCCGCAACGGGTGGCTCGCTCGGCATCGTCGTCATGGCCGGTCGGGACGCCGAAGGCGGCCATCGCCGCGTCGCCGACGAACTTCTCGAGGACTCCGCGGTAGTGTGCGACGGCGTCGCGGACGGCCGCGAAGTAGCGGTCCTGGATCGAAGCCACGTCCTCGGGCTCGAGGCGCTCCGAGAGCGCCGTGAAGCCGACCAGATCGGCGAACAGGACAGTGACGATCCGCCGTTCGTACGTCGCGTCCGGGATGGTCGTCGACATCGGCTGACTCTAGACGTTCGTCGGCGCCCGGATCTGGTGGCGCGGGCCCGGCCCGCCTCGTAACAGCGTGGCGACCGGTGGGCCCCTCGATACCCGGCGCGCGCCGGGACGTCTCGGCACCCCCACGTCGCGGGATAGCAATCGGTGTGCTGCTCGGTGGCGCCGCCGCCGGGCCGTCCGCGGAGTCGAAGGGGTCGTGGCGCCGCCCGACCGACGTCTGAGCGGGGCAACGATCGCGCGGCTCGCCTGGGGCTGGCCGGATCACACGTACCAGCACGTCCATTGCCATCCGGCGAAAAGGAAGCCGGAGCGCCGGAGCGCGGGGTCTTTCCACGAGGCACGGCCGGCGAGGCACGGCCGGCGAGGCACGGCCGGCCCCGCCGGTGCCCGGTGCCATAATGACCGGCGATGACCACCGAGACGGAGCCCGGGACGCCCGACTCCGCGGCCACGGAACCCACCAGCTCGCTGGAGCCGGTCGCCCGCGGCACCGAGCCGACGAGCTCGACGGGCGGCCCGAACCGGAGCGAGGCCCCCAACAGCTGGGGACTCGGCGACGGCCAGGCGATCCCGTGGGAGTACGCCCCGGCGCCCGAGTCACGCGACGTGGTCAAGCTCAAGAGCCGCTATGGCTTGTTCATCGGCGGTCGCGAAGTGGCGGCGTCGGGTGGCGCCACCTTCATCACGATCGACCCGTCCACTGAGCTGCCACTGGCGGAGGTCGCCAGGGCCACCGAGGCCGACGTCGACAAGGCCGTCCGCTCGGCGCGCCGGGCGACGGGCAAGAGCTGGGGCCAACTGCCGGGCAGGGAGCGCGCCAAGTACCTGTTCCGGATCGCCCGGATCCTCCAGGAGCGCAGCCGCGAGTTCGCCGTACTCGAGAGCATGGACTCGGGCAAGCCGATCAAGGAGAGCCGGGACGTCGACATCCCGCTCGCCGCGGCCCACTTCTGGTACTACGCAGGTTGGGCGGACAAGCTCGAATACGCCTTCCCCGGTCGGATCGCCAAGCCGCGCGGGGTGGCGGCCCAGGTCATCCCGTGGAACTTCCCGCTGTTGATGCTCTCGTGGAAGATCGCCCCGGCCCTGGCCGCCGGCAACACGGTGGTCCTCAAGCCGGCCAGTACGACCCCGCTGACCGCCCTCCTCTTCGCCGATGTCTGCCGTCAGGCGGACCTGCCCGCCGGCGTGGTCAACATCGTCACCGGGCCGGGCGAGATCGGGATGGCCCTGGTTCGCCACGAGGGCGTCGACAAGGTCGCCTTCACGGGCTCGACCGCCGTCGGCAAGCTCATCGCCAAGGGCATCGCCGGCCAGGGCAAGGGCCTGACCCTGGAGCTCGGCGGCAAGGCGGCCAACATCGTCTTCGACGACGCGCCGCTCGACCAGGCCGTCGAGGGCATCGTCAACGGGATCTACTTCAACCAGGGCGAGGTCTGCTGCGCCGGGTCCCGCCTGCTCGTCCAGGAGTCGATCGCCGGTCCGCTCATCGACAAGCTGAAGGACCGTCTGGCGACTATCCGTGTCGGCGACCCGCTCGACAAGAACACGGACGTCGGGGCGATCAACTCGAAGGCGCAGCTGGACAAGATCACCGAGCTGGTGGCCTCCGGAGTGGCCGAGGGGGCCGACCTGTATCAGCCGGCCTGCGACCTGCCCGAGCGCGGCTTCTTCTTCCGGCCGACCCTGTTCACCAACGTCGCCCAGAGCCACCGGATCGCCCGCGAGGAGATCTTCGGACCGGTCCTGTCGACCCTCACCTTCCGCACACCGGAGGAGGCGATCGAGAAGGCGAACAACACGCCGTACGGTCTGTCGGCCGGGATCTGGACCGACAAGGGCAGCCGGATCCTGATGATGGCCCAGCGGCTGCGAGCCGGGGTCATCTGGGCCAACACGTTCAACAAGTTCGACCCGGCCAGCCCGTTCGGCGGGTACAAGGAGTCCGGCTACGGCCGCGAAGGCGGACTCCACGGACTGCTCGCCTACGTCCGCCTGGAGGACCGCTGATGCCGTCGGTCCGCCTCGGGTCGGGTCCGGCCGCCCGGATCGACGTGCGCAAGACCTACAAGCTGTACATCGGCGGCGCTTTCCCGCGGACCGAGTCCGGCCGGACCTACCTGGTCGAGACGCCGGGTGGCGATCCGCTGGCCAATGCCTGCCAGGCTTCGCGCAAGGATCTGCGCGAGGCCGTCCGGGCCGCGCGCAAGGCGTTCGAGCCGTGGGCGGCACGATCGGCTATGAACCGCGGCCAGATCCTGTATCGGGTGGCCGAGCTGATGGAGGGTCGGCGGGAGCAGTTCGTGGCCGAGATCTCGGCGGGGGAGGGGGTCAACGCAGCCCGGGCTCGCGACAGCGTCGACCGAGCCATCGACCGCTGGGTCTGGTACGCGGGTTGGTCGGACAAGCTCGGCCAGGTCCTCGGCAGCTCGAATCCGGTCGCCGGCTCGTACTTCAACTTCACGATCCCCGAGCCGACCGGGGTGGTCGGGATCGTCGCCCCGGAGCGCTCGTCGCTGCTCGGATTGGTCAGCCGGCTCGCCCCGGCCCTGGTCGGCGGCAACGTCACGGTGGTGGTCGCCTCGGAGGCGCGACCCCTGGCAGCAGTGACCCTGACCGAGGTCCTCGCCACGTCTGACGTGCCGGGCGGCGTGGTCAACCTGCTCACCGGGCGGAAGGCCGAGCTCGTGCCGGTCCTGGCGGCCCACGTCGATGTCGACGCGATCGACACCTGGGGGATCCCGCCGGCCAGCCAGGCCGATGTCGAGAGTTCGGCTGCGGACAGCATCAAGCGGATCGCTCGGCGGCCACGGGGCGTCGTCGACGACCGGTTCGATTGGACCGACGATCGGGCCGCCCAGCGCCCCGAGTGGATCGCCGCCTTCCTGGAGATGAAGACGGTCTGGCATCCCATCGGCGCGTGACCCGACCGACTCCTTCGTGACCGCGGCCGGTAGCGTCGAGCGACGCACCTACGTCAAGGCGGATCCACGCGCCGTGTGGACCACTCTCCACGACCCGGCGGCGCAGGACGTGCTCTACCCCGAGCTGACCCTCGGCCCAGCGGCGCCGAGCTGGCCGGCGGCTGGTGCGACCCGACCCGCGCGACTGCGCCTCGGCCTCCTCCGAACGAGCGTCCGGCTCGAAAGCCTGGAGGCGCGGCCGGAGACCCGCTTCCGGACGATCCTGGTCGGTGACGGGATCCGCCTCGAGCGATCGTGGGTGCTCGAGCCGGGGGCCGGCGGCGGCACCCGGGTGGTCGCTCGGGCGGACCTGCGGACCGTCGGTCGATCGGTCGCCGCGCTGGTCCGGTTCGGGCGCGGGTCCGCGGCCACGATGGTCGAGACGCATCTGCGGATCCTCAAGGAGATGGCCGAAGGCGGCGGGCGCTGATGCCGCCCGCGGTCCTGGTCCTGCTCCTGACCGCGGCCGTCATGCATGCCGGCTGGAACATCCTGCTCAAGACCGCCGACGACCCGCTGCGCACGGCCGGCCGGGGGATGATCGTCGGGGCGGGCGTGCTCATCCCGGCCGCCCTCGTCGGCTGGCTCATCACGGACCGCCCGTCGATCCCACCCGAGGCGTGGGTCATCGCCCTGGCGTCGGGCGCCCTCGAAGCGCTCTACTTCTCGTTGCTGTCGGCCGCCTATACACGGGGGGACCTGTCGCTCGTGTACCCGATCGCCCGGGGGACCGCGCCCGTCCTCGCGGTCGGGATCGGGATCGTCTTCCTCGGAGAGCGCCTCGGGCCGATGGGCACGCTCGGTGTCGCCCTGCTGCTGATCGGCATCCTGGCCCTCCAGCGACCGTGGGCGGTCCTCCGCCGGTCGTCGGAGCTGACCCCGCGGATGCGCCAGGCGGCGTGGCTGGCAGTGGCCACCGGGGTGACCATCGCGGCCTACTCGGCGGTCGACCTCAACGGCGCGCGGATCGTCGCTCCGTGGCTGTACGTGGCGATGATCTGGGGCTTCACCGCCGCGATCCTGCTGACCGGCATCGCCCTCGTCGATCGGCGCGCCCGACGCTCGGTCGGGCTGGCCCTCGCATCGGCGGCCGTCGCGACCGAGACGGACGACGTCGCGATCCTGGCCGACGAGGCCGTCCGCCCACCGGCGGGCGGGGCCCCACTCCTCCGCTCCGACGACTGGGGTCGGGCTGCGCTCGGTGGGCTGATCACCGTCGGGGCCTACCTGTTGGTGCTGATCGCCTTCAGGTTCGCACCGCTGAGCGCCGTGGCGCCCGTCCGCGAGTCGGCCATCGTCCTGGTGTCGGGCTGGGGCTCGTTCCGGCTGGGGGAGGCCGCCACCCGCCGAACAGGGCTCGGTCGGCTGGCCGCTGCGGCGATGATCGTGATCGGGGCGATCCTCCTCGCCCTGGAACCGTAGGGGTCGAGACCGCCGGGTCAGGTGGCCGGTGGCGCATCACCCGGCAGGGTGACTGGCGCTGCAGCCGGGACGGCCACCGCGGCCGGACCGGCCACCGCGGCCAGCTTCCGACCGAAGATCCGGCGTGAGCTGCGGCTGCCGTTCACCAGCCCGACGCCGCCGAGGATGATCGCCGTCCCGGCCAGGGTCCGCAGATCGATCGTCTCGTTGAGGACGGCGACGCCCAGCACGATCCCGACGATCGGCATGATGTAGGTGATCAGCGACAGGCGGGTCGGCCCGAGGACGTGGACCAGCCGGAAGTAGATCAGGTATGCCAGCGACGAACCGAACACGCCGAGCCAGAGGACGGCGAACCAGGCCAGGCCGGTGGTCGGCAGCTGGACCGGCGATTCGAACAGCACCATGAGCGCGCTCACGATGACCAGGGCGATGCCGACCTGGAAGAAAGCCGGGACGGTCGGATGGTGGCCGCGCATGTTGACTCGAACGAAGACGTTCCCGGCGGCATACGACACGGACGCGCCAAGAATGGCGATCTCGCCGAGGGTGGACTCGCCTCGGCCGCCGGTCAGCCCGTGGCTGAGCAGGACGATCACCCCGGCGAACCCGACGATGAGCCCGACCAGCCGGTTGACCGTGATCGCCTCCTCGGTCAGGACGGTCGAGGCGATGACGATCGTGACCAGTGGCGTCGTCGCCTGGAGGATCGTCGCCAGTGACGAGTCGATGTACTGCTCGCCCCAGGTGATCAGGCTGAACGGGATGACGATGTTGAAGACAGCCATGACCACGAGCTTGCCGTAGGTCGTTCGATCTCGAGGGATCGGCGCGTGCGACAGACGCAGGGCGACCGCCAGGATGAGCACGCCGAAGAACAGCCGCAGGGCGATCAGGGTGAACGGCTCGAGGGTCTGCACCCCGATCTTGATGAACAGGTAGCTGCTTCCCCAGAACAGCGAGATCAGGCCGAACAGGAGCCAGTCGCGGGTCGTCGGCCGGGGGGTCATCGCCGGATGATAGCCGGGATTGGCCTACCTTGATAGTCCAATATCCGCTCGAAGATCCCGTCACGACGTGGGCGACGCATGAACGTAGAACCACGGTTCCGGGGGTACGGTTGCAGGGCGGTCACGACCGGCGGCGCTTGTCGGTACCATGCGCCCACGGGCCGTCAGGCTGGCCCGGAGGAGGTTCGCGTGGATCCGCGGTCGGCCGCACCTGGCACCCTCGACCCGGCAAGCCTGGCGACCGCCTTCGCGGCCGCCTTCCCGGACCACGTCGACCCGGCCGAGCTGGGCATCGTCCGGGCCCCCGGCCGGGTCAACCTCATCGGCGAGCACACCGACTACAACGAGGGCCTGGTCCTCCCCGCCGCGATCGACCTCGAGGTCCGGATCGCCCGGCGGACGCGGTCCGACCGGCGGGTCCGGGTCGCGCTCGCGACGACCGGCGAGGTCGCCGAGCTCGATCTCGACCGGATCGGTCCGGCGACAGGCAACTGGCTGGATTACATCGCCGGGACCGCGCTCGAGATGATCAAGGCTGGACTGCCGACCGTGGGCTTCGACGGAGTCCTGGCCAGCACCGTGCCCCAGGCATCAGGACTGTCGTCGTCGGCGGCGTTGGAGCTCGCGGCGGTGTGGGCACTGTCCCCGGTTGACGGCCCCTCCGCGGACCCGATGACGCTTGCCCGGATCGCCCAGCGCGCCGAGAACCGGTACGTCGGCGTCCAGTGCGGGCTGATGGATCAGTTCGCCTCGGCCAACGGCGTCGCCGGCTCGGCGGTCATGCTCGACTGCCGGTCGCTCGAGCATCACCCGGTACCGCTGCCGGATGAGCTGGTCGTCGTCGTGGCTCACACAGGGATGCCACGGACGCTCGGCACATCCGAGTACAACGCCCGACGCGCCGACTGTGAGCGAGCGGTCGCCTCGCTGGCAGCGGTCGAACCGGGCGTACGCTCGCTCCGGGATGTGGACCGGGCGATGCTCGAGCGCCACGCAGACCGGATCGATCCGGTCGCGGCTCGGCGCGCAGAGCACGTCGTCGACGAGAACGCCCGGGTGATCGCCACCGAAGCCGCTCTGGGCGCAGGCGACCTCGACGAGATCGGCCGGCTGTTCGCCGCGAGCCACGCCTCCCTGCGCGACTTGTTCGAAGTCAGCTCACCCGAGCTCGACGCTCTCGTCGAGATCGCCGCCGAGGTGCCCGGCGTGGTCGCCTCGCGAATGACCGGCGCCGGCTTCGGCGGCTGCACCGTCAGTCTGGCCCGACCCGATTCGGTCGACGCCCTGAGGACACAGATCCTGAACGAGTATCCGAGTCGGACCGGCCGGACACCTCGGGTCTGGCAGGTTTGGGCGGCCGACGGCGCCGGGCCCGTCGAACGTTGAGGCTCGGGGTCAGCCCTTGGTCGAACCCAGGGTCAGCCCGCTGATGAACTGCTTCTGGGCGGCAAAGAACACGATCATCGTGGGCAGGGCCACGATGATCGCGCCGGCCGCGAGCAGGTTGTTGTCGACGAAGAAGTTGCCCTTGAGATTGTTCAGCGCCGAGGTGATCGGAAGTCGCTCCGATTTCGTCATGAGCAAGAGTGCCCAGAAGAAGTCGTTGTAGATCCAGGTCGTCTCGAGCACGGCGAGCGCAGCGAATGCCGGTCGGACGAGCGGCATGATCACTTTGTAGTAGATCTGGAAGACGCCGGCACCGTCGACGACGGCGGCCTCGGTGATCTCGTGCGGGATGGTCTTCATGTAGTTGCTGAGCACGAAGGTACAGAAGCCAAGCTGGAATGCGACATGGATCGCGATCACGCCGAAGTACTGGTCGTACCAGATGCCGTTATCGCTCAGCGGGGCCGGCAGCGGCAGGATCAGGAACATCCGGAAGAGCGGCGTGATGATGACCTGCTGCGGCAGCAGGTTGCCGGCGGTGAACAGCATCAGGAAGGCGAGGTTGAAGCGCCAGCTGAAACGCGAGATCGTGAACGCCGCCATCGAGGCGAGTAGCAGGGTCAGGAAGACGGCCGGGATGACCACGATCAGCGTGTTGACGAAGTACGTGCCGAGTTGCCCGGTGGTGAACGCCTTGATGTAGTTGTCGAGGTTGTAGCCCCCTCCGACCGATACGTACCCAAGGCGGGCCGTATCCGCGTACGGCCGGAGCGACGTATACAACGCGTACAGCAGCGGGAAGAGCCAAACGACGGCCATCGAGAACAGGAACGCGTGGAGAACGACCCGCGTCCAGCGGATCCCGGCCTTCTTCTTTACCCGGACGGTGGCGACTTCGGCGCTGGCAGCGGTCATCGGGACTCCTCGCGCAACGTCCGAGTGAGGTAGAGGACGATCGGGCCGACCGCGACCACGAGGAGGACTACCGCGATCGCGGACCCGAACCCGATCCGGCTGGCCTCGCCGATGATGTTGTTGGTGACCAGGACCGACAGCAGCTCGAGGCCGTTGAGGCCGCGATTGATGATGTAGGCGAGGTCGAACGCCCGGAGCGATTCGATGACGGTGATCACCAGGACCACGATGTTGATCGGCCGCATCACGGGG
This sequence comes from Candidatus Limnocylindrales bacterium, assembly GCA_038325875.1. Lineage (GTDB taxonomy): Bacteria > Chloroflexota > Limnocylindria > Limnocylindrales > CSP1-4 > Chersky-267. The sequence continues at coordinate 119,716 of JBBQJL010000002.1, forward strand.
AACACGATCCGGAAGAAGGTCTGGACCTCCGTGGCTCCGTCGACCTTGGCCGCCTCACGGAGCGTCGGGTCGACACCCTTGAGACCTGCGAGGTAGAGGATCATCACGTAGCCGACCTGGCGCCAGCTTGCGAAGATGAGGATGGCCCACAGGTTCAGGCTGGAGTTGCCGAGCCAGTCCACGGGCTTCACCCCGAATGACCCCAGGACCCCGTTGACCAGGCCCTGGTCCGTCGAGAGGAAGAGCTGGGCGATGAACCCGACGATCGCCAACGACAGGACGACCGGCAGGTAGAGCGCACCCTGGTAGAACCGGGTGCCTCGGATCTCCTTGTCGAGGAGCACCGCGAAGAAGATCCCGAGCGGCGTCGCCACGAGCATGAAGAACCCAAGCCAGATGAGGTTATGCGTGATGGCCGGCCAGAACGGCGGATAGGTAGTGACCAGCACGCGGTAGTTGTCGATCCCGACGAACCTGATCCGGTCGAGACCGCCGATCCCATTCCATGATGTGAACGAGAGCAGGACCGAGGCGAGCGTCGGGACCCAGACCAAGAAGACGTGGACGAAGGCAGGGATCCCGAGCAGGAGCGCAAGGACCCACATATCGCGGCGCGAGAGCAGCCCGCGATTCTTCTGGCGCTTGGAAGCGGGTGCAGCCCCGACCTCGGGCGAGGTCGGGGCTGCAGATCCGGCGACGTGAGACGTCACGACATTCGTTTCCGGTCGCAGCGGATCAGCGGATCACTGCGCTGGAAGCGAGTCGTAAACGCCCTGGATCTTCTGCGTGTAGGCAGCAAGATCCTGGGATGGGTTCTTGATGAAGTCCTGCAGAAGGGCCTGCATGCCCTGCGCCCCGGCGAAGTCGGAGCGGGTGTCGCGGTCGAGATACTGGGCGACCCCACCGGAGGCGCCGATGATCTCGGCCATCTTCTTCTGCTGCTCGGTGAACGTGCTGGTGTCGGTGACCTTCGAAGCGGGGATCTGGCTGTGATCCTCGCCGAGGAAGGCCAACTGCGCCTCGGGGGTCGCGAAGCAGGCCAGCATGGCCTTGGCGGCCGGCAGGTTCTTCGGCGCCTTGCTCAGGATCCAGGCGTCGACCGGGGCGTCGATCCCGAGCTCGGCGTCGTACTGCGTGCCGAGGGTCGGGAACGGGAAGAAGTCGACGTCAGCCAGGTCGGCCGGCGGCACCTGCTGGGACGCGAACGTGCCCAGGAAATACATCGCGGCCTTGTTGTTGGCCCACGTCTGGGCGCCTTCCTGCCAGGTCCGACCGAGCGGATCAGGCTGGGTGTAGGGCAGGAGCTCGGCCCACTTCTTGAAGACGGCCTGGACCTTCGGATCGGTCCACTTCTCCTTGCCGGCCAGCAGGTCGGCGTGGAACTGGTAGCCGTTCACCCTCATGTTGAGGACGTCGAACGTGCCCATGGCCGGCCAGCCGTCCTTGTCGGCGAAAGCGAGCGGGATGATCCCGTCGCCCTGGATCTTCTTGGCCAGCGTGACGAACTCGTCCCAGGTCTTCGGGACGGTGTAGCCCTTCTCCTGGAAGAAGCTCTTCCGGTAGAGCACGACCCACGGGTAGGAGACGATCGGCACCGCGTACTTCTTGCCGTCGTCACCTTGGGATGCCTTGGCCATGCCGTCCGTGTAGTTGGCGCCGATCGTCGCCCAGACATCGTCGATCGCCGTCAGCAGGCCGTTGCGGGCCGGGAACCGAAGCCGCTCACCGGTGAACCACTTGACGATGTCATCAGGCGTAGCCTGCATGAACGAGTTGAACTTGTCCTGGAAGTCGTTGTGGTTGGTGATCGAGATCGGCGCGGTGACCCCGGTCTTGGTCGTGCAGTAGTCGACCATCGCCTTGACTGACGCGGCCGGGACCTTCTCGTGCTCGTTCGAGCGGATCGTCGTTGCGCCGAGATCGGCAGAGGCGGGTGCCTCCGAGGCCTGCCCGGCGGAGGCGGGCGCCTGTGAGGCCGGCGCAGCGCTCGGAGCGCTCGATGCGCTCGATGAGCTACACGCGGAGAAGATAAGGGCGGCTGCCGACAGGCCCACCAACCCCCTGATCATGATGCGCCGGGTTCGGCGCGTACCCCCGGCGTCGATCGGCGCAGGGGTCATCGGAGCTGCCATGTTCTCCTCCAGTGCGGCCTTGGGTTCGCGTCAGCGACCAACAGAAACCGACACAACCAAACGGATTGTCTGGTTCGCATACCGCTGTTGTCAAGATGCTGGGCCTCGATTCTGCCCAACGATGCTTCTTCTTGGTCGGATTCGTTGACTTGTGTCGGTTCAGTGGTGCAATCTTGACGGTGACATGACGGCCTCCGATCCGAGATCCATGACGGATACCGAGCGCATGAGCCGGCGAGGGTTCACGTGCTAGCGCGCCAGCGCCAGGCGTACATCCTCGACCGGGTCCGCGAGGACGGTGGGGTGCGGGTGGCCGACCTCGTCCGCGAGTTGGGCGTGTCCGACATGACCATCCGCCGGGATCTCGAGTTGCTCCACGACCGGGGCCTCCTCGAGAAGGTCCACGGCGGCGCCACGGCCCGTGATGGGAGCGCCCTGTTCGAGCCTGGGTTCGCGGCCAAATCGGCGCTCCAACAGGGCGAGAAGGACGCGATCGCGGACGCGGCGGTCGGCCTGGTCGAGCCGGGGACCGCGATCGGGATCTCCGCCGGAACGACGACCTACCGGATCGCCCGGCGCCTGGCCGACGTCGTGTCGCTGACCGTCGTGACGAACTCGCCGCGCGTCGCCGACGTCCTCCACGAATTCGGCCGCTTGGACCAGACGATCATCCTGACCGGCGGTGTACGGACGCCGTCGGACGCGCTGGTCGGTCCGTTCGCGGTCGCTGCCCTGCGCAGCGTCCACCTCGACCAGGTGTTCTTGGGCGTGCACGGGATGGACGAGCAGTCCGGGTTCACCTCGCCCAACCTCAACGAAGCCGAGACCGACCGGGCCCTGCTCCAGGCGGGCCGCCGGCTGGTCGTCGTGGCCGACCATTCCAAGTGGGGTATCGTCGGGCTGAGCTCGATCGCCCGACTGGACCAGGCTGATGTCCTGATCACCGACAACGGGATCGACCCCATCGCGCGCGAGACCATCGAGGGCCACGTTCGGCGCCTCATCGTGGTCGAGCCCGAACCCAGCGACATCGTCGACGATGGATCCGCCGAGAGCGACTCGGCGTTCAGCCCGGCCGCTGTCGCCGTGGCGCCGGTGGCCGCTGGGCTCCATGGCTGAAGCGGCTCTGTCCGGCCCGGACGAGATCGAGCCCGGGACCGACCTCGGCGAGCTGACCGCGCAGCCGCACCGCCGACACAACCCACTGATCGACGAGTGGGTCCTGGTCTCCATCGGGCGGACCCAGCGTCCCTGGCTCGGCCGGCACGACCCGCGTCAGGCGGATAGCCGCCCAGCCTACGACCCGAGCTGCTACCTGTGCCCTGGCAACACCCGGGCCAACGGCCACGTCAACCCGGCCTACGACGGGACGTTCGTGTTCGACAACGACTTCGCGGCGCTCCAGCCCGACTCTTCGGCCATCCGGGTCGAGGACGACCTGCTGGTCGCCGAGGGCGAGCCCGGCACCTGCCGGGTGCTGTGCTTCTCACCCCGCCACGATCTGACGATGGCCCGGATGTCACCGACCGACGTGCGGGCCACGATCGACATGTGGGCCGACCAGTCGACCGAGCTCGGCGAGCGGTACCGCTGGGTCCAGGTCTTCGAGAACCGAGGCGAGACGATGGGCGCCTCGAACCCCCACCCACACGGCCAGGTGTGGGCCGGCACCGCGCTGCCACGCGAGGCCGCGCGGGAGGACGACGGCCAGCGGCGTCGGTTCGCCGCGACCGGCCGATCGCTTCTACTCGACTACGCCAGGCAGGAGCACGGCGGGCAGCGGGTCGTCGTCGAGAACGACGAGTGGCTGGTCGTCGTCCCGTTCTGGGCGGTCTGGCCATTCGAGACCCTGGTCATCCCGAAGCGGGCGGTGACGCGCCTGGCGGACCTGGGCGATCCTCAGCGGGATGTCCTGGCGACTACCCTGATCGACCTCCTGAGCCGCTACGACAACCTGTTCCGGCAGCCGTTTCCATACTCGATGGGCTGGCACCAGGCGCCGTCGATCGACGGCGAGGTCGACCACTGGCAGCTCCACGCCCATTTCTATCCGCCGCTGCTCCGGTCGGCCACAGTCCGCAAGTTCATGGTCGGCTATGAGCTGCTGGCCGAGACCCAGCGTGACCTCAGCGCGGAGGAGGCGGCCGCCCGACTACGCGCCGTGTCCCCGATCCACTACCTGCTCGACGGCGACCCGCCTTCCGGCTGACCCGTCCGGTTCCGGATGACTCGTCCGGCTACGATTGCGGCTTCATGGATGGAGGCATTCGATGAGGCTGTGGGGCGGTCGCTTCGCCGACGCGACCGACACGCGGGTCGCCGACTTCACTCGCTCGATCGAGATCGACTCGGCCCTGGCCCTCGACGACCTGACCGGGACGGTCGCCCACGTCCGCGGGCTCGGTCGGGCGGGCCTGCTCAGCGACGCTGAGGTCGAGGCGCTGGTGGCCGGGCTGGACGACCTGCGGGGCGAGGTCGAGGCCGACACGCTCGCCTGGGACCCGACCCTCGAGGACGTCCACCTCAATCTCGAGGCAGCCCTGACCGCGCGGATCGGACCGCTGGCCGGCAAGCTCCACACCGGCCGGTCGCGCAACGACCAGGTGGCCACGGACCTCCGCCTGTGGCTGCGTCGGACGATCGACGGCGTCGACGGCGAGGTCGTCGGGCTCGAGCGGGCCCTGGTCGGGCTGGCCGAGCGCGAAGGCGAGGCGGTCCTGCCCGGCACGACCCACATCCAGCCGGCTCAACCGGTCCTGTTCGCCCATCACCTGCTGGCCTACGTCGAGATGCTCGAGCGGGACCGCGGTCGGCTGGCCGACTGCCGCCGGCGGGCCAACGTGTCGCCCCTCGGGGCGGGCGCCCTGGCCGGGGCCGGCTACCCGCTCGATCGCGAGGCGACCGCGCGCGAGCTTGGCTTCGACGGCGTCAGCGCCAACTCGCTCGATGCGGTGTCCGACCGCGACTTCGCGGTCGAGTTCGTGGCGGCGGCCGCGCTGGCGATGGTCCACCTGAGCCGGTTCGCCGAGGAGCTGACCTGGTGGTCGAACTCGCGCTTCGGCTTCGTCCGGCTGGCCGACGCGTTCTCGACCGGCAGCTCGATGATGCCCAACAAGAAGAACCCTGATCCGGCCGAGCTCGTGCGCGGACGGGCGGCCCGGATCATCGGGTCGCTGACCGGGCTGCTGTCCCTGCTCAAGGGGCTGCCGCTGGCCTATCAGCGCGACCTCCAGGAGGACAAGCTGCCGCTGTTCGAGAGCGCGGCGACCCTCGAGGCCTCGCTCGGGATCATGGCCGGGATCGTCGACAGCCTGGCGGTGGACCCGGCCCGGATGCGGGCCGCGGCCGAGGAGGGGTTCATCACCGCCACCGCGGTGGCCGATTCGCTCGTCCGCCGGGGAGTTCCGTTCCGGGTCGCTCATCACGTCGTGGGGATGCTGGTCGCGGTCGCCGATGGGCAGGGCATCGGGCTGGGAGACCTCGACGACGAGGCGATCCGTGACGCCCTCGCCCGGAGCGGCGACCCCGCGGCCGTCGCCCTGGCGGCGGATCCGGAGGTCGCGGCCGGGCTCCTTGCGGCGGCCGGGATCGATGGCGCGCTGGCGACGTGCGACGTCATCGGCGGGACGGCGCCCGTCCGGGTCGCGGCCGCGCTGGCCGAGGCTCGAGCGCGTCTCGACTCGCTCCCCTGAGCTGAGGAGCACGACCGCGATGCCCACCGACGATCGGTTCCTGGTGACCGGGGCGCTCGGCTGCATCGGGGCGTGGACGGTCCGGGAGCTCGTCCGGGAAGGGACGCCGGTGGTCGCCTTCGACCTGGCTGCCGAACCGCGGCGCCTCCGCCAGATCATGTCGCCAGACGAGCTGGCCGCGGTCACCTTCGCGACCGGCGACATCGCCGATGCCGCCGCGATCGAGCAGGTCATGGACGAGCACTTGATCACCCATGTCGTCCACCTCGCCGCGCTCCAGGTCCCGTTCTGCCGAGCCGATCCGGCCCTCGGGGCGCGGGTCAACGTGGTCGGGACGGTCAACGTCTTCGAGGCGGCCAGGCGCCACCTGGAGCGCGTTCGCGGGCTGGTCTACGCCAGCTCGATCGCCGTGTTCGACGCGGCCGACATGGACCCGAGCAGCGGCGCCGTGGCCGATGACGCGGCCGCCCACCCGATGACCCACTACGGCGTGTACAAGCAGGCCAACGAGGGGACCGCCCGGATCTACTGGCGCGACGGCGGCCTGGCCAGTGTCGGACTCCGGCCGATGACGGTCCTCGGACCCGGTCGCGACCAGGGGCTGACCAGCGCCCCGACGAAGGCGATCGTGGCGGCGGTGCTCGGCCGCCCGTTCGAGATCGGGTTCAGTGGCCGAACCCTGTTCCAGTACACCGCCGACGTCGGGCGGACGATGATCGGCGCCGCTCGGAGCGGGCTGGACGGGGCGCGGATCTTCAACCTCGGCGGGTCGTCGGCCACCATCCCGGAGGTCGTCGCGGCGATCGAGGCAGCCGTCCCCGGCGCAGCCGACCTCATCTCGATCAGCGGCGACCCACTGCCGTTCCCGGACGACATCGACGCGTCCGGGATGACCGCGCTCGGGCCGCAGCCGATCACCCCGATCGACGAGGCCGTCGCCCTGACCGCCGACCTGTTCCGCCGGCTTCAGGCCGAGGGTCGGCTCGACCCGGTCGAGCAGGGTCTCCCGGCTGGCTGAGCGCCGCCGCGACGATCGGCCCTATTCGAAGTAGCCCGCCAGGTCGAGGATCAGGTCGGTCGTCTTGCCCGGGGATGCCTTGTACACGAATGAGCTTGCGCCGCCGCCGTTGAGCGGCGCGACGATCCCGTTGGCCATCGTGTCGCCCTTCGGGAAGTTGAGCGTCGAGGTGGTCGGCGACGCATCCGGATCGGGGGTGGCGGACACATAGCCGCCCGACGTCTGCCCGGTCACGGTCAGGTTCCCGATGACGGCCTGCGCCGAGGCTGGGACGCCCCAGTGGCCCTGGACGGGGAGGGTTTTCGGGATACCGGAGCTGAACTTGCCCCTGACCCCGGACAGGACGGCCAGCGAGCGGCTGTCCATGATCCGTGACGGGGTCATCGGCACGAACCGCAGGCCGCCGGTCCCCGGCTCGAAGTAGCCGGTGATGTCGAGCACGATGTCGGCCGTCCCGCCGGCCCCGGCCTTGTACACGATCGACAGCGAATGGGCGCCATCGAGGCTGGCGAACACGCCGTTGGCTCGAACCGAGCCGGTCGGGAAGTTGATCGTCGAAGTCGTCGGGTCGTTGGTCGGGTCGGTCGTGACCGAGGCATAGCCGGCCTTGGTCGGGCTGACGATGGTCAGGTTACCGGTGATCCCGGTCGCCGTCGTGGGGATGCCGGGCACTGCGCCGCCGACCACGAGGGTCTGGGCGACGTTCGCGCTGAACGGCGGGAGCAGACCGGTCCCATCACGAGTGTCCAGGGCGCGGATCGGCGTCACCGTGGTGAACGTCGCCCCGCTGTCGTCGGCCAGGAAGTAGCCGGTCACGTCGAACACGAGACCGGTCTTCTTGCCGCTGCCACCCTTGTACACCGCCGACAGCGCGCCGGTCGTGGACAGGGGGATGGTCACGTTGTTGGCCCGGGTCTGGCCCGACGGGAAGTTGATCGTCGAGGAGGACGGCGTGCTCGTCGGGGTGACCGTGACGGACACGTAGCCCCCCGCCGTCTGACCGGTGACGGTCAGGTTGCCGGTGACAGCCACGGCTTCGGTCGGGATCGTGCTGCCGTTCGTTACCTGCCAGGTCCGGGGCGTGTTGGCGACGAACGGCGTGTTGAGTCCGATGTTGTGCCGGGTGTCGAGGACGCGCACGGCGTCGATCGGGACGTAGGTCGTGCTGACGGTCTGCAGACGCGAGACCTTGGTCGCCCAGCCGGGCGCACCGACCGAGAACTGGTTCGCATCCCAGGCCTGGTTCGGGACCTGGGGATCCTGGGCGATGCCGACGTAGTCACCCCAGCGGGATCCGGGGTAGATCCCAGTCCCGTCCCCGAGGAGCTCTGGGGCGCTGATCGTGCTCAGCGTGTCGCCCGGGACCTGGTGCGCGCTGTACGAGGACGGGTAGTCGCTGCCGGCCGTGGACGAGCGGGTCCAGCCGACGTGGAGCGTCCCGTCGCCGGCGAGACCGACCCCACCCATGTAGCTGTCCTTGCCGTTCGAGGCGACCAGGAAGTCCTGGGTCAGGGTCGGGGCGTCGGTCGGCACCGTCGACGTGTTCAGTTCGGTG
>JBBQJL010000003.1:0-119905 GCA_038325875.1 Candidatus Limnocylindrales bacterium
CGGCACCCCACAGCTCCTCGACGACGGCCCGGATGTCGCGCGAGCCGACGAGGTAGCCGGACTCGTTGGCGCCGGGCCGGACCGGCTCCTTGGAATCCTCGAGCTGGATGACGATGCCGGTCCCGGTCAACGGGATGAGGCCGGCGGCGATGCGCGCCTGCTGGAGTCGGTCGTTGAGCGAGCGCACGACATCGGCTGAGCCCTGGCCCTGGCCCTCGACACCCTGGATCTGGGTGCGGAGGTCGAGGATCCGCTCCTTGAGCGCATCCTGCGTCGCCTGGAGCTCGGTGGCCGTCTGGACCAGCGGCGTCCGCTCCTGGGTGGTGTAGCGGACGCGCGGTCCTTCCGAGGCGAGCTGGGCCGCGATCAGAAAGCCGAGGGCCAGCAGCGCCACGCCCAGGGTGATCTGCCAGCTCGGGATGGCCCGGGCGCGCCGGACGGCCATCACGGTACTTCGTCCGTGGCACGACGGCGACGGGTCGCCACCAGCAGCGCGACGACGAACACGACCACACCGACGCCCAGGATGGCCAACAGGAAGCCAGAACCATCGCTCCCGACCGGATCGTGGACGCCCCCCGGCGCCACCGACGGCACCGCCCCAGCCGACGCCCCGGGGACCGCTGCACCGCCCGGTGCAGCCGGTGCGGTGCCACCCGGGACGGCACCGATCCAGGCCGAGGGCACGGGACCCGGTGGTGCTGGCTGCGGTCCGAACTTGAGCTTGGGCGTAGCCTTGACGTCCTTGAACCAGGCGTTCCCGAACCCAGTCATGTCGAGGCCCAGCGCGGCGCTGAACGCTTCGTCGTCGGTGCGCCCATCGGCGTACGAGCGGATGAGCGTCACCAACGCGTCCGGGCCGTAGGTCCGGACCATGGACGCGACCGCGGACACGCTCTCGGCGTAGGCCAGGAAGAAGTCGTTGCCGTTGGGGAACTGACCGGTCAGGCCGTCGAGCGGGATCAGCGTGCCGTCCCTGGCGGCGGCGCCGATCTGGCCCCGGTCCGACGTGCCATAGCCCTCGCTCTGGTAGACGGCGAGCCCCTCGTTGAGCCAGCGCGGCGGGCTGTGGTACGGGTTCTTCGAGGCCGTGTCGAAGACGAGGTGGACGAATTCGTGCGGGATCCGGACGGCGACCAGCGAATCGTTGATCTGGTCGGGTGGGATGAGCCCGAGCAGGGTCCGGATGTCCGCGTAGGCCGAGCCCGCGACGTTCTCATGGGCGCCGGGTCCGATCGCGCCGTAGAAGTCGTCGACGTTCGCGTAGACGAAGAAGTCGACCGGCTGCGTCTCGGTGACCCCCAGCAACTTCGAGGTGTCACGGACCTCATCCTCGCCGAGCTTCAGGGCCTTGGCCCCGAACGCCGCGTCGCCCTGGTACCAGTGGACACGGACAAGGTCGCCGCTGACCGTCTTCCATTCGAACCGGTCGTCGGCATAGACGACCTTCAACTCCGGTCCGAGCCCGATGGCCGTCGGGTCGTCGGCGGCGTAGAGCCGCCAGCGCGCCACGATCTGGGTGTTGGGGATCATGTGGGCCGTGCCAGACGTGTCGACCGTGTACGTCAGCGTCGACGCCCCGACGGCGAGGGACGGTGCGACCTCGACCACGTCCGGGCCGATGGCGTCGGCGATCGTCAGCAACAGCTCCATCCGCCCGATCGGGCGCTCGACCGTGACCGGCTGGCTGAAGACGACCCCCGTCGCGAAGGTGGACTTGGCGGTCGGCGTGCCGAAGGTGGCGGGCGACGTGGCCGCGGCCACCGGTGCCACGCCCAGCAGGGTGACGGCCGTCAGGATGACCACGAGGACCGCGAGCACCCGCCGGCTGCGCATCATTGGGCCCATGCCAGCCCTGCCATGCGGACGATCCCGAGCCCGTTCTGGCCGGCGCCGAGCAGCCCGGTCCGCGACAGCGCCCAGCCTGGGCCGTAGACCACGGGGACGACCGGGGCCTCGTCGCGGACCACGGTTTCCGCCCGATCGTAGGCGGCCGCCGACACGGCAGGATCGCTCGCCGACACCGCCTCGTGGATCGCCGTGTCGAAGTCAGCCGAGCTCCAGTGGCCGTAGTTGTTCGACGCGCCGGTGTTGAGCAGCACGCCAAGGAAGTCGTTGCGGCCGGGATAGTCGGCGACCCACGCGAGCGCCCACATCGCGGGCGGATCGGTCGCCAGTCGGTCGAAATAGCCGTCGCTCATGGTCTCCGCCTGGAGCGTGATCCCGAGCTCGCGCTTGACCTCGACTACGATCGCCGCGTCGAACCCGCCGCCGCCGGTCATCAGGACGGTGTCCGGGAAGCCGGCGCCACCCGGGTAGCCGGCCTCTGCCAGGAGCTTGCGGGCATCGACCGGGTCGTAGGCCGGCAGGTAGTCCTTGTCGCTTCGACCCGGGATGCCCGGCGGGACCATCGAGTTGGCCACCTGCGAGGTGCCGTCGCCGCCGCTCAGCGCGGCAATCCGGCGCCAATCGACGGCCTCGCCGAACGCCCGTCTCACACGGGCGTCGTCGAACGGCGGCTCGCCCGTCTCGAATCCGTAGTACTGGACCGACAGCGACCCGACCAGGCGGAGCTGCGGGCCAAGGTCCGCGTCGTAAGCGAGCCACGTCGCGTCGATGCCGAAGACCGAGGTGTAGTCGAGGTCGCCCATCGCGAAGGCATCGACCGGCCCGCGCCCACCGAGATCGCCGACGAGCTCGACGGTTGTGATGGCCGGCACCCCCGCCCAGTAGTTCGGGTTGGCGGTCAGGGTCAGGCCCGTCTCCGTTTCTCCGGACAGCGTGTAGCCGCCGCTGGCCACGAAGGCCGGGCCTGCCGTCAGTCTGGCCGACCCGCTACCGACCCCGGGCGGAACGACCGAAAACGTGGGGCCGGCCACGATATTGACGAAGTCGGTCGCCGGCCGGACGAGATCGACGCGGAGGTCGCCGGCGGCATCGTCAGCGTGGAGTCCCACCGTCGATGGATCTGTGGACGTGCCGTGCAGGAACGCATCGGCACCCTTGATGTCGAGGGCGAGCGATGCCAGCGGCGAGGGATGGGCGGGATCGATCAACCGCAGCCAGCTGCGGACGACGTCACTTGGCTTGAGCGGCGAGCCGTCGGAGAACGTCAGCCCGGGGCGAAGATGGAAGGTGACCTGCTGTCCGTCGGCCGCGAACCGCCACGATTCGGCGAGCGCCGGCCGGACCTGGAGATCGGCGTCGAAGCTGGTCAACGATTCGAACAGCTGGGCGGTGATGGCCGCGCTGCCGGCGTCACCCTGGGCCGCCGGATCGAGCGTGGTCGGCGTCCCGGTCAGGATCCGGACCGGACGGTCAGGCCCGGCCGCGGTCGCGTTTCCGCATGCGGCGAACAGCATCGCGAACACGAGGAGGACGATCGGGCGGCGCATCGCCGGGAGTATAGGGCGGCACAGGCGATGGCCCCCGTGGGCACCTCGCCGGCGGCGATGGGCACGCAACGAAGCCTCGTAGGTCCGCACCGCCGGGGGAACGATGGAACAGACCCGCGAGGCCTCTGGTCACATAACGTGGTCCGTCCCAAAGCGTTAGGGCTAGGATGGCCTCCGATGGCACTCCGTCTGCGCAACACCCTCACCCGGCAGGTCGACGCGGTCGAGCCGCTCGAGCCCGGCCGGGTCCGGATGTACACCTGCGGGCCGACCGTCTACCGCTTCGCGCACGTCGGCAACCTGCGCAGCAATCTGCTCGCCGACCTGATCCGGCGGACGCTGGTCGACCACGGCATCGACGTCTTCCACGTCAAGAACATCACCGACGTCGGCCACCTGCGCGACGAGGGCTTCGATCGCGGTCAGGATCCGATGCTCATCGCCGCCGGGCTCGAGGACAAGACGCCGGCCGAGATCGCCGACGCCTACGAGGCGGCCTTCCACGCCGACGAAGCCGCGGTCAACATCCTGCCGGCCCACGTCTTCCCTCGGGCGACCGAACACATCCCCGAGATGCTCGCCCTGGCCGAGGCGCTCGAGGACGCCGGGTATGCCTACGTCACGCCCGAGGGCAACGTCTACTACGAGGTCGGGCGGTTCGAGGGGTACGGCCAGCTGTCGGGCAACACGCTGGCCGATCTGCGGGCCGGTCATCGCGGCGACATCGAGCCGGACAAGCGCGATCCCGCCGACTTCGCCCTGTGGAAGGCCGCCGGCGACGGACGGATCCTCAAGTGGCCGACCGCCCGATGGGGCGAGGGTTTCCCGGGCTGGCATCTCGAGTGCTCGGCGATGGCCATGCGCTATCTCGGACCGCGGTTCGACATCCACACCGGTGGCATCGATAACGTCTTCCCACATCACGAGGACGAGATCGCCCAGTCGACCCCGATCTCGGGCGAGATCCCCGCCCGGCACTGGGTCCACGGCGAGTTCCTGCTGATGGATGGCAAGAAGATGGCCAAGTCGGCCGGCAACTTCCAGCGCATGACCGAGGTCGTCGACCGCGGCCTCGATCCGCTCGCGTTCCGCTACCTGGTCCTGACGTCGCGCTATTCGCGCAAGCTCGAATACTCGGACCGGTCGCTTGACGCGGCCGCGGCGGCACTCGGGTCGTTGCGGGCCGGGTTGCGGGCACTCGGGGCGCCGCCGGCCGAGGGACCGTGGCAGGCGCCGCAGCCGCTCCGGGCCGGGTCGGCGGGCGACCGTCCGTCGGGTGTGGCGAATGGCGTGGCGGGTCACGGCACAGCGACGGCCGACGCCGACGCCCGCGCGTTCGAGGTGACGGACCGGGCCGGCGCCCCGGCCGCGCCCCTGACGGCCGAGGGCCGGGCACTCCACGATCGGTTCGTGGCCGCCATCGACGACGACCTGGACATGCCGGTCGCCCTCGCCCTGCTGCGCGAGATCCTGCGGGCGGCCCTCTCGGACGACGAACGGCGCTGGCTCATCCTCGATGCCGACGCCGTGCTCGGGCTCGATCTCGACCGGGTCTGGGACACGGATGATGCGACGGCCGTCCCGCCCGAGGTCCAGGCGCTGGCCGACGCCCGGATCCTCGCCCGGGCCGCCCGCGACTGGGATCGTGCCGACGCGCTCAGGGCGTCGCTCGAGACGGCCGGCTGGGACGTCACCGACACACCCGACGGACCCGTGCTCACCCCGCGCGCACTCGATCCCTCGTAGGGCCGTGCGGGCGGACGCTACGAGGCCGACAGCGAGGTAAGCAGGTCGCGTCGCCAGCCGAAGCGGTCGATGATCCGGTAGAAGTTGCGTTTGCTCTGGCGATCGCGCTCGTCGTCGGGCAGGCTCGTGTAGCCGCGATGCGTGTGGCGGACGACGGGCAGACCCTCGAGACTGACCGCGCGACGAGGCACGCGGCCCTCCCCCTCGTCGCGCAGCACCAGGCTCCACCAGATGTCAAGGTTGCGGTAGAACCGGAAGCGCTCGTCGAGCGGCCCGCGCTCGGCGTAGTCGGCGCGACGGAACGCCGCCAGGTAACCCTCGATGGCGTCGACGTCACCGGCGGGGGCATCCTCGAACTTGCGCAGGTCCCTGGACACGATCCCCCACCCGCCGGCCACCGCGACGGTCTGGTCGTCGAGGGCTCGCAGCAGCGGCGTCACGACATCACCGGTCGGCTCCAGGCTCGTATCGAGCAGGATGACCACCGGACCGGCGGCCCGGCGGATCCCGATGTTGGACGCAGCGGCGTGGCCCAACCGCTCGCTCGTCCAGACCACCTCGACCGCCAGGCGATCGGAGGAGTCCGCCGCGTCCGTGGCGACCGACTCGAGCGCAGTCGCCTGCTCCTCGGACGGCGCGTCCGCGACGACCACGACCGAGGTGCCGTCGGGCGCGCCGGAGCGCAGACCCGCCAGCGCTCGCTCGAGGTCGTCCGGCCAGTCCGTGGCGATGAGCACGACCGTCGCGAGACCGACGCCCGGCTCGCCCAGGCGTGACGGGACGCTGAGGCTCGATCCGTAGCGGAAGCGGTCGCCATCCTCGACGTCGGGCGGGGCAACCGGCGTCAGGGCGAAATCGGTCCCCCGGTCGGCGATCTTCCAGCCGGCCGCCTCGATCTCGGCCCGTAGCCGGTCGGCCTCGGTCCAGTCGCCGGCGGCTCGGGCCTGGGCGCGGGCGTGCGCACTGGAAAGGATCTCATCGGGGATGCGTCGTCGGGTCACCCGGGCAGGATAGCCCGCAACGCCTCCGGGACGACCCAGGCGACCTCAGGCGCATCGGCCAGGACGGGCAGCACGCGCTCCGAGTAGACCGGACCTCCGTGCGCAGGCTAGGCGGCCGCTCCTGGATCGCGCGTGGCCTCCCCGCTATCGGACGGTCGGCGCTGGTTCTCCGCGGTCTGGGGCGTGTCGGCGGCGATCACCTCGGTATCCCGGGCGGCCTCATGGAACGGCAGGGTGGACGGCGTGGCATTTGCGCGGCGAGCCTCGGCTTCCTGGAGCTTGGTGATCCACTCGGTCATGTGCTCGGTGGACAGCCGCTGGAACTCGTCGCGACTCACCTCGACGTCATGCGTCAGCGAGGCTCGATCACCATCGACGGCCCGCGCTTCGCGTCGGACGGCATCGCGCCACGACCCGAGGGCGTCCTCGATCTTCTGTCTGCGCGCCATGACGGCCCTTCTCGGCGCGCCCTCGGACGAAGGAGGCAGGCTGGGACCCGCTACGACGGCTTCGGTCCGAGGGCTCGCGCGGGTCAACGTTATGCGACCGGCCCGGACGAGGTGAGGATGAAAGCACCCGAGTGCGGCGTCCGGAGCTACCGTGAGCGCATGCCGATCCCGTTCGCGCGCCAAGTCGCCTCGTTCAACAACCATGTCACCAACCGGATCCTCGGGCCGATCGTCTGGTACCTGCCGTCGTTCGGCCGGATCGAGCACATCGGACGCAAGAGCGGACGCCGCCATGTCGCGCCGATGATGGCCTTCCGGAGCCCGGATCGGCGTCGGCTGACGTTTGCCCTGACGTACGGCCCCGAGGCGGCGTGGGTCCGCAACGCGCTGGCCGCCGGGGAGCTGACGTTCGATTCGCGCTGGAGTGGGCGGCTCCACCTGGTCGGACCGCGGCTGATCCACGACCCGCAACGGCGGGCGATGCCGCCGCTCATCGGTCGGGTGCTGGGCGTGATGCGTGTCGATGACTTCCTCGAGGCCGCGATCGATCGGCCGCCCAGTGCCCCGGCGGGTCCGCCGCCGATCGTCCCGTCGACGGATGGCTGACCCGAAGCGCCAGCTCGAACTGCGGATCGAGCTGGAGGACGACGAGGCACTGGAGGAGCTGGAACGCGCGCTCCTCAAGGCACGCGCGGGTGAGCTCAGCGAGGTCCGCCGCCGCGACGTCCGGCTGACCGCCGGATACGGCGATGCGACCGCGCGGGCGGTCATGGACGCAGAAGGTCGCCGGGCGCAGCTCCGTCACGATCTCCTGTCCAGGCTGCTCGACGAGATCGCGCGGCAGACTCGCGGGTAGCCGCGGCCCGATAGGCCGAACGGTGGGCGTGGACTGACACCATAGTCCGCTTACGCACCGGCCCGATCGCCTGCCCCTGCTGACCGGAAGGTCAGGCTCGGCGAACGCACTCGCCGCGGTCACCCTGAAGACACCCCAGGGCGACCGTATTTCGACCTCGCGCTTCGCGAGCCTTTCATCCAGTCGGTCGCCGACCCCACGGTCACCGAGCCTTCGCTCGAGGTCCGGCTCACAGGAGGCGACATTGCAGTTCCCCATGAACGGCGACCAGCGGGCGTCCAGCCACCGACTCGTGCGCCTCTCGGCACTCGCCGTCCTCGCCCTGACGCTGGCCTTCAGCGGTCTCGCGACGAACCCGATACCGACCACCGCCGCGACAGCGGTCAAGGTCGTCATCGTCGTCGGACCGGTCGAGGGCAGCACGGCGACGTACATCAGCCACGCCAAGTCATACGCGGAGCTCGCCCGTTCGTACGGCGCCCAGGTGACCGAGATCTATAGCCCGAGGGCCACCTGGACCAAGGTCCGGGCCGCCGCCGTCGGCGCGAACATCTTCATCTACCTCGGCCATGGCAACGGGTATCCCAGCCCGTACGGCGCATTCACCGCGCTCCGCAAGAATGGCATGGGTCTCAACGCCACGTACAACCACGGCAACTCGAACGTGAAGTACTACGGCCAGACCCTGATGCGGACGGGTCTCGATCTCGACCGGAACTCGGTCGTCCTGCTCAACCACCTGTGTTACGCGTCGGGCAACTCCGAGCCCGGTCGGGCGGACCCGACCGTGTCGGTCGCGAAGCGGCGAGCCGACGGATACGCGACGGGCTTCCTGCGCACGGGCGCGAAGGCGGTCTTCGCGAACGGCAACGGCAGCCTGGACTCGACCCTACGGACCTGTTCACGACCGACAAGACGGTCGCCCAGATCTTCGAGAGCGATCGATCGTTCAGCGGCGACCTTGACTTCACGTTCACCTCGGTGAAGACCACGTGGGCCACCGTCTGGATGGACCCCGGCGCCGCCGGCCGCTACTACCACTCCGTGGTGGGCAAGATGACCCTGACCGCCGCGCAGGTCCGCGCCGGCTGAGTCACCTTCGTCGTTGACCCCGAGCCCGGTGCGCGACGCGCCGGCCTTTCGTTCGAAGCCAGGGGCACAATGTCGTTCCCGGCGCGTCTCTACCGCGTGCGTCGATGATCGGCGCCGGCAGACGCTGGAGCGACCATGCACCTCGCAGCCAGACCGATCGTCGCGATCATCGGCCTGTCGGTCCTCTTGACCGGCTGCTCCGTCACGACGGTGCCGACGCCGACGGCGTCGGCAGCGGATGGAGCGGTTCCCGCCTCGCCCGCTGCGACGGTCGTCGTATCCGCCACGCCGCCATCGCCAGAGCCAACTCCGGCCGAGGCCGTCTCGGAGCCGACGCCCGTCTGCCCGGCACCGTCGAACGCCCCCAAACCACCCCGCGTCCTGGCGTCCATCGTCGGTGGGACGCCGATCCGCGCCACGCTCGGCTCCTACTCGTTGACCACCTGCTCGACGGTCGCTTCCGTCGACGGTCCGCCGTCATTGGCTCCGAGGGGGTGCGGTCGTGGGGCATCGGGGCGACGTGATGCGGTTGACCTTGCCATCGGACTGGCGGTTCTTCCGTTGGGAAGGCATCGACGATACCCATCTCGATGGCGGCATTCGGTTCGAGCCGACTGAGCTGCTCGACCACCCGCAGCAGCTCGACGTCGCGATCTCGGCAACGCCGGGCGAACGACCGGCGCCTACGCGCTCTCAGTCGTCAGCCTCGATGGTCGCGTCATCGGCCATCTGGAGCTCATGGTCGCGACCATCATCAAGTAGCGCGCGGGGCGAGAGCGTCCTCGATCCGGCCCTTTGAGATCGAGACGAGCCGATCGAGCCGAGCCGCGATCCGGTCGTCGTGGGTGGCCACGATCAGGGTCCGCTTGCCTCGAGACTGATCGACGAGCAGGTCGGCGACGAGGTTCGCCGAGTCCTCGTCGAGATTACCGGTCGGTTCGTCGGCCAGGATCAACGACGGCGCGTTCACCAGCGCCCGAGCCACCGCGACCCGTTGCTGCTCGCCGCCGGACAGTTCGCGCGGGCGGTGCGCGCTCCGATCCTCGAGACCCAGCTCTGCGAGCAATCCGGTCGCGGTTCGACGCGCCTCAGCGTGGGATTCGCCAAGCAGCTGTAGGGGCAGGGCGACGTTGTCGGCGGCGTCGAGCGCGGGCAGCAGGTGGAAGAACTGGAACACGAGACCGATGCGCTCGAGACGCATGGCGGCCGCCGCGCCCTCGTCAAGCGACGCCGTGTCGATGCCATCGATGACGACGCGACCCGAGGTGATCGGGACGATCCCGGCGATCGCGAACAGGAGGGTGCTCTTGCCGGCACCCGAGGCGCCCCGGATCGCGACGAGCTTACCCGCCTCGACCTCGAGGTCCGCCCCGACGACGGCGTCGACGCGCGCCTTCTTCGACCAATAAGTCACCCCGACGTCCGTCAGGGCGAGTTGGCTCCCGGTCCGGCCGACCGTCATGTCGTCGTCTCCTCCCCGCTGAGTGAACGTACGAGGTGATACGGCGCGAGGGCCTCGCCGACGAACCGCGTCGCCAGCACGATGATCAGGATCGACAGCGCGGTCAGGACCACGAGGATCGGCACGAAGGCCTGTGGCTGCAGCGTGAGCCGCAGCACGAGCGGGAACACGACGGCCGCGACCAGCACGATCCCGAGCACCTGTCCGGCAAGCAGCGACAGCAGGGGCATGGTCAGCGCAGCCCGCCGCGCCCGGACCGGCGACTCCCCTATCGCAACGAGCACGGCCGCGGCCGGGGTCGCATGGTGGACCGCCCGACCGATCATCCGGCTCGCGACGGCCACCCAGAGCACGCCCGCGAAGACCGCGATGCCGCCGAGGGCCGCCAGCATGTCCACGCCGAACAGCTGCATGACGAAGGACCAGGCCGCCTCGGCGCGGTCGACCGCACCCGCCTGCCCCGTTGCCTCGGTGTGGTACAGCCGCAGCCGGGGCTGTGCGTCGCCGACGAAGAAGGGCGTCACCTCCGCGATGAAGCCGGCGTCGGCGTGGCTGGCGGGGAAGACGATCAGGCCCGTGCTATGTGTGGTCGGCGTCACGTATGGGGAGATGAGCCCGACCACCCGGGCGCTCGCCACGCGGTCGGCGCCGGCGACCCGGGCGTCCAGCGCCACATCGTCGCCGACCGAGAGACCCAGCCGGAGGGCGGTGTCGACGTCGACGAGGGCGCCATCCACGTCGCCAGCGGTGCCGGCGTTGGCCCCGAGGACATCGCGCGCAAATCCGGCCACGTCGGGGACGATATCGACCTCGACCGTCTCGAGCCTGGGCGAGACCGCGAGCGATCCGGCGGTCCCCGGGTCGCGGACGACCGGCATGCCCGGGAACACCGTCACGCCATCCCGGCCGAGGGTGCCGGCCGGGCCTTCGACGTACTCGCCGAAGGCGGCGCGGAAGAAGAACGCAGCACCGTCGGCCGGGCGCTTGACCACGATCCCGACGAAGAACACGACCGTGGCCGCAACGACGGCGGTGAGCAGGATCTCGGCGATGAGCGTCGTCGCCGACCCGTGGCTGACGACACGCACGACCATCGGGGACGGGACCTCGGGGCGCTTCATGCCGGCGATGTCAGCGTCGCGTACAGGTCCTGCCGTCGCAGACGCCGCGACGCGGCGATCCCGACCGTCACGACGTCCAGGAGCCCGGCCGCGACGAGCGCGACGATGAGGGCCGGCCGGAACGCCGCTGGCAGCGCGGCCGCGAAGACATACCGATAGGCCACCATCTCGGTGAGCCACCAGCCCCCGAGCAGCCCGATCGCAACGGCCAGACCCTCGCCCACCAGCGCGGCCCCGATCACCCGCCGTCGCGGCGCGCCGAGGGCGACGAGGACCGTGAAGGGCTGACGACGGCGCGCGACGAGCGACTGGCCCTCGCGCAACGCCAGGCCAGCCAGGCAGGCCAGGCCGAGCAGCGTGGCCGAGATCTGCACGGGTTGGGACAGCAACGGATCGACGAGGCTCTGAGCCAGCCACTCGGACCGGCTCATGACCTGAAGTTTGGCGCCACCCGGCAGGCCGGCCAGGACGGATCGGACCTCGTCCGGCGTCGCCCCGGTCCGCATGAGGAGCGCGGTCGGCGTCGCGCCGTACTCCGCCCCTTCGAGCAAGGTAGCGGCCTGCTCGGTCAGGGGCCCGGCGGCCACGTTCCGGAACCCGAACCGCGCGGTAGCCAGCACGCGTCGGACCGTGAAGGTCGCCGCCGACCCGAGGATCGGCACCTGCACCTGGTCGCCCGGTCCGACCCCCAGGGTCCTCCCGACATCGGCGCTGACATCGATCCAGTCGTTCGTGCCCGGGTCGCCGCCGGCGATCGCGGTGGCGTCTGGAAACCACGAGGCATCGAGCCGCTCCGGCGTGGGGGTGAACGCGACGAAGGCGTGATCCGTGACCCGGTCGCCGGCAGTCACCACGGCCGGATCGAGCGTGACGAACGTGACGAGCGACCCCGACTCGGCGATGGGATCCACGGCCGCGACGATCTGGTCGGTGATGAGGCCGTCGATCTCGATGTCGAACCGGCTCTCGGTCAGATCGATGGTCCCGTAGTACGCCGAGACCGGGAACATGAGCACGAGCGAGGCGACCGCCGCGCTCGCCACGAGCATGAACACCGCGAGGCGAACGAGGAACAGGCGCTGGCCGGCCAGCACCGCACGGAGCGGCCAGCCAGCGCCCCCCGACCGTCTAACCACGGCCGGTCATCTCGACTAACGCACGGTCACCGACTGCCGATAGAAGTCGTCGGTCAAGTGGCCGGTGCCAGTCCCGGTGGAGATCCAGTAGCCCGAGCTCCGGGTATCGGACTTGGCGCGACCCGTCAGATAGAGGGTTCGGTCGCCGCTGTTGGTTTCGGAGTACTGGTACAGCCAGCTGAACTGTCCGGTGTTCGGGTTGGTGCCGGTCGTGTAGCTCTTGATCGGCAGGTTGCCCGCGACCACCGATGGTCTCGAGAACGGCGTATACGCGATGCCCTGCACCAGGTACATGTCGCAGATGAACGGGATCGGGCCCAGCCAGCAGTTGAAGACGACCTTCCCGGCCGCACTGGCGCTGTTCCCGAGGGTGATGGAGACACCTCCCGTGGTGCCGTTGACCGACTGGGTCGCGTCGACGCAGAAGCTCGCCGCGCATTCCTTCGCGAGGCTGGTGCTCCACGCCATCCCGCTGAGCGACCCTCCGACGAGGATCGCCATCAGGAGTCGTTTCTTCATGTCGGACCTCATACTGAAGGTGCCGAGCGCCACGCAAGCGTGAGGCCCTGGCACCAGCCATGTGCCCTTCAAGCGTCGTACCCTCGTCCCTCTTGCACCCCCCATCCCCGCGCGGGGCGCCAGACGATCCGACGGCCGACACCGACACGGGCCATGCGCGCGCCGCAGTGACGGCGCGGACGGCAACAGCCCGGTCGATCTTGGGCAACGACGATCGCACAGTGACGCCCTCGTCTCGAGCAGCCATTGCGGAACCCGGTCGTGCCCACCGCGTCATCGCTTCGATGATCCGCGGCCCCTTCGCGTGGCGAGCATCTGGCCACCGTCAGGTCGGACGCAATAGGGAAGATTCCCTAGCAGACCCGGGATCGTTGGCGCCCCCGGACGGACTCGAACCGCCGACGCAGGCCTTAGGACGGCCTCGCTCTGTCCACTGAGCTACGGGGGCGCGGACCCCATCGTACCGCGGGCCGATCCGACGGCAGGGCTTCAGGCACCGGTATCGCAACCCTCGCCGCCTGTCCTCGCCGCGGCCGTCGCGTGGATCTACGTTGACAACGACGACGGGCTGAAGGGCTCGAAACCGAGCCATCCGCGACACTCCCCTACAATCCACCGCGAGATGCACGACGCTCCCCTGCCCGACCTCATCCTGTACGGCCGCCCGGCGTGCGGCCTGTGCGACGAGGCCCGGGCGATCCTGCTCGCGCTCCAGGAACAGCGCGCCCGGGCCGGGCTGCCGGTCCCGCGGCTGGTCGAGCGCGACATCGAGACGGACCCGGCGTGGCAGCGCGACTTCTTCGCCTCGATCCCGGTCGTCGAGCTCGGCGAGCGACGCATCGAGCTGGCCACGAGCGCCGCCAAGCTCCGCCGCCTCCTGATCGACGTCCTGGACGCCTGACCGCTCGATGTCAGGCACCGAACTCACGATCCTCGTCGCACTTGCCGCCGGAGTCATCAGCTTCCTCTCGCCGTGCGTCCTGCCGCTCGTGCCGGCCTATCTGGGCCAGCTGACCGCGATCGCCGTCGCGGGCGCGGCCGATGGCGCCCGGCCGTCGCGCTGGCTGGCGATGCGCCATGCGCTCGCGTACGTGGCCGGGTTCGGGGCCGTCTTCACCGTCCTTGGCATCACCGCCACGTTCGCCGCGGGGCCGCTCGCCGACTACCTCCCGACGCTCCGGGTCGTCGGGGGCGTGGTGCTGATCGTGCTCGGCCTCGATCTGGCCGGGCTCCTCCACATCCCGGCGTTGCAGCGAACCTGGCGCCCGCTCGATGCCGGGGCGGCGGGCTCGCTCGCGACCGCGACCGGCTCGATTGCATTCGGGAGCGGCGGTGCCAAGCCCAGCTTCGGGGACAGGCTCGGCGGTCATGTCGTCAGCTCGCGCGGTGGCTGGCTGGCGTCGTTCGGGCTCGGGGCCATCTTCGCCATCGGCTGGAGCCCATGCATCGGGATCATCCTGGGCGGGATCCTGACGATGGCCGCGGCCGCGGGCACGGTCCTCCAGGGGACGCTCCTGCTCGTGGCCTACACGATCGGGCTCGGGCTGCCATTCCTGCTCATCGCCTCTGTCTATGACCGGGCGCCGCGGATCATGGCGCCGCTCATCCGTCACGGGCGGACGGTCTCACTGATCGGTGGCCTGCTCGTCGTGTTCATCGGGGTCGCGATGGTCTTCGGCTGGCTGGCGCTGCTGCCGCGCTACTTCAACTTCAACAGCCAGATCTGATGGCAGAGCGACCCGAATTCAGCCACCGCCGCGAGCGTCATGGCGTGATCGGTCCGTTCAGCGGCCGCCAGCTGGTGCTGGCCTTCGCCGCGGTCCTGGTCGCCGGGGTCGTGCTGGTGGGGGTGACGACACCGCTCGGCAACACGGCGGATGGGCCGGCGGCCGTGAACCCGCGTCCGACCGCCTACCTCCTCTCTTCGCCACCGCCTGTCGGCCTCAAGGTCGGTGCGTCTGCGCCCGAGTTCGCGGTCACGAACGACGACGGCACCACGTACCAGCTGACCGATCTCGATGGGGTGCCGATCCGTCTGGCCGACCTGCGCGGGAAGGCCGTCTGGGTCAACTTCTGGACGACGTGGTGCCCGCCCTGCCAGTCCGAGGTCCCGATCCTGCGCGAGGTCGCCGAGCGCTACCGGGATCGTGGGCTGGTGCTCGTCGCGATCAGCGTCCAGGAGACGTCGCCGGCCGACGTCGCGGCCTACGCAGCGAAATACGGGCTCGGCTACACGATCGGCTTCGATGGTTCCGGCAAGATCTTCCACGCCTACAAGGCGTATGGCTTGCCGACCCAGGTGTTCATCGATCCGAACGGGGTCATCGCCTCGATCGTCGGCGCGCCGCTCGATGAGGCCGGGGCGACGGCCCAGGTCGAGGCGATCCTGCCGGCCGCATCATCCGGACCGAGCGCCAGCCCCGTCCCCTGACACGGGATTAGTTCGCGAGGACCCGGTAGACGTCACCCGTCGTGGTCACCGCGTACAGCTCGGCGTTCTCGCTCTCCCCGAACGAGGTGATCATCTTGTCCGTGTCGGCCCGCAGCGTCTCCGGCGTGTTCACCGCCAGACCGTTGTGCGGGATCGTCCAGATCCGTCCGCTGCAGAAATCGGCAAAGACGTACTTCCCAACGAGGGCCGTCTGGGTCGGGCCGCGGTAGACGTACCCACCGGTGATGGAGCAGTTGCCACCGCTGTGGGAGTATTCGGCATTGGGCAGCGTGTCACCGGCCAGCGGGCACTTGGAGGCGGTGTAGCAATGCCTCCCTTCCATGGCGTCCCAGCCGTAGTTCCGACCGCCGGTGAAGCCCGCCCTCTCGCGATCGATCTCCTCGTAGCGGTTCTGCCCGACATCGGCGATGAACAGCTTGCCGGTGCCCCGATCGAAGGAGATCCGCCACGGATTGCGCAGGCCGTAGTCCCAGATCTCGCCGCGCCCGGGGCGCGAGCCGGCGAACGGGTTCGAGGATGGGATCGAGTAGTGGTTGAACGCACCTGAGCCCGACCCGTTGACGTTGATCCGCAGGATCTTGCCGAGCAGCACCGACTTCCGCTGGCCGTTGTTGGCCGGGTCGCCCGCGCCGCCCCCGTCGCCGACGCCGATGAACAGGTAGCCATGAGGGCCGAACGCGAGCGCGCCGCCGTTGTGGTTGGACTGGGCGCTGTGCTCGATGGCCAGCACCGGCCGGGCGGAGCTCTCGGTGACGTTCGTCCGGGCGGCGTTGGTGACGAACCGCGACACGACGATGTCGCCGCCGTTGCGCGTGTAGTAGACGAACAGGCGGTGGTTCGTCTTGAAGTTCGGGTCGAACGCGAGCCCGAGCAGTCCGCGCTCGCCGCCATCCTCGACCTTCGAACGGATGTCCATGAAGAAGCCCGGCTGGACCACGCCGCCCTTGATCACCCGGATCGTGCCGCGCTGTTCGACCACGAAGAGCCGACCCGAGCCGTCGCGGGCGCTGGTGATCTGGGTCGGGTTGCTGAACCCGCCGACCACGTGGCTCAGGGTGATCCCGCCCGCGGCCGCCGCCGTCAGCGGCGCCACGGCGGACCACGCGAGGGCCGCCAGGGCGAGGATCGTGACGATGGACGAACGGGAGCGGCGTAGTCGGTCGTGCATGGTCTCCACCTTACGGGACGGGGACGATCAGGGCGACCGGCGTTAGTCCGGGACGAACCGGAAACGGTCCCGGTCGCGCTCGAGGCGGCCGACCGGCTGCTTCGGCTCATGCGACAGGACGATGATCCAGTCCTCCTCGACGGCCTGCGCGAAGAGCTCGGCCTTGCGCGCTACCGAATCGAGCGGGAAGTCGTCGAACGCGGTCACCCAGCGCGGGTTGGCCGCCCATGGCCGCATCAGCAAGTCGCCGAAGAACGCCAGGGTCCGGGCACCATCTCCGGTGCCACGCACGACGATCGCCTGATGCCCGGTCGAATGGCCGCCGGTCGGCACGACCGAGACCTCGGGCACGAGCTCCCGTTCGCCGTCGACCCAGCCCTGCTTGCCCCACTTCTCGACGAGCTGGAGCTCAGGCTGGACGTAGGAGGCGACCAGACGCGGGTTGTCACCAAGTGCGACCTCCCACTCGGCCTGTTGGGCAACGATCTTGGCGTGCGGAAAGGCCTTCGATCCATCGGCCCGGAGCAGCCCGCCGGCATGGTCGAAATGGAGATGGGTCATCGCCACCACGTTGACGCTCTCGGGCGGGAAGCCGGCCGCCTTAAGAGCGGGCACGATCCAAGGACCCTCGTACGCGCGCTGCTCCCGGGTCTTGGCGTCGACCCGGTCGCCGATCCCGGTCTCGACCACGACGCGCCCGGAGCGCGTCTCAATCAGCAGACAGTTGAGCGCCTGGAGCAGCCGGCGCTTGTCGTCGATCTCGTCGTCTACGAGCCCCTTCCAGAGGACCCACGGCACGGGCCCGAACAGGGTTCCGGCATCGGACCGGAACGTGCCGGCCTGGATGAGCGCGACGCGCACGCCGCCACCCAGATCCTTCGCCCAGTCGACGGTATCGTTCATCGCCACCGGCTTACTTCCGCGAGGGCTCGCCGGTCGCCCGACCGGCATCGAAGTCCCGGTGGAACGCCGAGGCGGTCGGCTCTGACTGGCCCTGGTACTTCGAGCCGAGCTCGGGCGAGCCGTACGGCCGGTCGACCGGGCTCGACATCCGAAAGAAGCTGATCTGCCCGATGCGCATCCCGAAGTAGAGCGCGATCGGCAGGTTGGCGACGTTGCTCAGCTCGAGGGTCAGGTTGCCCTTCCAGCCCGGATCGACGTAGCCGGCCGTCGAGTGGATGAGCAGGCCGAGCCGGCCGAGCGAGCTCTTGCCCTCGAGTCGGGCCACCAGGTCGACCGGCAGCTCGACCCATTCGAGGGTCTGGCCGAGGACGAACTCGCCCGGGTGGAGGATGAACGGCTCGTCGTCGTCGATCCGCAGGAGCTCGGTCAGGTCAGGCTGCGGGGCGCGGACGTCGATGTAGGCGTAGCGGTTGTTACGGAACACCCGGAAGCTGCGGTCCAAGTGGAGATCGACCGACGACGGCTGGAGGTCGCTCGGGTCGTACGGATCGATCCGGACATCACCGGCCTCGATCGCGGCCCGGATATCGCGGTCGGCCAGGACGCTCATCGGTCGTCGCCACGGCTGTCGAACAGGGTGTCGACCTCGCGCTTGAGGTCTTCCAGATCCTCGAAGCTCTGATACACGCTGGCGAACCGGATGTAGGCGATCTGATCGATCCCGCGCAGCTTGTCCATGGCCATCGCCCCGATCCGCGACGACGGGATCTCGCTCGCGCCGGCGGACCGTAGCTCGGCCTCGATGGCGTCGGCGGCGGCTTCGGCGGAGCCGTCCGGCACCGGTCGCCGGGTCAGCGCCTTGCGCAGGCCGCTGGCGAGCTTGTCGCGGTCGAACTCCTGGCGGACACCATCGCGCTTGACGACGACGAGGCGGGCCGCCTCGACCCGCTCGTACGTGGTGAACCGCGTGGCGCAGGCGGCGCATTCTCGTCGACGACGGATCGTCGCCGAGTCATCGAGGTCGCGTGAATCGACGACCCGGGTCTCTCGTTCTCCGCACTGCGGGCAGCGCATCGGTCTCCTGGTCTCAGGCCCGGACGGCGGGCCGGCCACCACTACCGCTAGTGGTATAGCCCGATGGTACCACTACATACGGTGTCTGCGACACACTCTGTGGGAGGTCGCGGGCCGTCAGCCGGGTCGATCCTCGCGGCGCGATCGCCACTTCCGCTGGTCGGCCGGGCGACTCGATGCGAGGTCGTCCGCATGCCGGGCGATCGCCTCCCGAGCGTGGAGCGTATTGAGGTAGCCCCGCTTGATCGCTGTCTGAGCCTCGAGCTCGCGCTGGCGCCCGCCCGGCGCCGCCAGCATCGTGCAGCCGTGGCCGACCATCTGCAGCGCCCGCGCCGCCCGATCCAGCTCGGCCATCAGGTTGGCGCGCACGTCGTCGGCCGGGACCGGACCATAAAGCTTGCTCGCTTCCTCGGCATAGCGCTCGACCGCATCGTGGGCCGCTTCGAGGTTCGGCGCGATCGCGTCGGCGTCGAGCTGATGCCGGCGGACCGCGTCGATCCGCTCGATGACCCCGCCGAGCGATTCGTCGATCCGCCTGGCCAGGTCCTCGACGGCCCGCCGGAAGCGCTCCTCATCGCGAGTGTGGGCCAGCGCGCGCGACGCCCGCCGGAACAGGACGATGAACGCCGCGGCCAGGACCACGAATGCGACAAGCGGGATCGCCAGCGCCAGGATGGTTCCCACGGGCGGGTCGTCTGCCTCAGACCGAGCGGGCGCGGAGAGCCGCGACGAGGGCCGGGACGACCTCGAACAGATCGCCGATGACGACCACGTCGGCAAACTCCGCGATCGGCGCGTCGGGATCGCGGTTGACCGCCACGATCGTGTCGGCGGTCTGCATCCCGACCTTGTGCTGGATCGCGCCCGAGATCCCGAGGGCGACATAGAGCGACGGCTTGACGATCTTGCCGGTCTGGCCGATCTGCTGGCTGTACGGGATCCAGCCCGCGTCGACCGCCGCTCGCGACGCCCCGATCGCTCCGCCGAGCACCGCCGCAAGCTCCTCGACGAGCTGGAAGCCCTCCGGCCCACCGACGCCTCGGCCGCCGGCCACGATCACCTTGGCCTCCTCGATCGGCGCGGCTCCATCGGCCTCTACGACCCGCTCGAGGACCCGGATGGCGGGGATCCCCGGGACCGGGGCCGGACTGCCGCTCGTCACGGCCCCGGGAGTCGGCGCGACCTCAGCGGTCACCACGTTCGGTCGGACGGTGACGATCCCGCGACTTCCGGTGAACCCGGACCAGGTGTCCAGGCGACCGCCGAACACGCTCATCTCGACGACCGGGCCATCGTCCCAGGTGACCGTCGTCGCGTTGGCCAGGACACCGAGACCGAGCATCGCCGACAGGATGCCCGCGACGTCCCGCCCGTCCGGTGACGCTCCGAGGAGGATGACGTCGACGCCCTCGGCGACGCGGACAGCCTCGGCCGCGACCCGCTGCGGCGCCACGTGGTCGCTCAGCTCCGGGGCGGCGACCGCCTCGACGGCCGGGAGATAGCGGGCAAGCTCGGCGGCGGGCCGGGCGGGCTCGACGGCCACGACCAGGCCGCGGACCTGGTGGCCGGCCGCCGTCGCCAGGCTTCGGGCCAGCGTCGCCACCTCGGTACTGATCCGGGCGAGGGTGCCGTCGGCCGCGACCTCGGCCACGACGAGGATGCCCCCCATCAGATGAGCTTCCGCTCGACCAGGAAGTCGACCACCTGGGCAGCAGCGGCCGGGGCGGGTTCGCGGATGACCCGAGTCGCGGCCCGGGCCGGCGGGGCCTCGGCGCGGAGGACGCGGGTCAGGGCGACCGCGCCACCGACGGTCGAGGGATCGATCCCGAGATCGGCCAGCGACCAGGTCACGATCGTCTTCGACCGGGCGGCCATGATCCCCCTCAGCGACGGATAACGCGGCTCGCCGAGCACCTGGGTGGCCACGACCAGGGCCGGCAACGGCGCCTCGAGCAGGTCGTAGCCCGTCGGGCTGATCCGGCGCACCTGGACCGTCCCGCCGCTTGGCTCGATCCGGGCCGCGTAGGACAGGTAGGGCAGCCCGGTCAAGGCCGCGATCCCGGCTGCGACCGTACCCGTCCCGCCGTCCGAGGTGTCGGCGCCAGCCAGGACCAGGTCGTACTCGATCCGGCCGAGAGCGGCGGCCAGGACCCGCGCGGTCGACAGGGTGTCCGAGCCGGCCAGGGCCGGGTCCGATACGAGGAACCCGGAGTCGGCGCCCATCGCCAGGGCCTTGCGCAGCGTGTCGGGGGCGGTCTCGGGTGCCATCGACAGGAGCGTGACCGACCCTTCGCCGGCCGCCTCGCGGAGCTTGAGCGCGGCTTCCAGGGCGTACTCGTCGTTGGCGTTGACGACGGTCGGTGACGCGGCCCGGTCCACCCGGAGATCCGGACCCAGACGCTCCTGGCCGGTGGTATCCGGAACGGGCTTGACGAGGACGACGATCCGCACCTGCGGGCAACCTCCGATTCGGGCGCGATCAGTGCTTGGCGGCGAGAAGCGACCGGGCGACGACCAGGCGCTGGATCTGCTGCGTTCCTTCGTACAACTGGGTGATCTTCGCGTCGCGCATCATCCGCTCGACCGGGAACTCATCGAGGTAGCCGTACCCGCCGAGGACCTGGACCGCGTCGGTGGTGACCCGCATCGCGGCGTCACCGGCGACCAGTTTACAGACCGCGGCCCAGCGCCCGGCATCGCCGTCGCCGGCGTCGATCGCGGCGCAGGCCGTGTATAGCAGGCTGCGCGCGGCCTCGGTCGCGGCGTCCATGTCGGCCAGCAACCCCTGGACCATCTGGAACTCGCCGATCGGCCGGCCGAACTGGACCCGCTCGGTGGCGTACTTGGCCGCCACGTCGAGGGCGCCCTGGGCGATCCCGACCGCCTGGGCGGCGATCCCCGGCCTGGATCGCTCGAATGTCCGCATCGCCAGGGCGAACCCCTCCCCGTCCGCGCCGATCAGGTTGGCGGCCGGAACGCGCACGTCGTCGAACAGGAGCTCGGCCGTGGGCGACCCCCTGATACCCATCTTGTGCTCGAGCCGGCCGACGCTGAAGCCGGGCATCCCGCGCTCGACGACGAGGCAGGACAGGTTGCGGCCGCGCTTGCCGCCTGGATCGGTCACGGCGAACACCGTCACCAGGTCGGCGATGCTGCCGTGGGTGATGAACCGCTTGGTGCCGTTGAGGACGTACGTGTCCCCGTCGCGGACGGCTCTTGTCGCGATCGAGCCGGCATCGGAACCGGCCCCCGCCTCGGTCAGGGCGAACGCGATCAGGCTCCGGCCGGCCGCCAGGTCGGGCAGCCAGCGTGCCTTCTGCTCGTCCGTGCCGGCCAGCACGATCGGCAGCGACGCCAGCTCGTGGACTGCCAGGATGAGACCCGTCGTGGCGCACGCCTCGCTGAGCGCCTCGATGGCCAGGCAGCAGGTCAGCAGATCGGCCCCGAGACCGCCGTACTCGGCCGGGTACGGCAGGCCGAGGATGTCCTGGCCGGCCAGGAGCTCCTTGATGTCCCAGGGGAACTCGGCCGTCTTGTCGATCTCGGCCGCCCGCGGCGCGACCTTGTCCCGGGCCAGCTCCCGCACCGCATCGCGCAGGTCGCGCTGTTCGTCAGTCAGCCGGAAGGCGGTCACTGGATCACCGTCAGCTGGCGACCCGTGGGAACTGGCGCCAGGCTATCCGCGAGTAGCTCGGCGATATCGACGGCGTTGACCGTCCCCGAGCCGGTCGTCGGCGCCGCGGCGAGGCCGTCGCTCATCATCGTCATGCAGAACGGGCAGTTCGTGGCGACCGTCCCGGCGCCCGTCTCGAGCGCCTGCCGGGTCCGCTCGACGTTGATCCGCGTGCCGCGGGTCTCCTCCATCCACATCCGACCGCCGCCGGCACCGCAGCAGAACGCGTTCTTGCCGCTCTTGTCCATCTCGACCAGCTCCAGCCCGGCCACCGACGACAGGACCTGGCGGGGCTGGGCGACCACATCGTTGTAGCGAGCCATGTAGCACGAGTCGTGGAAGGTCACCGTCCGCGGCGCGATCTCCCCGGTCGCGTCCGGGTCGATCGTGCGCAGTCGTCCGTCGGCCAGCAGGCGCTGGAGGTAGACCGAATGGTGGACGATCTCGTAGTGGCCGCCGAGCTGGCCGTACTCGTTGCCGATCGTATTGAAGCAATGCGGGCAGGCGGTCACGATGCTCTTGAGCTGGTACCGATCGAGCGTGGCGATGTTGTCCGTCGCCAGCATCTGCCAGACGTAGTCGTTGCCCATCCGCCGGGCGGGATCGCCGGTGCACGACTCCTCCTGGCCCAGGATCGCGAAGCGGATCCCGGCCGCATCCAGGCAGGTCGCGAAGGATCGCGCCACCCGTCGGTTGCGCTCGTCGAACGCGGCGGCGCAGCCGACCCAGTAGAGGACGTCGATCTCGCCGAGGCGACCCTCCGCGGCGAGCTCGGCGACCGTCGGCACGGCGAACGGCAGCCCCTTCGTCCAGTCGGTCCGGGCGGTCTTCGGCTGGCCCCACGGGTTGCCCGCCCGCTCCATGTTGGTGAAGGCCGCCGTCAGCTCGGACGGGAAGCGGGAGTCTTCGAGGACCAGGTTGCGCCGGACCCCGACGATCTTGTCGACGTGCTCGATCAGCACCGGACAGGCCTCGACGCAGGCGCCGCAGGTCACGCAATCCCACACGGCGTCGTACGGGATGGCCGCGTCGACGATCGGCGCCGCCAGGGCCGTCGCGGCCGGGCTGGTGTCGTCCAGGCCGTAGGCCTCGCGCACGATCGGTGAGTTCGGGATGAGATCGATGCCGTGCTCGGCGTCGACCGCCATCTCGCGGATACCCATGATGAATTCCTTCGGGTTGAGTGGCTTGCCGGTGGCATTGGCCGGGCAGGCGGCCTGGCAGCGGCCGCACTCAGTGCAGGTGAACCCGTCGAGAAGGTCCTTCCAGCCGAGGTCCTGGAGCGTGCGCAGCCCGAATGTGGCGTTCTCGTCCTCGAGATCCATCGCCGGCAGCTCGCCGCGCGGCGCCAGCTTCCGGAAGTAGACGTTGAAGAACGCGATCGCGACGTGAAGGTGCTTGCTGAACGGCAGGTAGACCAGGAACGCCGCGACAAAGACGATGTGCGCCCACCACAGGACCGCGAAGGCCGCCTCGGTCGTCGCCGTGCCGAGCGACCGGAGCGGGACGGCCAGCGCGTTGGCCACGAACGCCCCGGCGATGTCGCCGTAGCTGGCCGCCTCGAATGCCTGTCCCAGCAGCTCGGCCCCGACCACCCCGCCGATCAGGGCGAGGATGAGCAGACCCGAGCCGCTCAGCGTCAGCCGCGCCGGCCGGGTCACCAGTCGGCGGACGAAGGCGTAGCCGAGGGCGACCAGGACGACGATCGCAACGGCGTTCTGCATGACGGTGACCGTGGTCCACAGGACGCCGTCGAGCGGCCCCGAGACGATCGCCTCGACCAGGCCGCCGGTCACCATGTTGGCGGTCCCGATCGTGAGCAGAACGAAGCCCCAGAAGATCGTGAAGTGCATCACCCCGGCGCGCCGGTCCTGGAACATCTTGGTCTGGACCAGGGCATAGCGGACGAGCCCAGCCGTCCGCCGGGGGATATCGCTGAACGGGCTCGGGCCCTCGGCGCGGGTAGCGGCGAAGATCCGCAGGTGGCGGGCCATCGCCAGGCCGAAGATCGCCGCCGCGCCCCAGAAGAGCGGGAAGACGAGCGGGTAGCCGGGGACCTCGGCGAAGGTCTCGAACATCTAGCTGGAGTCCCGGTCGGCAGCGGGCAGGTCCGGCCGCCCGCCCCCCGCAGCAGCGACCCCATGATCGAACGGGCCGTCCAGGGTCTCGAGGGCGTGCCCCAGGACGGGCACGATCGCCTCGAGCGACTCGAGCGCGCCGCGCGGGCTTCCGGGCAGATTGACGATGAGCGTAGCCGCCCGGACCCCCACGACCCCCCGCGACAGGGCGGCCATCGGGGTCGATCGGCGGCCCTCGGCACGGATCAGCTCGGCCAGCCCGGGGACCTCGTAGTCGAGCGCCGCGGCGGTCGCCTGCGGCGTCACGTCGCGCGGAGTCAGGCCGGTGCCGCCGGTCGTCACGATGAGGGCTCGGTCCGGCGTGCCGTCGACGATGGCCTGCTCGATCTGCCAGCCCTCGTCGGGGACGGCCGCCCGCTGGACGTCGAACCCGAGCTGGCCGAGACGCTCCGCCAGGCGCTCTCCGGAGGCATCCTCCCGGACGCCCGCAGCGACCCCGTCACTGACCGTGACGACGAGGGCTCGCCGACCGTCCCCGGGCCTTCGATCCGAACCGCTCACCCGCCGCCCTTCTTGCGTCCGCCACCGATCCGGCCGGCGGTCCGGTCGCCCGGTCGGACCCCCGGGGTCGTCGCCGGCGCTGCCGACGACGACGTCTTGGGCTTGTCGCCCGGCCGAGCCCAGTCGCCGCTCTTGCCCCCGCTCTTGGAGACGAGGCGAAGCGACCGGATCTCGACGCCGCGCTCGACACCCTTGACCATATCGTAGACGGTGAGCGCAGCCACCGAAGCGGCGGTCAGCGCTTCCATCTCGACGCCGGTGACACCTACCGTGGCGGCCTCGGTCCTGATCCGCAGCCCTCCGGCGCCGCGATCCGGCACGACCTGGACGAGCAGGTCGGTCAGCGCGATGGGGTGGCACAGTGGGATGAGCTCACTCGTCCGCTTGCCGCCCATGACCCCCGCCAGCTCGGCCACGGACATGACATCACCCTTCGGGTTGGCTCCATCGATGATCAGGCTGAGCGTCTCGGCCGAGCAGGCGACGAACGCCTCGGCGACCGCACGACGGGCTGTCGACGGCTTGGCGCTCACGTCGACCATCCGCGGTCGACCGGTCCGGTCCACGTGGGTCAGACGCCGGCGCTCAGAGCGCGGGGCGGGCTTGCGGTCCATCGGTGGCCTCCAGGGCTGGTCTTCCGGCGGTTTCGGCCCGCTCATGGGCGATCGATCCAGATCAGGTCGACCGAGGCGCCGGCGGCCAGACCGTCGACTGCCTCGGGGATGACGGCCAGGACGTCGGCCGCCGCGAGCGCGCTCATGACGTGACTGCCCTGACGTCCAGCAAGCACGACGGGAACGCGGCCGGCGGCGTCGCGCCCCGGCATGTCGGATCCATCCCGGCTGGCCACAGCCCGGATGAACGAGCGCCGACCGGGCGCCTTGGACACCGGTTCGGTCAGGACGCCGCGGTCGGTGGCGCGCAGGATCCGGCGGTGCCCGGCGAGGCGCAGGATGGCCGGTCGCACGAACAGCTCGAAGGTCACGAACCCGCTGACCGGGTTGCCCGGCAGTCCGAACAGGACCGTGCCCTCAGGCGTCACGCCGAAGGCGAACGGCTTGCCCGGCTGGACGGCGACCCGCCACAGGTCGACCCGTCCGACGATCTCGAAGGCCTGCTTGACGACGTCGTACGGGCCGACCGACACGCCACCGGCGACGATCACCGCATCCGCCTCGGCCACGCCCCGGCGCAGTCCGGCGAGGACGTCGTCGAGGCGGTCCCGGGCGATCCCAAGGTCGACCACCGTCGCGCCGGCCGCGGCCACCATCGCGCGCAGGCCGGGACCGTTGGCATCGGGGATACCGGCCGCACCGAGTGGTTCGCCCCGGCCACGGATCTCGTCTCCGGTGGCGAGCACCGCGATCCGCGGCCGTCGATGGACGGATACCGTGGCCGCACCCACACCGGCGGCCAATGCCACCGCGGCCGGGGTCATGACCGTCCCCGCGTCGAGCACGGTCGCTCCGGCATGGACATCCTCGCCCCGCTGCCGGACCGCGTCACCGCTCCGGACGGCACGATGGACGGCGCAGGCGTCCGGGAGCGGACCTGCCGCGTCACGGCCACGCGGGCCGGCCGGCGCTCCCGAAGCATCGAGGGGGGTCGTTTCCTCAACCGGCACGACCGCATCCGCCCCGTCGGGGAGCGGCGCCCCGGTGGCGATCCGGATCGCCGTTCCCGGTTCCACGGCGACCGTTGCGATCCCGCCAGCCGGCACCTCGCCGATGAGCCGCAGGGCCACCGGACGGTCCTCCGTCGCGGCGGCCACGTCGGCGGCCCGAATGGCGTACCCGTCCATCGCGCTGTTGGCCCATGGCGGCAGGTCGGTTGTGGCCAGGACGGGCTCGGCCAGGACCATGCCCAGGGCGGCTTCGGGCATGAGCGGCTCGGCCGGCAGCGGACCGCGGACGGCCTCGAGCACACGTTGGCGGGCGGCCTCGACCGAGAGGAGGTCGTCCCCGCTCACGTGGCGGACCTCGGGCGGAGCGCCCAGACCGCCGCGCCGGCGCAGATCAGGAGGATCACTGCGCCGACCGCCAGCGACGTCTCCTCCCAGAACTGGATCGGGAAGAGCTGGACGAGCCGGTCGGCGACCGGGTCGAAGGTGTACGTCCCACCGGCGAAGAACAACTCGTGGAACGTCTCGAAGGCCTGGTCGAAGGCGACGGCCGAGACGAGCCCGCCGAAGATGACACTGGCCGCCAGGACGAGTGCCCCGACCCCGACGCCGCGCCGATAGGCACGGCTTCCATGCGACCCGATCCGGATCGCGATGAGGATGATCAAGCCGAGCAGGACGAGACCGCCGAACCCGGCGAAGACCGACCGGACGTCGGACAGGTGCGACCGCTCCCGCCCGTTGAAGACCGCCAGGCCGGCGACGGTCTGGGCGAAGGTCGGCGGGCCGATGACGAGGTCGTGGAGAACGTCACCGGTCACCCGACCGACCTCGTCAGTGGTGTAGCCGGTCAGGGCCGCGGCGCCGCTCCTCTCCTGCTCGAACCTGACCCAGGTCGGGGTCAG
Organism: Candidatus Limnocylindrales bacterium; assembly: GCA_038325875.1. GTDB lineage: Bacteria > Chloroflexota > Limnocylindria > Limnocylindrales > CSP1-4 > Chersky-267. The sequence continues at coordinate 27,213 of JBBQJL010000003.1, forward strand.
GAAGATCGCCACCGAGACACCGGCGATGACCAGGATCGTGGCGATCGCCACCACGACCGACAGGAGTGCCTCGCGGATCGGCGACGGCTGCATCGGCCCATCGTAGCCGTCCTTCGGGACCCCTGGCCCCGAGGCGCCCGAGCTACTCGTCCTCTAGCGTCCGGGCCTGTTCCCACCAGCCCTCGAGGCGCAGGTCGTCCGGCGGGTCCGCTCCGAGCTCGCCGGCGGCCTTCGCCGCGCGCACCCGGAACGTGTCGAGATCCAGGTCCAGGATGTCCTTGAGGCCCTCGATCCCGGCCTGGATCATGAGCTGGTGCTCGTCCCGGCCGAAGCTGGCCAGGTTGAGCATCTGGCCCTCGTCGCGCCAGGTGCCGACCTCGAGGATCGTGGCGCCGACGTGGTCGGCCAGGTACTGGCGACGGGTCGGCGTCTCCGAGACCTCGAGGAGGATCCCGGTCGTGAAGATGCCCTGCTTCTCGAGGCGCTCGAGGTAGACGGGCTCGATACGGGTCAGCTCGGTGATCGGCGGCACGGGCGTTGAGCTCCTCCATCACGACGCGTCTCGTCGGGACCGTGGCCCATTATCGGGCCTCGGCTGTGCCCTCGCTCGGCGGCGCCACGGTTCAGCCGCCGTTCAGAGCGCGCCCGCGACCTTGAGGCCCTCGAGGACCGCCTCCTCGACGGTCCGTGGCGCAAGGCAGTCGCCGATGCCGTGGACCTCGCCGTCGAACGTGCCGGGTGTCTCGAGCTGGGCCAGCAGCCCGTCGACCGGATCGTTGCCCTGGGCCAGGACCAGGCCCGCGACATCCTCGACGATGACCGGCTCGGCGGTCAGGACGTGCTGGAAGAAGACCGCCGACCCGTCGTAGCCGAACAGGCGCACGAGCGGGATGACCTCGACGCCGGCCTTCGATACGGCAGCCGTCATCGCGTCCCGAACGTATTGCTGGATCCGTTGGCCGGGCATGTAGCCGTCCACGCCGAGGGTGACCTTCCGTCCACGCCCGGCCAAGAGCTCGGCGAGGCCCAGTCCGATCCAGTCGCAGCGCCAATCCGCGACGACCAGCCGTCCCTCGGGGATGGCCGCACCCTGGAGCACCTGCCAGGCATCGAGAACCACGGGGTCTCCCGACAGCTCGATCGGCGGACGGCGTGGCGTGGCACCGGTCGCCACGATGACGACGTCCGGGTGCTCGCTGCGGACGAGCTCGAGATCCACGCTGGTGCCGGTCACCAGGCGAACGCCGGCCCGCTCGGCCTCACCGGCAAGGTTCGTGACGACGCCGCCGAACTCGGCTCGGCCCGGCAGCCGCTCGGCCAGCAGGACCTGGCCACCCACCCGGCGAGCCGCCTCGACGAGCGTCACCCGATGACCCCGCTCGGCAGCCACGGTCGCGGCCTTGAGCCCGCCGGGGCCGGCGCCGACGACGAGCACGTCGCGGGCCCGCCTGGCTGGCGCGATCCGCCCGAACTCCAGCTCGCGGCCGCTCTCCGGGTACTGGATGCACGAGATCGGATACCCCGCGTGGAAGTGCCCGATGCAGGCCTGGTTGCAGCCCACGCAGGCCCTGATCTCCTCGGCCCGACCGTCGGCCGCCTTCATCGGCAGGAGCGGATCACAGATGAGTGCCCGGGTCATGACGCAGGCGTCGGCCTGGCCGAGCTCGAGGATCCGCTCCGCCTCCTGCGGCTGGTTGATCCGCCCGGCGACCATGACCGGCACCTTGACGACCGCCTTCGTCCGGGCGGCTAGCGGGGCGGTGTAGGCGTTGGGCACGTTCATCGCCGGGACGATGTGGTCCGAGCCAGCCAGCGTGGCCGACGTCCCCGCCACCACGCTGACGTAGTCGATCAGGCCGTCTGCGTCGAGTGCAGTCAGGGCGGGCAGGACGTCGTCCGGGGTCAGACCTTCCGGGGTGATCTCGTCGATCGAGATCCGGAGCCCGACCACCGGGTCGCGGCCGACCTCGTCCCGGATCGCACCGATCGTCTCGCGCAGGAAGCGAAGCCGGTTCTGCGCGCTCCCGCCGTAGTCGTCGTTCCGCAGGTTCACCCGCGGGTTCAGGAACTGGGCCGGGAGGTAGCCGTGGCTCGCCACGACCTCCACGCCGTCGAGACCCGCGAGGCACAGCCGGCGGGCGGCCGAGGCGTAGCCGTCACGGATCTCCTCGATGAGCGCGACCGGCATCGCCCTGGGCATCACGTGGAAGCGCTCGTTCGGCACGGCCGATGGGGCGAGTGCCACCGGCAGGGTCCCATCGGGCGACTCCATCAGCTCGCGACCGTCGTGGAAGATCTGGCCGACGATGGCGCTGCCGTGTCCGTGGACCGCGTCCGCCAGGCGACGGTAACCGGGGATGCAGGCATCCTCGGTCGCCATCAGCACGTGCGAGGTGTAGCGAGCGCTCTCGTGGACGCCGGCGACCTGCACGACGATCAGGCCGACGCCGCCCGCCGCCCGGGCCGCCTGGTAGGCGATCAGCCGATCGCTGACCAGGCCGTCGACCGCCATCACCGTGTCATGCCCGGACGACACGATCCGATTGCGCAGGGTGAGGCTCCCGATCCGGAGCGGCTCGAACAGGCGCGGGAACGGTCGACCAGGCGCGGTACGGGAGGTCGGGGCGATCATCGACGGAGGCTCCCAGCGCGGTCCGATCGGATCGATCCACTCTAGCGGCGTCAGTCTGGACACGACAGGCCGGGAGCGGGCCACGCAACGGGCGCGGACGGTCCGTCGGAGTGGGATAGGCTTCGATCCAGCCTTGGCGGTGGCGAGGAGGACGCGCAGAGATGGTCGAGACGGCGGACGTCATCGTGATCGGCGCTGGGGTGCAGGGCGCCAGCCTGGCCTTCCACCTGGCCCGGCGCGGCGTTCGGCCGATCGTGGTGGAGCGGACGAGTGTCGCGGCCGGCGCCACGGGAAGGTCGAGTGGCCTGGTCCGGATGCACTACGACCTGCTGGCCGATGTCCGCCTGGCCTTCGCGTCGCTCGCCTGGTTCCAGGAATGGGACGCACGCGTCGGCGGTGACTGCGGCTTCACGGCAGCCGGCTTCATCCAGCTGGTCGGCGCCGCGAAGGCCGACCTCCTCCGGGCGAACGTCGCCGAGCAGCAGGCGATCGGGGTCCGGACCGAGGTCGTGACCGCCGAGCGGATCCGTGAGCTTGCGCCCGCACTCGCGCTCGCCGACGACGAGGTTGGCGCGTTCGAGCCCGACTCCGGGTATGCCGATCCATCTGCCGCCGCGACCGGCTTCATCACGGCGGCCCGAGCCGCGGGGGCGCGCTTCGTCCAGGGAGCCGAGGTGCGTGCGATCCCGACCGCGGGCGGCGCCGTGACCGGCGTCGAGACGACGAAGGGCGCGTTCTCCGCTCCGGTGGTGGTCGACGCCGCTGGGGGTTGGGCAGGCCGGGTCGCCGCCCTGGCGGGGATGACCATCCCGATCCGCGTCTGGCGTCACGACACGGCATACCTCGGAGCGCCGACGAACGTGCCGGTGCAGTTCCCGGTCATCATCGACGATGCCAACGACATGTACTTCCGGCCGGAGGGCTCGGGGCTGGTCCTCGTCGGGCTCGAGGACGCCAACGAAACGGACGGATCACCGGACCGTGAGACGGACACCATCGCGTCCGATTTCCAGGAACGGGTCAGCGACCGGATCGTCCGGCGGATCCCCGCCATGGGGGACGGTACCTTCCGCTCGGCGCACAGCGGCCAGGATGGCCTGACCCCGGACCAGCACCCGATCCTCGGCCCCGTCGGGTCCGCGGGGCCAGGCGGCTTCTACCTGGACTGCGGCCACAGCGGGACCGGGTTCAAGACCGCGCCGGCGGTCGGCCTGGCGATGGCCGAACTCATCCTCGATGGCCGGGCGACCAGCGTCGACCTGACACCGTTCGCGCTCGACCGGTTCGCCAGCGGTCACCTGCTCGTCGGCGCACACTCATACGGCGACACCTGGCGCTGATCGACGGGACGCCTCCCGCGGTCGCCTAGTGAGTCCGCCAGGTGCCCACGACCTCGATGACCACGTTCAGCAACACGATCACGACGACGACCGCTGCCAGGGCCAGGATCGGTGAGACGCTCATAGCCACGCCCCGAACGGCGGGTCGGTCTCGCCAGTGGCTCCGCGCGGCTCCGGCGACCGAGCAGTGGGCCGCGCCTCCTAGCCTCCCGCTACGATCCCATGGTCTGCCCGCCTAGCACACCCTGCAAGTGCCTTTTGTCGCGAAGGCGCCGTCGTTGCGAACCACCCGGCCCCGCCGGCCGCGCGCCCGTTCGCCGGCGTCGCCGGCGCGCGTCGGGTTCGCCGCCGCGTCGCCACTCGCGCCTGTTCGCCGCTGCCTCGCCACTCGCGCCTGTTCGCCGCCGCCACTGGGAGTGGTGATTCGATGCGGTGGCACTCGCGCCTGGCTCCCTGTGCCGCACGATCCGGCAGATGACCACGCTTGTCGGCGCCCAGATCCGCCACTGGCGGTGGTGTGCGGGCTCGCGGGGAGGCGGGCCTGGGGAGGCGTGGCATGCTAGACGACCCGGCCACCCTGCCACGTCGCGCGTGGCGACTGTGATCAGGGCAGGGCGATCAGGGCGATCGCGATCAGGGCGAGGACGATCCCGGCGAGATGAGACGGCGCGAGGTGCTCCTTCAGGATGACCCTCGCCAGGACGGCTGTGACGGCTGGATACTGCGATGACACCACCGCTGCGATGCTCAATACGCCCTGCGCACCGGCCATCACGAAGAGCGCGGTGCCGGCCAGGTCCGCCAGCCCGATGACCCCCATGAGCGGGCTGGCACCTCGGGCCGTGGCCCTTGTCCGGCGGAGGACGACCGTCGTCACCACGGCCAGGACGAGCGCCGTCGCTCGGCAGGTCGCGACCGGCCACCACGTCTCACCGCCGGCCGACAGGCTCCGACCCATCACGATGAAGAAGACCCCGGCTCCGACGCCGGCGATGAGGGCCAATGCCAGGCTCCGGCGACCGATCCCGATATCGTTCGCCGGTCGGGACACCAGCACGACGGCCACGAGGGCGAGCGCGATCCCGGCCGCATCGGTCGGACGGAGTCGATCGCCGGTCAGCGCACCGGCGACGACCGGGATCCCGGCTCCGACGACGCCGGTCACGGCGGCGGCGAGACCCATCGCTCCGCTCGCGAGGCTGCCATAGAAACAGACCAGGGAGATGAAGGTCGCGATCCCGCCGACCATCGCCCAGCCGGTGGCCTCCAGGCCCGGAAATCGTTCCCCCAGCACGGCGATGACCGCGAGCCCCACCGAGACGCCGACAACCTGCGACACCACCACGGTGGCGAGGGGGGCAGTCCGTCTGCTGGCCAGGCCGCCGCCGAAGTCGCTGACACCCCAACTCAGCGCCGACCCGACGCCAAGTCCGACCGCGGTCGGCGTCACCGGCAGGCCGACGAATCAGCTGGTGTCGCCGTCATTCCCGGTAGAGCACAGGTGCCGATCGCAGGGTGGTCGAGCTCATCCCTCCGGCTTGTCGCCGAAGATCGTGTAGTGCCAGGGTTTCTCTGGTGCCCCGGTCAGCTCGATCATGACGTGCTTGACCTGGGTGTACTCGTCGAATGAATAGCTCGACATGTCCTTGCCGAAGCCGGACTGCTTGAACCCACCGTGGGGCATCTCGGACGTGACCATGAGATGGTCGTTGACCTGGACGTGCCCGAAGTTCAAGCTCCGTGCCCCCTCCATCGCCCGGAACACGTCGCGCGTCCAGATCGAAGCAGCCAGGCCGTACTTCGTGTCGTTGGCCTTGTCGAGAGCTTCCTGGTCGGTGTCGAACGGCAGGACGGCCAGGACCGGCCCGAACACCTCCTGCTGGACGATCTCGCTGTCCTGCGCGCAGTCGGCCACGATCGTCGGGCGGTAGAACGCCCCGTCCGGGAACCCAGCCACCTCCGGCCGGTAGCCGCCGGCAACGACCGTGGCTCCGGCCCGCTCGGCGCGCCTCACGAACCCGTCCACGCGCTCGACCTGGGCCTGGCTGATGAGCGTCCCGAGGTCGGTCGACGGATCGAACGGGTCGCCGACCCGGACGCTGTCAAACAGGACCGCGGTCCGTGACACGAACGCGTCGTAGACCGACCGATGGACGTAGGCGCGCGTCGCCGCGGTGCAATCCTGGCCGCCGTTGATCAAGGCCCCGGCGGTCGCCCCGCGCGCGGCAGCCTCGATGTCCGCATCGGCGTGGACGATGAACGGGGCCTTGCCGCCCAGCTCGAGGTGGACCCGCTTGACATTGTTGGCGGCCAGCGCTTGGATCCGCTTGCCCGTCTCCGAGTCACCGGTCAGCGAGATGAGGTCGACATCCATATGCCCGGCCATCGCCGCACCGACGACGTCGCCACGGCCGGTGACGACGTTCAAGACCCCGGCCGGGACACCGGCCGCGGCGGCCAGCTCCGCCAGCCGGATGGTCGTGATGGGCGTCGCACTGGCCGGCTTGAGCACGATCGAGTTCCCGGCGGCAAGCGCCGGCCCGATCTTCCAGATCGCCATCCAGAACGGGTAGTTCCAGGGCGCCACCTGGGCGACGACCCCGAGCGGCTCGCGCCGGATCATCGACGTGTGGCTGCCGCTGTATTCGTAGGCGGCCTTCCCCTCGAGATGGCGGATCTGCCCGGCGAAGAAGCGCAGGTTATCCGACGCGAAGGCGAAGTCGGACTCGCGCCGGAGCTTGTAGGACGTGCCCGTCTGGAGCGTCTCGATCCGGGCGAGCTCGTCGGCATGCTCGTCACACAGGTCGGCCAGGCGGTTCATCGCGGCGACCCGGTCGGGCAGCGCCATCCGCGACCAGCGCCCATCGCGGAACGCCGTGCGGGCAGCCGTCACGGCCCGATCGACATCCCCTGCCGTCCCCTCCGGGACGCGACCGACGAGCTCCCCGGTCGCCGGGCTGAGGACCTCCAGCCAGGCGCCGTCGACCGACGGAACGGAGGTCCCGTCGATGAACATCTGGTAGTCGGTGGCGACCTGCACGGCCATGGCGGGTACTCCTTTGTGGCCCACGGCGGCTCCCGGGCGGCTTCGGCCCGAGTCTACCCGAGCTCGGCGTGCTCGGCGGCTGGCTCGGACGGACCCGGCGTGCAAGAATCGCGGACGATGTCCCCGTTCCTGCTGCTCAAGGTCGTCCACGTCCTGTCGGCGATCGTCGCCGTCGGCGCGAACCTGACCTATGCCTTCTGGCTGCGGCGAGCCGGCCTGGATCGCGATCGGTTGACGTTCACCATCGCGACGGTTCGCGCGCTCGACCGGCGCGTCGCCAATCCGGCCTACATCGTGCTGCTGATCACCGGGGTCGGGATGGTGATGACCGGCGCCTATTCGTTCAGCGCTCGATGGCTCCAGGTCGCGATCGCGCTCTACGTCGCGACGGCCCTGCTCGGGATCCTCGTCTTCGCCCCGGCGGTTCGACGACAGGCTGCCGAGGCCGAACGGGACCCGACCTCGGCGACTTACGCGCTGGCGGCTCGTCACTCGAGCCGGCTCGGGCTGCTCACGACGGCGCTCGCCGTCTTGATCGTGATCCTCATGGTCGCCAAGCCCTTCTAAGCTCGCTCAGCGGGCGCTCCGCTCGAGATCCACCAGCGTCCGGGCGAAGCCGGTAAGCGCGACGTCCTCGAGTGGCGGGTTGATCAGCCCCGCCCGTGCGTCGCGGAACGCCCGTTCCAGGGGGCCGACCAGGAAGCCCGGGCCGCCGGCGATCCGGAGCGCCTCGTCGGTCGCCTCGACGGCCGCGGTCGTGGCGGCGTACTTGGCCAGGCCCACGTCCGCAGTCAAGGCGCCGCGATCCTCTGGCCCCGCCGCGTCCCATCGTCCGGCGACGTCGCGAACGACGATCCGGGCCGAGCGTAGCGCTGCATCCAACCGCCCGAGCCGGACCTGGACCGACGGGATCTCGGCGACCGTCGTTGACCCATCCCCGGGTCGCCGCCCCACAGCCCAGCTGACGACCTCCCGTCGCGCTCGCTCCCCCACCCCGAGGTAGACGGCTGCGACGGCCATCCCGAACCAGGCGCCGGGCGCCGGCCCACGCGGATCCGGCTGATCGACTCGACGACGCAGGACCAGCGCGTCGGCCGGGAGGTGGACACCATCGAGACGCAGCCGCCCCGAAGCTGAACCGCGCATCCCCAGCGCCTCGAAGCCGGGCAGCCGGCTCACACCGGGTGCTTCGAGGTCGACCACGAACAGGGCGACCTCCGGGGCCGCGCCGGCCGATCCGGCTGCAGTGTCGCCACGGTCGCCGATGTCTCGGGCCGCCACCTCGTCGATCCGTGCGCTGACGAGCGCCAGGCGAAGCGCCGGAAGCCAGGTCGTCCACGACTTCTCGCCGGTGATCGTGAACCCGCCATTCGCATCCGCGACCGCGGTGGTGCCCGGGATCGCTCCGCGAGCCGGGCTGCCGCCGGAGTCTTCGGTCGATGCGGCGTTGAGCAGCGCGCCCTCGTCCCGGATCCGGGCGTAGATCGATTCGCGTCGGCCGGAGGGCCAACCGTTCGACTGAGCCATGGCTCCCACCACATGAACGTGCATCGCGAAGCCGAGACCGGTCGAACCGTCGACGGCGGCCACAGCCGACAACAGGTCGACAGCCTCGAGCATCCCGATCCCGAGCCCGCCCGCCTCGACAGGGACCGGCGCGAGATGGAGGCCGGCGGCGACGATGGCTGTCGGCGCCCCCGGGTCGAAGGCGTCGCCGAGGCCAAGAGCGATAAGCCGAGCCTCGGCGTCGGCCAGGCGCTCGGTTAGGAGATCACGCACGGGCCAATGCTAGCCGTCCGGACTACCCTCCCGTCGAGGCCCAGGTCAGGATCGGGCAGTTCTGAACAAGCCGCCGCTGCGGCGAGTCCCTCGAATCCGGCTGGTGCCCATCAGATGCTCGCAGAAAGGAAGCCTGACATGAAGGACACCCACAAGCCCGCCAAGGGATTCACGGACGAGGAACGAGTCGCGATCAAGGAGCGCGCCAAAGAGCTGAAGGCGTCCGCAGACAAGGCGGACGGGGAAAGCGACGTGCTCGCGAAGATCGCCGAGATGGCGGAACCGGATCGCTCCATGGCCGAGCGACTCCATGCTGTGATCAGCGTCAGCGCGCCAGCCCTCTCGGCGAAGCTCTGGTACGGGATGCCCGCCTACGCCCGGGACGGCAAGGTCGTCTGCTTCTTCCAGAGCGCGCAGAAGTTCAAGACGAGGTATGCCACGCTCGGCTTCAGCGACTCGGCGAACCTCGACGACGGCGCCATGTGGCCGACCGCCTTCGCTCTGATGAAGTTGACCGCCGCCGGCGAGGCAAGGATCGGCGCGCTCGTGAAGAAAGCGGTGATCTGAGTCGCGACCGCATCGACCGCCGCGCTGCGCTAGGGATCAGACCCGATCGAGGCTCGTCGGCTGGTCGAGAAGGCGCGCCTCGCGCTGCAGGAGCTCCCACACCCGAGCGACATGACGCTCCTCGGTCCGCAGGTTGCCGACGGACAGGCGGATGGTGAAGCGATCGGCGAGCCGGGTGTGGGACAGGAACATCTCGCCGGTCCGGTTGACGGCATCCATGAGCGCCTGGTTGCGCTCGTCGAGGAGGGCGCGGACCGCCGGCTCGTCCTGTCGACCGACGAACTTGGCGGGCCGCCATCGGAAGCAGACCGTCGAGAACGGCACGGGTGCCAGTCGCTCCCAATCCGGGTCCGAATCGATCGCCGCGGTAAACGCCTCGGCGAGGTCGATGTGGCGCGCGATCCGCCGGCGCAGACCCTCCAGCCCGAACCAGCGGATCTGGATCCACACCTTCAGGGCCCGGAAGCGGCGACCGAGCTGCGGCTGGTATTCGTTGTAGTCCCTTCCCGGTGCCACCTGATCGAGCGTGCGCAGGTACTCCGGGACGAGGCTGAACGCCGCCCGGATCGCGTCCATCCTGCGGCTAAGGAGGAGCGAAGCGTCGAGCGGGATGAACAGCCACTTGTGCGCGTTGATCACGATCGAATCGGCCCGCTCCCAGCCGGCGAACGGCACCCGACGCTCGGGCAGGAGCGCGACCGCTCCAGCGTGGGCAGCATCGACATGGAGCCACACGCCCTCGCGCAGCGCTATGTCGGCGATCGAGGCGACCGGGTCCACTGACGTCGAGCTCGTGGTCCCGATCGTGGCCACGATCGCGATCGGCACCAGCCCGGCCGATCGATCCTCGGCGATCGCCGCCTCGAGCGCATCGACCCGCATCTGGAACTGCGCATCTGTGGGGATCCGGCGCAGTCCCGCGCGCCCGAGCCCCAGGGTCATACATGCCTTCTCGACCGATGAATGCGCTTCGGCCGAGGCGTAGACTCGAAGCCCGCCGCCCACGTGGCCCCGGCCGGCCAGCCCGAGGGCCGCGACATCCGCTCCGATCGCCTCACGAGCCCCCGCGAGAGCGATCAGCGTGGAGGTCGATGCCGTGTCGGTCAGCAACCCGTCGAAGCCCTCGGGTAGCCCGACCCCCTGGCGCAGCCAATCGACGACGACGCCCTCCAGCTCGGTGCCGACCGGGGACGTCCGCCAGAGCATCGGGTTCTGACCCAGGACTGCGGTGAGCATCTCGCCCAGGATCCCGGGTCCGGAGGCCGTCGTGGCGAAGTAGGCCATGAAGCCCGGGTGCTGCCAGTGGGTGGCGTTCGGCTCGACCAGGGTCCTGTAGTCGGCCAGGATCGAGGCGAGCGGTTCGGGCGCCTCCGGTGGCGAGGCTGGGAAGAGCGGGCGGAGCGTCCCGGGCTCGATCGGCGGGAGGACCGGGTATCCCTCGACCCCGGCAAGGTAGTCGGCCATCAGGTCGACCACGGCATGGGCCGCTGCCCGGAAGACCTCCGGGTCCATGTCCGTCTCGCCGGTCAGCTGCTCGAGGTCGAGATCGGTGCCCATCGGCCGAGTCTACATAGGCGGGACGGCGAGGCGTCGGTGGGACCAACGGGCGATTGGGTCGAGCGGGCGCATCCCCTATCGTCGGGCGCATGACCGATGGCGCCCCCATGCGCGACCGCCGCGCTCGATTGCTGGCGGTCGCCTGGGCGGCCATGCTCGCGGTTGCCCTGCTGGCCGGCCCATCGGCCGGCGGGGTGGCCGGCGCGGACCCCTCCCCCAGCCCGACCGAGTCGACCGACCCGAGCGCCACACCGACGCCGAGCCCCTCCCCGACGCCTACCCCGATCGTCATCGCCTACCGGACGTCGCTCCTCCACGCCGGTGACTTCACCCGCCAGTACACGCGCTTCCAGTGCGTGGGTGCCTCGCTTCAGATCATGCGCAACATGATCTGGCGGTTCAACAACCGAGGGCCGAACCTGCAGCGCAAGCTGTGGCAGATCGCCCGGACCAACAGCAAGTACAAGGCCGACGGGGGCTCCGATCCGTACGGCTGGGCGACCGCCACATCGCTCGCCGGCCACGGGCGCTACGTCTTGATCGCCGCTCCGACGATGGCCGGGGCGGTCAAGGCCGCGACCAAGGGCATCGCCACGACCGGCCGGCCGGCCGGCATCGTCGTCTGGCACGGGACCCACGCCTGGGTCGTGACCGGCTTCGAGGCCACCGCCGACCCGAACCAGACCGACGACTATCGGGTGATCACGGTCCGCGTCGCCGACCCGCTGTGGCCGTACTACCGGGTGCCCAGGCACAAGATCTACCGGCCGGGGACGCGCCTGTACATGGCGGCCCTGGCCACGAACTTCAACAGCTACCACGACGGCCGCCGGGACGACCGGATCGAGGGGCTGTTCGTGGCGATCGTCCCGCTCGGCGATAGCGCCGCCCTCCCATCTGGAGCTTGGGAACCGAACGGCGGGATCACTCCGGCCTCGACCCCGCCGCCGACGGCGAGCCCCAAGCCCGCTCCCTTCCCGACGCCGAGTCCGACCCCCGCTGCGAGCCCGACCGAAGGACCGAGCCCGACTCCGACCGCCGAGCCGACGCCGTCCCCGAGCGCCTGAGCGCTCGTAACAGCTGGTCGAGGGTGCGGCTGTCCGGCTCGATGCAGGAGCCCCTCCGTCGACCGTCGTGGGCACGACGAGCGGGAGCGGCCGGATCGTCGTGCTCGTCGACTCGCCTCAGCGCTGAGGCCGATCGCTCACCCCGTGCATCCGGGCGACGAACACGGGCAGTCCCAGGACAAGCTCACCCGTGAACGGATCTACGACGTCATCGCGTGCGCCGATCCGGACGACCCGCATCTGAAATCGGTAGGACTTTTCCTGCACGATGCCTCGGACGATCGAGCGTGCGGTGGTATATCCAGCCCGCTGGACGAGTGCCTCGAGCACGGTATTGAACCCTCCGCCCACATAGGCCATCGAGTCCGGCGCGGTCCCAACCTCGCGAGCGATCACCGACCGGATCCCACTCACTTCTCTCCACATCCTGGCGGCTGAGGCCGGAGGATGCGTCGCGCCGAGCATCGCCAGCTGGATGTGATGAACGTCGTGACCGCCGATCCCGTTCCCCGCGGCGGCGAGAGCGCGAACCTCATCCCAAGTGATGTGCTTCCGGGCGATCGCGTCAAGCGTGACGTAGAACTCGGCGACCATCCCGTGTGCGTGGAGGAGAGGCAGGACCGTCGAGACCCAGTCGTGGAACCCATCGTCGAACGTCAGGATCACCGGGTGGGTCGGAAGCGGGGCGGCGCGATCCCAATGTGCTGCCAGGTCGCGAGGCAGGATCGTCGTGTAGCCGTTCGCGGCGAGCCAGTCGAGCTGTGCCGCGAACGCGGCTGGGATCGCATCGTAGGCCAGGAAGCCCTGCTTCCGAGTCCGGTTCCAACTGAGGTACGCAGGCGGCGGCGCTTCCACACGGTGGTAGTAGAGAATGGGCACCGCGCCAACCGGGATCGGTGGCAGCTTCGTGGGGGGCGGCCTGGACGAGGCGTAAGGGACCGGAGAGGGGACGGTCGTCGAGCCGGGACTCGCGGCGATCCGGCCCGGCGTGCCCGCGGCGACCGGACTCGGTGCGCTGATGACGCTGCTGCTCGGTGAGCTGGCGGCGGTCGGGCTCACAGCAGTCGGACTCGGGCTGGCCATGTCGCTCGATGCGCATCCAGCCGTGAGCAGCGTCACCAGCAGGATCCGTGTCGCGAGTCGACCGTGCACGACCATCAGACGTGCATCATGCGCCTGTGTGGCGCCAGCGGCCGGAGCGGACGGACCCGAACTGACGACTCGGCCGGCCCCGGGGGCCAGCAATGGCCGGGCGGCCGGACCTGAACCGACAACCGATGGTCCGCGGGTCAGACATGGGCATGACGACCTGCCCGGACGAGGAGGATGCCCTGCTGGCGGGATGCGGTCGTCACTCGCGGCCCGACAGCCGCCTGACCCGCCGTCGCGCGCGTCGCGCGAGCTTCCGGACACGCTGTTCGGCCGAAGCGCCGTCAAGCCTGGAGATCCAGCAGCACGCGGCCAAGTCACAATCGGCGAATGCGCGCGTCAAACCCGCGCCACCGGGCAACGTGGCCGACGAGCGTCTGCCGTTCCGCTGAGAGGAGCCCTCGCATGCGAGCGATCCATCCGTCTGTTCTGGTCGCCGGACTTACGGTTCTCCTCGCGGGATGCGCTGTCGCTCAGGTCACAGCGCGTCCTTCGACGGCGGCCGGCGCCCCGACGACCGCGTCCGAGGCGCCCAGCCACGCGGTGGCCTCTTCGCCGTCGTTCCAGGTGCCGGCGTCAACACCCGGTGTGACGACCTCGGGCACTTCACCCACGCCGATCGCCGACGCTTCACCACAGCCGAGGCCGAGCGGCCCCGACGGCTTCGTCACCTCCGTCACGATCGATGGCGCGACGGCCTGGACCGGGATCCATTGGCAGAAGATCGATGCCGCAGATCCACTCGGACACGTTCGCTCCGTCACGCACTGGCCAGGCGGATACGTGGCGCTCGGAGACCTCGAACCCGCAGATGGTTCGGCGCACACCAGGATCTGGGTCTCGGCCGACGGCCGGCGCTGGGATGCCCTCAAGCCCAACGCACTCGACTCACGGGCGGTCGTCGTCGGGATGGCCGCGACCGCGGACGGGCTCGTCGCCATGACGCTCCAGAGCGGAACGGTCATCTGCGAGGACGCTGGCCCGCATGACCTGAGTCTCCTCGACTGCTGGACGAAGACCGGACCCCTCCAGTCGTGGACGTCGTCGGACGGGACCGCATGGACCGCCCATCCGGGGCCGGCGATCACCCTTCCCGAGATGGAAGGGCAGGGTGAGGCGACCCCGACCCTCGTGGGCGCCACGAGCGACCACCTGATCGCGCTGACACTGGCCGGCCAGCCGCTCGCTGTGACCCGCGACGGGATCGCCTGGGGATCAGTGCCACGGGACGCCTTCCCGGCCGACTGGCGCGCCGAACGGACGGTTGCCAGTCCGGCTGGCCTGGTCGCGGTCGGCAACGCCGGCGGGAAGACCGTCGCCGTCTCGTCGGCGGACGGACGGACGTGGGCGAGCCACGCCTTCCGAACGATCGCGACGCCGATCGAGGACCTCGTCAGCGGGTCCGACGGCCTCATCATGACGGGGCTCGACTACCCCGCCAGCGGTCCACCGACGTGGGTCTGGTGGTCGTCGCTCGACGGCCGCTACTGGCGGGCGCTGCCCGGCTATCCGCCGCTCAGCGCGATGTCCGGATCCGCGGCCCAGGAGTGCCGAAACACGTGTCCTGACGGGTCTCTCGGCGGGAACGGCGAGCGGATGATTGCCTACCGCGGCTGGCGGACGCAGGTCGGTTGGACGTCGTTCGACGGCCGCTCGTGGCTACCGCTGCGATTCGAAGGTCGCCCCGAGACGTCGTCCGGCTGGCTCGACGACCATTGCACCAATGACCTGGTCGTGACCGCGATCGGCGTCTCGTGCACCGACTCCGACGGCGCGACATGGTTCGGGACAGCGCAGACCTGAATCGCCGCAGCGATCTTCGGCCGGCAGCTTGACGGAACCTAGTGGACGCCCGTCATGGCGTCGCTGCGACAGGAGTGCCCACGGTCGAGCGTCTCGCCGAGATGTGGCCGCCTTTGACGACCTGGGCGGCGACGACGACAACCACGGCGATCACGAGGAGGATGACGAGGTACTCGCGCCTGCTAGCCAACGTGATGGCCGCCGATGCAGGGCTGGTTCCATGGGGTCACGCCCGCCATCTGCAACGCCAGCATCAGCAGCACGACGGCGAGCGCGGGCGCCGCGATCCATTCACGCGCGGACAGGATCCCCTAGATCGTCCCTCCTGGCTGTCGGGGCGGCCGCTCCTGCCTTCACTCCGATCAGAGTAGACCCCGGCCGACTCGGGGGATGTCGGCCGGGGTCGATTTGGTGTTGTCAGGCTGCCGAGCCTAGCGAACCAACCTCGACGCTCGGTAGGGCCATTCGGCCTGTTCATGTCCAGTAGGAACGCGTGAACGGCAGTGGCAAAGCCTCGACGCGATTCGCCCGGCTCAGGCTCGAGGCGGCAGTCCCGGTCGCCGCGGAGCGCGCACGACGGACCCTTCCGAGCCTGAGTCGCAATCGACGGTATCTGCTCCTATTGCTACCGGCGTTGCTACCAGACCGAGGCGGACAAGGTCCCCTGGCCGCTCTCCAGACGGACGATCACCTCCGCAAGGCTCCACCCCTGGTCTGAGGTCCTCGGAACTGCCCACGATGCGGTCGGCGAGGTAGTCGTCTGGCGCTCGGTCCCACCGCATGACCGCGCTACCAACGGGATGAAGGCCATCGTCGCGACGCACCAAGCGCCTGACAGCGCGGGTGGAAGGAACGCGACCAGGAAGGCGAGACCGAGGCCCAGGACGATGATGACCGCGCTGGTCGACGCCGCTCCTTGTGCCGCCCTCCGGTTGATACTTTCTCCGCGGCGCTGCGGAGAAAGTCCCCCGGCGCCCGCACCGTCGCAGAGGTGACCGGGACCGGTCGGCACAACATTCGGGATTATCCAGAATGCTCTAGCAATAGGACCCCGGCCGAGGCTGGCGGCCTTGCGTATCCTCATGCTGTGTCCGCTCGATCAAGGTTGGCGTTGGTTATCGTGCTCGGGCTTGCCGCACTGCTAAGCGCATCTGCAAGTCCTCCGCCGACGCCGGTGAGGACGGCTTGCGAGGGCGCGACGCCGTTGGGCGATCCGGGCGAGGCGGTCCAGGTTTGGCTGGACAAGCAGTTGCCGACCGATGTGCCGCCCGGCACGGCGGTCTACCTCGGGGTGACTCTGTGGGATCAGGCGCACCAACGCCTGGTCCCGGCGCAGTCGACCGAGTACTGGTGGCGGCCAGCCCTCGGGGAGGTCGTTGCCCCCGATCGGGGCATCTTGACCGAGGATTGGCTCGGGCACGGCACGGCCGAGATCGTTGTGCCCACACAGGGGATCGGCGCGCTTGAGATCGGCTTCACCGGCACCAGCGGCACGAGGACCGGTGGGCTGGAACCAGACAACACGATCTTCCCGATCTGTGGCGTGGGGCCACCTCCGGACGCTCCGCTCCCGCTCGTCGCCCGAGCGACCCTCGACTTGGCAGCGCCGATCGTGGCGGGTCAGGAGAGCGTGGCGATGATCGCGCTCCAGCCGAATGCGGACTGGGAACCGGGAACATTCAGAGCGCCGTCGCAGCTACTGCTGAGGGCACGTCTTCCTCGCGGCTCCGTCGATGCTTCGGTTCCCGCGAACCTCGTCGATGCCTCCGCTGGCCGGTACCGCGCCACTATCACCCTGACGGAGCCTGGCGCCTACATCTTGGAAGCGGCGAGTTCGACCGAAACCGGAGGTACATTCAGCTCTTCGGCTCAGCGAGTCAATGTTGTCGCCAACGCGTCGGCTGCCCCGACGAACAGTGGTTCCGGACCCGGTGTGCTGCTTCCGGTTCTGCTCCTGGTCGGTGCGGTCGTCGTGGTGGCCGTTGTCGTTCTTGTGATTCGGCGCGAGTGGTAGGCCTCGTCCGAGGGCGGTTCAAGTGGCCACGAGTCTGGCCGGGGGCTCATGTCCATCCATCGTCGTCTTGGCCGCGCTACTTGGCGCGGTCGTCGTTGGCACCCGGGCCGCCGGACGCTTCCGGGCGGCCGGACCTGGACCGACGACCGACCGACCCTGATGGAGCCATCGCAATCGACGGCCCTTGGAGTGCTGTCTTGTGAGTGAGATATGGTCGGGGCGGCCGGATTTGAACCGACGACCACCAGTCCCCCAGACTGGTGCGCTACCAGACTGCGCCACGCCCCGAGAGGGTCCGAGTCTAGCAGACGGGCGGATCAGCTCCGTTCCAGGCCGGCCATCCAGGTCCGGTAGTCGGCTAGTTCGTCGGTCGATTCGCGGGCGAGCAGGTCGACCAGGCAGCGCTTGACGCTCTTGCCCTCGAACAGCGCACGGTGAACCTCGCGGGCGATCGGCATCTCGACCCCGTATCGATCGGCAAGTCCGATCGCGGCGTCCACCGTATACGCACCCTCGGCCACGCCGGGCAGGTCGGCCTCGATATCGGTCCAGCGGCGACCCTTGGCCAGCTCGACGCCCAGGCGATGGTTGCGCGACAGCGGCGATCCGCAGGTCGCGATCACGTCGCCGATCCCGGCCAGGCCGGCGAACGTAAGCGGATTGGCACCCGCGGCGATCCCGAGCCGGGTCATCTCGGCCAGTCCCCGGGTCATCAGGCCCGCCTTGCCGTTGTCGCCGAAGCCGAGCTCCTCGGCCGCACCGGCCGCGATCGCGATCACGTTCTTGAGCGCCCCGCACAGTTCGACGCCGACCAGGTCCTCATTCACATAGAGGCGGAATCGTCGGCGGCGGATCCTCGCCTGGACGCGCTCAGCCAGCGCCTCATCCTCAGCCGCCACGACCGCCGAGGCCGGCAACCCACGGGCGATCTCGAGGGCCAGGTTCGGTCCGGACAGGGCCGCGATCCGGGCCGGATCGATGGCCCCTGCGTCGGCGATGACCTGGCTCATCCGGAGGAGCGTGCCGGCCTCGAGGCCCTTGACCACCGAGACAAGATCGGCCGACGGCGACAGGGCTCCGGCCAGCCGCACGACTTCCGACCGAAGATGGCCCGACGGAACGGCGAACACCACCAGCTCGGTCGAGTCCAGAACGGATGGATCGCTCGACAGGGCCAGCCCTGGGGGGAACGCGATCCCCGGCAGGCGGCGGGTGTTCGCGCGGTCAGCCGAGAGCCGCTCCGCGGTCTCCTCGGAACGTGCCAGGAGGACCGTCGGCTCCCGCCTGGCGAGCAGGATCGCGAGCGTCGTGCCCCAGGCACCGCTCCCGACGACGACGACCGGCGGCCCGGCGGTCACCCCCGCCGGCTGCCCTTCGCGGCGGGCCGCGCCACCTTCTTTCCAGTCGACACGCCACCCTTGGTGTTGGCCTTCGCTCCGGCACCGCCGGCCTTGCGTCGGCGCGGCAGCTCGACCGAGCTGCGCTCGCGGAAGACGAGCCGGATCGGCGTCCCGTCGAACCCATACGCCTCGCGGAGTTGGTTCTCGAGGAAGCGCCGGTAGCTGAAGTGGACGCTGCCGGCCTCCCGGGCGAAGATCACGAAGGTCGGTGGCGCGACGCCTGCTTGGGTGCCGTAGAAGATCTTCGGGCGCTTGTTCTTGACGACCGGCGGCGTCTGGCGCCGACCCGCCTCGACCAGCAGTCGATTGAGCTCGCCGGTCGAGATCCGCTTCCGGCGTTCACCCCAGACGTCGACGGCAGCCTCGAGGACGCGCCCGACGCGCTGGCCGGTCTTGGCGCTGATCGACACGACCGGGGCGAAATCGAGGAACGGCACGTCCCGGCGGATCGTCCGGACGTACTCGTCGAACGTCCGGTCCGTCTTCTCGGCCAAGAGATCCCACTTGTTGATCGCGACGACCAGACCCTTGCCCTCCTCGGCGACGTAACCAGCGACGTGGGCATCCTGGGCGGTCAGCCCGTCGACCGCATCGAGGACGAGGATCGCCACGTCGCAGCGGGCGATCGCGCGGAGCGCGCGCAGTGCCGAGTACTTCTCCGAGTCAAGGCCGCCGGCGACCTTGCCCCGGCGGCGCATCCCGGCCGTGTCGATCAGGACGACCTCGCTGCGGCCATAGGCCAGGGTGGTGTCGATCGCGTCCCTGGTCGTGCCGGGGATCTCGCTGACGATCGAGCGCTCCTCCCCGAGCAGGGCGTTGAGCAGGCTCGACTTGCCGACGTTCGGTCGACCGACGATGGCGATGGCCACCGGGGCATCCTCGGTCTCGGCCGCGATCGCCGCGTCCCACTTGCGCGCCTCGGCGTCGAGCGCCCGGTTCGCCCCGAAATCCTCGCCGTCGGCCTCGGTCTCCGCGCTGTCGTCGCCCTCGGCGTCAGCCTCGCCGTCGAGCGGCTTATCGCCGACGACCTGGGGCTCGAGGAAGCCGTCGGCCATGTCGCGGGCCCACGCCTCCGCCTCGGCCTCGCGGGTCTTGCGGACGAGCTCCTCGGGCGATTCGGACGGCAGCGCCCAGACGATGGCGTCGAGCAGGTCTCCGGTGCCGCGACCGTGGGCAGCGCTGATCGCGTAGGTCTCGTCCCAGCCGAGCGCGTAGAACTCGGCCGCCTCCAGCTCGCGCCGATCGTTGTCCGCCTTGTTCACCGCGACCAGGACCGGCGACGTCGCTCGGCGGAGCAGCTCGGCCGCCTCGAGGTCCGGCGGCGTGATCCCGGCCATCGCATCGACCACGAACACGATGACGTCCGCCTCGGCGATGGCCAGGCGGGCCTGTTCCTGGACGCGGGCCTCGATCGGATCGTCCGGATCGAGCTCGAGCCCGCCAGTGTCGACGATCAGGAAGCGGCGGCCGTTCCACTCGCTCTCGCCGTAGAGGCGATCCCGGGTGGTCCGCGCCCGGTCTTCGACGATCGCGTGGCGGGTGCCCAGGACGCGATTGAACAGCGTGCTCTTGCCCACGTTCGGGCGGCCGACCACGGCCACGATCGGCAGGGCGTTCACGGCGGCGATCAGGCGGCGCCGGGAGTCGAGGTTGCGCTCGGCTCGCGCGCTGGGAGCGAGGTGGTTCGGCCGGCAGGCGTGGCGGCGGCGAGCAGGGCAGCCATGGCCAGGTCGTGGGCGCCCGCGGCGGCGGCGGCGGTCCCGGCCAGTTCGAGGATCCGCTCGGCGACCGCCTGGAGATCCTCGATCGGGGTCGATGTGCCGCCGGTCACCCCGACGACCTCGGCCGCACCGAAGACCGATGGATCCTCAAGGTCACGGACGCTTTCGATCTGGACGGCATGCGTCCCGGCGATCTCGCACAGCCGGGTCAGCTCCTTGGTATTGGCCGACGAGCGCCCGCCGACGACGACCATGAGGTCCACCTCGCGGGCCGTCTCGAGGGTGTCCTCCTGGCGGCGGATCGTGACCGGGCAGACCGTATTGACGATCTTCAGCTCATGGCTGCGCGAGACCATGAACGCGGCCAGCTTCTCGAACTTCCAGGGCGGCTGGGTGCTCTGCGAGATGAGGGCCATCTTCTTGCGCCGCGGGATGAGTCCCCAGTCGGTCTCCTCATCGACGACGATGGCGTCCGGGGCGAAGCCGAGCAGGCCGGCGACCTCCGGATGCTTGGGCGTGCCGAGCAGGACGATGGTGTAGCCCTCCTCGACCAGGCGGATCAGCTCGCGCTGCTCCTGGATGACCCAGGTGCAGGTCCCGTCGATGACCTCGAGGCCGCGCGCCTCGGCCCGTTCCATGACCTCGGGGCGGACGCCGTGAGCGCGGATGACGACCGCCGCGCCGTGGTCGACGTCGTCGAGCGATTCGACCGTCTCGACCCCGATCGCCTCGAGGTCGCGGATCACGCCTTCGTTGTGGACGACCTGGCCCAGGGTATGGGTGGCCTTGCCTGTCGCCGCCGACTCCTTGGCCTTGTCGATCGCCTCGCGGACGCCATAGCAGAACCCGGTGCGCTTGGCGATCCTGACGTCGCGAACGGTGCCCATCGGCTCGATTATCGCACGGGGCCCCCGTCAGACCCCTCGGTCGGGGCTGTGGCTGCGGTCGTCATGCCGGCGGTGGCGACCGCGTCGGCGTAGAAGCCGCGCTGGTCGGGCGGGAGCAGCTCGGCGATCCGCCCCATGATCTCGGTCGTGGCGGCGACCTGGGCTGCGCGCCGTTCCGCGCCCGCTCCCGGCGCACTGACCGTGAATGGCTGTCCGACCCGGAGCGTGACCGAGGCGCGTGTCGGGTGCGGCAGCTTCTGGCCGCGGGGCCACACCCGGGGTGTCCCGGACACGCCGATCGGGACGATCCGGGCGCCGGTCCGGAGGGCGAGGATGGTCGTCCCTTCCTTCGCCTCCTGGAGCTTGCCGCTCGGGCTTCGCGTCCCCTCCGGGAAGACGATCAGGACATGACCCTCGTCGAGGACCCGCTTGGCCGTCCGGAACGCATCCACGTCGGCCGCGCCACGCTGGATGCCGATGACCGCGTTGAGCTCGATGAACTTGCCCACGACCGGCCAGTCGAGGGCTTCCTGCTTGCCCAGCCAGTAGATCCGCCGACGAATCGCCGGCGTCACGAACGACCCGATCAGCGGCGGATCCGCGTTCGAGATGTGGTTCGACACGAGCAGGATCGGGCCGTCGAGGTCGCGCAGGTGCTCCAGACCGTCCATCTGGATCCGGCCAGCGAAGCGCCACACGATCCGGCCGAACGCATCCGTCGCCCGGATGAACCACGTCCGCCCGTCGGCGAGCGGCTTCGGCGGGGCCGACTTCGCGCGGACCGGGGGCGGGACCGGCTCGGCGGCCGGCGAGCGTGCCAGGGATCTCGTCTCGGCGGCGCGGATCGCGCTGACGACCGCGGCGACCGTCTGCTCGAAGGTGTTGCCGTCGGTCGCGATGACTGTGGCGTCGGCGGCGGCGCGCAGCGGAGCCACCGCCCGGTTCCGATCCAGGTCGTCGCGCCGATGAAGATCGGCCAGGATCTCGGCCGCCTCGGCTGAGTCGGAGGCCAGGCCGCGTTCCTCGGCCCTCCGGCGGGCGCGCTCCTCGGCCGACGCGTCGAGGAAGATCTTCAGGTCGGCATCGGGCAGGACGACGGTCCCGATATCGCGACCGGCCATCACGATCCCCCCAGCGACCGCGAGCGCGCGTTGCCGCTCGAGCAGAGCCGCTCGGACCTCGGGGACCCGGGCCACCTCGCTGACGCTCCGATCCACCTCGGGTCCTCGGACGTCGGAGGTCACGTCGACGCCGTCGACCATGACCCGCGACAGCCGGCCGTCGCCATCGTCGGCCAGCTCGACCTGGCCGACCAGCGGCTCGAGCGCCGCCGCATCGCTCAGGTCGACGCCGGCCTTCAGGGCCAGACCGGTCAGCGCGCGGTAGAGCAGGCCGGTGTCGCAGAAGCGGTAGCCGAGCTCCCTGGCGGCCGCGGCACCGACGCTACTCTTGCCCGACGATGCCGGGCCGTCGATCGCGACCGTCGGGCGTGCCCCGGTCATCGAGTCGGGGCGAGCCGGCCGGCGCCGAGCGAACGGACCTCGGCGGCGCTCAGCGGACGCACCGCACCTGAGCGCAAGGTGGCCAGGCGGACGGTCCCGATCCGGACCCTGGCGAGCCGGGCGATGGGCGTCCCGTTCGCCGCGAACATCCGACGGAGCTGACGCTTCCAGCCCTGTTGCAGAGTGGCCCGATACCAGACCAGTCGGTCCGGTGGTGGTTCGAGCAGATCGACCAGCCCACGGACCTCGACGCCGGTCATCGGCCGGAGATGCCCGAGCGTGGCGTGGCCCTCCTCGAGCCTGACCCCCGCCCGCAACGCATCGATCTGGTCGCCGCTCAATGACGACGCCAGGCCGATGGCGTACTCCCGCTCGACACCGAACCGCGGATGGAGCACGCGGTCCGCCCAGGCCCCGTCGTTGGTCATCAGGATCAGCCCCTCGGAATCCTGGTCGAGCCGGCCGACCGGGTAGAGCCGACCTGCACCGGCCAGGGCGCGCGGGACGAGGTCGACGATCGTCCGTTCGGCATGCCGGTCCTTCGTCGTCGAGGTGACCCCGAGCGGCTTGTGGACGACCAGGTGGACGAGCGCCGACGCCTCGCCGACCGGCCGCCCGTCAACGGCGATCACCGCGATCGCGGGCTCGACCGATTCGCCGAGGGTCGCGACCCTCCCGTCGACCGTGACCCGGCCGGCCGTGATCAGCCGCTCGGCCTCGCGCCGAGAGGCGATCCCGGCCGAAGCGATGACCTTCTGGATCCGTTCGGGCGCCATCAGGACGGACCCGGACCGACCGCCACGCCGAGCGACCCGCCGCGATCAGTGGTGGTCCCGTCGTCGGCGGTCGCGGCATCGTCCGCATCCGCGCCGGCGGCTCGTTCGGCCGCTTCCTCGACGAGGCGCGCGGCGACATCCGCGTCGAGCGGCGGCAGCTCGTCGAGGCTGGCGATCCCGAACCGCTCGAGGAACTCGAAGTCGGTCCCGTACAGGTAGGGCCGGCCGGGGGACTCGGACCGGCCGAGCTCGACGATCAGCCGGCGATGGAGCAGCGCCCGGATCGTGTAGTCCGAGTCGACCCCGCGGATCCGCTCGACTCCCCCGCGCGTCACCGGCTGCCGATAGGCCACGATCGCCAGGGTCTCGAGTGCCGCTGGCGAGAGCCTGGTCGCGCCCGCCCCGACGTAGCGGCCGATGAGCCGGCCCGCCTCGGGCGCGGTCGCCAGCTCGACCCGCTCGCCCGACACGATGAGCCGGATCCCCCGCTCCACCAGGCTGACCTCGAGGTCCCCGATCCGCGCGTCGACCGTCGCCCGGTCCACCCCGGCCAGGCCCGCGATCTCGCGCCGATCGAGCGGCCGCTCGGCGACGAACAGGAGCGCCTCGAGGGTCGCCTCGGTCAGGCCGATCGACTCGGTGGCCTCGGTCGCTTCGGTCGCCGCGTCGAGCGACTCGGTCATGCGAACGACTCCAGCGTCTCGTCGATCGGCACGTCGGTCAGGATCCCACCCGCGGCGGCTCGCTCCTCGGCGGTCGTCGAGCGGGCGATGATCGGTCCCCATGGCTCGTGCTGCTCGACGACGATCTCGCGCCGCTTCATCAGCTCGAGCAGGGCCAGGAAGGTGACCGCGACCACGACCCGATCGCGCACCCCGGCCAGCAGCTCCTGGAGGACGATCCGGTCGGCCCCGCGCAGGGCGGCCCGCACGATATTCGCCCGCTGGGCGATCGTGATCGTGCGAGCGACCGTCTCGGGCGGCGGGGGCGGCGGCGGGACCACCCGAAGCATCCGGACGAGGGCGGTCGCCAGCAAGCGCGGGTCCATCGGCCGCGGGATCAGCACCGCACCTGCACGCCCCGACGCGGTCGCCGCGGCCGGCTCGCGCCGAAACAGGCCCACCCGCTCGACGGCGCCGGCCTGGAGCAGGGCGCCGGCATCGCGGTGGGCCCGGTACAGGATCAGCCGGGCGCGCAGCTCCGCCTCGGGGTCCGGTGCCTCGTCCAGGGCGACCACGGCCGGGTCGACCCGCCGCGGAAGCATCGCCCGGCTCTTGATCAGGATGAGCTGGCCGGCGATCGCCACGAACCCGCTGACGTTGCCGATCCGATCCGACTCGAGCCCGACCAGGGCGTCGAGATACGCCTCGGCCAGGGCGCCGAGCGGGACGGTCATCACGTCGAGCTGGCGCAGCTCGATGAGCGACAGGAGCAGCCCGAGCGGCCCATCGAACGAGTCGAGGTGGACTCGGGTGGCGATCTCCGGCCGGCGACCGTCGCCGAAGACGACCGACGGAGCGACGCCGACCGACGACTCTCCCGGCCCGGCGGGTGACACCGCCATCGGCACGGCCGACTCGACCATCGTCAGTTCGCCTCGTCGGCGAGGCGCAGGAGCTCGCCGGCGGTCGGGTCGGCGGGGTCGGCCTGGCGACGGATCAGCTCGGCGGTCCGGACCGAACAGCCAGCCTCGAGCGCCATCTGGGCGGATCGCTCGGCATGGTCGCGCAGCCGGTCGAATGCCGGCCCGAACCCCGGCAGACGGCGGGTGGCGGACACGATCCACGGCCCCCACGCCTCGCCGAGCGACCAGGCCACTCGAGGCCAGACGCCGACCGTCGGGCCCTTGGCGCAGTCATGGAGGAGTCCGGCCAGGAGCAAGTCGTCGTCGATCGAGCCACCGGCCCGGAGGGTCGCCACCACGTCCAGGCCGTGCCGCTGGTCCGCGACGTGCATCCCGTCGAACAGGGCCAGCTGGGTCGCTGTCAGCCAGGCACCGACGGTCGCCCGCTCCTCGACTCCGACCCGGGCGGTCAGGTGCGCGCGGAACTGGCGGACCTTAGGTCCCCAGGAGAACGTCGGTGAGGCCATAGATCGCGGCTCCGAGGTATCGCCCGCCGAACAGGACGACCACCAGGACGAGCATCAAGCCGTACTGGGCGAGCATCGGCCTGAGCCGCCACGCCGTCTGAGGCGACACGAGGCGGAACAGGACCGCCGACCCGTCCAACGGCGGGACCGGGATCATGTTGAAGATGGCCAGGCTGATGTTGAAGACAACGAACAGGTAGACGATCTGCCAGATGATCTGGGGCGGGTCGAGCTGCAGAAACCCGAGCGCGCGGAAGACGATCGCCCCGAGGAGGGCCATGACCAGGTTCGAGGCGGGACCGGCGACCGCGACCCACACGTCGCCGTTCCGCCGATCGCGCAGGTTGGATGGGTTGACCGGGGTCGGCTTGGCCCAGCCGACGATGAAGCCCGCCCCGAGGAGCGTGCTCAGGACGAGCATCCCACCACCGAGCGGATCGAAGTGGACGACCGGGTTGAGTGACAGCCGCCCGAACATCTTGGCCGTCCCGTCGCCGAGCCGGTAGGCCACGTAGGCATGGAAGAACTCGTGGATCGGAAAGGCGATGCCCAGGAAGATGACGATGAGGATCGCGTCTGAGACGAGTGCGCCAGGGGTCAGGTCGAACACGCGGTTGAAGCTCCGGTCAGCGACGAGGGTGGTCGCCCTATCCTACCGTCCTCGCGACGGGTGGGCTCACAGTCGCGCGAGCAGCTCAGCCTTCTTCGCGTCGTAGTCGGCAACGCTGATCGCTCCTCGGTCGCGCAGATCGGCCAACCGGTGGAGCGTGTCGGTGACCGCCTCGGGCGACATCGTAGACGCCGGCGCGCCGCTGCCGCTCCCGGCGATCGGCGCCCGAAGGGGCGGGGTCGGCATCGGCGAAGCCATCTCACGCTCGAGGGCGTACTTCGCGTTGAGCATCGTCTTCTTGAACTCGGCCGCGTCGTTCAGCATCTCGAACTTGTCGACCGTCTGCTCGGAGGCCGTCAGGACCTCCAGGTCCCCGAAGTGGAGCATCCGCCCGAACAGGCCCTGGCGGAGCACGGCGTCGTTGATCTTCTCGAGCGAGCTGTCGCGTGAGACTTTGTTGACGATGCCCTCGACCTGGATGACCCGGCGATTCGTGACGATGTAGTCCCGGAACGTCCAACTGGCGTAGCGCCACACGATCCAGCCGATGGCGCCAACGAGCGAGATGAGGGCGATCCAGGCGAGCGGCTCCCAGTCGATCATCCGATCGAGGATGAACAAGCCGATCGAGATGGCGACCATCAGCCAGAACGCCAGGGTGTGGGCCACGATCGAGAACCAGTGCTGGCGGGTCCGGAGCAGGATGTCCTCGCCGTCAGCGATCAGTCCGTCCGCATAGCGAGCCATGGACCGTCGCTCCTCCTCAGGCTCGCGGATGAGCGCGCAGGTAGACCTCCCGGATCCGCGCTCCGGTCAGGTGGGTGTACAGCTGGGTCGTGCTGATGCTGGCATGCCCCAGCAACTCCTGGACGACGCGCAGGTCGGCGCCGCCCTCGAGCAGGTGCGTCGCGAATGAGTGCCGGAGGGTGTGCGGAGTGACTCGCTCGGGCAGGCCGGCCTCGATCGAGGCATGTTTGACGATCGTCCACGCCTGCTGGCGGCCGAGGCGACGCCCATGGCCGCTCAGGAACAGCGGGCCGCCGCGGACCGGGGCCACGTGATGGAGACCGAGCCACGCCGGCCGGACTTCGTCGAGGTAACGGACGAGCCACTCCAGGGCGACCTCGCCGACGGGCACCAGGCGTTCCTTGTCGCCCTTGCCGATGACCCGCACGAAGCCGCCGTCGAGCGACAGATCCTCCCGATCGAGACCGAGTGCCTCGCTGATCCGCAGCCCGGCGGCATACAGCAGCTCGAGCAGGGCGCGGTCGCGGATCCGGATGGGCTCGTCGGGGATGCCACCGCTGGCGGCCTCGAGCAGGCGCTCCGTCTCGGCGACGTCGAGCGTCTCGGGCAGGCGCCGGACCTGCCGTGGGAGGTCGATCCGGGCGGCCAGGTCGGTCGCGATCAGCTCGTCGCCGTAGGCGAACCGGTAAAACCCGCGGATCGAGGCCGTCCGGCGGCGCAGGCTGCTCGGCCGGATCGACGCTGCCGACCGGGCGAGATGGCGGGTCGCCGGCTCGGCCGATGTGGACCAGCCCGTCGCGACGCTTGGCGCTGCGGCGAACCCGGCCAGGTCGGTCGCGTAGGCTCGCAGCGTCGCTGGAGCGAGGCCGCGCTCGACGCGCAGGTGGAGGAAGTACGCAGCGACCGCCCGATCGAGAGCGGTCCGGGTGCCCGCGCCGGCGGTCACGCCGGGATCCGTCGCTCGCCGGGCCCCATCCGCCGCCAGGTCGCGGCCCGCTCGAGCAGCTCCTCGGCCCCGCCGACCGCGGCCGCACCACCGTCCGGGCCACCGAGCATCTGGGCCAGCTCGGTCACGCGCTCGGCGTGGTCGTCGAGACGGCGGACCTCGGTCACCGTCCGGCCGTCACGCTCGCGTTTGGCGATCCGAAAGTGGACGTCTGCGTGTGCCGCGATCTGGGGCAGATGAGTGACGCACAGGACCTGGTGGCGACGAGCCAGCGCCCACAGGCTCCGACCGACCGGGTCCGCGCTCCGACCGCCGATCCCCGTGTCGACCTCGTCGAACACGAGGGTCGGTGTCGCGTCGGCCGCCGCGAGGACTTCCTTGAGGGCGAGGGCCACCCGACTGAGCTCGCCGCCCGAGGCGATCCGGGACAGCGGACGAGGCGGCTCGCCGACGTTCGGGGCGAAGCGGAAGACGACCTCATCGATCCCGCTGGCATCGAACGCCAGGGCGTCACCGCCGACCTCGATCGCCGGCTCACCCTGCCCTGCCGGCCGGCGACCGAGCGAGACCTCGAAGCGAACGTGATCGAAGCCGAGCTCCTCCAGGGCGACCCCGGTCGCCTCCGCCAGTCGAGTGGCGGCCTCCGCACGGAGGCCCGACAGGACCTCGGCCGCGTCGGCCACGACGGCCAGCAACGCCGCATCCTCCGCCAGCCGGTGGTCGCGCTCCCCTTCGAGCCCGCGCAGCCGGATCGCCTCAGCGGCCATCGCCTCGCCATGGGCCAGGACGGCGGCTTCGTCGTCGCCGTAGCGCCGCTCGAGCGCGAAGATCGCCGACAGTCGCTCCTCGAGGCGGGCGACGTCCGCCGGGTCGTGGTCGAGGCCCTCGACCAGGGCGCGGACCTCGGTGGCGACATCGGCGACCTCGGCGTCGAGGCCGTCCAGGCGCTCGGCCAGCGGTCCGAAGCGAGGATCGAACCGGGCAAGCTCACGAGCCTGATGAACGGCTCCGCCGATCGTCTCGCGTGCCGCGGTCCCCTCGCCGCCGGAAGCGTCGCCCAGGAGCGCCGCGTGGATGGCCTCACCGCCCCGCGCGATGGCGTCACTATTCCGGGCCGCGCCAAGCCGGGCCTGGATCTCGCCGGTCTCGCCCACCCGGAGTCGTGCCGCCGCGACCTCGCCAGCCTCGTGCTCGGCGAGCTCGATCCGGCGGACCAGCTCGCGCGGATCGACCGACAGCTCCGCCAGGGTGGCTCGGTTGGCCCGCCAGCGCTCGACCGCACCGGCCACCGCCTCACGGGCGACCCAGCAGCCGCCGTAGGCGTCGAGGAGGTCGCGCTGGACGCGCTCGTCCAGGAGGCGCTGCTGATCGTGTTGGCCGTGGACCTCGACGATCGGGCCGACCGTCTCGGCCAGGCGCGCGGCCGTGACCGCCTCGTCATCCAGCCGGGCAGTCGAGCGTCCCCCCGCCTGGACCTCGCGGACGACGATGAGCGGCTCCGGGAGGCGGTCGAACAGCGCCTCGACCCGAGCCAGCTCTGCGCCATGCCGGACGAGGCCGGTATCGGCGCGCGCGCCCAGGGCCAGGCCGAGCGCATCGATGAGCAGGCTCTTGCCGGCGCCGGTCTCGCCGGTGATGACGTTGAGGCCAGGTCCGAGCTCGAGCCGCAGACGATCGATCAGCGCCAGGTCGACCACCGTCAGCTCGAGCAGGCGCCCGGCCGGGTCGTCGTTCACGACGGCAGGAGCTCCACCTTGTGCCGCAGGAGGTCCCAGAACGGGATCGCGCCGTCCGGCTCGACGAAGCGGATCGAGCGGGCGCCGGCCGACACCTCGACGACGTCGCCGACGGACAGCGCCACGTCCTCGCGCCCGTCGATGCTGACCAATGCCTCGTAGGCATCCACGACCCGGGCGGTAACTGTCTGGGTCGGGCTGACCACGACCGAGCGGATGGCCGACAGGTAGCCCGCGATCGGGGTGACCACGAGATTGCGGCTGATCGGATCGAGGATCGGGCCGCCGGCCGAGAACGAGTAGCCGGTCGAGCCGGTCGGGCTGGCCACGATCAGGCCGTCGGCGACGAACGTGGCCAGGTGGCTCGGGCCGATCGCCACATCGAGCCGGACGACCCGGGCCAGAGAGCCGCGGGCCACGACCACATCGTTCAGGGCGAAGAAGGCCTTGCCGCCCGGTCGGCCGGCCGGCCGGATCACGCCGCGCAGGCTCATCCGCTCATCGACGCTGTACTCGCCGGCGGCGATCTGGGCGAGGACGTCCTCGAGCCCGTCAGCCTCGACCTTGGACAGGAACCCGATCTTGCCAAGATTCACACCGAGCAGCGGGACGTCCACGTCGGACACCGCTCGGGCGGCACGCAGGAATGTCCCGTCCCCACCGAGGACGACCAGGATGTCCGTCGTCGGCAGCTCGCGGAGGAGCGTCTCGAACTCGCTGGACGGCGCCGACCAGTGAGCCAGCCCGCGGACCCCGCACCAGCCCTCCGCACGGTCGCGGAGCTCGTCGGCCGCGTCATTGGTCGGGTTGTAGGCGAAGCCGATCCGGGCGACAGCGGTCATCGGCCGGCGACCTCGACCAGCCGGGTGTCAGCCAGACGATCGTCGGCCGGGGCGCCGGCGTCGGTCGGCCGATCGTCGGCCGGGGCGCCGTCATCGGCCGCGACCTCGAGGTGGAGCAGGAACTCCCGGTTGCCCTCCGGTCCGAGGATCGGCGAAGCGATCACATCGACGGCCGCGAGGCCGAGCGCGCGGGAGATCGCCACGGTCCGGCGCAGGACGTCGAGATGGATCGCCGGGTCGCGGACGACGCCCTTGTCGAGCGCGCCGCGGCCGGCCTCGAACTGCGGCTTGACCAGCGCCACCAGCGGGCCGCCGGCCGGGCCGAAACAGCCGGCGATCGGGCCAAGGACCAGGCCGAGCGAGATGAACGAGACGTCGACGACGGCCATCGACACGATCTCCGGCAGGACCCCGGGACCGAGCGTCCGCGCGTTGGTCCGCTCGAGTGACACGACCCGAGCGTCGCGCAGGAGCACGGTCGCCAGCTGACCGCGCCCGACGTCGACGGCATACACCCGCGACGCACCTCGTTGCAGGAGGACATCGGTGAAGCCACCGGTCGACGCGCCTGCATCGAGGCAGACCCGCCCGGACGGATCGAGCCCGAAGGCGTCGAGTGCAGCCGCCAGCTTGTGCCCGCCGCGCGAGACATATGGGTCCGGGGCATCGACGGTGATGTTGGCGGTCGGGTCGACGAGGTCGCCCGACTTGAGGTCGCGGCGCGCCGAGTCGCCGACGCCGACCCGCACCTTGCCGGCCAGGACGAGGGCCTGGGCTCGGTTGCGCGAGTCGGCCAGGCCACGCTCCACCAGCAGCTGGTCGAGTCGCTGGCGAGCCTGGCGACCCGCGGGGACGGTCTGCGCACTCACCGGACTATCGTGGCACAGCCCGCTTCACCGCGACATATCTCCGCGTCGCCGGCGAAGATCGAGCGCGAGCCGTTCAGGCCTCGCGGATGACCGGCGGTCGGCGTGCCCGTGGCGCCGGCGCGCTCTCGCCGAGGGAGGTCAGCGTCTCCCGGATCTGGGCGACGATGCCGTCCACGTCGAGCCGGATGAGCGTGCGCAGGTCCGCCACGGAGCCGTGGTCGACGAAGCGATCGCCCGGGATCCCGACGATCTTGAGGGCCACATCGCGATAGGCCGGATCGGCCAGCCTGGCCTCTTCGAGCAGCTCCAGGACCGCCGACCCGAACCCGCCCGTCACGACACTCTCCTCGAGGGTCACGACCAGTCGCTTGCCGCGGGCGGCGCTCAGGATGAGCTCCGCGTCGAGCGGTTTGGCGAAGCGCGCGTTGATGACGCCGACCGACCAGCCATCGGCTGCCAGGACGCCGGCCGCGGCCATCCCCCGGGCGACGATCGGGCCGAACCCGACAATGACGACGTCCGAGCCGGCCCGCAGGGTCTCGGCGCGACCGATCGGCAGGACCTTCGGAGGGACCGGGGGCAGGTCGAACCCGGGATCGCGCGGATAGTGGAGCGCGAATGGATGGTCCTGGGCGAACGCGGTATGGAGCAGGGAGCGGAGCTCCTGCTCGTCCTTCGGGCTGGCGATGACGAGGTGCGGGATCTGGCGCTGGGCGGGCAGGGTGAACATCCCCTGGTGGCTCGTGCCATCCTCGCCGACCAGCCCGGAACGATCGACCGCGAGGACCACCGGCTGATCGTTCTGGCAGGCGTCGTGGACGGTCTGATCGAATGCCCGCTGGAGGAACGTGGAGTAGATCGCCACGACGGGGCGCTCGCCGCCCATGGCCAACCCAGTCGCCATCGCCACAGCGTGCTGCTCGGCGATCCCAACGTCGAAGAATCGCTCCGGGAACTCCGCCTGGAAGCGGTTCAGGCCGGTCCCTGTCGGCATCCCCGCGGTGATCGCCACGATCCGCCGGTCCGCCCGGGCCAGCTCGACCAGCTCGGCGCTGAAGTAGGCCGTGTAGTTGGGTGACTTCTTCGGCGCGTCCGGGCGGACGGTCGCCGGAGTGGCGTCGTCGGCCATCCCCGGGTCGTGGACCGGCCGCCCGGAACCAGCCGTCCCGTTTGCGGCGACACGGTCGTTCACGGTGCCCTTGGCGGTCGCCCCGTTGCTGCCGTTGGAGCGCGCCTCGTAGGCGTCGGTCATCGGCGGCAGGGCGGCACCGTGGAACCCGATCTGGTCCGTCTCGGCAGGGCGGTAGCCGCGCCCCTTCTGGGTCCGGACGTGGACGATGACCGGTTCGTGCAGCTCGAGCGCCTGGGCGAAGGTCCGCTCGAGGGCCTGCAGGTCGTGGCCCGGGACCACCCCGACATAGGTGATCCCGAGATCCTCGAAGAGCTGGCCCGGCTGGGCGAAGTTGACCACGGACTTGCGGAACCGGCGCGACAGCTCGAGCGCAGTCTCACCGATGACCGGCAGTCGTTCGATGGCTCGGTCGTAGGCAGTCCGGCTCTGCTGCCAGGCCGGCGACAGCTTGATCTGGCTGAGGTACTTGCTGAAGGCCCCCACCGTCGGACTGATCGACATCTCGTTATCGTTCAGGACGATCAGCATCTGGGTGCCGCGGTGGCCGATGTCGTTGAGCGCCTCGAGGCTGAGCCCGCTCATCAGGGCCGCGTCGCCGACGACCACGGCGACCCGCTCGAAACTGTGGCGCAGGTCGCGCGCTTCGGCCAGACCCTGGGCGATCGACAGGCCGGTCCCGGCGTGGCCACCGTCGAATACGTCGTGGGGGGATTCGCTCCGACGCGGGAAGCCGCCCACCCCGTCGAGCTGGCGGAGCGTCCCGAACCGTTCGAGACGGCCGGTCAGGAGCTTGTGCGGATACGCCTGGTGGCCGGTATCCCAGACGATCTTGTCCCGTGGCGACTGGAGCAGACGGTGCAGCGTGATCGTCAGCTCGACGACACCGAGCGACGAGCCGAGGTGGCCGCCGGTCGTGGCGACCGTCGAGATGATGACCTCGCGGATCTCCTCTGCGAGGTGCTCGAGCTGAGCCTCGTCGAGGCCGCGCAGATCGGCCGGACCGTGAAGATCCGAGAGGATGGACATCGGGCGGAGTCTACCTCGGGGTGGGGGATGTGCGGCGCCGATCACCGGTCACCTCGGCCGCTCGGCTGCTCGGTTCGCTCAGTCGCTTGATCCCACCCCCGGTGGTGATCCAGGCCCTTTGCATGCTCACTCAAGGCATCACCTGCGTCGTTCCGAGCACCGACCGAGCGTGCAGGCGCGTGATCCGGCCACTCCGGGTGGTGGCGAGGGCGCCGTGGCGAGGGCGCCGTGGCGAGGGCGCGGGCGCGGTGGCGAGGCGGCGCGGTGGCGAGGGCGTGGCCGAGCGGCGGGCGCTCAGGAACCCTCGTCGGTCGGTTTGAGCTCGAGGGCCTCGATCGCCCCGCCGGCCCGCTCGACCAGCCGGCTTACCCGGAGCTCGGCGTCGGCCAGCAGGGCAGCACAGCGCTCGTGGAGGGCCACACCACGCTCGTATAGCGCGATCGATGCCTCGAGCGGCGTCCCGCCCGCCTCGAGCGCAGCGACGACCATCTGGAGGTCGGCCAGTGCCTGGTCGAAGGTCAGGCCGGCGGGATCTGGGGCGCTCGATCCGGTCGGCTCAGGGCTGGCGGTCGTCACCGGTCTCCTCGGGGGTCGGCGCGTCGTCGCCGCGCTCCACGAGCCGGCCGATCCGCGGCGCGAGGAGCATACCAAGTGCGATGCCAGCGGCCCCGGCCACGACGACGACGCCGACCAGGACCACCAGATCGCCCATCAGGACCGACCATCGAGCTGGTCGACGGTCGCCCTCACCTCGCCTCGGGCGAGACGGATCGCCAGCCCCTCCCCCGCCCGAGCCTCGACCGGATCGCGCACGATCCGTCCGTCCCCCGTGCGCCGGACGATGGCATATCCCCGCTCGAGGGTGGCTGCCGGACCGAGCGCCCCGAGCGACGCCGCGGCTGCCTCCACGGCTCCGTGGGCAGCCCCGAGATGGGCCGCGACCGCCGGACGGAGCCGGCTGGCGGAGCGTTCGGCATCGACGCCGCCGGCGTCCACGCGGATCCGGACCGCCCGGGTGGCTCGATCGAGCAGGAGGCCCGCCCGCTCCCGGGACGCGGCCAGCAGGGCGACCGGGCTCAGCGCCTCGAGGGCTCGCCGCTCTGCGGACGCCTCACGGGCGGCCGCGGCCACGGTCCGTGCCCCGGCCGCCCCGAGCCGTCGGGTCTCCGCGCGAAGCGTGCCGGCCAGCTCTGCTCGGTCGGGCACGACGATCTCGGCTGCCGCGGACGGCGTCGGCGCGCGACGGTCGGCCGCGAAATCGGCGAGCGTCACGTCCGTCTCGTGGCCGACTCCGCAGACGACCGGCAGCGAGTGGCGGACGATCGCTCGGACGACGGTCTCGTCATTGAACGACCACAGGTCCTCGAGCGAGCCCCCGCCGCGGGCGAGGATGGTGACGGTGGGGGCGTCCTCACGGCGGCCCTCGCGCACGCAGCGTTCCGCGTAACGATCGACCCAGGCGAGCGCACGGACGATGCTCGGCGGTGCCCCGGCACCCTGGACCTGGCACTGCGACAGGACCACCCGAGCCAGCGGCCAGCGCCGGGCCAGGACATTCCGGATGTCATGCCACACGGCGCCGGTCTCGCTGGTCACGACGGCGATCACGGCTGGTCGATCGGGCAGCGGTCGCTTGCGCCCCGCATCGAACAGGCCTTCCGCGCTGAGCTGCGCCTTGAGCGCCTCGAACTTGAGGGCAAGGTCCCCGAACCCTGCGGGCTGGATCGCGCTGACGTAGAGCTGGTAGACGCCGTTCGCATCGAACACGTCGACCCGGCCGTTGGCCACGACCCGGAGCCCAGTCCGAGGCTCGTACGGCGAAGCCATCCGGTCGTCGCGGAACCAGACGCACTGGAGCTGGCTGCGCTCGTCCTTGAGGGTGAAGTAGGCATGACCGGCGCTCGACACGGTGACCCGGCCGACCTCGCCCTCGACCCATAGGTCGCGCAGTCGGTCGTCGCTGCGGACCGCCTCGCGGACCGCCCGGGTCACGTCGGACACCCCAAGGATGGTCAGCCCGAACGTGCCCGGCGGCCCGACTCGCTCGACCGAGCCGGCAGCTGGCTCGAGGCGCGGCGCGGGACGGCCCTCACGCGGTTCGCGAGCCGGAGACGGGTCGGTCGAATCCCAGGCCGGCAGCGCCCAGTCCGGCGGCTCGCGGTCGGTCACCGGAGGTTCTCAGACCCGGGTCTGGTACTCGCCCGTCCGGGTGTCGACCCGGATCGTGTCGCCCTCCTCGACGAAGATCGGGACGGTCACCACGAGACCGCTCTCGGTGGTCGCCGGCTTCCGTGCGCCGGTCTGGGTGTCGCCGGCGAAGCCCGGTTCCGTCTGGGTCACCACCAGGTCGACCGTGATCGGCAGCTCGACCCCGATGGTCTCGCCCTGGTAGCTCGTCCGGTCGAGGGTCATCCCGTCGGTCAGGTAGTGGATGGCGCCCTCGAGCTGGTCGGCGGTCAGCACGAACTGGTCGTACGTGTCCGTGTCCATGAAGTGGTAGTCGTTCTCGTCGCGGTACAGGAACTGGACAGGCCGACGCTCCATCGACGCGCGCGGCCACTTCGTTCCGGCCTGGAACGAGCGCTCGACCGTCTGGCCCTTCTTGACATTCCGGAGGGTGATCCGGACCTGGGCCGAGCCACGGCCCATCTTGATGTGGTGATAGTCGAGGATCTGCCAGAGGTCGCCATCGAGCTCGATCGCGACGCCCTTCTTCAGCTCACCGGTCGAGATCATGCAGGGTGGGCTCCTGGGGGCCGGCTCGGGCAGCGCCGAGCGACGGACGGGTCCGGGTGTGTCGCCGGATTGTAGCCGCTATTCCCTACTCAGCTCGCGCCGTCAGACCTCGACGACGACGACCTCGCGCGGGAAGTTGGTCAGCCGGACGCATCGCCCGGCCGCCACGTCGATCGCCAGCAGATCCTCGATCCTGACCCCCATCTCACCGTCGAGGTAGACCCCCGGCTCGACACTGAAGACGGTCGGGCTCGGCAGCGGGTCGTCGGTCGCCAGCCGGCCGAGGCTGGGCAGCTCGTGAGTGGCCAGGCCGATCCCGTGGCCCGTCCCGTGGCCGAAATGGCCGCCGTGACCGGCAGCCGTGATGACGTCGCGGGCCAGGGCGTCGGCAGCCCGACCGCTCGGCAGGGGCCCGCCCGTCCGGATCGCGCTGGCCAGCCCGTCGATCGTCGCCGCCTGGGCCTGGGCGACCAGCTCGTAGATCGCCAGGTCGCGCGGCGACGGCTCGCCAACGAACAGGGTCCTGGTCATGTCGCTCCGATAGCCGTCCACCTGCGCCCCGAAGTCGAACAGGAGGACATGGCCGGCGGCGACAGGCCGATCCCCCGGCGAGCCGTGGGGCAAGGCCGCCTCCGGCCCCGACAGGCAGGCCACGTCGAAGGCGAGTCCGTCGGCGCCACCGGTCCGCATCAGCCACTCGAGGCGGAGCGCGAGCTCGCGCTCGCTGACGCCGACCCGGATCTCCGGCAGCAGTGCGGCCAGGGCCAGGTCCGCGACAGCGCAGGCAGCCGCGATCCTGACCAGCTCGGCCGGCTCCTTGATGGCCCGCTGGGCCTCGAGCCAGCCCGATGCCGGAATCAGCTCGACATCCGGCGCGGCGGCGACCAGCTTCTGCCAGGTGGCGTGACTGACCCGGTCGGCTTCGACGGCGACCCGGTGCGCCCCGAGCGACGCCATCAGCTCGGGCCAGCGCTTGTCGATGTCCCCGTAGACCGGCTCGATCCGGGTCTCCGGCGCCCCGCGCGCGGCCTGGATCCGGTAGCGGCTATCGGCGAACAGGACGACCTCGTCCCGCCCGACGAGGAACCAGCCGGACGATCCGGCGACGCGGTCCTCGCCGTCGCCGAGGACGAACCCGGTCAGGTACCGGACGTGTTCGCTGCGGACACCGAAATAGGCATCGACGCCGGCCTCGGCAAGACGCTCGCGCAGCCGCCCGAGGCGCACCGGCCGGGCAGCCCGGTCGGCCTTCGCCCAGACCGCCCGATCGGCGGCCGTCGGAGCCGGGGCGATGTCGTCCGGCCGAGGCGACCGATCGAGCCCCGGTCCGGTCACTGCTTGCCGTACTTCTTCACGTTCGCCAGATGCTCCTTGTAGGTCTTGGCGAAGGCGGTCGTGTTCGAGCCATCGTTCCTGGCCACGAAGTACAGGTAGCCGGCCTTCGTGTCAGGGTCGAGCGCCGCGTCGATCGAAGCCACCGTCGGGGTGCAGATCGGGCCGGGCGGAAGACCCTTGCTGGTGTACGTGTTGTAGGCCTCGAGCTCGGCCGGGATGGTCAGCCCGGTCACTCCGTCTTTGGGCGGAGCCCAGAACGTGTAACCCGTCCACTTCTCGAGCGGCAGCTTCGCCAGCTGGATGGTGTCGTTGAGGTAGAAGATCGACGGATCGGAGCCAAGGAACCCGGCCGTCTCCGTCCCGGGCTGGAGCCGGTTCTGATAGACCCCCGCGATCTTCGCCCGCTCCTCATCGAGGAACGCCTCGCGCTCGACCAGCGAGGCCAGGGTCAGGACCTCCTGGAAGGTCATCCCGCGGGCCTTGGGCACCTTGAGCCGGTCCGGACCGACCGTCCCGTAGAAGCGGTCGAGCATCTGGCGGATGAGCGCATCGGGGGTGATGTCGGGCAGAACGCGATACGTCGCCGGCGCGAGGTAGCCCTCGAGTGAGGCACCCTTGGGCAGGTCCAGCCAGGGATAGTCGGCAAGGAGGCTCTTCGGCGGCTTCTTCGCCTCGGCATAGAACTCGTTGACGTCCATCTTGAGCGGCAAGGTCAGCAACTTCGCGGTCACCTGCTCGAGTCGGAGGCTCTCGCGCAGCGGCACGGTGATGGCCAGATCGTGGGAGACGAGGAGCGCGGTCACCAGCTGGTCCGGGGTCATGTTCTTGCGCAGGATGTACGTCCCGGCCTGGAGCTTGTCGGCCAGGCTTCGCTCGGATGAGATGAACACGAATGATCTCGCGTCGGTGACGAAACCCTGCTCGGCGAGCCGGGCGGCGATCATCGCCGCCGTGTCGCCGTTAGCGACGGTGAACTCGACCTGGGCCGGGTCGGTCCCTGGCGCGTCGGTCAACGCCGGACCGAGGTCTTCGCGGACCAGCCCTTCAACGAACGGCAGCCGGAGCGCGCTCGGATTTTCGGCCGCCCAGTCGAGCACCGCACCGGCGACCACCGGGCGGAGCACCGTCAGCGACACGATCAGGACGATCCCGGCCAACACGAACATGAAGGCCAGGAGTCGGAGCAGCCCGCCGAAACCGAACCCGCCGCCGGCACGAGGCGCCTGGGGCGTTCGTCCGCCGGCCCGTGACGACTCCGGGGCGCCTCGCCCGCGGCGTGACCGAGCGGCCGGCTCGGGCGCTCGGGCGTAATGCTCCTCGTCGATCTCGACGTCGGCGAGGTCATATGCCTGGCTGTCGCGCGGTCGGCCGCTGTCGCGCGGTCCGCCGCCGCCCCGGACACTCATCCGCCGGCAGCCTGGCGAGCTCGGGCGTCGAGCTCGTCCTGGAGGATGATCGCGGCCGCCTCGCGGTCGACCCGGGCTCGATATACCTCGCGCTGGGAAGCGGTCGGTGGACCGCCCGAGCGGCCGCGCTTCATCGGGCCCAGGCGTTGTTCGGCGAGGTGACTGGAAAGACGCTCATCGCGGAGCGTGACGGGCAGGCGCACGAGTGGTGAGACGGACTCGACCCACGCCCGCGTGACGTCGGCCTGCGGTCCATTCCTGCCGGACGCCTCGAGCGGCAACCCGACCACCAACTCGGTCGCGTCCTGCTCGGCGACCAGGCGGAGGATCGCCTCGGCGTCGGCGGCCACGGTGCGGGCTCGCCGGAGGGTGGTCAGGGCGACGGCAGCGCCGTCCGCGTCGGCCACCGCCACGCCGATCCGCTTCTGGCCGAGGTCGATCCCCAGGATCCGGGTCACGGCGTACTGGCCGACGGCACCGGCGTAGGTGATGCCCCACCACCGGCCCCATCGAGTCCGGTCACGGTCAGGTCGAGGCGGGCGTCAAGCGTGGGGATCGACGATACGAACCCGGGCCAGGTGGTGATGCTGACCGTGCCGTAGCGCTGGAGGAGCCGCCTGGTCTCGGCGACCGACTTGCCCTTGATCTCCTCCCGGAGCGCGGCGGCGTCGAGGATCGGGATCGCCTCAGCCTTGGCCGTGACCCGGAAGTCGACCAGGTCCCCGTCGGCCTGGCCGCCGTCGTGCTTGGAGGTGACCGAACCCTGCTTGAGCTCGTGTTGGGCCGGGACGTTGGCAACGATCCGGCCCGCCGAGACCTGGTCGATGAGCGTCGTATCGACGGCCACTACCGTTCCGGCCGCGGTGGCGGCGAACTGGAAGGTCGCCTGCTCCTGCCCAAGCAGGCTGGCCGGATCGGGCGACGGAACAGCGGTGCCGAGCTGCCCGGTCGCCGGGAACGCGGTCGTCCCTTCGGGCAGAGCGTCCGGGGCGGCCGCCCAAAGGTCGAACTGGGTTGCGAGGTCCTTGTTCAGCAGGGCCAGGGCGGCATCGATGTCCTTCTGCGAGACCTGCGGGAACTCCTCGCGCTTCCCGCCGGTCGTGGCCGCGCGGTTCGTCACGGTCACCAGGAGATCCTTGAGGTCGCTGGGCTCGACGATGATCGTGCCGGGGTCAACGTTCCCGGCCGGCCCAGCGCGAACGGCGCTGATCGGCACGTTCTTCAGGGATGGCCCGGTCGCGAACGACGCCCGCGGGATGGTGATCTGCTGGGTGGTCACGAAGGCGACGCCAGATCCAGTCCGGACGCTCGTGCCGGTCGGCACCGTGACCGGGAGGAAGGTGTTCTTGCTGGTGAACGTGACTTGGCCCTTGGCCTTCGCCTGGACCACCTTCTTGCCGGTCGTCTCGAACTCGCCCGACGCGGTGAAGTCTTGGCTGAGGCGGGTCGCCGGGATGACTCCTCCGAGGGCATCCACCGAGGTCGCATCGGGGTCGGCCCGGACCACGAACTCGACCGGCCCGATCGGCACGGCGACCGGAGTCACGACCACGGTCGCCGAAGGGAGTACGACGTAGCCGATGACGGCCAGGATGACCGCGATCACCAGCAGCGAGCCGACGACCGCGACGACTCCGGTCGGGAGACCCCGACCGGACAGCGAGGCTGGTACTGGGGCGGCGGTCGCCGCGCTCGAGCGAGGCCGGGTCTCGGCCGGCGGCATCTCCGGTCTTGGCGGTGGGAGCGCCTGGGGCAGCGCCGCGGCGAGCGGGACGACCGGCGGCATGACGGACAGGACAGTCGGGGCGCCGGGCTGCGCCGGTGCCACGTCCAGACCGAGGGTCGGGGCCACATCGGCGACCGGTCCGCGCACGACCTCGGGTCCTGCCGCGGCCGCACCGCCCACAACGCCGCCGGCGGCCGCGACCCCGGCCGCGCCAGCCGTTCGCTTCCGCGAGCGCCTCGACGAGCTTGGCCCCCCAGCTGGAGGCGGTGTCGTCGCGGTGACGGGCGGTACAGCGGTCTGGGCCGGCGGTGCGTTCGCCGCCTCGAACTCGGCGACGGTGGTGTGGACCGGCAACCCGGCCGATGCCGCGATCGCCCGCGCGGCCGGATCCGCGGCGACGATCGACAAGACCCGGTTGCGCTCGAGAGCCTCTCGCGACAGGAGCCGGAAGTTGATCCGCGACGTGGCCAGCCGCGAGCCCGGCGGCAGGACGAGGGCGATCTTGGTCTCGGTCGTCGTCCGGATCCGGGCCGCCGCGGTCGTGATCTCATCGTCGACGTCGAGGTAGATGATCGTGGCCATCGCTAGACCTTCATCGCGCGAAGGACCCGCCGGAGGGCGGCGTCGAGCGGGTTCTCGGTCGATTGCAGCTCGATCGCCTGGTGGGCCAGCCCGAGCGGGGTGACGTCCTGCTGATCGACCAGGAGGTGCGTGGCGTCGACGATCGAGGCGACCTGGTCGGGCGACATGATCGAGACCTCGGGCCGGCGGGCGAACGGAAGGTGCTTCCAGAACCGTTCGCTCTCAAGCGCGGCCAGGATCTCCGGCAGCCGTGACCCACCACCGCACAGGTAGATCCGGCCGGGCAGCAGGTCGCCACCCGACAGCTCCTCGATGACCAGCTCGACGCCGGCCGCCCAGACGGTCACGTCATCGGTGACGATCGCCTCGATCTCGTCGCGCCGATCGACCGGAAGCCCACGAGCGTAGTCGACCTTGATCGCCTCGGCCCGCGGGAACGGCAGATCGAGCCGATCGGCGATCGACTTGGTGAACGCGCGCCCACCCAAAGCGAACATCCGGGTGCCCTCGATCCCGCCCTGGCGGACGAGTGCGACGTCGGTCGTCCCGCCGCCGATGTCGATGAAGATCGCGCCCGCCTGCTGGACCTGCTCGGCCCCGAGGACCCGAGCGACGGCGTACGGCTCGGCCACGATCTCGAGCAGCTCCAGGTCGAGCTGGCTGGCCACGCTCTCGAGGGCGCCGAGGTGGACCAGCGGGGCGAACGCATCGAAGATCCCGATCTTCACGTAACGCCCGCGGAACCCGACCGGGTTGGTCACGGCGTAGCCATCGATGCTGGCCGAGGTGACTGCCGCATGGACCAGCCGGACGTCGACATGGGGCAGACCGGTCTCCCAGGTGATCGACCGCTCAGCCTCACGCAGGGCTTCCTGCTGGACGGCGTCGATCAGCTTCTGGAGCTCGGCCTCGCTGATCGGCTGATCCGGTTTCTTGCGCTCCTGGCTGTTGGTCGTGGTGAAGCCCTTGACCAGCTCGCCGGCGATCCCGATGACCACCTGGGTCGGCCGGAAGCCGGCCATCTCCTCCGCTTCCTGGAGGGCGACCGCGCAGTTATCCACGACGGCGGCGATGTCGGCCACGGTGCCGGATTGCATGTGCGACAGGCCCTGACGCTTGCGCCCGACGCCGCGGACGGTCCCCTGCCCCTGGTCGTCGATCTCGAACACCAACGCCTTGGCGAACTCCGTGCCGATGTCGAGCGCCGTACACGCCGCGAGGGCGGGCATATCGTCGCGCTGCCAGAGGCGACGCCAGAAGGCCATCTAGCCGGACGCTCCGTTCGAGGCCCCGAGGGCGACCGAGATCGCCTCGAGCGCCGCCGGCAGTCCGTCCCGCCGGGTTCCCTTGCCCTGGGCCATCTCCGGACGACCACCACCCTTGCCATCGATCCGAGCGAGCGCAGCGCGGACGAGATCGCCGGCGGCGATGCCCCGACCGACGAGGTCGGCACTGACCGTGACGAAGACCTGCGGC
Source organism: Candidatus Limnocylindrales bacterium (assembly GCA_038325875.1). Taxonomy (GTDB): domain Bacteria; phylum Chloroflexota; class Limnocylindria; order Limnocylindrales; family CSP1-4; genus Chersky-267. The sequence continues at coordinate 69,713 of JBBQJL010000003.1, forward strand.
TCGTCGGCGTCCAGGCCGAGCGCCAGCACTCCCGACGGGACGAGTCCGCGCAGGTCCTTGGCCGTGCTCTTGAGGGTATCCATCGATTCGAACGGTCCGGCGTAGGCGACCAGCCTGACCCCCGGGGCCACCTCCACCGCGCGACCGGCCAGCTCGGCCGGCCGGAGCGATCCGCCGGCGGATGCCGCCGTCTTGAGCCTCCGCTTCGCCTCGCGCAGCTCTGCCTGGAGCCCGGCGATCCGGTCCGGCAGCGCGTCGACGGTGTTGGCCCCGGCCGTCGCAGTGGCGCGCTCGAGGGTGGCCAGGCGGCCGGCCAGGTAGGCGTCCGCCCCGTCGCCGGTCAGCGCCTCGATCCGGCGCATCCCACTGCCGATGCTCCGCTCGCCGACGATGACGAACCCACCGATCTGGCCCGAGGCGCGGCAGTGGGTGCCCCCGCACAGCTCGTGGCTGTAGTCCTCGACCCGGACCGTCCGGACCGTCTCGCCGTACTTCTCGTCGAAGAACGCGTCGGCGCCGGCGTCGATCGCTTCGCGCATGCTCATCAACGACGGGGTGACCGGCCGGTCGTCACGGATGACTCGGCGGACCTCCGACTCGATCGCTCCGCGCTCGTCGTCGGTCAGGCCGCGTTCGAACGGGAAGTCGAACCGAAGGGCGTCGGGCGTGACCAGCGATCCGGCCTGGCGAGCGCGAGCCCCGACGACGTTACGCAGGGCACGGTGGAGCAGATGCGTCCCGGTGTGGTTGCGCATCGTCCGGGCGCGCCGCTCCGGGTCGACCTCGGCCACGACCCGCTGGCCCACGCTCAGCGCTCCGCGCAGGGTCCCGCGCTGGACGATGAGTCCGCCCAGAGGGCGCTGGGTGTCGTCGACCTCGAACACGACCTCGCCGCCCAGCGACAGGACGCCCCGGTCGCCGATCTGGCCGCCCCCCTCCGGGTAGAACGGCGTCCGATCGAGGATGATCTCGGCGGTCGCACCGGCTGGCGCGGTCAGGTCGACGTCGCCGACCGCCTCGAGCTGCTGGTACTCGAGACCGTCGCGGATGATCGCCACGACGGTCGCGTCGTCGAGCCGTGTCGTCTGGTAGCCGTTGAACTCGCTGTCGCCGATCCGCGCCTGGATCGCCTGGTAGAGGGCGGTCAGCTCGGCATGCTGGGACAGCTCGGCCTTGCGGCCGGACCGGCTCCGCTCGCGCTGCTCGGCGAGGGCAGCATCGAAGCCCGCTCGGTCGACGGCCACGCCGTACTCGGCGGCCAGCTCGATGGTCAGGTCGATCGGGAAGCCGTAGGTGTCGTGAAGTCGGAAGGCCACGCCGCCACCCAGCGTCGGCGCATCGGACGGCAGTTCCTCGGGGCGACGCCCGACCGACCGCTCGGCTGAGGTCAGCGGGATGAGGGCCTCCTCGAGCAGGCCCTCACCGGCCGCCAGGGTGCGGGCGAATTGGCGCTCCTCGAGAGCAAGGACGCTGCGGATCTCGTCGTGGCGCTCGACCAGCACGGGGTATGGCTCGCCCATCGTCGCGACGACCACCTCGGCCAGGTCGGCCAGGAACGGCTCCAGCCGCCCCAGGAGACGCCCGTGCCGGACCGCGCGGCGGATGATCCGGCGCATGACGTAGCCGCGGCCCTCGTTCGAAGGACGGACCTCGTCGGCGGCCAGGAAGGTCGCCGCGCGAACGTGATCGGCGATGACCTGGTAGCTGAAGCGCTCCTCCTCGAACGTCCCGGGGTCGTGGCCAAGGAGCGTCCGGAGCGAGGCGTGGATCGGCTGGAACAGGTCAGTGTCGTAGTTGGTCGGGACCTGCTGGAGGACGGCAGCGAGGCGTTCGAGCCCAAGCCCGGTGTCGACGCTGGTGAACGGCAGCGGATGACGCCCGTCCGGTCGCTGGTCGAACTCCATGAACACCAGGTTCCAGATCTCCACCCAGCGCGGACAGTGCTCGTCGTGATCGGGCACGCAATGGGCACCCTCGGAGAACTCCGCCCCGCGGTCGAAGTGGATCTCGCTGCACGGTCCGCACGGACCGGTCTCGGCCATCCGCCAGAAGTTCTTGTCGTCGCCGGCGTCGACGTCACCCCACCTGGCCATCCGCTCGGGTGGCAGGCCGATCTCGTCGCGCCAGATGTCCCAGGCCACCTGGTCGTGGGTGTAGGTGGTGGCGGCCAGCCGGTCCGCCGGGATCCCGAGATCTTCGGTCAGGAAGCTCCAGGCCCAGTGGATGGCGTCGCGCTTGAAGTAGTCGCCGAAGCTCCAGTTGCCAAGCATCTCGAACATCGTGTGATGGCGCGGCGTCCGGCCGACCTCCTCGAAGTCGTTGTGCTTGCCGGCGACCCGCAGGCAGCGCTGGTAGTCCACGGCGCGCTTATAGCTGCGCGTCTCGGCCCCGGTGAAGACCTCCTTGAACTGGACCATCCCCGAGTTCGTGAAGAGGAGGGTCTGGTCCCCTGCCGGGACGAGGCTGGCCGATGGGACGACCTCGTGACCGCGCTCGTCGAAGAACGCGATGAACCGCCGCCGGATCTCGGCGGCGGGCAGCGCCTTGATCCGGGGGTCGAGGGTGACTTCAGGGGTCGGCATCGGCCGTAACGGTACCAAACCCAGCCTGCCGACCGGAGCCGGATGCTCGACCCGCGGCGTCGGGCGTCAGCGCGGATCGGACCGCCGCATGAACCGTAGCCAGATCCGCGACCCGGCGATCGCCGCGCCGACCAGGGCGCCGATGGTCAGCCCGCGCAGGAACGGGGTCGACCGGCGTCCCGCCCGGCGATCGTCACCGGGGCTCACGTCCGGCCGTCCTGCGGGCCGAGGGCCGCCACCACCGAGACCAGCCCGATCCCGAGGCCGGCACCGAGGAATGCAGCCAGGATCCGGAAGTCGCCAAGCCGGACGACGTCGAACCCGAGTCGCTCGCCGAGCGAATCGCCGGCCCACGCGCCGAGAATGGCGGCGACCAGGAGGAGCGGCAGGCGCCCCCCGACAGAGCCGCGGACCAGGGCGTAGAGCGCGGTCGTGAAGATCCCCACGAGCACCGCGAGCACGAAGGCCGGGCCGAACACCGGGCCAGTATAGGCGCGAGCCTGACGGCATCGGCCGGCGATCCGATGCCGGACGAACGACGAGGGCCGGTCCCTTCGAACCGGCCCTCGGTGATGGATCGCGCTCGGATCAGGTCACGGCGTGACGCGGCCGATGAACGTCCCCCAGTTGGCCAGCAGCGTTCGGGTGCCGCCGCAGGTCTGGTCGACCAGGTACGCGTCGAACGTGCACGACTGGCCGATGTACTCGGTCTCGAACCAGATATGGCCGGTCTCGTCGACGGCCGTCCCGTTGTAGTCGCCCCAGCGCGGACGCGGCTCAGGGTCGGTCGGCGCCAGCTTGTAGCCGCTGAAGCCGTCCTGCGGGCCGGCGCCGGTGGCAGCGAGCTTGATCGAGCTGGTCCCGCCTCGGCTGACCCGGACGAACGCCCCACTCGGGAACCGGTCGGTCCCGGTCAGGGTGAACGCGATGGCGCCCTTCCCGGCCGGATTGACGGAGATCCCCGGGTAGGTCACGTCCTGATCCTTGACGGCGACGTAGCCCTGGCTGACGACCTTCGCCTTCAGTCGACCGTGATCGATCCACGGCTTGACCGCGAACCAGGCCGCGCCGCCGTGGATCACCCCGTCCTTGTCGAACTTCACCGCGGTGGTCAGTGCGCCCCACAACAGGCCATCCGCCAGCGAGGCCGAGGCCATCCGATCATCGCCGCCGTCGAGCGGCGAGAGGGCGTTGTCGACCGGGTCGCCGAGGAGTCCCGCGGCGAGGGCATCCCGGAGCGGGGTGGGCCCATCCTTCTGCTCGACGAGCGGCGGCGCGCCGTACGTCTCGGACCGGATGACCCGGCTCTGGAGCTTCGGATGTGGATGGGCGTCCCCGAGCGAGCGGGTGTTGGTCATCGCCCAGGCGGCGATCCGGTTATCGAAGACGTTGTTGAAGTCGAGGGCGCTGAGGAAGTAGGCCGTGCCGCCGTTCCCTCGCGCGAATTGCCCGTTCGTCGAGGGCGATGCCGGCTGGAGGCTGTAGGCGGGACCCTCGGCGAGCGGGATCCGGTCGAACTGGACGGCGGTCGGGACACCGCTGCCACGGGCGGCGCGAGCCAGCCCGATCTTGTCGATGGCGTAGACCTGGGCGCCGTTGAACTCGTCGCCGAAGAAGGAGAACTCGTTGGTCGTGATGTAGAAGCCGTAGGCATCGACCCCGATGAGCGGCTGGTCGCCGAGGCAGGGACAGCCCGGGTGGCCCTCGAGGCTGCCATCGCCGTTGGTGGTATCGATCTCGAAGGCCGTGAAGGCGCCGAGTGGATCGCTTGTCTTGCTGACCGCCCAGCCGACGGCCGTCTGGCCGGTGAAGTCACCGCTGACCGGATCCTGCTCGAGGTTGATCATGCTCAGGAACCAGCGCTCGGTCCCGGGGTCGAACAGGCACTTGATGTCGCCGGTGAGGGGCCCGTACTCGCCGGTCGTGCGGTTGATCTCGGGCTTGAGCCCGAAGAACTCGTTGACGCCGATCGGGCCGGCGAGCAGGTTGCCCTTGCGGTCGTAGGCCGCCAGCGCGCTGTTGACCATCTCGACCTCGCGTCCTGCGCCGGCGCAGATGGCGCCGTCCGGCGGCTCGGTCGAGAACTGGTTCCCACCCGACGCGAAGCGCTGGTCGAAGTGGTTCAGACCAGCGAACCCTCGGGCGCCCGGCCCGATCGATCCGACCTGCTTGCCGCCCACCTTGGGGGCGTCTGTCGGGAGCGAGCCGGGGGATGGATGAGTCACGCCCGGGCGCTCATGCTCGGGGTGGTCGACGAACTCTCTGGTGGGTGCGGCCGACGAGATCCGCGGTCCGGCAGCCGCGACCTGGGGTGCGCCGGCGAACCCATTGGCGGCCCCGAGACGGATGACCGTCACGGCGGACCGATGACCGGTCGACGGAGACCCGGCTGCGGCTACCGAAGCCAGCGGACCGGCCAGCAGGCCGGCCAGCAGCGCCGCCGACGCGCCAAGCACCGCAGCGCGGCCGGCGATGGCACGATGACGGACAACGGTCGAAGGCCCGTTCGACATTCGTTCCTCTCCTCCATGGGGCGCGGATCGCCTCGCGATCCCGGCTCTTGGGAAGTATCACAGACCGCGGGTTCACCGGATCAGGCCATCTGTCGAATGACCCCCAGGTGGTGCCAGAACGCACCACGATGTTGGCGAGCCGACCGCTCGAGCGTCCGGATCAGCCGCCCGGGACGATCCGCCCGCCGCCCAGGACGACGTCGTCGCGGTACAGAACGGCCGCCTGGCCCGGAGACACCGCCCACACCGGAGCGTCCGTCTCGACGATCCAGTCTCCTCCGCGCTCGCCTCCGGTCGGAGGGCCCGGACGAACGTCGGCCGGGATCGGCCGGGCGCGGTGCCGGATCCGGACCTCCGCCCGGAACGGCCGGGCCGCCCCGGCGGGGGGACCGCCGGCAACGAACGAGACATCGCGCAGCGGCACGAGATGGGTCTCGAGGTCCGCCCGTCGGCCGAGCACGATCGTGTTCGCAGTGGCGTCGATCCGGCTGACATAGCGCGGCTCGCCAAGGGCGATGCCCAGCCCGCGGCGCTGTCCGACCGTGTAGCCGGCCGAGCCGCCGTGCTCGCCTACGGTCGTTCCGTCGGCGTCGACCACGGCGCCGCTGGTCGGCAGCCAGCCGGCCCGCTCGCGCAGCGCAGCGCGGTAGTCGCCGCCCGGGACGAAGCAGATCTCCTGGCTCTCGGGCTTGTCGGCGGTCGCCAGGCCGAGCGAGCGGGCGACCGCGCGCACCTCGGGCTTGGTCAGCTCGCCGAGCGGGAAGCGGGCGTGGGCCAGCTGATCCTGGCGAAGGCCGTACAGGAAATACGTCTGGTCCTTGTCCCGATCGGCGGCCTTGAGCAGGCGCGCGTTGCCCTTATCGTCCGTGTCGCGCCGGGCGTAGTGACCGGTCGCCACGGCCTCGCACTCGTAGAGGTGCCGAGCACGTCCGAGCAGCGCACCGAACTTCACGTACGTGTTGCAGTCGACGCACGGTGACGGGGTCTCACCGCCGAGATAGGCGGCCAGGAACGGGCGCATCACCCCGGCGTCGAACTCTCGCTCGAGGTTCATCACGTAGAACGGGATCCCGAGTTGGGCCGCGACCCGTCGCGCGTCATCGGCCGCATCGAGTGAACAGCAGCTCTTCTTGAACTCCGAGTAGCTGTCGGCGACGTCGTGCAGGCGCATCCACACGCCGATCACTTCGTTGCCTTGCTCGTGCAGCAGCGCAGCAGCGACCGACGAGTCGACGCCACCCGACATGGCGACGAGGATCCGGCTCATCGAGCGAACGCGACGATCGAGGTGGTCATCAGACGGGCATCCTACCGCGAGGTCCGCCGAGCGGGCACCGAAGCCGACGGGGCCGTTTCTCGATGACAGTCCCCGGGCGTCGACATAGGAGGCTCCGCAGTGGGGCATCATCGTCGCGATGAAGACCTCCGTGATCGAGCCCCGTGGACGGTTCAGCCTGGCGGCGGCCCAGGACTTCGCCGGCGGCTTTCCGGCCGGGATCGGTGGCGGAGCCGCGACCGCGACGAGCCTGGTGATGGCCTACCCGCTCGAAGACGGCACCTGGTCGCACAGCGCGCTCGTCGAGCTCAGTCAACCCGAGGACGACGCCCCGATCACCGCCCGGCTGGTCACGACGGGCGACTCCGAGGCTGCCCTGCGTCAGGCGTTGCGGGCGGTCTCGCTCGATCACGACGGCAGTGGCTGGCCGGCGGTCGGCGAGCGTGACCCGGTCATCGGCGTCCTTCAGCGGGACCACCGCTTCCTGCGACCGGTGTGCTTCTACTCCGCCTACGAGGCCGCGACGTCCTTCGTCATCGGTCAGCGGATCGCCCGGACCCAGGCCGCCCGGATCAAGGCCCACCTCGGCGATCTGGCCGGCGACCGCCTGGATCTCGACGGTCGATCGTTCAGCGCCTTCCCACGGCCGGAGCGGCTGCTCGAACTGGGTGAGGTGCCGGGCCTGAGTGCCGAGAAGATGACCCGGTTGGAGGGAATCGCGCGGGCGGCGATCGACGGGCGCCTCGACACCGAGCGACTGCGAGCGATGCCGACCGACGCGGCGCTCGAACAGCTCCGCGGCCTGCGCGGCATCGGTGAGTTCACCGCTGAGGGCGTCCTGCTCCGTGGGTGCGGGGTGGTCGACGCGGTCCCTGGATCGGAGCACATGGGCCGCCAGGCCGTCGCCGAGTTGTACCAGCTCGGCGGACCGCCCGACGCCGCGAGCTATGCGGCGATCACGGACGGCTGGCGCCCTTTCCGGATGTGGGCGGTCGTGCTCGTCCGGGTCGGCTGGACCCGCCGCCAGAGTGGGCCGGTCAGCTACCGGCGGGAGCGGCGCCTGGGTTAGACCGGCAGCTCAGCCCGTCGATCGACGGCCAGCGCGAGTTCGCCCGAGCGATGGGCGCGAAGGATGGGCGGGATCTCGGCGATGGCCGTCTCGATCTCGTCAGCCGTCGTCGTCCGACCGAGCGAGATCCGCAGCGCCCCGCGCGCCTCCTCGTCCGGATAGCCCATCGCCGACAGGACGTGGCTGACCTCTGCGGAGCCCGTCGCGCAGGCGGACCCGACCGACGTCGCGATCCCCTCCAGGTCAAGACCGAGCGCGACGGCCGCGCCATCCGTCCCCGCCACGACGATCGACAGGAGCCCCGGCAGGCGGTCGCGCGGGTGACCGGTCAGCTCGGCGCCATCGACGGCCAGGACGGCCTCCCGCAGCCGGTCGCGCAAGGCGCGCACGCGGGTCGCCGTCTCGGACCGTTCGGCGCACGACAGGTCGTATGCAGCGGCCATCCCGACGACCAGCGCCAGGCTCTCGGTGCCGGCGCGCCGATGGCGCTCCTGCGACCCGCCGTGCTGCTGAGCGAGGAGGTGCGTCCCATGTCGGACGTAGAGCGCCCCGACCCCCTTCGGGCCCTCGAACTTGTGGGCCGCCAGGCTGACCAGATCGGCATCGAGCGCCTCGAGGTCGAGATCGATCCACGGCGCGGCCTGGACGGCGTCGACGTGGAGGAGGATCCCCCGCCGGGCGCGGATCCGTTCGGCGATCTCGGCGATCGGCTGGATCGTGCCGACCTCGTTGTTGGCGAGCATCACGCTGACCAGGATCGTCCGGTCGGTGAGCGCCGCCTCGACCGCGTCCGGATCGACCCGGCCGTAGCGGTCGACCGGCAGCTCGACGATCTCGAACCCGAACTTCTCCAGGTAGCGCAGGGTGTGGGCGACGGCGTGGTGCTCGATCGAGCTGGTCACGATCCGGTGTCCGCGGGCCTTGGCTGCCCAGGCGGCTCCTTTCAGGGCAAGGTTGTTCGCCTCGGTGCCGCCGGAGGTGAAGACGACCTCGCGGGCTCGTACGTTCAGCCGCGCAGCCAGACGCTCATGGGCCTCATCGAGCCCGGCCCGGGCGCGCCGGCCGTAGGCATGGGCCGATGACGGATTGCCGAATACCTCGGTGAGGTACGGCAGCATCGCCTCGACGACCTCGGGGCGGACCGGGGTCGTCGCGGCGTGGTCGAGATAGATCGTCATCGCCCGCTATCGTAGCGGGCGGGCGGCGGAGAAGCGGCGGTCAGCCCTTCTTGTCGTCGCGCATGCTCGGCCACTTCTTCGACAGTGGCGGGAGCTCTTCCTCGGTCGGCTTCTTCGTCCGCGACCGCGTGTCCGCGCCCCCGGCCTGACCGAGCACGTTGACGCCCATCAGGAGGCCCATCGACTGGCCCTCGGTGTCATCGGCCGCCGCGCTCGACGAGATGTCCTTCGTGTCCTCGCCGGCGATCGGCTGAGAACGCTCGTCCTTGGTCATCAGAGTCCCCTTCACGGCAGCTGGTCGGCCCGCCCAGCGTGACGCATCGACGTTCGGCGGGCAATCTGGCGATGCGACCCCGGGAGTGTCGTCCGCGCGACACAGCCGCGCCGCGGCGCACGGGGCAGGCCGTCAGCCGGCGTTGGTCTCGGTGCCCCGGCGGAGGTCCGCCTCGCGGCCGAGGGCGCGCCGCCGGTCGTGCTCCGACAGAAAGCGCTTGCGCAGCCGGATCGACGTCGGGGTGACCTCGACCAGCTCGTCGTCGGAGATGAACTCGATGGCCGTTTCGAGGGTGATCTGGCGCGGCGGCGTGAGCCGGAGCGACTCGTCGTGCGAGTGGGTCCGGATGTTGGTCAGCTGCTTGGCCTTGGTGGCATTGACGTTCATGTCGCCGGACCGGGAGTTCTCCCCGACGATCATCCCCTCGTAGACGTCCTCGCCGGCGCCGATGAACAGCTCGCCGCGCTCTTCCAGGTTGAACAGGCCGTAGGCGTTCGATACGCCCGTCCGGTCGGCGACCATCACGCCGTCCGTCCGATGGGTCACCTCGCCGGCCCACGGCCCATAGCCCTCGCCGAGCTGGTGGAGCAGGGCAGTGCCGCGCGTGTCCGTCAGGAGCTGACCGCGATACCCGATCAGGCCCCGGACCGGAATGATGAACTCCATCCGGACCCGTCCGTCGGCATCCGAGCTCATCTGTTCGAGCCGGCCCTTGCGCCCGGCGAGGGCGGTCTGGACCTCGCCGATGTAGTCCGGCGGGATGTCGATGGTGATCCGCTCGTACGGCTCCTCGACCTCGCCGCCGACCGTGCGCAGGATGACCTCGGGACGGCTGACCGTCAGTTCGAACCCTTCGCGGCGCATCTGCTCGATCAGGATCGCCAGCTGGAGCTCGCCCCGGCCACGGACCTCGTACGTATCGCCCGACTCGGTCGGGTAGACCTCGATCGAGACGTTGCCCAGGGTCTCCTTCGCGAGGCGGGCCTTGATCTGGCGACTGGTGACGTACTTCCCGTCCCGTCCGGACAACGGCGAGGTGTTCACCCCGAAGGTCATCCGGAGGGTCGGTGCATCGACGTCGAGACGGGGCATCGGCCGAGGGTCGCTCGGGTCGGTGAGGGTGTCGCCGATGGTCACCTCGGGCAGCCCGGCGACCGACACGATGTCCCCCGGGCCGGCCTCGGCGATGTCGATCCGGTCGATGCCGTGAGCGGTCTGGAGGCTGGTGACCGTGCCCGACAGGGCGACCATACGGCCGGGTTCGACCGTGCCGGCCGTGTCGTCCGCCTCCTCGCGCACGACGGTCACCCGCTGGCCCATCCGGATCCGCCCGTTCCAGATCCGACCGACCGCCATCCGGCCGACATACTCGTTGGCCGACAGGTTGGTGACCAGGAGCTGGAGGGGATGGTCCTCCTCGTAGGTCGGCGGCGGAGTGACCCTGACCAGCAGGTCCAGCAGCGGCGCCAAGTCGGTCCCCGGCCTGGCCAGGTCCAGCGTGGCAGTGCCGGCCTTGGCGTTGGTGTAGACGACCGGGAAGTCGATCTGGTGCGCGTCTGCCCCGAGATCCATGAATAGCTCATAGACCGCATCGAGGACCTCGGCCGGACGGGCGTCCCCCCGGTCGATCTTGTTGAGCGCGACGACGACCGGCAGTCGGCGAGCCATCGCCTTCTTGAGCACGTAGCGGGTCTGCGGAAGCGGCCCCTCGGCCGCGTCGACGAGGAGGAGGACCGCGTCGACCATCAGGAGCGACCGCTCGACCTCGCCGCCGAAGTCCGCATGGCCGGGCGTGTCGACGATGTTGAGGCGGATCCCGGCGTGGTCCACCGTGGTCTGCTTGGCCAGGATGGTGATCCCCTTCTCGCGCTCGAGGTCGCCCGAATCCATGACCCGATCGACCACCGCCTGGTTGGCTCGGAAGGTCCCGGTCTGGCGGAGCATCGCGTCGACCAGGGTGGTCTTGCCGTGGTCGACATGGGCGACGATGGCGATGTTGCGGAGATCGGCGCGGATGGCGGTCGGGGCGGCGGCGGGCACGGTCGGACTCGTTCGGGCGATCATGGGACCGTCAGAGTGTGCCACATCGTGGCCGGAGTCGCCTCCTGCTAGCATCGCGCCATGACCGTCGCCGCCGTCATCCTGTCCGCCACCGCCGAGGGTTCGTTGGCGGATACGCTCGGGCAGCCGCGCGTCCGCCGGCTGGTCGAGCTGGCCTGGTCGGGCGGCGCTCTGCCGATCGTCGTGGTGTCGCCTGACCCCGACGGGACGGTGGCGGCGGCCCTCGCCGGCACCGAGGCGTCGTGGGGCGCCCCCGCCCCCGAGGCAGCCGGGCCGGTCGGCCAGATGGTCCGCGGCATCGAGCTGGCGGAGGCCGAGGTCGGCGAGACGTCCGCTGCGCTGCTCTGGCCGGGACGGATGGCCTGGGTCGGTCCGGAGACGGTCACCTCGTTGATCGAAGCGCACGGGGTGGACCCCGGCACGATCCTGCGCCCGACCTGGAACGGCCAACCTGGCTGGCCGATCCTCCTGCCGATGGCCCGGCTGGACGCGCTGCGGGCCGTGGCACCGGAGCGGATGCCGCCGGAGGTCATCGAGGACCTCGTCGCGACTGTCCCCTCGCGACTGGTCGAGCTGGGCGATCCGGGCGTCGTCCACGGCGTGGACACGCCGTTCACCGACCTCCCCACGTACGAGGGTCCGCCCGATCCGCCGGCCGGGCGTGACCATGAATGGGGTGCCGCAGTCGCGGCGGACGCCGGGCTGCCCGAGCCCCCTGGCCCGACCGCCGCCCCGACCGACTGACCCGGGTCCCATCCACCCGCAGGCCCGCTCCGAACAGGACCAGAGATGACCCGATCCCGCATCCTGAAGGCCGTCGCCGTCCTCCTCATGGCGATCGTCGCGATCGGGGTCGCGGGCTTCTTGTGGTTCGCCCAGCCGCAGCCCCTCCTGTCGGAGGCGACGGTCGCCCTGGCCTCGACGCCCGGGGCGACCTTTCAGGATCAGGACGGGACCCTGACCTATACACCGACAGCGGAGCCGCCGACGACGGGCCTGATCCTCTATCCGGGCGGCAAGGTCCCGCCGGCCGCCTACGCGCCGGCGGCGCGAGCGATCGCCGAGGCCGGCTACCTGACCGCGATCGTCGACGTCCCGTTCAACCTGGCCGTGTTCGACATCGATGCCGCCCAGGCGGTCATCGAGGCGCATCCCGAAGTGACCCACTGGGCCGTCGGGGGGCATTCGCTGGGCGGCTCGATGGCGGCCCAGTACGCCGCGTCACACCCGGGCGCGGTCGACGGCCTGGTGCTCTGGGCGTCGTACTCTGCGGCCGACCTCGCGCCGCAGCAGCTGTCGGTCGGATCGGTCTACGGGACGCTCGACGGCGGAGTCGGGTCATTCAGCAGCCCGGCCAACCTGGCCAAGCTCGGGACCGATCTGACCACGACCGTCATCGCCGGTGGGAACCACGAGCAGATGGGCTGCTACACCGGTCAGCCGAACGACCCGCCGGCCACGATCCCGCGCGAAGAGCAGCAACGCCAGGTGGTCGCCGCGACCGTCGCCCTGCTCGAGCGCATCGGCCGGCCCTAGGCGAACGGCCTGGGTCCACCCCAGGCGTCCGGACGAAGGCGTGCCGCGACCCCGGTCGCGATCGCCAGGCCGACCACGATCAGGGCGACCCCGGCGAGCTGCCCGGTCGATGGTGTCTCCCCGAGCAGCGCCATGGCGAGCAGGACCGTGATAACCGGCTGGGCGAGCAGGATCGCCGACGACAGGACGGACGGCAGCCGTGGCAGAGACACCTGGATGAACAGGTAGCCGACCGACTGACTCGTGACCCCGAGCAACAGGAGATAGGCGTGGGCGGGCAGTGACGGGACCAGGTCGAGGTCGCCGACGAGGATGCCCGAGGCCGCGGCGACGATCGCGGTGACGAACGTAGCGATCGTCACGGGTCCGGCCGGACGCGCATCCGGGCTCGCCCGACGCATGACCAGCAGGTAGCCGGCGTACGCCGAGGCCGTGACGAGCCCAAGGGCCACACCCAGCGGGGCATCGTCGCCATAGACGGCGCCGCCCAGGATCCCCGACATCAGGACGACCCCACAAACCATGATCGGCAGCGCGATCAGGACCTCGCGCCGCGGTCGCTCTCGCCACAGGAGCCACGCCGCGAGCGCGACGACCAGGACCTGGAGATTGCCCATCATCGTGGCCAGTCCGGCCCCGATGTTGTCGGCGACGTAGTGGAACGTCACGAGGTCGACCGCGAAGAAGATCCCGGCGACCGCCGACAGACGGACGGTCCGCGCGGTCATCGGTCCCAGGTCCCGGCGCTCGAACCAGGCGGCCAGGAGCAGGAGCGGCAGCCCGTACAGGCAGCGGAAGACGACCCCGGTCGACGGGCTCACCCCCGACGCCAGGTAGAAGATCCCCGAGAAGGCGATGCAGAACGCGCCGGCCAGGGCCGCGAAGCGGGGATGTCGCGCGATCGCCCTGAGCGGGTTCACGTCTCGCGGTGGCTGGACCGCTGTGGGTCGGTCATCGCGATCCGGATCGCACCTCACGCTCAGGCACGCCCACGAAGCGCAGGCCGAGCTCGGCGTACTGGCCCGGGTCCGGTGGCGACGGTGCGTCGAGCATCAAGTCGCCGCCCGACTGGGTCTTGGGGAAGGCCATGACCTCACGGATCGTGGTCTGGTCGGTCAGCAGCGCCGCCCAACGATCGATCCCGGCGGCGATCCCACCGTGCGGTGGGGCGCCATACTCGAAGGCGTCGAGGACCGCCCCGAACTTCTCCTGCATCCCGTCGATCGTCTGACCCTGGAGGGCGAAGCTCCGCTCCAGGAGGTCGCGCCGGTGGATCCGGATGCTTCCGCCGGCCAGCTCCCAGCCGTTGAGCACCAGGTCGTACTGGAGCGCCCGGGCCTGGCCGGCCGGGTCGCCGGGGGCGGCCTTGGACAAGTCTCCGCTGGTGGTGGTCAGGAGCGCGAGGTCCTCGGGGAGGACGCCGCTGAACGGGTTGTGGGTGGCGTCCCAGCGGGCGTTGTCGGCGTCCCACTGATACATCGGGAAGCGATGGACCCAGGCGTAAGCGAGGACCGACGGATCGGCCAGGCCGAGGCGTGCGCCGAGCTCCGCGCGCAGCCGGCCGAGGACATCAGCGGTCACCGTCGGCTCGTCGGCCACGATCAGGACGAGGTCGCCCTCCCCGGCGCCGACTCGATCGACCACGGCGGTGGTGCGCTCATCGCCGAGGAACTTCGCGATCGGCGAGCGGACGGCGCCGCCGGACTCGACCGCCAGCCAGGCCAGGCCGCGGGCACCGTATCGCTTGGCGAGCTCGGTCAGGTCGTCGATCTGCGACCGCGCCGCGCCACCCATCCCTGGGGCGACGATGGCCTTGACCCGGCCTCCGGCACCGAGCGCGTCGTCGAACACGCGGAAGCCCGAGACCGCCGTCCCGCTCGCGTCAACCAGGGCCGGCGCCAGGTCGATCAGCTCCATCCCGAAGCGGACGTCCGGCTTGTCCGAGCCGAACCGCTCGATCACCTCGTCGTAGGTGAAGCGCGGGAACGGGACGGCCTGGAGGGGCCGCTCCGGCACGACCGCCCGGGACACCTCGATCGCCATCGTCTCGACGAAGCCCATCACCGCATCCTCATCGACGAAGCTCATCTCGAGGTCCAGCTGGGTGAATTCCGGCTGTCGGTCGCCGCGCAGGTCCTCGTCGCGGAAGCAGCGTGCGATCTGGAAGTAGCGGTCGATGCCCGCGACCATCAGCAGCTGCTTGAGCTGCTGCGGACTCTGGGGCAGGGCGTAGACCGCCCCCGGCTGGAGCCGGCTCGGGACGATGAAGTCGCGGGCCCCTTCCGGCGTCGACTTGATCAGGTTCGGAGTCTCGACCTCGACGAAGCCATGCGCGTGGTGGACCTCGCGGATCTTGTGGACCAGCTGCGAGCGAAGGAGGAGGCGGCGCTGCATCGGCTCGCGCCGGATATCGAGGTAGCGGTACTTCAGGCGAAGCGCCTCGTCGACCGTGGCATCCGGGTCGTTGATGTAGAACGGCGGCGTCTTCGCTTCGCTCAGGATCTCGAAGGTCGACGCCCGGAGCTCGATCTCGCCGGTCGCCAGGTCGGCGTTCTCCTTGCCTGCCATCCGCCGCTCGACCGTGCCCTCCACGGTCACCACGAACTCGTTGCGCACCCGACTGGCGATCTCGTGCGCCACGGGTGCCTCGGTCGCGTCGATCACCACCTGGGTCAGGCCGTGGCGGTCGCGCAGATCGAGGAAGATCAGCTGGCCGTGGTCGCGCCGGCGATGGACCCAGCCGGCGAGGCGCGCGGTCGCGCCGACGTCGCCGGGGCGGAGCTGGCCGCAGGTGTGCGTGCGGTATGGCGTCGCGAGGCTGGGCACGGCAAGGTGGTCGTTCATGGCGGGCGTATCGTAGTCGACCATCCAGCTCTGCAATCCGGACGACCTCATGCTCACCGAGCGAGGCGTCGCCTGAGCCCGCCTGACCCGTCTGTCAGCCGTGCTGGTGGGTCTCGTCGGCACGGGTGAGCTCGCGCACGAGATCCGCCGACGGCACGGAGCGCTGCGTCCCTGCCTGGAGGTCGCGCAGCTCGACGTGTCCGTCACCCTCTTCGCCGCCCAGGATGACCGCGAAGTGGGCGCCCTCCTTGGCCGCCGCCTCGAGCTGACGGCCGAGCTTGCGCCGACCGAGCTCGGCCCGGGCGCGAAGACCTGCCGCCCGCAGCTCAGTCGCGAGGGTCAGCCGCTCGATGGTGGCGTCCGGGTCGACGCCGACGACGACCGCCAGCAGCCCTGCCGGGCGGCCTTCCGCGGCGCCGACGTCCTGGAGGGCGAGCACGACCCGGTCCAGCCCCAGGCCGAAGCCGATCCCGGGAGTCGGTCGGCCGCCGAGCAGCTCGACGAGCCCGTCGTAGCGGCCGCCGCCACCCAGCGCCGACTGCTGCCCCTCGGCCCCCGGGCGATAGAACTCGATCGCAGTCCGGGTGTAGTAGTCGAGCCCGCGGACCAGGCCCGGCTGCAGCCGATACACGATCCCGAGCGCGTCAAGGTGGGCGCGGACGCCGGCGAAATGATCGGCACAGGCGGCGCATAGTCGCTCGACGATCCGCGGCGCGCCCGCGTTGAGTTCGAGCATCGCCGGGTCCTTGGAGTCGAGCAGGCGGAGCGGGTTCCGCTCGAGCCGCTCGCGCTCGAACGCCGGGACGGCATCCAGGTGCGCCCGGTAGTAGGCATCGAGCTCCGCGACATAGGCCGGGCGGCAGGCCGAATCGCCGATCGAGTTGAGCTGAACCTCGACGTCGAGCAGGCCGGCTTCCCGGTAGAAGCGCAGCCCAAGCTCGACGATCTCGGCATCGACCGCCGGCCCGGGATCGCCGATCGCCTCCACGTCGAACTGCCAGAACTGGCGGAAGCGGCCGGCCTGCGGTCGGTCATAGCGGAACATCGGTCCGGTCAGGCTCAGCTTCACCGGCTGGGGCCAGGTCTGCATCCCGTGCTGGATGTAGGCCCGTACGATCCCGGCCGTCGGCTCGGGTCGGAGCGACCACGCCTCGCCGTCGTCGGTCCGCGGCGCCAGCCGGAAGAGCTCCTTCTCGACCGCGTCCGTCGCCTCGCCGAGCCCGCGCTCGTAGACGGCGCTCTGCTCGAACATCGGGGTCTCGATCTGGCGGTAGCCGTACCGCCCTGCGATCTCGGCCGCCAAGCGCTCGAGCCGTGCCCAGGTCACTCGCTCGTCCGGCAGCAGGTCTCGAGTGCCGCGCGGGGCGCGATAGGCGGGCATGGTCCGAAGTCTAGGCGAACAGCACTCGGCTGATGACGTAGGACACGAGGAACGCCGCCGCGAACATCCCGAATGTAGCCAGGACGCGTGCCGCCGGCGGCCACGGCGCCCGCAGGATGCGCAGGTCGGCCACCACGGCGGCCAGGCCGAGCACGCCGCCGGCCAGCCCGGTCAACCCGAGCAGGGCCAACGGCAGGAACGCCAGGAGCAGCTCCCAGTTCGCGAGGCGACGCTCGATCTGGACGATCGCGCCGCTATCGACGAACGCCACCAGGCCGGTCATCTGGCCGCCGAAGCTGACCCGCCGGGTCGTCCCGTCCGCCATCGGGATCTGCCAGGCCGGGCGCCCCCGCTCGCGCAGCCGCCGAAGGCGCTCGCCGTCGAGCGACACGTGCAGCCCCGAGAGCTGGCTGTGGTCGACGGTGATGTCCGGGCTGCCGGGTTCGGGCAGGCGAAAGACGTGTTGCATCTTGGGGCGCTCAGCCGAGGTCGCGCTGGACCGAGACGACGTCCTTCAGCTGCTCGATCCGGCCCATCACCCGCGCGAGCTGGCTGACCGAGGCGACCTGGAGCGTGGCGATGACCACGGCCATGTGGTCCTGCATCACGTTGACCGAGGCGGCCAGGATGTTGACCTTGGCCTCGGCCACGACCTGGGTGATGTCCGACAGGAGACCGGTCCGGTCGTAGGCTTCGACCCGGATCGCGATCGGGTAGGTTTGGGCCGGCGTGGCCTCCCACTCGACCTCGATCAGCCGGCCGACCTCTCGCTCATTCATGACGGTCGGGCACGAGCGGAGGTGGACGGTCACGCCCTTGCCCCGGGTGATGAACCCCTGGATCGGATCGCCGGGGATCGGGTGACAGCACTTGCCGAAGCGGACCAGGAGGTCGCCGACACCCTTGACCCGGACGCCGCCGGTCCGCTCCGGGACCGTCGACGGCGCGACGGTCGGCAGGGCGAGCTCGGCGTCGTCGACCACCCCGAGGCGCATGACGACCTGGGTCGCGCCGACCGCGCCGTAGCCGATCGCCGCATAGAAGTCGTCGAGCGTGTCGAAGTTGTAGAGCTTGCCGACCTCGGCGATCTTGTCGTTGCCGACGACCTGGATCGACTTGCGGGCCAGGCGCCGGAGCTCGCGCTCCAATGACTCGCGCCCGTGGACGATGTTGTCGTCGCGCTCCTGGCGCTTGAACCAGGCCCGGATCTTCTCCCTGGCGTGGCTCGTCCGGACGACGTTCAGCCAGTCGCGCGACGGGCCGTGCTCGCCCTTGGTCGTGACGATCTCGACGATGTCGCCGTTCTTCAACCGGTAATCGAGCGGGACGAGCCGGTTGTTGACCTTCGCGCCGATGCAGCGGTGACCGACGTCGGTATGGATCCGATAGGCGAAGTCGAGCGGGGTCGAGCCGGCCGGCAGGTCCTTGACGTCGCCCCGCGGGGTGAACACGAAGACCTGATCCTGGAAGATGTCGAGCTTGATCCCCTCGACGAACTCGGTCGCGTCCGAGACCTCGCGCTGCCAGTCCATGAGCTGGCGGAGCCAGGCCAGCTTGGCGTCGTACTCCCGGTCCGACCGGCTGCCTTCCTTGTAGCGCCAGTGGGCGGCGATGCCGACTTCGGACACCTGGTGCATCGCCTGTGTCCGGATCTGGATCTCGAGCGGCTTGCCCTCGCTGACGATGACCGCGGTGTGGAGGCTCTGGTACAGGTTGTTCTTGGGGACCGCGATGTAGTCGTCGAACTGGCCCGGGATCGGCCGCCAGATCGAGTGAACCACGCCGAGGGCCGCGTAGCAGTCCTTGACCTCCTCGACCAGGCAGCGGATCGCGTAGACGTCGTAGATCTCCTCGAACCCGGCGCCCTTGCGCTGCATCTTCTTGTAGATGCTGTAGATATGCTTGGGCCGACCCTCCATCTCGGCCTCGATGCCGGCGGCCTTGAGGGCCGGGTGCAGCTCGGCGATGGCGGCCTCGATGAACCCCTCACGGCCTTTGCGGCGGGTGTCGAGCAGCTTGGCCAGCTCGCGGAAGCGCTCCGGCTCGAGGGCCTTGAAGGCGAGGTCCTCGAGCTCCCACTTCATCTGCCAGATCCCGAGCCGCTCGGCCAGCGGCGCGTAGATCTCCATCGTCTGACGAGCGATCCGGTGCTGTTTGTCGGTCGGCAGGGCCGACAGGGTGCGCATGTTGTGGAGGCGATCGGCCAGCTTGATCAGGACGACCCGGATGTCCTCGGCCATGGCCAGGAACATCTTCCGGATGTTCTCGGCCTGCTGCTGCTCATGGGTATGCGTGCTGAACTTGGACAGCTTGGTGACCCCGTCGACGAGGTGGGCGACCTCCGGGCCGAAGCGCTCCTCGATGTCGGACAGGCTGTATTCGGTGTCCTCGGGGACGTCGTGCAGGAGCGCGGCCTCGACCGCGATCGGATCGATCCCGAGCTCGGCCAGGATCTGGGCCGAAGCGATGGGGTGGGTCACGTACGGCTCGCCCGACGCCCGGCGCTGGTCCCCATGGGCCTCGACGGCGAGATCGAACGCCTCGCTGACGGGCGCCAGGTCGGCCTGCGGGTAGTGCCGCTCGAGAGCCGCCAGGAGGTCCCGTCGGAGCGGCTCGAAGCTCTTCCGGGCGGTCGGTTTGGCGGCGGCCGGCGTGGCCGGACGACGGGCTGCCGGGCGGGGCGTCTTGGGCGGGCTGCTCACCGGTTCGATCGACATCGCGCCAAAGGATAGCAGCGCGTCCGCGAAGCTCAGTCGTGCGTGGCTGACGCCAGCGTCCCGCTCATTCGTGCGCGGCGGATGTGACCGTCCCGCTCAGCCGAGTCCGGGATCCAGCGTCGCGACGAGGATGAGGCCCCCGTTGACGATCTTGAACGACTCGATCCTGACCGGCAGCTCGACGCCCGGCGAGATGAGCTCGACCGAGCCGAGGTTGCTCCCGGCTGGAGCGGTCAGGACGAGCGACCCGTCCGCGCCCAGCGCGAGCCGTCCGTCCACGGCCAGCCCACCGGCTGTCATCCGGACCCGATCGGGAGCTGCCAGGACCACGCTCGACGGGGTGATCCCAACGGCGTTCTCCATGGCAGCCACGGCCAGCGCCTGGGCGTCGGCGGCGGGCAGGTCGAGGGTGGCCCGGACCTGGTTCGGGGTGCCGGACAGGCGGACGAGCGGGACGGCGAGCTCGGCTCCGTGCTCGGGCTGGAACCGGACACCCTTGAGCGAACCCCTGAGCGTCCCGAACGACTGAGCGACCACGGCGACGTCGCTCAGGGTGATGTCGGCCGAGGCGGCGTCCAGGCCACGGAAGGCGACATTGGTCGCGCGGATGCGGATCGCATCGGCCCTCAGCGTCAGCAGCTTGAGCGGCGGATCGGACTCGACCGTGACGGTGCTCGAGTCGGCATCGAAACCGGCGGCCACCAGCGCGCCTTCGGCGAGTGTCCCGGCCAGCGGCGGGAGCAGGAACCAGACGGCCGTCCCCATCCCCAGCACGAGCACGACGATCGTGACCAGGCAACCCCTCACGTCGCTGGATCGAGCCCGAACCCGAGCGCGGCGAGGGCGTCCTCGGCCGCGCGGCGCTCATCCCACGGGAGCGGGCCGTCCGGTCCCTCGATCGTCGGTTCGTGACCTTTTCCGGCGAGCAGCACCACGTCGCCCGGTCGGGCGCGCTCCAGCGCGACAGCGATCGCTTCGGCGCGGTCCGGGACGACGAGCAGATCGTCGCCACGTCGACGGCCGGCCGTCGCGGCGCCAGCTGCGATCGCCTCGAGGATGGCCAGCCGGTCCTCACCACGCGGGTCCTCGTCGGTCACCACGACCAGCCTGCAGCGCTGACCCGCGATACGGCCCATCATCGGCCGCTTGGCGACGTCCCGCTCCCCCGCCGAGCCGAACACAACGATCAGCTCGCCGCCCGACGCCGCGGCCACCGGTCCGAGCTGTGCCAGCACGGTCTCGAGCGCAGCCGGGCTGTGGGCGAAGTCGACGATCAGCCCGAACGGCTGACCACGATCCACCCGCTCCATCCGTCCCGACACGCCTTCGACTGCTTCGAGCCCGGCCTTGACCGCCTCGAGGTCCAGCCCCCAGCCGACCCCCAGGGCGATCGCCGCCAGGGCGTTGTGGACATTGAACCGGCCGGCCAGTCGGAGGGACACCAGGCCGGCCCAGCCGTCGGCGGTCACCTCGATGCGCAGACGATCCGCCCGCTCCTCGACCGCGACCGCGCGAACACCGGCGCTGCTGCCGGCCCCGTAAGTGATCAGGCGTGCCCCGGCAGTTCGGGTCGCAGCGGCGAACGCCGCGGCGGCGGGATCGTCGGCATTGACGACCCCGATCCGCGGACGCCGTTCGGGCCCGGCCTCGCCCGAAGCGGCGCGCCCGAGACGCTCGAACAGGCTGACCTTGGCCGCGCGGTACGCCGCGAACGTCCCGTGAAACTCGAGGTGCTCGTGGGACAGGTTGGTGAAGATCGCCGCGTCGTAGGCGATCGCCCCGACCCGCTCGGCCGCCAGCCCGTGCGAGGTCGTCTCGATCACGGCGGCGCGATCACCGGCCTCGACCATCGCTCGGAGCAGGTGTTGGAGCGCGATCGCGCCCGGGGTGGTCACGTGGCCCGGCGTCCGGACGCGCAGCGGGCCGACGCGCGTCTCGACGGTCCCGACCAGGCCCGTCGGCAGGCCGGTGGCTTCGAGCGCCGCGGCCACCAGGAACGACGTCGTCGTCTTGCCGTCGGTCCCGGTCACCCCGACGACGGCAAGCTCCCGGCTCGGATCGCCATACCACCAGGCTGCGGCGGAGGCCAGTGCGGTCGCCCCCCGCTCGACCACGAGCTGGACACCGCCGCTGTCCGGCACCGGTCGCTCGACGATGGCCGCGGCCGCGCCCACGGCGAACGCTGCGGGGACGTGGTCGTGACCGTCGGTATGGGCGCCGGGGATCGCCACGAACAGGTCACCCGCCTTCGTCGTTCGTGAGTCGTCGCTGATCCCGGCGACCGCGACGGGTGCGACGGCCTCGACGTCGGAGGCGCCTTGCCCGCCGACCACCGAGCGGAGGTTGCCCTCGGCGCCGAGCCGGGCGATGAGCTCGCCGAGGGGACGCGGGACCGTCGGCTCGGCTGCGCCGAGGGCCGCAGCCAGCGGGTCGGAGCCGGCCGCTCGTTCGTTCATCGGGCGACCGCGGCCGTGCCGTCGGTCGTGCCAGGGTCGTCGGTCGTGGCGGGGCCATCGGTCGTGGCGGTCCTGGCGGTCGTGGCGGGGCCATCGGTCGCCGCGGTGACGGCACGCGGGGCGCGGCGACTGCGCTCGGCCAGCCGGTAGGCCTTCCAACGGAGCCCGCTCAGCGGCAGGTCCCAGGCGCCGATCAGGCACACCTCACGGCCCCCGAACCCCTCCTTGAACTGGCGGATGCCCGGATGGACGAGACCCCACATGTCGTACGACGTGGCGCCCGCATCCCGGCTGGTCCGGATCGCCTCCCACTTCAGCAGGTAGTTCGCCCGGCGCTCCGCTCCGCTCGCGGTCATCCCGCCGTACGGCTCGACGACCCGGCTCCCGCAGCGAACCAGGAGCAGGACCGCCAGGACCTCGCCGGGGGCATCCCGGGCGAACAGGAGGCGAGCCCCCCCGACGGGCCGGAAGGCGTCCCAGATGTCGCGGTAGGCGGCCTCCGTCCTGATCGGTGTCCCCGTCCGGCGAGACGTGTCGGCCATGACCCGGTGGAATGTGGGAAAGGCAGCGGCGTCCGTATCGGCGTCGATGTCGTCGACGGTCAGGCCGCCGGCACGAGCCCGGTTGACGTACTGGCGCCACTTGGAGCGGAGGTCGCCCCACAGCACGGCCTCGTCGGCGGTCAGGTCGACGACCCGGGTCACGCTCGGCTGGACCTCAGGGGCCGACCGCCAGCCGAGTCCCTCCAGGGTCGTCCGGGCCGCGCCGTCGATGTCGAGCGGGCCGCCGAGCTCGATCTCGGGGTCGATCCGGACGTGGGCCACGCCCGGGCCGCGGCCGCTGGACCGTTGCACGGCGTCGCGGAGCTGGTCACCCCAGGTTCGGAGCGCCGCCTCGCTCCAGTCGGTCGCCAGCGGCCCGCGCGGCGCGTAGGCGAACGTCCATGGGACCGGCCACGGACGTCGAAGCAGGATCTGCGCCCCGATCCGGCCGCCCTCGTCGAGGGCTGTCTCGACCAGCCGGCTCGTCCAGCCATTGGATGCCTTGACCTGCGCCCAACCGGACGTCTGGAGGTAGGTCGCCAGCGGATGACTGGCCACGAATGCGTCCCAGGCATCGAGCCGGGCGTCGGCGAGAGCTCCGTCGGTCACGGCCGTGCCGGACGTCGGAGGGCGTCGGACATGAGCCGCACGATAGTGCCGAGCTCCGGGATCCGCAACGCTCGGCTCAGGCCAAGGTAGGCCAGCCCGGCCAGGCCGGTCACCAGACCGAGCTCGAGCAGGAGGACCGCCCGAGGTGGATCGACCCCGACGACCCGCTCGGCGGTGGCCATGGCGGCCCAGGCGACCGCCGTCGCGACCGCGGCGCACCCAAGCGCGAGCGCACCCAGTCGGACCAGGTCGGCCAGGTCGAAGCCTCCGATCCGGCGGCGCAGGACCAGGATCAGGACGGCGACCTCGACCCACGACCCGATGGCGATCGCCAGGCCGATCCCGGCGAGCTCCAGGCGGGGCACCAACAGGATGGCCAGGCTGACGTTGATGGCCACGGCGAGGACCGCCGCCAGGACCGGGGTCAGCGTGTCGAGGTTGGCGTAGAAGGCCCGGGCCAGGATCGCGATGAGCGACTCGGACGCCAGGGCCAGGGACATGAACACGAGCACCGCCGCGGTCATCTCAACGCCGCGCGCGTCGAACTTCCCGTAACCGAACAGCAGGGTCACGATCTCCATCCGGAGCACGATCGTCAGGCCGGCCAGCGGCAGCATCACCCACAGGATGAGCCGGAGCGCCCGGCTGACCAGGCTGACGTAGCGGGCGGTCTCGCCGAGGGCGACGTCGCGCGACATCGACGGCAGCATCACCACGCCGATGGGGATGCCGATGACGCCGATCGGGATCTGGAACACCGAGAACCCGAACGAGAACGCGCTCACGGCACCCACCCCGATCGTCGTCGCCAGCGAGGTCGCCACGAGGAACGTCAGCTGGCTGGCGCCGAGCCCGATCGCCCGCGGCACCATCAGCAGGAGCGCCTGCCTGGCCGAAGCGTCACCGAGGTCGATCCGCGCGGTCCAGCGGTAGCCGATCCGGTGGAGCGGCAGGGCCTGGATGGCGAGATGGCAGAGCGATCCCAGGACGACCCCGATCGCCAGCCCGACGACACCGTACGTCGGCGCCAGGAATAGGGCGCCGCCGATGATCGCCAGGTTGTAGATGATCGGAGCGGCCGCGGCGGCGGCGAAGCGGCCCTTCGAGTTGAGCAGGCTGGTCGCCAGTGAGCCGAGCGCAAGCAGGATGGGGCTGGCCAGCATGATCCGGGTCAGATCAACGGTCTGGGCCTGCTGGGCGCGGGTGAACCCGGGGGTCACCAGCTCGATGATCTGCGGGGTCGTGGCCAGGACGATGACCGCCAGGATGAGCAGGATCCCGAGCATGACGTTGGCCACGGTCGAGGCGACCCGCCAGGCGCGTGACTCCTCACCGGTCGCCAGGAGCCCGGACAGGACCGGGATGAGCGCCGACGACAGGGCGCCGGCCGCGACCAGCTGAAAGATCAGGTCGGGGACGCGGAACGCGGCGAAAAAGGTGTCGAGCTCGCCCGACACGTTGAACGTCGCACCGATGACCGACAGGCGAACCCAGCCGAGCGTTCGAGCGACGAGGAACGCGCCGGTCACGATCAACCCGGCGCGGGCGAGTGAGCGACCGCTGCTCACGTCGAGCGAGTGGCGCTGCGGGCCCGTGGATGGGCGTCGAGGTACGCCGAGCGCAGGCGGGCACCCGACACGTGGGTGTAGATCTGGGTCGTGGCCAGGCTCTCGTGACCAAGCAGCTCCTGGACCACGCGGAGGTCGGCGCCGCCGTCCAGCAGGTGCGTCGCGAAGCTGTGGCGGAGCGTATGCGGTGAAACGCCGATGGGCAGCCCGGCCCGCTGGCGAAGGCGATCGAGGCGGAAGCGCAACCCGCGCACGCCGAGGGGTGCGCCGCGCTGGTTGAGGAAGACTTCCGAGGGCGGCTCATCCGCGCCGGGCGGTCCATCCATCCGTCGACGAGCGACCAGGGCCGGGCGCCCGACCTCGAGATAGTCGGCGATCGCGGCGCGGGCCGGTCGCCCGAGCAACCCGATCCGCTCTTTGCGACCCTTGCCCACGACCCGGATCTCACCGCGCCGCAGGTCGACCGAGCCGAGGGTCGCCGCAGCCAGCTCGCTGATCCGCAGACCGGCCGCGTAGGCCGTCTCGACCAGCGCCCGATCGCGTAGGACGAGGGCGGCGGTGAGGATCGGCGCTCGACTCGTCCCGGCCGCCGCCTCGGCGCCCTCGTCGTCGATGACCGTCAGGAGTCGCTCGACCTCACGCGCCTCGAGGACCTGCGGCAGCCGCTTCGGCTGGCGTGGCGTGGCGATCGCCCCCCACGGGTCGCCGGCGCACAACTCGTGGCGAGCCGCGAAGCGGTAGAACGATCTGATGGCGGACAGGCGCTGGGCTACCGAGGTCCGGGACCGCCCCACCGACAGGACCTCGAGATACGCCCGCAGGTCATCCCGGCCGGGCCGGCGCCAGTCGATCGAGCGCTCGTCGAGCCAGGCGAGGTAGGCGCCGACCGAAGTCGCGTACGAGCGCCTCGTGTGGTCGGACGCATCGCGGGCCGTGAGCCCGCCCAGGAACCGCTCGAGGGCGTCGGCGCCGGTCACGCCCCGGGCGCGCGCTCGGTCTCGTCGGGGCGTGCGGCCGTGGACCGGCTGCCCGTGGCCCGCGGCGTCCGCGTGCGAGACCCACCTCGTGTCTTTCCTCCGCGCGGCGTCGTCCGGGCGCCGCCCCGTCCCCCGCCGCCCTGACCGCCGCCCCCGCCTCGCTTCGGACGAGCCAGGGCGGCGGCATCGGCCGGACCGCCGACCAGCGACGCGCCGGGCACGATCGCATCGGCCGCAAGTACCATCGTCGAACCGCACTCCAGGCACATCGCCGCATCCTCGCCCTTCCGACCGACGGGACCTCCGTCGACGTCATGAGTCGCGCCGAGCGGCTCGTGTGACGTCGTGAAATCGCATTTCGGATAGCGCGAGCAGCCCCAGAAGACCGATCCGGTCCGGCGGGCGCGGCGCGGCGTCAGACGACCCTCCGTGCAGCGGGGACAGGCCACTTCGAACGGGAGCGGGTCGGGCGGAGGTGGGCCGTCCTTCTTGATGTAGTCGCAGTCGGGGTAGCGCGAGCAGCCCACGAACGGCCCGAACCGACCACGCTTGGCCGCCAGCGTGCCACCATCGGTGGCGCCGCACTTCGGGCACGTCTCGCCCACGCCGGGCAGCGCCGGCGCCTCTTCCTCCTCGCCGGGCAGCGGTCGCGATTCCTTGTGCTCCGGAAAGAGCGAGCAGGCCAGGAACCGCCCGTTCCGTCCGAGCCGGATGACCATCGGATGGCCCTCCGAGCAGACCTCGTCCGACGGCTCGGTCGTGAAATCCTTGCGGCGGAGGACCGCCCGCTTCTCGTCGACGAGTTCCTTGAGCGGAGTGTAGAAGGCGCGCAGGAGCGGCACCCAGGCCCGCTCGCCACGAGCGATCTCGTCGAGTTCGTCCTCCATCCGGGCGGTGAAGGCGAGGTCGACGTAGCGGCCGAAATGTTCGACCAGCAGGTCGGTCACGACCTCACCGATCGGCTCGGGGTGGAGACGCCGCTCGACCACCTTGACGTAGCCGCGGTCGACGATCGTCGAGATCGTCGCGGCGTAGGTCGACGGGCGGCCGATGCCGTGCTCCTCGAGCGACTTGATCAGGGTCGCCTCGGTGAAGCGCGGCGGCGGCTCGGTGAAGTGTTGGGTCGGGTGGACCTCGGACACATCGGTGACGTCGCCCTTGGCCAGCGCCGGGAGCGCCCGCTCGGCTTCCTCGGCGGTGTCGTCCTGGCCTTCGGTGTAGACCCGACTGAAGCCGTCGAAGACCGTCTTGGTGGCGCTGGCCCGCAGGCCATAGGCACCGGCCAGCAGCTCGGCGGCGGTCGTCTCGAGCTCCTTCTCTTTCATCTGGCTGGCCAGCGCTCGCTGCCAGATCAACCGGTACAGGCGCGCCTCGTCACGGCCGAGGACGCGCTCGAGTGCCTCAGGATCGCGCCGGAATGAGGTCGGACGGACGGCCTCGTGGGCCTCCTGGGCGTTGCGCGTCTTGGTCTTGAACGGACGGCCCTTGGGCATCGTGTACTCGACGCCGTAGCGCTCGCCGATAACCTCGCGAGCCTCGCCCAGGGCCAGACCCGACATCGCGACCGAGTCGGTCCGCATGTAGGTGATCAGGCCCATCTGCCCATCGGGCGTCTCGACACCCTCGTACAGCCGCTGGGCGACCGACATCGTCCGTTTCGGGCTGAACCCGAGCTTCCGGCTCGCCTCCTGCTGGAGGGTCGACGTGGTGAACGGCGGGGCCGGGCTCCGCTTGGAGCGCTTGACCGTGATCGCATCGACCACCGGCCGGCTGGCCTGCAGCGCGGCGACGTGACGTGCGGCCGTCTCCGCGTCGCCGATGACCGGCTTGTCGCCATCGATCCGGACGAGGTCCGCGGCGAAGGCGGTCCCGTCGAGAGCGACCAGGACGGCCTCGACCGTCCAGTACTCGACCGCGCTGAAGGCCCGGATCTCGCGCTCCCGATCGACCACCAGGCGGACGGCCACGGACTGGACGCGACCGGCCGACAGGCCGGACCGGACCTTGCGCGAGATGAGTGGGCTCAGGGTGTAGCCGACCATCCGGTCGACGATCCGGCGTGTCTGCTGGGCATCGACCAGGTCCTGGTCGATCGAGCGGGGATGGGCGAACGCCTCGCGGATGGCCGGCTCGGTGATCTCACTGAACGTCACCCGGGCGGTCCGCTCCGGGGACAGGTTGATCGCCTCGGCGACATGCCAGGCGATGGCTTCGCCCTCGCGATCGAGGTCGGTCGCGAGATAGACCGTCTTGGCGCCCCGGGCGGCCTTCTCGATGGCGGCCAGCTGGCGGTGGCGGTCCGGCGAGATCTCGTAGGTCGGGGCGAAGTCGTGCTCGACGTCCACGCCGAGCTGTCCCTTGCCGGGGTTCTCGGGCAGATCGCGGACGTGACCGTACGAGGCGAGGACCGTATAGCCCGGGCCGAGGTAGCGCTCGATCGTCTTCGCCTTGGCCGGGGACTCGACGATGACCAGATCTGACTTCATGACGTGCGGGAGTCTAGCACCGGCCTCTCTTCCCGGACGATCCACCGGCTGCGGGCCGGTACGGCCGACCTTCGGTCGGGTCAGACGTCGCGGACGCGCCGCAGGAAGTCCTCGTCGATGTCGAGGTCCGCCTCGGGCTCGGCGGCGGCGTCCGAGGGCGCCGCTCCGATCGGCGCACCGGCGCTCAGCCTGGGTCGCTCATCGGCCCCATCGCCCTGGTCGTGGCGCGCCGGTGCGGGGTCGTGCCGGACCTCGCCCGACGCCTCGATCGTCTCGGACGCCATCTCGATGAAGCGGAGATGGATCAGCGGGAACAGGAAGACCGAGTCGATGCGGTCGGCGAACACCGGCCGCTTGCCGTTGAGCTCGCGCAGGTTGGTACACAGGACAGCGACGTCGGCTGCCGACGGGAGCGAGTACAGGTCCGCCAGGAGCGGCTGTTCGTTGTTGATGTGAAGGACGACATTCCGGATCAGCGGAGTTCAGCCTTCCCAGAAATCGATGACGAGGCGGACGCGGCCGTGGCCGACCCACACGCCGATCCCGACGTACTTCATCTTGGTCGACATGATGTTGGCGTAATGGCAGTAGCCGCCGCACGGCTTCTCGCTCTGGAAGTAGAGGTGGGTCCCGAGGACCGACGCATAAGCGTTGGCGGCCGAGCGGCAGCCGAGGTTCTCGCGGTAGTCGCCACCGTAGCCCGCTCGGCGGAGTCGATCACCCGGGTCGCCGTCCGCGAAGTGGCTGCAGATCCCGGTGCCGACCAGGTACTTGGCGTACGGTCGCGAGACGCTGGTGCTGATCCCGGAACTGAGGATGAGCGGTGCGATGCCGCTCCCGCCGGGGCTGCTGCAATCGCCACCGGAGGTGACCCAACCGCCGCCGCGGGTGCAGTTCATGAGCCGGAGGTAGTAGGCCTCGACGGCCTGCCACGAACCCGACCCCACGCTCCCGCCGTGACCGATATGGGTCGTGCCGCCACCGCCGCCGCCACCACCACTACGGGCGGCCGCGCGGGCGGCTGTCGGTTTCTTCTCGACGCTGAATGTGGCTGTCTTTACCGCAGCCAGCGGCGTGCCGTGGCGATCAGTGGCAGTCGTGGCGACCTGGATCACCACCTTCGTCCCGTAGGCCAGGACCGCCGCGGGCTTGAACACCAGGACGGTGTCGCGCTCGGCCCAAGTCACGCTGCCCTTGAGCTTCTTGGTGCCGACCCGGGCCGTGAACGCGGCCTCGGTCGAGGCGTGGTCCATCCGCGCGGTGAAGCGCACCGACAGGGTCGCAGTCCGGGAGGCGTCAGTCGTACCGGCCACCGGGCGGAACCGGACGATCGTCGGGCCCCTGGCGGTTCGAACAGCGAGGGCTGCCGGGGCGATCGTGGCCAGACCGTCCCGGTCTACGACGGGGCCCTCGACCGACACCGTATAGGCCGTATCCGGATCGAGGCTCCCGTTGGGGGTGAAAGTGACCACCGTGCCGCCGGCAGCGGTCGTCTCGGTCGTGAACGAGCCCTCGACCGCCGGGTCGATGTGGAAGGCGGCCTGGACGGTGGCGCTGTCGACCGGACCGTCGTATGACACGACGAACCCGGTCGCGGTCGGCAGGCGACCCGCGCTGGCGGCGTCGAGAGCGACGATCCGGCCGCCGATGGCGGGACGAGTCGTGAAGATGGCGCGGGCCGGAGCGGCCAGCTTCTGTCCGGTGGCGTCAGCGGCACCCGGGGCGATCGTGACCGTGTAGTAGGTGCTCGCCTTCCAGCCGGACTTGGGGGCGACCGTCAGCGCCCGACCGGCCGTGTCCCAGGTCAGGACGACCGGGGTCGACGGCTCAACGCTCAGGGCGGAGGCAACGCTGACCGGGTCCATGGCCGAACTGAACGACACACGGACGGGCTCACGGAGACCGTGGTGCGGCTCGATGCTGCCGGCGAGGGCTGCCGGTCCGACCGGGTTCGCGGTGACCGGCGGATGCGCCTGGGTCTGGACCGGGGCCGCCAGCCCGACGATCACGATCCCGCTGATCGCCAGGGTGCCGATACCGATCCCCATCCGACCGGCGAGGATGCGCCGGACGAAGACCGGTCCGTAGACCAGCGCGAGGATAGGAATGGCAAACGCCGTGGCGGCGAGCTTTCGCAATAGACAGTCTCCTGGCTCGTTGCCTGGGGTCAGCGGCTTCGTGCGGCTGTCTGGTCATCAGGCGTCGCTGCCTCGACGACCGCCCCAAAGGGTAGCATCGGATCGCGCCCGAGGGCAAACCCGGGTGGCGCCGCGGCCAGCGGGCCGGCAGCGCGGAAGCGGCCGTAGGCCGATACGACGAAGCCTCGCATCTCGAGGATGGTCAGGGCTCCGAGGATCGCCGCGACGGGCAGATCGGTCTGCTCGGCAAGCTCGTCCGCGGTCGTCAGACCGCCGATCAGCGCCTCTGCGACGGTCGCCTCGACGCCACCCATCGCCGCCAGCATCGCCTCCAGCGAGACCGCGCCGAAGCGGCCCAACGCGGTGGTGCCCAGCGGCACGAGTCCGAGGTCGTCGACCAGCTCGGCGATGCCGGCGACGATCCGAGCCTCGCCGGCGAACTCGCGCAGGAAGCTGAGACAGCCGGCGGAGGCCGGGGCGTCGATCGAGCCCGGAACGATGAAGCAGTCCCTCCCCTGCTCGAGCGCCCACCGCGCGGTGATCAGCGCGCCACTCCCGGCTGCCGCTTCGACGACCACGGTCGCGTCCGCCAGGCCGCTGATGAGCCGATTGCGGCGTGGAAACGTGCCCTTCGTCGGGCTCGCATCCGGCGGCAGCTCGGAGACCACGGCGCCGCCGCCCGCCACGATCTCGGCCGCGAGGCGGACATGCGCTCGCGGGAACAGGCGATCGTGCCCGGAGCCCAGGACGGCCACGGTCGGACCTGCGGCGCCGACGGCCGCGGCGTGCGCCGCGCCGTCGATGCCGATGGCGAGCCCCGACACGACCACGGCCCCGAGCCGGGTCGCAGTGTCGGCGATGCGCGCGGCGATCCGTCTCCCGGGCTCGGTCGGGCGGCGCGTGCCGACGATCGCCAGCGTCCGTGGCGCGGACAGCGACGTCGGATCGCCGTGGACGAACAGGACGAGCGGTGGCTCGGCCAGCGCCCGGAGGCGGCGCGGGTACGCATCGTCGTCGACGATCAGGACGGCGATCGCCCGGTCGCTCAGGCGCGCGAGCAACGTCGGAGCCGCGGCGACCGCCGCCCCGAGCGCCTCGACCATCGGCCCCGGCAGTCGGCCCCGATCGCGTTTCGGACCAGCGCGGATGAGATCGCGCCCGGTCGCACTGGCGGCAAGCTCGACGACCCGGCGACCACTGCCGTGCTCGGCGAGCAGCAGCGCGAAGGTGTGCGGACCGAGCCCCGGGACCGAAGCCAGGACCGCCCAGGACTGGCGCTCGGTGATCACCCGGCTCGACTCGCCGCCCGATCGGCGATGAAACCGGTCGGGACCCGGAACCGCGCCGCCTCCTCGAGATGCGCGTGGCCGACGGTCGAGGCGCCGTCGAGGTCCGCGATGGTCCGGGCGACCCGGAACAACCGACCGACGCCACGCGCCGACAGCCCGGCCGATCTGGCGATCGAGCCGGCGAGGGATTCGTTCGCCCTGGTCAGCCCGCAGGCCGACCGCAGCCGGACGCCGTCGAGGCGAGCGTTGACCACGCCGGCGCGATCCATCGCGACCGCGCGCGCGGCCTCGATCCGACGCGCGACGTCGGCACTAGACTCGGCTTGATTCGGTCCGATGAGCTGAGCGTGGGCAACGGGCGGCATCTCCACCCACAGGTCGATCCGATCGCGCAGGGGGCCTGATACGCGTCCCGCATAGCGCTCCGGCACACCCGGCCGGCAGCGGCACGCGCCGCTCGCTCCGACGGAGGCGCCGGGACCCGCGGGTCCGCCGCACGGACATGGGTTCATCGCCGCGACCAACTGGAACCGCGCCGGCAGGACGACCGAGCCGCCGACCCGGACGATCGCGATCCGGCCATCCTCGAGCGGCTGGCGGAGCGCCTCGAGAACGTCTCGACCGAACTCGGGCAACTCGTCGAGAAAGAGCACACCCTCGTTGGCCCGAGTCACCTCGCCGGGCGTAAGCCGCGGTCCCCCGCCGAGCATCCCGGCGTAGCTGATGGTGTGGTGGGGGGCCCGGAACGGCCGGGTCCGAACGAGCTCGCTCAACGGGCCGTCACCGGCAGCCGACACGATGGCCGAGGCGACCTGCGCCTCGTCGTCGCCGAGCGGCGGCAGAAGACCGGGAATCGTTCGGGCCAGGAGCGTCTTGCCCGACCCGGGCGGACCGATCAACAGGAGTCCGTGGCCGCCGGCCAGGGCGATCTCGACAGCGCGACGGCCGATGGCCTGCCCGCGGACCTCGGCCAGATCGGGTACATCTATCGGAGGTGCCGTGGGGCCGTTGGCCGAGACCGACGCCGACGCGGTCCGCCGGTCACCCGGTGTGCTCGTTCCCATCGTCAGCTCGACCCTGGCAGGCGCGCTCAATCTCGTCCCGCGCCGCGTGCCGGCCAGGCGGAGGTCGGCCAGGACGGCGGCCAGGTTCGCCGCCGGATGGCACTCGACGCCGGCGGCAAGGCCCGCCTCGGCGGCCGCGTCAGTCGGTACCACGATCCGTCGGGCACCCCTTGCAATGAGCGCAGTCACCATCGGCAGGACGCCCGGCACCGAGCGGAGGTCGCCGCCGAGCGACAGCTCGCCGATGAACGCCCAGCGGCCGGCAGCCCGGACCTGCTCCGAGCCGAGCAGGATCCCGATCGCGATCGCCAGGTCCAGGGAGGCGCCCGCCTTGCGCAGGTCAGCCGGGGCAAGGTTGACCGTGATCCGCCGCGGCGGGAAGGCGAGACCGCTGTTCCGGATGGCGCCCCGGACACGCTCACGCGCCTCCTGGAGGGCCGTGTCGGCCAGCCCCACGATGGTGAACCCGGGCAGTCCGGGCGCGACGTCGACCTCGACCTGGATGACCCGACCCTCGATGCCCTGGAGCGTCGCGGCGTGAACGGTGGCAAGCACCGGCCCACCCTAGGGGCGGTCGCTCACCGCCGACTTATCCGCGAGGCCGCTCCATCCGCGGTGGCCGACCCTATCGAGCGGGCGCGGCCAACTGTGGAGCGTCGCCGGTGGCCGCCGTCTTGTCGATGGCCCGGGCGAAGTCGAGCAGGGATCGCCCGAGGGGCGAATCGGACTTCGTGAACATGACCGGCGAGCCGCTGTTCAGGGCGCTGATCGCGCCCCGGTATTCGTTCAGGACCTGGTGGTCGATCGGCCGCTTCAGGGCGCTCTCGGCGTTCTTGATGTTGATCCCGGTGAAGGCGTTCGACCGATTGAGGACCAGCCGGACCTTGTGCTGCTCGACCCCGAGATGGCCGACCGTCTCGAGCACGAGGCGGACGTTCTTGAGGCAGGACAGGTCGGCGGTCATGACCACGTAGAAGACATCGGCTGCGTCGAGGATCTTGAGGTTGACCTCGTCAAGCCGCTTGTCGATGTCGATGATCACGTAGTCGTACAGGGTGCGCAGGTTGTCGAGGATGAGCGGGATGTGCTCCTCGGTCACCAGCTCGGCCGTCTCCGGCGACGGCGGCGCCAGGAGCAGGTCGATCCCCGAGTCGTGGCGGACGACGACCGACTTGATGATGTCGGCGTCGATCGAGGTGGCCGTCACGACGTCGAGGATGCTCTTCCGATCGAGCCCGAGGTCGAGGAACACGCGGTGGTCCCCGAACTGGAGATTGCCGTCGACCAGCACGACCTTGCGCCCGAGCTCGCGGTGGAGGGCGATCGCCGCGTTGATCGCGATGGTCGTCGTGCCGACGCCGCCCTTGGCCCCGTAGAACGCCGCCACCCGCCCGAGAAGCGGCCGGCCGACGAGGCCCTCGCGCGGCGCGAACCGGGCGAGCAGGCTCTTCATCCGGGCGAGCAGCTCGGCCTGGTGGAACGGCTTGATCAGGTAGTCGTCAGCACCGGCTCGCAGGCCCCGGACGCGCTGCTCGATCTCGCGCTCGGCGGTGAGCATGATGATCGGGACGTGGGAGGTGTTCTCCTCCTCCCGGATCTTGGCCGCGACCTGGTAGCCGTCGAGCTTGGGGAGCATGACGTCGAGCAGGATGAGCGCCGGTTCCTCGGTGCTCCACAGCTTGAACCCCTCCGCGCCATCGCTGGCGAGGAGGACTTCGTAGCCTTCCTGCTTGAGCGTGTAGGTCAGAACTCGCTGGACGTTCGGGTCGTCGTCGACGACGAGGATCTTGGCCGCCATGCGCTCCCCTGGATCGGTCCGGTGCCGGGACGCACCCGCGCTCGGGGCGATTATAGGCATAGCCGAACGACACCCGGACATGGGACCGTGGTACGGGGTCAGCGAACGGCGTCGGCCTCGTCAAGCAGGTCGAACGCGATCCGGCTCCACGTCTCCAGCCGGTCGTGGACCGCCCGGACCTCAGCAGCCTCGACGAACTCGCCGGCCAGCTTGTCGGTCTCGCGCACCGTCACCGTGCGTCCGGCAGCGTCGGCCACGAAGACCACCCCGAGGTGGACCCGACCGACCTCGGTCGTGTCGTCGTTGAGCAGGCCGACGAAACGGCGATCGGGCACGAAGTCGGCCACGACCTCCTCGCCCCATTCACGGGCCAGGCCGCCGGCGATGTCGACGTCGCCGGGGTTGAGGTGCCCGCCGATCCCGATCGTCCAGCGATCGTGCAGGCGCGCGTCGCCGCCCGCCTGCGTCCGGCGCATCAGGAACCAGCGCTGCCCATCGCGCAGGACGAGGTATGGGATGACCTGTTTGAACTCGGGGTCGATCTCCATGCGCGGCCGCGGTTCGAAGTGCCCGCTCGCCGCGATCGCCTCGAGCAGTCCGGCCGCACCCTCGGTGCGGATGCCGAGCCAGCCTTCACCCCGGATCACTGCATGTCGGGGCACGACGTAGACCCGCTCGGGCACCGTCACGGGCATCAGGACTCGAGTCGTTCGCGGGCGGCTCGGAACTTCGCCTCGAGGTCGGTCGGGTCCGGACCGTCGCCGAGCGCGGCGATCCAGGCGTCCAGCGCGGCCCGGACCTCCCGCAGGCCGGCCCCGATCGCCGCCGCGTTGGTGGCCGCGATTCCCGCACCCATCGTCGGATCGCCCCGGGCCAGGCGGGTCATGCTCTGCCACCCGCCGGCCGCCAGCGTCTGAGCCTCAGGCCAGGCCGGATCGACGGTCATCGCCTCGACCAGGGCCGCCGCCACGATGAGCGGAACGTGGCTCACGGCGGCAGTCGCCCGATCATGGGTGGCCGGGTCCATCCGGGTCGGGCGCGCGCGACAGGCTCGGGCCAGGCGTTCGACCCGGTCGACGTCGCCATCCGTGGCAAGCGTTCCCGGGCAGATCACCCAGGGCCGATCCACGAACAGGTCGGGGGCGCTCGCGTCGAAGCCGGTCGCCTCGCTGCCGGCCATCGGGTGGCCTCCGACGAAGCGGAGTCCCAGGGCGTCTGCGGCCGCCACGATGGCTTCCTTCGTGCTGGCGACGTCGGTGACGGTGGCGCCCGGTGCAAGCTCCGGACGGAGAGGGCCGGCGAGCTCCCCGAGCAACGTCAGGCAGGCCAGCGGCGGTGCGGCCACGACGACGAGCTCGGCACCACCGACGGCCGTGGCAAGGTCAGTCGCTGCCACGTCGACGATGCCCGCCTCCAGCGCGGCTCGCGGACCGTCCGGACCACGGCTCCAGGCGACCAGCTCGACCGGCTCGCCGATGACCGCAGCGGCTCCGGGCGTGCGCAGCGCGTGGGCGACGGAGCCCCCGATGAGACCGAAGCCGAGGATGGCGATGCGCACGCGGCCGATCATCGCAGGTCCGGATCTCGACCGCCGATTCGTGCAGGAAGTCCAGTACGACTTGACTCGCAGGCGCTAGACTCAGCGTGTGCCTGGTCGTGCTGCTTCAACCCCCGTGGACCAACAAGCCGCCGACGGCCGGCCGGTCCCCGGTGTCGACCAGCCCGCGATCCGGGTCCTGCTCGTCGACGACCACCGCGCGTTAGCCGATGCCCTGAGCCGCCTGCTGGCGACCGAACCGGGCATCGACGTGGTCGGTAGCGCCTATTCGGCCGCCGAGGCACGGGCCAGGCTCCGTCACCCGGTCGACGTGGTGCTGATGGATTACGTGCTGCCGGACGGGACCGGCGCCGAGCTTGCCCGCGCCTCGAAGGCCCGCTGGCCGCGAGCCCAGGTCATCATGCTGACCGCCTACGACGACGATGAGACCGTGCTCGAGTCGATCCAGGCAGGTGCCGACGGATTCCTCGCCAAGACCGCTTCGATCGACGAGATCCTGGCGGCTGTCCGAGCCGCCCACGCCGGCGAGACTCTCCTGCCGCCGTCGGTCATCGCCAAGATCGCGATGCGCGTGCGAGTGACCCGCGAGCATGGGTCGGACGTGGCCCCGGTCGAGCCGATGACCACCCGGGAGCTGGAGATCCTGCGCCTGCTCAGCGCCGGTCGGACGACGAAGGAGATCTGCACCGAGCTGTCGATCGCCCCGAACACGCTCCGGACGCACGTCCAGAACATCACCGCCAAGCTCCACGTCCACTCGAAGCTCGAGGCCGTGGTGGCCGCCCTGAAGCTCGGCCTGGTCGACCCGCCGACACCCGAGGATCGTCTCTACCCCTGACCCCGGTCAGTCGGTCCAGCCGGCCCCATCGCGTCGACCGCCGGAGGAGCCCCCCGACCGACGCGGAGGGCCGCGCCGATCGTCCGCCCGTCGCTCATCGGTCGGTTGCGGAGGGCCTGGCTCGTCGGGTGGGTTCTGCCGGCGGAGCTGCTGGCGACGCTCCGCTTCGCGCCGCTCGGCGTTGAGATACGCGCCGCAGCGTGGGCAGCGGCGCTCCTCGGCGAACAGCGACTCGATCGGTGAGGTCGTGTAGATCTGGCGACCGCACGACCAGCAGGCCAGTCTGGGCATGGTTCGATGCTACCCCCGGTTGCGCGGTCGAGCGCGCTCTCAGCGCTTCGGCAGTCCCGCCAGCGCGGCCTCGACCTTCTCGATCGGGTATTCGTAGTCCTCGAGGTCTCCGCTCAGGTACCGCTCGTAGGCGGTCAGGTCGAAGTGACCGTGGCCGCACAGATTGAACAGGATGACCTTGGACTCGCCCGACGCCTTGGCCTTGAGCGCCTCGTCGATCGCCGTGTGGATCGCGTGGGTCGGCTCGGGCGCCGGCAGGATCCCCTCGGCCCGGGCGAACTGGACGCCGGCCGCGAAGCTTGCCCGCTGGTGCACGCTGCGCGCCTCGATGAAGTCATGCTCCTTGAGCAGCGACACCAGCGGCGCCATCCCGTGGTAGCGCAGGCCGCCGGCGTGGATCGGCTCCGGGATGAAATCGTGGCCGAGGGTGTGCATCTTGATCAGCGGGGTCATCTGGGCGGTGTCACCGAAGTCGTAGGTGTAGACGCCCCGGGTCAGGCTCGGCGCCGCCTCGGGCTCGACGGCGATGACCTGATAAGTCCGGCCGCCGCGGAAGGTCCGGCCGAGCCAGGGGAACGCCAGGCCGGCGAAGTTCGAGCCGCCGCCGGCACAGCCGATGACGAAGTCCGGCTCCTCACCGGCCATCTCCATCTGGAGGATCGACTCCTGGCCGATGACCGTCTGGTGGAGCAGCACGAAGTCGAACACCGAGCCGAGCGAATACTTCGTGCCCGGATGGGTGACGGTGTCCTCGATGGCCTCGCTGATCGCGAGACCGAGCGAACCGGTGTGGTCCGGCGTCTCCTCGAGGACCTTCCGACCGTAGCTCGTGTCGAAGCTCGGACTCGGCACGACTGAGGCCCCGTAGGTCTCCATCAACGTCCGCCGGTACGGCTTCTGGTCGTAGCTGGCCCGGACCATGTAGACCTTGACCTCGAGCCCGAAGACGGCTCCGGCGAAGGCCAGGGCGCTCCCCCATTGCCCGGCCCCGGTCTCTGTCGCGAGCCGGGTGACCCCTTCCTCCTTGTTGTAGAACGCCTGGGCCAGCGCGGTGTTCGGCTTGTGGCTGCCCGACGGGCTCCCGCCTTCGTACTTGTAGTAGATGTGGGCAGGTGTATCGAGGGCGCGCTCGAGGCGATGAGCGCGGTACAGCGGGCTCGGTCGGTAGAGGCGATAGGCGTCGCGTACGGGCTCGGGGATCTCGATCTCACGATCCTTGCTGACGACCTGGCCGATGAGGGCCATCGGGAACAGCGGAGCCAGGTCATCGGGGCCGATCGGCTGGCCGGTCCCGGGGTGGAGGACTGGCTCGGGCGGGACCGGGAGGTCGGCCACGATGTTGTACCAGCTCCTCGGGATCCGCTCCTCGTCGAGGATGAACTTCGTTCGCCGCGAGCTCGAATCCGCCACAGCCCTACCTCCGGATGGTCCACCGCCCGTCCGGTGGACGAGGGGTCGCTGATCGAGGTTGATCCCCAGGATGGCCCCGCGCTCGGGGCGCCGGGCCCCGAAGCCTACGCCGCGGCCCGGCGGCTCCGCAAGCCGGACGTCAGTGAACGACCGAAGCGGTCCCGACGAGGAACGCGACCGCGACCAGGAATAGGTTGACCAGGCCGAGGCCGAAGACGACCTGGATGCGCTGGCTGGTGCTGTCGTCGATCTCGGGCTCCTTCCGGGCACGGAAAGGGCAAGGTCCGCCAGGGCCGGAACGGAGACGTTCGGGGTGGTCGATGCTAGCAGAGTGGGGTCGGCTAGACTCGACTCTGGGCGAGCGGAGCCTCGCCGATCGGGACGTAGCGAGCCGGCCCACCGCCGGTCACGCTCTCGAACAAGACGATCCGATCGACGGTCCAGGCGGCCTTGAGGGCACCCGCGGCCTCGATCAACCGCTCGACCGTCGGCGCCCCGGACGCGACGCCGTCCGAGCGGGCGAGGGTCAGGTGCGGCCGGAACGGGCGCGCGTCGGGCGGCCAGCCGCGATCTGCCAACTCGCGGTCGAGCGACGCGGTCAGGTCCGTCAGTTCGCTCACCCCGGCTCCAAGACCGAGCCACAGAGCGCGCGGCCGCTGGTGGTCCGGGAAGGCGCCGGCCCCGTCCAGGGCCACCACGAACGGCGATGCCTCGCGGGCGGCCGACTGGACCGCTTCGAGGGCGGCCGGGATCTGCGGCTCGAGGGTCGGGCCGATGAAGCGCAGGGTCACGTGCAGCCCGTCGAGCCGGATCCAGCGGACCTCACGCTGGTTCGGATCGGCCGCCGCCCGAACACTCGCCACGAGCGCCTCGATGGCTTCACGGACGTCCGTGGCGACCGGGGCGGCGACGAAGATCCGCCTGCCCGGGATCCCGGCGTACGGGTCGCCGCGACGCTCCATTCAGTCGGCGGTCGTAGACGACCCGGTCTCGCGATCCCACATCGCGCGGTCGGCCCGCAGGATCTCCAGGGCTCGCTCGCGATCGCGCCAGCCGAGGACCTCGACGGTCTTGTCCTCGAGCAGCTTGTAGGTTTCGAAGAAGTGCTCGATCTCGACCAGCCGGTGTGGCCGCATCTGGTCGAGTCGGTCGATGTGGGCCTGGTTCGGATCGCCCATCGCCACGCACAGGATCTTGTAGTCGGCGCCCTTCTCGTCGCGCATCTCGAGGACGCCGACCGGGCGGGCGAAGACATGGACGCCGGTGAAGGTCGGCCCGTCGATGATCAGGAGCGCGTCGGTGTGGTCGTAGTCATCAGCCCGGGTCTGCTCGATGAACCCGTAGTCGAAGTTGTAGAAGACGGCCGAGCTCAGGACGCGGTCCAGCCGAAAGACGCCGGCGCGCTCGTCGTACTCGTACTTGTTGCGGCTCCCGCGCGGGATCTCGACGACGATCTCGACGACGTCGGGGAACGCGGACAGCGGCTCAGGCATGCCCGGAACGATAGCGCCTCACCGAACGGACGTCTGGCGCGAGTTGAACCTCGAGCGAGGAGCACAGCCGGCAACGCCGCCGTGGGGCGACCCAGCCGCGCTTTAGTCGTTGTAGAGGCGTTCCTCGATGAGCTTCTCCTGGACGGTCCGACCGTTCGGATCGAAGCAAGAGAACTCGAAGTGCTTCTCGAACTCGACGTCGACGTTGTCCTGGCCGCCCCGGTTCTTCTCGACCGAGACCACGATCCAGTCGCGGAAGCGCTGGGCCTGGTACGGGTTGAACTCGATGTTCACCTTGGCCACGACCTGGTACTTCTCGTTCAGGATGAGGATGATGTCAGCCTCGTAGTTGATGGCCGACGACCCACGCAGGTGGTGGTTGCGCAGCCGGGCAGCCTTGAGGCCTTCCTTGTCGGCCGCGACGATCGAGATCATCGGGACGTCCTCGGACAGGGCGACGTCCTTGAGGCCATTGACGACGTAGGTGACCTTCTCCGACTCGGTCGGCGGCTCCGGGAAGACCGGCACCTTCTGCATGTAGTCGACGACGACCAGCAGCCGCCGATCGCCCGACAGCTCACGGTGCTGCTGGACGAGCTTGCGGATGTTGTCGACGGTGAAGGTGGTCTGGGTGCCGCGGACGAGGAACAGGCTCTGGCCGTAGCGGGCGATCCGGTCGAGCGACGGCCGGAGGCGCGGGTTGTTGGTCAGCTGCCCAACGCCCTGACCCTCGGCCACCCACGATCCGAGGATCTCCTTACGGACGTCCTGGATCTTGATCGCGCCGGTCTTGTGGGGCAGATGGGCCAGGGCCGATTCCATCGCGATCAGGCGATTGAGGAGGTACTGCTCTTCGTGCTCGAAGCAGATGTACAGGACGTTGGCCTGGCCACCCGACGCGACGTTGCGCGCCATCTGGAGGGCCATCGTCGTCTTGCCCGTGCCCTGGGCGCCACCGATCAGCAGGAGCTCACCGGCTCGCAGCCCGGTCCCGATCGTCTTGTCGAGCGGAGTGAAGCCAAGCGGGACCGGCTGGTACTCACCGATCTTGCCGCTGGTCACCTTGTCGTTGAGGTCGACCAGCACATCGAGCGCCGAGCGCGGGCTCATGCTGCCGTTCGGCGTATCCAGCCGCCAGGCCCCCTTGGGCGCCGCTGCGGTGTCCGCGACGGCGGCGGCGGTCGTATCGGCTGCCTCGGTGGTCATCGAGTCGTGGTCCTCTAGGTGATGCCTTTTCCGGGACTCTAGCACCTGCCCTCGGCGGTATCACCTGACCATTCCTCACATATCCACCCACCCAAAAGGGCTATGGCGCACTGGTCGCGAACTCGTCGAATACACGGACGACGGCGCGGATCCCCGACTCGAAGTTGTCCAGGTCCATCCACTCGTTCGGAGCATGGAAGTTGCCATCCGGCGGCATGAAGCCCATGAGCACGACCGGCAGGCCGAGCACCTGCTCGAAGGTGGCCACGAATGGGATCGAGCCACCTTCGCGGATGTACAGCGGCGGGCGACCGAAGGTCTCCTCGAGAGCACGGCCGGCGGCGCCGACGGCCCAGTGGTCGATCGAGGTGCGGATCGGGCGGCCGTCGCCCTGGCCGTGGACCCTGACCCGGACGCCGGGCGGGGCGATCTCCTCGATGTAGGCCCGGAGACCCTCGAAGATCCGGGCGGGATCCTGATCGGGCACGAGTCGACAGGTGAGCTTCGCCGTGGCCCGCCCCGGGATGATCGTCTTGCCCCCCTCGCCCTGGTAGCCG
Organism: Candidatus Limnocylindrales bacterium; assembly: GCA_038325875.1. Taxonomy (GTDB): domain Bacteria; phylum Chloroflexota; class Limnocylindria; order Limnocylindrales; family CSP1-4; genus Chersky-267. The sequence goes on from JBBQJL010000003.1 coordinate 111,424, forward strand.
CCCCAGATCCCGTTGATATCGAGGGTCGGCCGACCGCTCTTGCGCTCGAGGGTGGTGAAGCCAGCTTCGCCGACCAGCTCGGGCACGCGGAGGAACTCGCGGTAGGCCTCGTCGTCGAACGGCAGCGCCGCATAGGCGGCCCGATCCGCCGCTCCGAGCGGGACGACGTCGTCGTAGAAGCCCGGCACGCGGATCCGCCCATCCGGACCCTTGAGCGCCGCGATGATCCCGGCCAGCGCGTTGACCGGATTGGCGATGGCCCCGCCATAGACACCGGAGTGGACGTCCTGGAACGGTCCGGTCACGGTGATCTGGGCGCCCATGATCCCGCGCAGCCCGACGGTCAGCGCCGGCAGGTTGCCCTCGAAGAAGCCGACATCGCTGACGATCGCGACATCGCCCCCGAGCCGCGCCCGGTTGGCCTCGAGCCACGACGCGAGATGATCCGAGCCGGCCTCCTCCTCGCCCTCGAACACGAACCGAAGGTTGACTGGCAGCCGACCGCGGGTCGCCAGCATGGCCTGGACCGCCTGGACGAAGATCGTGATGTTGCTCTTGTCGTCGCTCGCGCCGCGCGCCAGCAGCCGGTTCCCCACGACCGCCGGCTCGAACGGCGGCGAGGTCCATTCGGCGAGCGGATCTGGTGGCTGGACGTCGTAGTGGCCGTAGACCACGACGGTCGGCGCACCGGCGGCGCCGAGCCAGTCGGCGTAGACCATCGGATGTCCGCCGGTCTCCGACACGTCGACGTGCTCGAGGCCGACCGTGCGGAGCCGCTCGCCCAGCCATTCGGCGGCACGCCGGCAGTCGGCCGCGAAGGCCGGATCGGCCGACACGCTCGGGATCCGCAGGAAGTCGATGAAGCTGGCCAGCCGCTCCTCGCGACCGGCAGCCAGGTAGGACTCGACGGGGGCGTCGATCTCAGCCATCTCGTTCTCCAGGAGTTCGGTTCAGGGGGCCCGATCGTAGCCGCGTCGGGAGCGGTGCGTCGTCTCAGCGCGGCGTGGCCGCGCGGTCCGTCGCAGAATCGACGAACGGGCCGCGTGGGCCCGCTCGTCAGGGGTTCTCGGTCACCCGCCGTCAGGCGGGTGCGATCAGATCGGGTTCGGAGTCGGTACGGACGTCGGGCCCGGGTCGGCCTCGCCGGGAGCGATGATCTCGGCGGCCAGGCCGTGGGTGTTCACCTTCGGCGGAAGATCGCTGAACAGCGCCTCGAATTCGGGGCTGTCGACGGTCTCCTCGGCGACCAGCTTCTCGGCCAGCGCCTCGAGCCTGGAGCGGTGAGTGATGAGGGTGTCCATCGCCCGCTCGTAGGCGCGGTCGATGATCGCCCGGACTTCTTCGTCGATCGTCTTGGCGACGTCGTCCGAATAGTTCCGCTGCTCGCCGATCTCGCGGCCGAGGAACACAAGCTCATCCCGCTTGCCGAACGAGAGCGGCCCGAGCCGATCGCTCATGCCGTACTCGGTGACCATCCGCCGGGCGCGGTCGGTCGCCTTCTCGATGTCGTTCGAGGAACCGGTCGTGGTGTCTCCGAAGATGAGCCGCTCGGCGGCGTTGCCGGCGAGCATCCCGGCGATCTCGTCTTCGAACTCGGTCTTGCTCTTGAGGTAGCGGTCCTCGCTGGGCAGTCCCATCGTGTAGCCGAGAGCCATGCCCCGGCTGATGATCGTGACCTTCTGGACCGCGTCGCACTTCGGCAGGACGCGCATCACGACGGCGTGCCCGCCCTCGTGGAACGCGATGATCTTCTTCTCAGCGTCGCTGATCACCCGGCTGCGTCGTTCCGGGCCGGCGACGATCCGCTCGAGGGCCTCCTGGAACTCGGACATCCCGATCATCTTCTTGTTGCGGCGGGCGGACAGGATGGCGGCCTCGTTGACCAGGTTGGCCAGGTCGGCACCCGAGAAGCCAGGCGACTGCTTGGCGATGCCTTCTACGTCGACCGACTTGTCGAGCGGCTTGCCCTTGGTATGGACATTGAGGATCGCAGTCCGACCACGGATGTCGGGGCGGTCGAGGATGACCTGGCGGTCGAACCGACCAGGCCGCAGGAGGGCCGGGTCGAGGACGTCCGGCCGGTTGGTGGCGGCGACGACGATGACGTTCGTGTTGGTGTCGAAACCGTCCATCTCGACCAGGATCTGGTTGAGGGTCTGCTCGCGCTCGTCGTGTGAACCACCGAGGCCGGCGCCGCGCTGACGGCCGACCGCGTCGATCTCGTCCACGAACACGATGCACGGGCTGTTCCGCTTGGCCTGATCGAACAGGTCGCGGACACGGCTGGCACCCACACCCACGAACATCTCGACGAACTCGGAGCCCGAGATCGAGAAGAACGGCACACCGGCTTCGCCGGCCACGGCTCGGGCCATCAGGGTCTTGCCGGTGCCCGGAGGCCCGACCAGGAGCACGCCGCGCGGGATGCGCGCCCCGAGCGAATTGAACTTCTCGGGGTACTTCAGGAACTCCACGAGCTCCTGGAGCTCCATCTTGGCCTCGTCCACGCCGGCGACGTCGTTGAAGGTCACGACGGTCTTGTTGCCGAGGAACATCCGGGCCCGGCTCTTGCCAAAGCTCATCGCCTGGTTATTGGTGCCCTGGGCCTGGCGCATCATGAACAGGATGAACCCGACGATCACGATCAGCGGCAGGAGGCCGGTGATCAGGATCCCCAGCCACGACGTGTCCGGCACCGGCTTGGCCTTGTAGACGTCGGCCGGGAGGGTGATCCCGCCCGACTTCGCGGCGGCCTGCATGTCGGTCGGGTAGACGACGGTCAGAACGCTCGGGACGGTGACCGTGTACGAACTGCTGCCCTTGGTCACGTTGAGCGTTTCCTGCTGCTGCTCGACCAACGTCACCTGTCCGGCGGCGACATCCGCCAGGAACTGGGAGTAGCCGATCTGGGTGCTCGGGGTGCTGCTGCTGAGCCAGGTCCACAGGAGAGCGAGCGTCCCGACGATCAGGACAAGCATCACGATCCCATTCCGGGCGAACTTCGCGTTCAAGAACTAAGGCCTCCGGGTCAAGCGGGACTACCAGCGCTCACACGCCAGCCGTGCGGCGAGTATAGCGCTCGGCCCCGAGATGACCCGATGACCGATGGCTGACGCCGCTCGTACATCTGTACGGTCCAGGAGCTGCGCCGGATCGACCTGGGCAGGAATCTCCCACGAGGGAAGACTGAGGGGTTGGTAGCGGAGGGCGGATTTGAACCACCGACCAAGGGCTTATGAGTCCCCTGCTCTACCACTGAGCTACTCCGCCATCGACCCCGATTCTAGCAAATGGTCGATGGGGCGACCGTCGGCGGTCGAGCGCCTCGCGGCGCGGCGTCAGCGACTCGGCCCGAAGAGCAGGTCGAGCCAGACGTCGATCGGTGCGCTGTGGTCTGGACTGGCCCCGAGGCGGACCGCTGCCGAACCGGGCGCATCGTCGGGCAACGGCCCGGCGTCAGGTCCCAGGGTGAACGGGCGCTCGCCCTTGCCACCCAGTCCGTTGGCCCGCGCCTGCTGCTCGACGAACGCCTGGCGCTGGACGAGATCGAGCTCCTTCTGGAGATCCTCGACCTGGCTGGCCAGGCCGACATTCTCGAACCGGAGCCGATCCGCACGGTCGGCTGCGGCGCCGGCATCGCCGACCTGCCGGGCGAACACGGACACGATCCAGATCGACACGACCGCGGCGAGGATCCAGGCCACCCGCCGCCGGGTGATCCCGGCGATCGGCAACCCGCCGAGGTCGGCCGGAGCCTGACGCGGGCTGGGGTCCGATCGGGTGGCTGGGGTGGGGCGCTCTGGGCGGTCGGCCGGGCCCGACGGTTCGGGAGCCCGGTCGCTCGGGAGGTCCATCCGGGCCACCCTAGCTGCCCCCAGCTGGGCTGTCAAATCGCTCTGCCGTGTCAACCAAGCTGTCACCGCCTCACGCGACTGTGCGCTAGACTCTGGCCACATTTCGCACATCCGTTCGGTATCGAGGAGGCACACCGTGCGCCACTACGCCCCCGCATCGGTCGACTCGGTGCTCGACGGACTGCTCGCCGAGCCGGCCTTCGCCAACGGCGTCCTCCACCACCGGGTCATCCCGGCCCGGTCGGCCCAGACCGCTCCTCTTCCCGACTGGCTCGACCCACGGATCCGCACGGCCCTCGAGAGCCGTGGGATCGATGCGCTGTACGTCCACCAGGCGGCGGCGATCGAGGCCGTCCGGGCCGGTGAGGACGTCGTGGTCGTGACTCCCACCGCCTCGGGCAAGACCCTGTGCTACGCGCTGCCCACGCTACAGGCGCTGGCCGAGGATCCGGCTGCGCGCGCCCTGTACCTGTTCCCGACCAAGGCCCTCGGCCAGGACCAGGTGGCCGAGTTCTCTGAGCTTGCCCGAGCCTCCGGGCTGGCGGTCTCCGCGGCGACCTACGACGGCGACACGCCCGCCCCGGTCCGCTCGGCGATCCGGACCGCGGGACAGGTCGTGGTGACCAACCCGGATATGCTCCACGCCGGTATCCTGCCCAACCACACCAAGTGGTTCCAGCTGTTCGAGCAGCTCCGGGTCGTCGTCATCGACGAGCTCCATTCGTATCGGGGCGTGTTCGGCAGCCACGTGGCGAACGTACTTCGTCGCCTCCTTCGGATCTGCGCCCACTACGGCTCGCATCCGGTCATCGTGTGCTGCTCGGCGACGATCGGGAACCCGGCCGAGCTGGCCAGCACGCTGACCGGCCGGCCCACTCGACTGGTCGGCCGGAACGGCGCACCCTCGGGCGAGCGCCATCTCCTGTTCGTCGAGCCGCCGCTGCTCGACAGCGCGACCGGGGCGCGCGGATCCGCCCTCACGACGGCCGATCGGTGGGCACTGCCGTTCCTGCGGGCCGGTCGCCAGACCGTCGTGTTCGGGCGATCGCGGACTGCCGTCGAGATCCTCCTGACGGGGCTCCGGGAGGCGCTCCGGGAGGGCGCCGGACCGCGTTCTCGCGTCCGCGGCTACCGCGGCGGGTACCTGCCGACCGAGCGACGGTCGATCGAGCGCGGCCTGCGCGACGGCGAGGTCCTCGGGGTAGTCAGCACCAACGCGCTCGAGCTCGGCGTGGACATCGGCCGGCTCGACGTCGCCATCCTGGCGGGCTACCCCGGCTCGATCGCGGCGACCTGGCAGCAGATCGGTCGTGCCGGACGGCGCCAGGGGGTCAGCGTCGGCGTCCTGGTCGCGTCCGCTTCGCCGGTCGACCGCTACGTCGTCAGCCATCCCGAGTACCTGCTCGACGGCGCCCCCGAGGAGGCCCGCCTCGACCCGGACAACCTGCACGTCCTGCTGGCCCATCTCAAGGCGGCTGCGTTCGAGCTCCCGTTCGAGCCGGGCGAGGTGTTCGGACCGGCTCCGGCCGACGACCTCCTGGCCTTCCTGGCCGAGGAAGGCCACGTCCGCCAGGCCGGCGACGGACGTTGGTACTGGTCGAGCGAGAATTTCCCGGCGTCCGAGGTGTCGCTCCGGACGGCCGCCCAGGAGAACGTCGTGATCATCGACACGACGCCCGATCGGCCGCGAGTCATCGGCGAGGTCGACCTGTTCAGCGCCCAGACCCTGGTCCACGAGGACGCGATCTACCTCCACGAATCCGTCCAGTTCCATGTCGACAGGCTCGACTGGGGTGAGCGCAAGGCCTACGTCCGGAGGGTCGACGTCGACCACTACACCCAGGCCGACCGGGCCGTGACCCTCAAGCCGCTCGATGTGTTCGCCGATGCCCCGACGACCGGCGGATGCCGAGTGCACGGCGAGGTCATGGTCGCCAGCCTGGCCACGATCTACAAGAAGCTCAAGTTCGTCACCAACGAGAACATCGGCTGGGGCCGGATCCACCTGCCGGAGATCGACCTCCAGACGACCGCCGCATGGATCGTGATCGGACCGGGCGCGGCCGACGTCGGACCGCGTGGTAGCTGGCGCCGGGACGAGCTCGATGTGGCCCTCGTCGGGGCGGGACGGGCCATCCAGGCCGTGGCCAGCGTGCTGCTGATGGTCGACCCGCGCGACCTCGGGCTGGTGACCCAGGTCCGGAGTCCCCACCAGGAGGCACCGACGATCTATCTGTACGAGGCCGTACCGGGTGGCGTCGGGCTGGCCGAGCGCCTGTTCGAGCGGACCGCTGAGCTGATCGAGGGCGCCGCCCAGCTCATCGCCGGGTGTGACTGCGACGGGGGCTGTCCGACCTGCACGGGCCCTCGTCTCGAGCCGGACGTCGACGCGAAGGGCCTCGCCATCCGGTTGCTCGAGGCGCTCGGTGCGGACGTCCCCCGGACGGCGCGGATCGGGGTCGGCGAAGCGGGATGACCGACGCGCTGCGGCTCGGACGCCGGCTGGCCGATCTTCGACGTGAGCGCGACGACGCCGGTCGAGGCGCTCACCCGACCGCCTCAGCGGACCGAGCCGCTCTCCTGCGGCGGAGCGCCGACCTCGCCCGGCGGCTGGCCCTGGCGGTCGACGGTGAATGGGTCCACGGGTCGACCGGCGGATACGTCCGGGTGGAGCGGCCGTCCAGTCCACTCCCGGTCGACCGCGATCGGCTGGCCAGTCTGCCCGACAGCGCCCCGGCCCACGTTCCGCTGGTCTGTCTCGATACCGAGACGACCGGGCTGGCCACCGGTGCCGGGACCGTCGCCTTCTTGGTCGGCTTCGGGACGTGGGACGGCGACCGGTTCCGCCAGGTCCAGCTGTTGATGCCCGACCATGCCGACGAGCCCGCCCTGCTCGATGCGCTCGCCGCCGCGATCCCCGCCGACGCCTGGCTGGTCACCTACAACGGACGGTGCTTCGACTGGCCGCTGCTCGTCAGTCGCTTCCGGATGAGCCGGCGGGCGGCGCCGGCCCACGCCGGCCACCTCGACCTGCTGCCGTTCGTCCGGCGCGTGTTCCGTCACCGTCTGACCGATGCCCGGCTCAGGACCGTCGAGACCGAACTGCTCGGGATGGACCGCGGCCACGATGTCGACGGCTGGGAGATCCCCGGGCGTTACCTCGACTTCCTTCGCGGCGGACCGGCCGCACCCCTGGCCGAGGTCGTCCGCCACAACCACGAGGATGTCCGATCCCTGGGCCGACTCCTCGCCCACGCCGAATCGCGACTCGGAGCCGTGATCGATCGTCGCAGCGCGCCGGTGGGCGACCTGGCGGGCCTGGCCCGCGCCTATCGGCGCCTGGGTCGATCCGGCGAGGCGCTCGACTGCCTGGAGATCGCGCTCGAGGCCAGACCCGATCGGCCGGCCACGGCACGGTCCTGGACCATGCTGCTGACGACCCGAGCCGACGCCCCTGACCCGCGCACGCCGGCCGCGCGCCACGATCGCGAGGCACTCCTGGTCGATCGCGCCCGGCTGCTCCGGCGACTCGGCCGCGATGACGACGCCCTGGCCGCCTGGCGCGATCTCGCGATCGGCGGCGGGATGTGGGCCTGTGTCGCCTGGATCGAGGTCGCCAAGGTCCTCGAGCATCGGCGGCGCGATCCCGCGGGCGCCCTCGACGCCTGCAGTCGGGCGGACCGGATCGCCGAGCGGGCGCGCTTCCTCGGCCGGCGCCTGCCGATGCTCGAGTCCGACCTGGCCCGGCGACGACGACGGCTGACGCGGAAGGTCGCAATGGCCGGTATGCGATCGGCCGGGACGGTTCGGCGCGTCGCCATCGCGCCGGCGGTCAGCCTCCCGGCCTGACCGCCAGGCGCTCGGCACGAACCCGGACGGCGACACCGGGTCGGTCCGAGTCGAGCATGTCGACGCCGAGATCGAGTGCGCGGCGCACCGCCACCGGGCGGTTGCGCGTGCCCGCGCCGACCATCATCCCAGCAGCGCGCAGCTCAGCCAGGCGAGTGGACGTCAGTGCCGGGCCGAGCAGCGCTGCCCCGTCGGCAAGCGCCGCCAGGGTCAGCTCGAGCGCGGGGCCTGCAGCGAGGTCGTCGCTGTCGAGCAGGAGCACCGTCACGACGTCCGGTCGGGCGGCCCGCGCTGCGCGAAGCTCGACCGCGGAGAACCCGCAGATCGCCAATCGAGCGGCGGCTGGCGAGGCCGCGATCCGGACGGCGAGAGAGCCACCCGTCCCCGGCCCCTTCGCCTCGAGGATGGCACCGAGCGGCGGAACGCCTTCGATCCAGGCGAGGAACGCGTCGAGGGTCGGGATCCGTTCGCCGCCGAACCGCGCCGCGAACCAGCCGCCGGCATCCAGGCCCGCCAGCTCGTTGGAGCGTCGGTCGGCGATCGCCCCGGACCCATCGGTCGTGCGCTCGAGCGTATCGTCGTGGACGAGCACCAGCCGCCCGTCCAGGGCCGTCCGGACATCCGTCTCGACGTAGTCGACGCCGGCGAGCCGGGCCGCCTCGAACCCGGCGAACGTGTTCTCCGGGGCGATCGCATTGGCTCCGCGATGCCCGCCGACCCACGTCCCGTCGGGATGTCGCCAGTCCATCGCGACCCTCACCCAGCACCGCCCAGATCGT
>JBBQJL010000004.1:0-112442 GCA_038325875.1 Candidatus Limnocylindrales bacterium
CGGTCAGGAAGCGTGCGGTAGCCTCGGCCGCGTACGCCGGGTCGTCCATCCAGACAGCGTGCCCACTGTCCGGGACGATGTCCAGCCGGGCATTCGGGAACGGCCGAACGAACTCGCGGGCGATCGTCGGTCCGCCGAACGCATCATCCTCGCCCCACACGAACGAGACCGCTCGCTCGGGCTGATACCTACGGAGCGCCACATTCGAGCCCCGGCCTCGCGATAGCGTGCCTCGTGCAGGCGCATCGCTAGGGCGTCCTCCGACGGCGGGCCATCCGAGGCTACTCGCTGAACCGCTCCTCCTTCCAGGGATCGGCGTCGTTGTTGTAGCCGTAGCGCTCCCAGAAGCCGAGGATGTCGTGGTCGAGGAACTCGAGGCCGCGGACCCACTTGGCGCTCTTCCAGAAGTAGCGCTTGGGGACGAACAACCGGAGCGGATAGCCGTGCTCCGGTTCGAGCGGCTTGCCGTCGAACGTATCGGCCAGGAGGACGTCGTCATCGTCGAGGACGGACAGCGGCATGTTCGCGGTGTAGCCCTGCTCTGAATGAGCGAGGACGTGGGTCGCCTCGGGCTTCACGCCGACGGCCTGGAGGATCTCCTGGATCGCCACACCTTCCCAGGCGGTGTCGAGCTTGGTCCAGCGGGTGACGCAATGGATGTCCGTCCGGACCTGCTTGCGCGGCAGCGCTTTGAACTGGTCCCAGGTCAGGCTGAGCGGAGCGTCGACCAGGCCGAACGCCCGGAAGTCCCAGGCCGCCAGATCCGTGTGGGGCACGGACCCGTAGTGCAGGACCGGGAACTTGTCCGTCTTGTACTGGCCTGGCGGGATCCGCTCGGCGATGGCTGGATCGGTGGGTTTGCCACCGAACAGACGCTCGATCATGTCGCTCTCCGTGAGGTCGTTTGGAGCATGTTCCCATACAGCGGGCCGGGCGAAACAGCGGGACACGGGCGTCTGATGCGAACGCCGGTCATGGCGTAGCCTCGACCCGGAGGACCCAGATCCCGGCTCCGGCGTCGACTAGGATCGGGACGTAGCGGAAGCCCCCGATGTCCGTGGGCTGGTTGATCTCGAGGACCTTGTATCGCAGATCGCTGGGGTCATCGTCCAGTCGGTCGTGGTAGATCAGAGTCCCCGGGATCGGCTTCCCATTGGACGGGTCGAGGAACGGGTGATAGGAGTAGGCGACCTGCGTCAGCGGCAGGTCGAGGTCGGCGACCCCCTGTGCCCTCAGCGTCGGCGGCATGATCACCAGGGGATGGTCGGCGATGGTCCGTGACGGCGGCAGGCCGCGCCACGACGGCCGGTCGACGAGGCTGGCCTCGATCGCGGCGATCGCTCGTTGCGCATTCGCGTGGAGCCGCAGCTGGGTGGCGATCGCGGCCCTTGTGACCGTGTCGAGCTGGGCGATCGGCGCGATGGCGAGCGCGACCACGATCCCGCCGATGACTGGCAGGCCCAATCGTCGGGCAGATGGACCGAGCCTGCGCCCGGCCCACCGTCGGAGCTCCGGGACATCGAGGACCGATACGCCGATGGCCGCCGCGAACAGCAGGCCAAGGTCGATCGGAACGAGGTAACGCGACGACAGGAACGTGCCGCGCGCGCCGCTGACGATGAACAGCGCAGCGATCCCGCCGATGACTCCGACCAGACCGACCGCCAGCGGCCACCGGCGGCGGGTAGCCAACAGGTACAGCGCCGCGGCAGCGAGTGGGAGGAGGTCCAGCTGTCCGAGGAAGTGCCCGAACATCCAGCCGAACATCTCGCCCAGGTCGCGGACGTGGCGGCCCTCCGAGTTGGCAAGTGCCGTCGTGGTCCAGAACAGCGGGTCGCCGAAGACGAGCGCGTCGTGGGCGGCCAGGATCGGGACCGCCAGGAAGCCCAGGAGGGACAGGTAGGCGCGTCCCGGGGGACCGCTACGCCGGGTCGTGAGGGCCAGGACCTCGGTCCCCACGAGGGCGAGGAGGATGACGGCGACGACGGCCAAGCTCTCCGGGCGGACGAGCGCGGCGAGCATCAAGGCCAGGCCGGCCGCACCGTAGCGCCGCCGCTCGCCCGTGACCGCCAGACCGGCGATCAGCAGGAACAGGGTCATCCAGGTGATGGCGTAAGCCAGGCTGAGATCGATCATCAGGATCGGTGACAGGACAAACGCGACCGCGGCGAAGGCCGCGCTGCCGAGTCCGCCGACGCGATGGGCCAGGACGGTCGCCAGGACCACACCCAGCGCGAAGGCGAAGATGGCCAGCCAGGCGACGGGCCGCCAGTCACCGGTCAAGCCGTAGACCGGCCCGTAGATCACGTCGAGCAGCGGCTTGGATGTCTGGCTGAGGTGACCCTCGACCTGCTGCCCCGCGAGGAGGCGCTGGAACTCGATGACCGGGGCGACCGCATCGGGGCCGACCGACCCCGACCGGATGGGCCGAACGGTCCAGACGCCAGCGACGACCGCTCCGAGGAACAGTCCGGTGAGGATCGCGAAGCGGCACCGGCCGCCCAGGCGGGTCATGGTCGTGCGGAAGTCTAGGGTATTCTCCTCGGCGATGCCCTCCCCGGTCGAGACTCCCCTGCCGCAGCGTCCCCGCGTCGTGATCGTGATGCCCGCCTACAACGCGGCGAAGACCCTCGAGCGGACCTACGCTGACATCCCGCACGACATCGTCGACCGGATCATCCTCGTCGATGACGTGTCGAAGGACGACACGGTCGGGGTGGCCCGCCAGCTCGGGCTCGACGTGATCATCCACCGCCAGAACCGCGGTTACGGCGGCAACCAGAAGACGTGCTACGACGCCGCCCTCGCCGCCGGCGCCGATGTCGTGGTCATGCTCCACCCGGACTACCAGTACGACGCGACGCGGATCCCCGAGCTGATCGCGCCGATCATCGCTGGCGACCGCGACCTGATGCTCGGCAGCCGCTTCCTGGGCGACCCGATCGCGGGCGGCATGCCGCGCTGGAAGTACGTCAGCAACCGGTTCCTGACCGGCCTCGAGAACGCCGCGTTCGGTCTTCACCTGAGCGAGTACCACACCGGGCTGCGGGCCTACAGCCGACGGCTGCTCGAAGCCATCCCGTACGGTCTCAACAGCGACGATTTCGTGTTCGACCAGGAGCTGATCAGCCAGGTCGTGGCGGCCGGCGGCCTGCCGATCGGCGAGATCGGGGTCCCGACCCGCTACTTCGAGGAAGCCAGCTCGGTCGGCTTCAAGCGGAGCGTGGTCTATGGGTTGGCCACCCTCCGGGTCGTCGCCCGCTACCTGCTCCATCGGACGAGGCTGCGTCGCTCGCCCAAGCTGACCACGCGGCCACCGGCGGTCTAGGCGTCTAGTGAACCGCGGCGGGAGCGGCCTGCTTCGTGCCCTGCTGGGCATCGTCATCTCGATCGCCTCGCTCTGGTTCGTACTGCGCGGCGTCGACTTCGCCAGCGTGACCGCCATCCTGCGCACGGCGATCCCGGCCTGGATCCTTGCGACGGTGGCGCTTCAGACGGTGGACGTCCTCGTTCGCGCCGCCCGCTGGCAGCAGCTCATCGCCCCGATCAAGTGGATCCGCTTCCGGGCGATGCTGGCCTACCTGCTGATCGGCTACCTCGCCAACAACATCCTGCCGGCTCGTCTCGGTGAGCTCGTCCGGAGCCACTACCTGGGGGACCGCGAGGACGTCAGCCGGGCGTCGGCGCTGGGGACGGTCGTGGTCGAGCGAGTGGTCGACACGGCCGTCGTGGTGACGATCGGAGCGATCGCGATCTTCGTCCTCCACGTCCGGGGCGTGGTCGCCAGCGCGGTCCTCATCGGGCTGGCGGTCACCGGACTGCTGGTCGTCGGTCTCGCGGTCGGGATCGTCGCCCATCGGCTGCCCGGTGCCGATCGGATCGGCGCGATGGCCGAGCGGCGCCCGCGGATCGCCGAGGTCGGGCGCCGACTGCACGACGGCCTGGCGGTCGCCGGCCGGCCCCGGACGCTGACGACCGGGGTCGGCCTGAGCGTCGCCGCCTGGGCGGCCAGCCTCCTGGCCGTCGCCGCAGCCGGCCAGGCGCTCGGGATCGAGCTGACGATCGGTGAGGCGGCACTCCTGTCGGCCGGGGTCGCCCTGGCTACGGCGATCCCGTCCGGGCCCGGCTATCTCGGGACGTTCGAGCTCGCCTTCGTCACGATCGGGACCGCCATCGGCCTGGCCAAAGACCAGGCGCTGGCCGTGGGGCTGCTGATCCACGTGACGATCCTCGTCCTGACCTCCGTCGGCGGGGCGATCGCCTTCCTGCACCTGGGCTGGGATCGGAGCGCGAGTGAGCTGTCCGAGGTCGCGCGCAGCCTGGGCGACGGTGAGCCCGCCTCAGAAGGCGAGCCGAGCGCCTGACGCCGACCCGCGCGCGGGTCCCGACCCCGTCTCGGGCCATCACCCCCGGAAACGGGAAGACCCCGGCGTCGTGCCGGGGTCTTCGTGTGTGTCCGGACGGTCCGCTATGGAGCGGGGTTGGCCAGGTCGCTCATCTTCTGGAGCTTGTACTTGTCGGCGGTGGCCTTGGTGACGACGAAGCCGTTCTGGTCGGTCGCCGGGGCGAATGCGAGGGCGGTCAGCTTGAGTGGAGCAAGCCGCTCATTGAGCTTTGCTGCGGTGGCCGTCGCGTCGCCGGTCGCCTCACCCGCATGCTTGTTGACGTACTCGAGGGCAGTCGCCGCATACTCCGCCAGGATGTCGATGTCGCCCTTCTGGAGCGCCGGGAAGACGACCTCGCGGTTCCCGAGCTGGAACTTGCGTTCCACGGTGAACCCGTTCGCCTCGAGGACCTGGGCGAAGATCTCGCCGAGGATCTCCTGCTCGTAGAAGTTCGTCGAGCCGACCTTGACAGTGATCCCGTTGCCGGACGTCCCACCGGAAGTCAGGCCGTTCGCCGCCAGCCAGGCGCCCGCGACCGACTTGGAGTCCTTGCCGTCGACGGTGACCTGCTTGTTCAGGTCGGTCAGCGTCTCCTGGCTCAGCTTGGCCGTGAACGGGTTGATCAGATCGGCCAGACCGGGGGCCTTGGCCAGCAGGTCGTTGCGCACGACCGGGATGAGGTTGTCCGCCTTCTGGAGCTGCTTGTCATCCTCGAGCAGGACCAGGTCGTTGACCTGGATCGACGGGTCCGACGTGAACAGCAGCCCCACGTCGACCAATCCGGACTTGACCGCGCTCAGGCTGAGCGGGCCGCCGGCGTCGAGCGGCAGGAACAGCTTGAACACGGCGCCGTAGGTGTCCTTGAGGCCGATCGCACAGAACGGACGCTGGGGGCACTCTGGCGGGCCGCCGAGGGTGAGCTGGGATGCGATCGAGCCCGTCGGAGCGGCGGAGGCCGGCGATGGCGCGATCGATGGACTGGCCGCTGCGCTCGGGTCGCCCACCGAAGGGGCCACCGTCGTCGCGACCGATGCTGATGGACCGCTCCCACCCGACGAGCAGGCGCTCACGAAGAGCGCGATGACCGTCGCCCCGAGGGCAGCCCTGCGGAATGACCGCATGGGTCCTCCTTCCTGATCGTCCGGCGCCGCGCTGGGCACGTCGCCACGGACGTCCGCGGACTATACCGCTGGACGCGCGAACCGGCTGTCAGGCGTTCGACCGGTCGTTGGTGGGGTCCCGGGCGAGGCGGCCCTCGGCGAGGGTCAGGCTGCGCTCGGTCAGGACGGCCAGGACCGCCACGAGGATCGCCCCGGCCACCAGCATGGCCTGGTCCTGCAAGGCGAAGCCGTCGACGATGTAGCGCCCGAACCCGCCACCGGCGATGAGGGCGGCGAGGGTCGCTGTGGCGACCGCCGCGACCGCCGCCGTCCGCAGTCCGGCGACCATGATCGGCATCGCGGCGGGCAGCTCCACCCGGGTCAGGATCTGCGATTCGCGCATCCCCATCCCGCGCGCGGCGTCGATCGTCTCAGGGTCGACGCCGCGAAGCCCGATGTGGGTGTTGGCGAGGATCGGCGGGATCGACAACAGGACGAGCGCCAAGAGCGGGGTCAGCAGGCCGAACCCGAGGATGGGGAAGAAGACGAGCAGCAAGGCGTAGGACGGGATGGCTCGTCCGATCCCGGCGATGTTGACGGCCAGCCCGCCGCCTCGGCCGGTATGGCCGGTGTACAGGCCGATCGGGACGGCGATGAGGATCGCCACCAGGATCGCCAGGCCGGCCAGCTCGACATGCTCCACGAACCGCGTCGGGATCCCGTTGGCTCCCTGCCAGTGCGCGGGATCGGTCAGCCAGCCGAACGCGCCGGTGATCCCGTCCATCGGTTCAGCGTGCCTCTCGCGCCCAGGGCGTCAGCAGCCGCTGGACGAGCTGAAGGAGGACGTCGAGCACGAGCGCGACGACGATGATCAGCACGAACCCGACGTAGATCATCGTCGGGAACTGCCGATTGAACCCGCGCAGCATCAGCTGCCCGAGGCCGCCCTCGCCGATGACCGCGGTGACCATGACCAGCCCGACGGTGGTGACTGTGGCGATCCGGAGGCCGGTGAAGATCACCGGCAGGGCCAGCGGCAGGTCGACGCGGAGGAATCGCTGGCGCCCGCTGTAGCCCATCCCGTCGGCCGACTCGCGGATCTCGGCGGGGATGCCATCGAGCCCGGCCAGGATGTTCCGGGTCAGGATCAGCAGGGTATAGCCGATCAGTCCGATCTCGGCTGTGACCAGGGTCAGGCCGGTGAATGGCACGAGAAAGGCGAACAGGGCCAGGCTCGGGATCGTATACAGGATCCCGAACGTTGCGGTCAGCGGGCCTCGCAGGAACCCGAGCCGTCGGATCAGCAGGGCCGCGGTCAGGCTGATCGCGAGTCCGCACCACACCGCCAGCACGGTCAGGACGAGGTGGTCGACCAGGGCCCCCGCGATCACCCCGAGGTTGTCGGCGATCCAGCCCGGCTTGATCAAGACGACACTCCCCGATCGGCGCTGCCCCTGGCACGGTCGGCGGTGGCCGGCGAGCTGAGCTCGGCGAGGATGGCGTCGAGTCCGATGAGCCCGCTGACGCGTCCATCGCCATCGACCAGGATCCCTTCCTGGACGCCCGCGTCGAGCAGCATCGACAGGGCGTCCTTGAGCGTCGTCCGTGGCTCGAGCAAGGGCGACATCGGGCTGGCCATGTCGCCCTGGAGCGACCCCGTCGCAGGCAGATGGTCTTCGGCGATCCAGCCGAGCGGGCGATCGTTCTCGTCGACGATGAGCAGGTACGGCGATGGGCTGCCCGTCAGACGTCGACGCGCATCGGCCACGTCATCGCCCGGTCGGGCCGTGACGGCCGGGTTCGCCGGCAGGTCGCCGACCCGGACGAGCGACAAGCGCTTCAGCCCCCGATCCGCCCCGACGAACCGGGCGACGAAGTCGGAGGCTGGATCCGCCAGGATGTCCGCCGGCGGGCCGAACTGGGCGAGCTTGCCGCCCGTCTGCATGACGGCGACGAGATCGCCCATCTTGATGGCCTCGTCGATGTCGTGAGTGACGAACAGGATCGTCTTCGCCAGCCCCTCCTGGAGCCGCAGGAACTCGTTCTGCAGTCGGTCCCGGACGATCGGATCGACGGCCCCGAACGGTTCGTCCATGAGCATGACCGGCGGGTCGGCGGCGAGCGCACGGGCGACCCCGACGCGCTGCCGTTCGCCACCCGACAGCTGGCTGGGATAGCGATCGCGGTAGCGGGTCGGGTCGAGCCCGATCAGCTGGAGCAACTCGTCGGTGCGCTCCCGCTGGCGAGTCGCGTCCCAGCCGAGCAGGCGGGGGACCACGGCCACGTTCTCGCCGATGGTCTGGTGCGGGAACAGGCCGGTGGACTGGATCACGTAGCCGATCCCGCGACGGAGCTCGGTGACCTCCCGGGTGGCGGCATCAACGCCGTCGATCAGGATCCGCCCCGAGGTCGGTTCGATCAGCCGGTTGACCATCTTGAGCGAGGTGGTCTTGCCGCAGCCCGACGGTCCGACCAGGACGCAGATGCGTCCTGCCGGCACGATCAGTGACAGATCGTTGACGGCGCCCGGCGTGCCCGTCTCGGTCCGTGGGTAGACCTTGGTGACGTGCTCGAGCTCGACCGTCGCGGCCTGCCTGGAAGCGTCCGTCGACGGCACGCCGTCGTCCCTCCGGTCAGCCCGCGTCGATGAGCGGCTTGACCTCGCCGATGAACCGCTCGAGGGTCTCCACGTCGAACGGCGCCGGCTGCTCGGAGATGACCGTCCGGAAGCCCATCTCGACGTAGGGCCGGAGGCGATCCGCCAGCTCCTCGGATGTGCCGTTCCAGAACGTGTCGTCGTCCTCGAGGTCGCTCAGCGGGGTCTTGTTGTGGGCCATCGCCTCATGCCAGACCCGTTCAGCCTCGGCCTTCGTATCGCGGATGGTCACCTTGACCCCGAGGGTGAACTCGATCTCCGACGGATCTCGACCGACCGCGGCACAGTGCTCGTGGAGGACATCGACCTTGTGGCGCATGAAGTCGACCGGACCCATCGCGTTCCACATGTCGGCGTAGCGAGCGACCGTTCGCAGGGTCTTCTTCTCGCCGCTCCCGCCGATCATGATCGGCACCTTGGGCTGGACCGTGGGCGGCTGGTGGCGGAGATCGTCGAAGGCGTAATGCCCACCGGGCGCAGAGGTCACCGACCGCCCGTCGAGGACCGGCCGGATCGCCGCGACCGACTCGTCCAGCCAGTCGAGCCGTTGCCCGAAGCCCGATCCGAAGTCGATCCCGTGGGCCTGGTGCTCGGGTTCCATCCAGGCCCCGCCGATGCCCAGGATCGCCCGTCCGCCGCTGATGTGGTCGAGGGTCGTGACCGACTTGGCGACCAGTCCGGGATTGCGGAAGGTGTTCGCCCCGACGAGCAACCCGAGCCGGGTCTGCTCCGTGGCCATCGCCCAGGCCGCCAGCGTCGTCCAGCCCTCGAAGATCGGCTGGTACGGGTCGCCGAAGATGGCATACAGGTGATCCCACGTCCAGAGATGGGCGTAGCCAAGCCGATCGACCCGCTTCGCCGCGTCGAGCAGCTCGGGCCAGCTCGCCGCCTGGCTCCACAGGAGGATCCCCAGCTTCAGGTCGCGGTCGGGCACGTGATCCTCCTCGAAGTCGGCGTTCGTTGGCAGCCACTACGGTACGCGAGGCGGCCTTCCTCCGTCCTGCTTCTACGGGCGGTGACGGGCTCCGTTGGGCGTTCGACGCTCAGGCGTTGTCGAGCTCACGCGACACCGCCCGCAGGATGAACCGGGCCGCCTCGGCGCTCTTTCCGCCGAGCTTCTGGTCGTCGTCCTGCTCCAGCGCCACGGTCAGGTCGCCGAGCATGGCGTCCAGCGCCGGGGTCCGGACCAGGGCGCCGGCGCCGAAGGCCGCCTCGAGCCGATCGACCGCTCGGCGGGCGTTGTCGACCGCGTGGCCCTTGGCGTCGATGATCGCCCGGACCTCCGCCCGAGCCGTGTCTGCCTGTGGGCCGCTGCCGGCCATCAGCCCCTCCGCTCGATCCTGACCGGCGGGACGATCTCAGCCGCTGTCTGGCGACCGGCATCAACGACGCCCGATCCCGGCGTCTCCGGGCCGCGCTTGCGCTGCGCCCAATCGCTGTCGAGGATGCTCATCTGGAGCTCGTCCCAGTACCGTCCATCGCGCCAGATCGACTGTCGCGAGCGGCCCTCGAGCACGAAGCCGGCCTTCCGATAGGCCCGGATCGCCCGTTCGTTGAAGGCGAACACGGACAGCGCCACCCGATGCAGACCGAGCCGCTCGAAGGCGTGCTCGATCATCAGGATGGTCGCCTCGGTGCCGCAGCCGCGGCCCCAGACGTCCTTCTCGCCGATCGTGATGTGGAACAGGGTCGAGCCGTTATCGCCGTCGAGCTGGCTGAAGGCACACGTCCCGATCAGCCGGTCCGACTCGCGCAGGTGGATGGCGAGCGCCATCGAGTCCGGGCCGACGACCCGGGCCTGGAAGAACCGGTCGATCTCGGCCGCCGGCATGATCCCTTCCTGGTAGCGGGTCAGTCGGGCGACGTCGGGGTCTGCGTACCAGCGTCGGAAGGCCAGCAGGTTGTCGGACACGTGCCGGCGGAGGACGATCCGCTCGCCCGTGATCGAGTCCGGAAACCAGCAACGATGGATCATCGGCGACGAAGGTATACCATCCCCGCCATGCGCCGCTGGAGTGAGGTGGCCGAGCGGGTCGCCGCCACGACGCGAACCTCCGAGAAGACCCGCCTGCTTGCCGACGAGCTGCCGACGCTGGCCGCCGACGAGCTGCCGATCGCGGCCCTCTTCCTTGCGGGCCGGCCGTTCGCCGAGGTCGACGGGCGCTCGACAGGCCTCGGCTGGGCGACCATCGCCAGCGCAGTGACCGGTCTGGCCGGTGTCCCGGCCGGTGCCCTCGGGGAGGCCTACGACCGATCGTCGGACCTGGGTGTGGCCGTGGCCGACGTCCTGGGCCGAGCCAACGGCGTCCGCCCGCAAACCGGCCGACCGCCGACCCTCGTCGATGTGGCTGCGGCCTTCGCGTCGATGGAAGCCGCGTCGGGCCCGGCGGCCAAGGGCGCCGTGTTCACCGACCTGCTCGCCGGGTGCGATCCCTTGAGCGCGAAATACGTTGTCAAGATCCTGTCCGGCGACCTCCGGATCGGGCTCCGCGAAGGGCTCCTCGAGGCGGCCATCGCGGCCGCCTTCGATCGCCCGCTCGATGCCGTCAAGCGGGCCGGGATGTTGACCGGGGACGTCGGGGCGACCGCGGTCCTCGCCCGGGACGATGCCCTCGAGAGCGCCAGGCTGCGTCTGTTCCATCCGCTCAAGTTCATGCTCGCCTCGCCGGCCGAGGATGCCGCTGAGATCATGGTGCGCTTGGGTCCGACCGCCTGGGTCGAGGACAAGTACGACGGGATCCGGGTCCAGGTCCATCGGGCCGGGCCGGAGGTCCGCCTGTACAGCCGCGATCTGCACGACGTCAGCGGCCAGTTCCCCGAGATCGTCGAGGGTGCCCGCGACCTGCCCTGGGACGGCATCCTCGACGGCGAGCTGCTGGCCTACCGGGCGGGCGCCGTGATGCCCTTCGTCGCGCTCCAGAAGCGGCTCGGCCGGAAGGCGCCGTCGGCGGCCATCCGGAGCCAGGTGCCGGTGGTCTGCGTCGCGTTCGACGTCCTGGCGATGGGCCCACGCGACGGGCGGGTCGAGCCGAGCCTGGACCTGCCCCTGCTCGAGCGTCGTCGTTGGCTCGACGGGCTCGGTCTGCCGCTCATCGACGACGGCGGGGTGTTCGCGCTGTCCCACCGGGTCTCGGTCGACTCGGTCGACGAGCTGGAGCGCGCCTTCGCCGATGCCCGGGGACGGAACAACGAGGGGCTGATGGTCAAGGACCCGACCAGTCCGTACTCGCCCGGTCGTCGCGGTCTCGGCTGGCTGAAGATGAAGAAGGCCTTGGCGACCATCGACTGCGTCGTGGTCGGCGTCGAGGTCGGCCACGGCAAGCGCCACGGCGTGCTGTCCGACTACACCTTCGCGGTCCGCGACGAGGCCTCGGGCGGGCTGGTCACGATCGGCAAGGCGTACAGCGGCCTGACCGACGCCGAGATCCTTGAGATGACCGCCTGGTTCGAGGCCCATACCCTTGAGCGGTTCGGGCGCTATCGGGTGGTCGAGCCGAGCGTGGTGGTGGAGATCGCCTTCGACGTCATCGTCCGGTCCGATCGTCATCGGTCGGGGTTCTCGCTGCGGTTCCCCCGGATCGCCCACCTCCGGCTCGACAAGGGGGCTGACGAGATCGACACGGTCGCCGGCGTCGAGGCGATCTGGAGGGGACTGCAGCACGGCCCCGAGCACCTGGTGACAGCACGCGCCGGGACTCCGCCCGCAGGCTGATGGCAGGCTATCCGGAGCGCTCGGCCGGGCGTATCCTGTGCGGATGTTCGCTCCTGCCCAGCAGTCGGAGCTCACGCTCTACACCGACTCGTACATCATCCGGGGGACGGTCGAGACCCGCGAGCGGCGCGTGACCGACATCCTCAATCACGCGGAGCACGAGTTCCTGGTCCTGCGCCAGACGAACCTCGACGAGTACGGCTCGCGCTCGATCAGCGTCCAGTCGGAGTACTCGCAGGTGAACCTGGCCAGCGTCCTGTTCGCGGTCGCCCAAGACTTCGTGGCGGCGGCGCCCGAGCTGCGCATGCCGAAGGTCCCCGAAGAGGCGATGATCATCATCCCGCCGTTCAAGCTGACCGGCCGGATCCACCTGCTGCCCGAGCGCAACCTGGCCGACGCCCTCGGCGAGCTGATCGGTCGGTTCATCCCGGTGACGGAGGCCGCCTTCTGGTCGGACAGCGTCGGTGAGGCCCGCCAGACGGCCACGATGGTGGCCGTTAACCACGCCCGGACCCAGATCTTCGCCCCGCACCGCGTCCTCGACCCATGGGCCGACCTGCCCACCGACCACCCCGGGGAGCGCGGCTAGGCGGTCAGCGATCGACCGGCAGGTCGAGCCGGTCGCCCCACTCCGCCCAACCACCATCGTAGACGGCCACGTCGTCGTGACCGAGCAGGGTCAGGACGAAGGCGAGCTTCGCAGCGGCGATCCCGGACCCGTCGTAGCAGATCATCCGGCGGCCACGGGTGACGTTGGCCTTGAGCAGCGCTTCGCGCAGGGCGTCGGCCGGACGGAAGACGCCGGTGCCGGGCTCCGTCGTCGTCGAGACCGGGACGTTGACCGCGCCGGGGATGTGCCCGAGCCGACGGGTGTTGCCCTCGAAGCCGCGGTACTCGGCCGGCGCGCGGGCGTCCAGCAGCAGGACCTCCGGCGACCCGAGCAGGCTGCGCACGTCGGTCGTGGTCAGGCGCACCCGCGGCACTGCACGCGGCACGAATGCCGCCGGGGTCGGCGGCATCGTCGCGGTCGACAGCTCGTGCTCGGCCGCGGTCCAGGCGGCCAGCCCACCGTCGAGGATCCGGCTCGACTCCAGGCCGTAGGCGCGCAGGCTCCACCATGCCCGAGCGGCGTATAGGCTGGCCGTGTCGTCGTACAGGACCACGGTGGCGCCGGCCCCGACCCCGAGCCGACCGAGTGCCGCCGCGACGTGGTCCGGCCCCGCGAGCAACATCAGTGGACTGTCGTCCTGCCGATCGACCAGGTCGGTCGTCCAGTCGAGGAACGCCGCGGTCGGGATGTGGCCGGCGGCGTGCGCCGCTCGACCGGTGCCGTCCGGACGCGACCGGACATCGAGCACGCGGATCTCGGGGCGACCCAGGTTCTCGGCCAGCCAGTCGACCGTGGCCAGGAGTTCCGGGCGGGGATAGCCGCTCACGCCTCGTATCATACGGACCCGTGGTGACCCCATTCCTCCCGGACGGCGAGAAGCTGGCGGCCGTCCGCGCGGCGCTCCCCGCGACGGCGGCCGGCATCTACCTGAACGCCGGGTCCGTCGGCCCGCTGCCCGCCGAGACCCACCGGGCGATGGCCGAGCAGGCCGAACGTGAGCTCCGGGTCGGGCGCTCCAGCTGGGACGACTACCTCGAGCTGCTCGAGCGGATGGACGAGGCGCGCGGGGTCGTCGGCGCCGTGGCCCGGGCCGATCCCGCGTCGATCGCCCTGGTCCACTCGACGACCGAGGCCATGAACGTGGCGACGTGGGCTGTCGACTGGAAGCCGGGCGACCGGGCGGTGACAACCCGGTTCGAGCACGCCGGAGCCCTGGGCCCGCTGTACAGCCTGCGCGACCGCCTTGGCGTCGAGCTGGTCATGGCCGAGCTGGGCGATGGCGGCGACGATGTCGGGGTCCTCGAAGCGCTGGATGCGGCCATCGTGCCGGGCACCAGGCTGGTCTCGATCTCGCACGTCGCCTGGACGACGGGCGCGCTCCTGCCGATCGGCCGGATCGCGGAGCTCGCCCACGCCCGGGGTGCGCTGCTGGCCGTCGACGGGGCACAGGCCATTGGCGCGATCCCGGTCGACCTGACCGAGACCTGTGTCGACTTCTACGCGATGCCGGCCCAGAAGTGGCTCCTCGGCCCGGAGGGAATGGCGGCCCTGTACGTCGCCCCGGCCGTCCTCGAACGTGCCCGCCAGACGTTCGCCGGCTACTTCTCGTATGCGTCGCACGACCTCATCGGCGCGGCCGAAGGACACTCCGACGCACGACGGTTCGAGACGTCCGGCTACAGCCGCGCACCGGTCGTCGGGATGGCTCGCAGCATCGCCTGGCTGTCGATGTACGTCGGGCTCGACTGGGTCCACCGTCGAGGCCGGGCGCTGGCCCGTGCCATCGCCGATCGACTGGCCGCGATCCCGGGGGTGGATATCGTCACCCCGCGCGACGCGATGGCGACCTTGGTCACGTTCCGGATCGCCGGCTGGCGGACGGCCGAGGCGTTCGAGGAGATCTCGCGGCGATCGTTCGCCATCTTCCGCACGCTGCCGATCGATGCGCTCCGGATCAGTGTCGGTTTCTACAACAGCGAGGACGAGCTCGAACGATTCGCCGCCGCTGTCGAGCTCGTGGCATCCCACACGCCGGCCACCATCCCGCCAAGGCGCACGCTGACGATCCTCGGGGAGGGTGGATGACCGCCGAAGACACGCCCGGGCGGGCAGCCCCACCGGCCAAGGTCCGTCGCCGCGGCTGGCTCGAGGTCCGCTGGCGCCAGTTCCGGAACGCCCCGCGGCCGGTCGTCCGAGCGGTCCTCAGCCCGCTCGTCGTAGCGGTCGTTCTCGGGGTCCTCTACCTCGGCTACGACGTGGCGGTGTCCCGGGGCGCGGCCTTGCCCGGAGGCGACCTGCGGGCCCTGGCCGTCGTGATCTTCGTCGTCCTCGTTCTCGTGGTCGGGACGGCGGTGACCTACATCATCGTCCCGCAGCCGACCGGGTCGGGGACGCACGGGACGCGAAGCCCGTGGAGTGCGGCACTGGGCTTCTTTGCCGCCGTCCCGATCGCGTACCTCAGCCTGGTGGTCGAGGGTCAGCTGCTCCGCCCGCTCCTCGTCTGAGCGTTGCCGGAGACCGGACGTTCGTTCGCGGTCGTGGTCCGGACGCACCGCTTCCACGCTCGGGGCCCATCCGGGACTAGCCCCTCCGTACCATTCCGCGCTATCGTGCGACGGCTATCATCTGGCCCGGGACCATCGATGTCGGCGGTCTCGATCGAATCGTCCGAGGTTGCGCGTGTCATCTGAAGAGCAACACCTCGCTCTGCCCAAGCTATACGGTGCTCCCGCGTACGCCCGTCCGCCGCGCCCCCTCGAGATCGTCGACCGCCCGATCGACCCGGACGACATGCCCCTCGAGCTCCACCGGACTGAGGATGAGCACGAGCTGATGTCGAACCTGAGCGGCAGCTCTTTCGCGCCGGTCCTGGCCACTCCGTCCAATGGTCACGCCAAGCGACACGCGATCCAGGGTCGGCCGTTCCGCCTCCGGGCACTGACTGACAAGATCTTCCACGGCGACTGATCCCGGCCGGCCCTCGCCAGATGGGCCAGATACCTAGACATCGCCCCCCCTTGGTGATTAGATACGCGGTATGTCCGCGCCCGATACCCACATGCTCCGGATCGGCGAAGCGGCCGAGCTGCTCGGCGTGGGCGTCGACACCCTCCGGCGCTGGGAGGCTGACGGCCGACTGACGACGGCGCGGACGGAGGGAGGGCAGCGCCTCGTCGCGCTCGGTGAGGTGAGCCGATTGCTGGCCGAGCGGCGACGATCCTCGACGGATCGGCCGATCGTGGCCCAATCGGCGCGCAACCGGTTCAGCGGGATCATCACCAAGGTCGAGCGCGACCGGGTCGTCGCCGTCGTCGAGGTCCTCGCCGGCCCCCACCGGTTGGTCAGCCTGATGACCGCCGAGGCTGTCGACGAGCTAGGGCTGGTCGTCGGGATGGAGGCGGTCTGCGTGGTCAAGGCCACCCAGGTCATCGTCGAGATCCCGGGTCGGTAGCCGAGGCGATGGCTTGATGATCCGGCGTTTCACCGCGCTCGTCGCGGCCCTCATCATCGCGGCCGGCTGTTCCGGCGCCGGTTCGAGCAGCGCGGCGACCACCGGGGTCAGTCCGATCCCGACGGTCCGACCGTCGGCCCCGCCAAGCGCTCCCGACGGAGCCGGTCTCACTGTCTTCGCCGCCGCGTCCCTGAAGAAGGCGTTCGGTGACATCCAGACTGCCTACGAGGCGGCCAATCCCGGCGTCAGGCTCACGATGTCGTTCGGAGCATCGAGCGCGCTCGAGACGCAGATCGAGCAGGGCGCGCCGGCCGACATCTTTGCCTCGGCCGACACCAAGAACCCGCAGCTGCTCGTCGACGGCGGGTTCGCGACCGGGCCGGTCGTGAACGTCACCCGCAACGCCCTGACCGTGATCGTCCCGACGGCGAACCCCGGCGGCATCACGTCCCCGATCGATCTGGCCAGGCCGGGACTCAAGATCATCGCCGCGGGTGCCGACGTCCCGATCACGAAGTACTCCGACCAGCTCCTCGACAACCTCGCGGACGTATCCGGCTATCCGGCCGACTTCGCGGCGAAGGTCAAGGCCAACATCGTGTCCAGAGAGGACAACGTCGCCGCGGTGCTGGCCAAGATCGAGCTGGGTGAGGGCGATGCCGCGATCGTCTACGTGACCGATGCCAAGAACTCGTCCAAGGTCACCCCGGTGGCCGCGCCTCCCGCCGCCAACGTCCCGGCGGCTTATGGGGCCGTTCCGGTGAAGGCGTCGAAGGAGCCGGCGGCCGCCGCGGCGCTTATCGCTTGGCTGGTTGGGCCTGGGGGTCAGGCGATCCTGTCGAAGTACGGCTTCCAGCCACCCTCGTGAGGCTCGGGTAGGTGGCCGTCGCCCGCGCTGGCTCGAGCAACGTCCGCACTCGCCCGCTGCCCTGGGTCATCGTCGCGGTCGCCGTGCTGGCAGTCGTCCTGCTCGCCCTGCCAGTTGTCGTCCTGCTCGCTCGGGCCGTCTTCGGCGGGGCGCTGGCGGCGGCTGCCGGCGACCGGCCGATCGTCGATGCGCTGGTCCTGAGCCTGGCCACGACGACGGTCAGCCTGGCCATCACGATCGTCCTCGGCCTGCCGCTCGCCTTCGTCCTGGCGCGCCGCCGGTTCCGCGGCGTGACCCTGGTCGAGGCGATCGTGGACCTGCCGATCGTCCTCCCGCCGGCGGTGGCCGGGCTCGCGCTGCTGTTGGCGTTCGGTCGCCGCGGGCCGTTCGGCGACACCTTCGGGGCGCTCGGCTTCTCGCTTCCGTTCACCACCGCCGCGGTGATCGCCGCCCAGACGTTCGTCTCGGCGCCGTTCTTCATCCGTGCGGCGCGGGCCGGATTCGTCGGGGTCGATCGCGACCTCGAGGATGCCGCTCGTGTCGACGGTGGCGACGAGTGGGCCGTCCTGCGCCGGATCAGCCTGCCGCTCGCCTCGGCGGCACTCGCCTCCGGCCTCGTCATGAGCTGGGCGCGGGCGATGGGCGAGTTCGGCGCGACGATCATGTTCGCCGGCAATATCCAAGGGCTGACCCAGACCCTGCCCCTGCTGGTCTACTCGGAGTTCCAGTCGAGCCTGGACGCATCGATCGCGGCGGCCGCCATCCTGGTCCTGGCCGCCCTGGCGGTCCTCGTCTCGGTCCGGCTGATCCACTGGCGCTCGGTCGCCTCGGTCGGCACGATCGCCTGACGTCGGCGCTCGGCCGTCGGGCGGAACCGGGTGCTAGCATCCGGACCGACGGGGGAGTAGCTCAGCGGTGAGAGCAGCCGTCTTATACACGGCCGGTCCCTGGTTCGAATCCAGGCTCCCCTACCACCTCCATCGCGTCGCCGCGAGGGCCCAATAGCCGCAGCCGCACGCTGCGTCTGGCCGTCTACCAGGGCAGGAACTGGCGGAGGGCGAAGATCACGTTGGCCGGGCGCTCGGCCAGGCGGCGCATGTACCACGGGTACCAGTGCTCGCCGTAGGCGATCAGGCAGCGTACGGCGAAGCCGCGGGCCGCCAGCTTGCGCTGCTGGTCGGACCGGATGCCGTACAACATCTCGATCTCGATCCGCGCCGGCTCGAGGCCGATCGCCGCGCCGAACCGGGCGAGCTGCTCGATGAGGTCGACGTCATGCGTGCCGGCCTGGAAGCGGGCCTGACCGTCGCGGACCGCTGGAGCGAAGGTCGTGGCGATCCCAAGGAAGGCGGCGTCTACCTCGCGCTTGGCGTGGTAGGCGATCGTCGTCGGCTCCGCATAGGCGCCCTTGACCAGCCGGATCGCCGGCCGGATCGGGAGCAGTCGCTGGACATCGGCCGGGGTCCGATGGAGGTACGCCTGGAGGCACAGGCCCACGTTGTCGTGCGCGGCTCGGGTCCGCTCATAGAAGGCGATCGTGCCCTCGACGTAATCGCTGCCCTCCATGTCGATCCAGGCGAAGGTGCCGATCTCGGCGGCGCGCCGGGCGATCGTGTCGAAGTGGCGGTACGCTGTCTCGACGTCCAGGTCGTACCCGAGCTGGGTCAGCTTGATCGACACCTCGACGTCGAGCTTGCGCGTCGCGATCTCGTCGAGGACAGCCAGGTAGTGGGCAGCGACGGCATCGGCCTCGGCCACGTCGGTCACGTTCTCGCCGAGCCGGGTGAACGCCGCCGTCACGCCCCCGCTGCGGGTCGCCTCAGCCGCAGCGATCGCCGAGGCGAGGTCTTCGCCGGGCATGAAGCTGCGAACGGCTCGCTGGACGAAGCGGAGCCGCGGCAGGCGCGCCTTGAGCCATTCATTGCGCGCCATCCAGAGCAGGATCGTCCGCATCGCGTTTCCTCCTGAGCCGTCGCCGCCGACTCAAGAGTAGCGCCGCCGCGGACTATCCTGCGCCATGAGCGACCGATCGAGACCACCGTCCGAGGCCCTCCCGGAGATCGCCGACCTGACCGATCACGCCGAGTTCAACCGCGCCGCCTGGAACGCCGACAGCGACGAATATCAGGCTCGGTCCGGTCCACAGCTGGCCGCCAGCGGGGGCATGGCCTGGGGCGTCTGGCAGATCCCCGAGGGGGACTTGAAGGTCCTTGGGGAGGTCGTTGACCGGGACATCCTTGAACTCGGCAGCGGAGCGGCCCAGTGGTCGATCGCCCTCGCTCGGCTGGGCGCTCGTCCGGTCGCCCTGGACCTGTCGGATCGGCAGCTCGAGCACGCGGCGCGGCTGATGACCGAGGCCGGCGTCGACTTCCCGCTTGTCCACGCCAGCGCCGAGTCGGTGCCCCTCCCGGACGCGACCTTCGACATCGTCTTCTGTGACCACGGGGCGATGACCTTCGCCGATCCATACCGGACCGTGCCCGAGGCGGCCCGACTCCTCCGCCCGGGCGGGCTCTTGGCGTTCTGCCATGCGTCCGCGATCGTCGATATCGCCTGGGCGGCGGAGGCCGATCGTGCCGGCGATCGGCTCGCTCGCGACTACTTCGGGTTGCACCGGATGGAGTTCCAGGACGAGATCTCGTTCCAGCTGCCGTACGGCGAGTGGATCCGCCTGTTCCGGGCCAACGGCTTCGAGATCCTCGACCTCATCGAGCCGCGACCGAGCCCGGACGCGACCAGCACCTACCGCGACGACCAGGAGCGCGACTGGTCGAGGCGTTGGCCGGCCGAGTCGATCTGGCGCGTCCGGAAGGTCGGCTGAGCCTTCAGACGACCGAGCGGAGCAGCTCCACGACCTGTGCCCGGCGCTCGGGGCTGAACCCGCGCTGGACCGGCAGGGAATTCAAGTAGGCGGGGATGGCCTCGCGACTGATGACGGCGCAGTTGGCGGTCCGCTGCAGGGCCCCGTCCGACGAGATGACCGCAGCGTGGACCCTGACCACGAAGCCGCGATCCTCGGCGGTCAACCAGTGCCGCACACGGTCGGCGCTGCGGACCGTCCGCTCGAGCGGGCTTTCGAGCGGGACCCAGCGATCCTTGCCGACCCGGAGCTCCCAGCGCCCCGCGTCGACCCGGATGAGGGCCGCCGGCGGGGCCGGTTCGAACACGGCGATCCCGTGCGGTCCGACGATGATCTCGGACACGATCCGTCCATCGGGCAGACGGACGCTGGTCGCCGCGGCGTAGTCCGCACCGAGGATCCGGCTCAGGCCGACGACCGGGTGCGGCTTCGTCCGCAGCGACGAGGTGCGTTCGGCGACACCGGCCAGCCAGGCGACTCCGGCGATGGCCGCCGTCGCTGGGGCCACGATGAGGAGGGTCCAGCCCAGCGCGCCGACGACGACCCGGATTCCGCTCGAGCGCGGCTCCGGGATGAACTGTTGGCTGAACGGGGTGGCCAGGGCGAGGTATGCCAGGACTGCGCCGAGGCTAATCAGAAGCAGACCGATGGTCACCCCGGTCACGACCGACAGGCGGGAGACCGACCGCGTCGCGGTGGGTTGGAAGACCTGCATGATCGTCAGCGTGGGGCCTGGCCGGACGATCCGCCATCACCACATCGGGGTATCAAGGGCGCGCCGTCCGGACCAGCCGGACCCCCGGAATCCACCGCACCGCCCAGGTCGTTGCGTGCCCGCACCGCTTGCCCGGACCGACGGCCGGTCCAGCCAGAGAAGTCCGTACCATTGCCGTCCGTCGCGACCCGGACCATGCTCGAGACAGCACCGGGCTTCTTCGTCATCCGCATTCATCCGGGCCCGGGGCGGAGGTCTCATCCGTGCCGTTCGCGCACCGCCCAGCGGGGTGGCGGCACGCCCGACCATGGCTGTCTGCCGTGGCCGTCGTGGCGCTCATGCTCGCTGCGCTCGCCGGGCCCGTCGCTGCCCAGGGCGGCTCGTCAACACTGCGCGATGCAGCCGTCTCCCCGCGCCTCAGCCGAACGTCGACGACGATCCACTTCGGGGTGACCTTCCGCGATCGCCGGGACCGCCCGGCTGTTGCGGTCCGTGTCCTGATCGACGGGCATCCCCGGGCGATGAGGCTGGGCGTCGCGGCCGAGGCCGAACGAGGCGTCCGGTATGTCGCCGCCACCAGGCTCATCGCCGGCCGCCACCGGATCGTCTTCCAGGCCGTCGACGCGGACGGCCGGCGGCTATCGCTGGATGGTGGGTTCGCCTGGATCGAGGCCGCGGCCAGCTCGACGAGGGGGAGCGCGACCGACGCAGATGGCTCGAAGGCGAAGCCGGGCGCAGACTCCGGGACGAGCCTGGGCGGGCACGCTGCCGCCAAGCCTGGGATCGACTGGGGCGGGTCGTCCGGACCCGGAGCGAAGGATCCCGCTCCGAGCAGGGACCAGGGCACGGACGCCGGCCAAGGCGGCTCTAGCGGCAACGGTGCCGACGCCGCTCCGACCCCTCCGCCTGACTCGACGGCCGGCGACGGCGATCTCGGCCCGACAGCCGCTCCGTTCGAAGGCCGACCGATCGGCCCGGGCCTGGCGGCCGACACCGGCGACACGAACGCGCCGGTGGCCACGCTCCCCGATGCGAGTCCGGGTCCGGTCGCCGGGCTGGGCGCCAGCGCAGCGGATCGTGGCGGGTCGGATGGATCCAGCCCGTCGGGCACCCGTGACGGCAGCGGTTCCGATCCGGGTGGCCAGGCCGCTCCCCGTGGACTCGAGGCCATCGGTCTCGGTGGCGGCCTGTTCGACCAGGTCTTCCGGGCCTATCCGGTCCTGATCACGACCGGCGGCACGACCGTGGTCTGGGCCGCCTTCGTCATCTTCGGCAAGCGTCGAAGGGACGGCGAGCCGCCGGCGCCGGAGGCCGTTCTGGCGGCCCACGCGGCCGCTGGTGTGGGGCCGATCCAGGTCGCCGACCTCATCCCGGCGGTCCAGCCACGGCAGCTCCCGCCGGGCGTCGAGCCCGATGAGGCAGACCTGCCGCGCTGGCGTCGACCGTCGCTCCTCCAGGCGCGCAAGACCGATCCGCTCCGGACGGCCTCGGTCGCGATGAGCCTCAGCTTCGCCGCCGCCGCCGGTGGCGCGCTCGGCATGGTCGACGGTGGAGAGCGCCGGCTGATCCGCTACCGACTCGTCCGCCTGCTCGACGTTCCCGACGAGGTCAGCGGCAGGGAGCTCGGCATCCTCGATGCGGGTGACGAGGTCCAGATCGTCGAGACGTACGGGATCTATCGGTTGGTCGTGTGCCCCGACGGCCTGCGCGGCTGGCTCCACAAGATGGTCCTCGGCGAGCTCGTCGAGCAGGATCCCGCGGATGACGACATCCCGGACGGGATCGACGAGGGTGTCCTCGCGGCGTTCCTGGGTGCTCGTCGACAGACCGCCTGACCGACCGCGCCGGGTTCAGCTCTGCCGCCGCAGCACGAGGATGTGCTGGTGGGCGATGTTCGGGACGAACGCATTCGGATAGCCGTACGGGCGGAGACGGGTCCCGGCCTGGTACCACACGAGG
Source organism: Candidatus Limnocylindrales bacterium (assembly GCA_038325875.1). Classification (GTDB taxonomy): domain Bacteria; phylum Chloroflexota; class Limnocylindria; order Limnocylindrales; family CSP1-4; genus Chersky-267. The sequence goes on from JBBQJL010000004.1 coordinate 22,317, forward strand.
TCGCCCTTGGGGGTCAGGCCGACGCGTTCGGCGCGGGCCGCGATATCGGCACCCGTGAACACGTAGCGCCCGTCCTGGTAGGCGTCCCTGACGATGACCGTCGCGTACCGGTTCGGACGGAGCAGCCGCCGGCATTCGGCCAGGACGAACTCCATCCGGTCGAGGAATGCCGGGTAGTCGACGCTGTTGGCCAGGTCGGCCGGGTCGTCGGTGACCATCGCGTAGTCGGTCCGTCGATTGGGGTGGGTCTCGGACAGCTTGCCACCGGCCATCGTCAGCGGCAGCTGGACGTTGTACGGCGGGTCGGTCGCGACGAAGTCGACCGATCCGGCGGGCAGGCCCGGCAGGATCGCCAGGGCGTCGCCGAGGCGCAGCTCGAGGCCTGACGGGTCGAACGTCCGGGCCCCGCCCGGATCGCTCGGGCCGATGTCGGCAAGGAGTGGACCACGACCATCGCGTTCGGCGCTCAGCCGCGCGACGACCCGGCCGTAGACGTCGATCCAGCGTGGCTCGAGCTCGATACCGAGCGCCCGTCGGGGACCCTGGGCGATGGCCGCCCCGAGGAGGGTCCCGCCGACGCCGGCGAACGGATCGAGGACCAGCTCGTCCGACTTCGTGAAGAACTCGATCAGTCGGCACATCAGCCTCGGTGGCTTGTTCGCGCCATGGGCCTTGCGCAGGTCGTGGGCCAGCTCCGACGGATAGGCGGTCGACCAGATCGACTTGGTGAAGTAGAGCCATTCCTCACCGGACAGCTCGTTGAGTCCGTTGGACGGGTGCGGTCGCCCGCGCTCGGTCCCGGCCGGGGCGAGGGCGACGGCCGCGTCGCCCTCGTCGCCGTCGGCGGGATCGGGGTCCGGGGTGGGCGCGGTGGTGCGTCCAGGCATGCAGTCAGCGTACCGGTTCGGCGACCGAGGGTTCCGCGGCCGCCTAGAATGCCCCATGGCCGCAAGGTTCACGAGCGCGCGGTTCATCGGCAGGGAGCGGGAGCTTGCCCAGCTTGCAGGCGCCCTCGAGGCGGCGGCCGGGGGTCGTCCTTCGACCCTCCTGATCTCGGGGAGCGGCGGCCTCGGCGCGAGCCGACTGCTCGACGAAGCGGAGCGGCGGATCGCCGGGCTGCCCGAGCCGCTGGTCATGATCCGCTGCCGCGCCCGCCCGGGTCAGGTGGGCGACCCGTTCGCCCCGGTCGCGACGGGTCTCGGCCGGCTTCTCGCCGAGCTCACCGACCGCGAGCTGGCTCGCGTGGCCGGGACCGGCGCCGAGGAGATCGGGCGGCTCCTGCCGAGCATGATCGGTCGGCTCGACGGGCTGGGCCTGATGCCGGATCGCCCGACGATCACCGAGCCGGAACGCCGCCAGACCCGCATGCTCGAGTCGATCCTGGACGTCCTGCACCGGGTGGGCGAGCGCCAACCGGTCGTGTTCGCCCTGGAGGATCTCCAGTCGGCCGATGCTGGGACACGGGCTCTGGCCACGTTCCTGGCGCGGGTCGCGCGGCCGGGCCGGTTGGCCGTCCTGGCCACCTACCAGCCGGACGAACTGACCCGACCACACCCGCTTCGGCACGCCCTGACCGAGATGGCCGAGGCCTCCGATCCGCCGGCCGAGCTCGCGCTCCGCCCGTTCGACCGGGACGAGCTGGCTGAGCTGATCGAGGCGATCGAGGGCGAGCGGCCGTCGGCCTCGGTCCTGCTCCTCGTCGCCGAGCGTTCTCATGGCAACGCCCTCGTCGCCGAGGAGATCCTGGCCGCTCGACGCGAGCTGGCCGGTGTGTCGCTGACCGGCTCGCTGGACGAGCTGGCGATGGCGCGTCTCGCCCAGCGGACTCCGGAGTGCCGCCGGGTGTTGCGCCTCCTGGCCCCGGCCGGTGAGCCGCTCCGGATCGACGAGCTATCGGCCGCATCGGCGGCCTTCGAGCGCAGCTCGGATCGCCCGGCGCCGCGGTCGAGCGGGGCGCCCCGGCGCGGCGGTGGGATCCTCGAGCCGGACCTGGCGGTCGGCCTGGTCGAGGCGATCGAGCACGGCTTTATCGTCCTCGATCCGGGGTCGGCCAGGTCCGGCGCCGGCATTGGCAAGACCGGAGCAGCGGCCATCACTCCGAGCGACGCCGCGGCGCTCCCGGCCGAGGCGACGGTCGGCTTCCGCCATGAGCTGATCGCCCGCGCGGTCGAGGCCGACCTTCTGCCGGCCCAGCGCCGTCGCCATCACTCCGCACTGGCCGTCGGCCTCGGGTCACGGCCGGGCTCGCGAGCTCGGCAGCACCTGGCCGCCCACGAACCGGGCCCGGCCCGGGCCGCGGCGATCGAGGCGGCCGACCTGGCCGAGGCGATCGACGCGTCCGGCGACGCCCTGGCTCACCTCGAGCTCGCTCTCGAGCTGGACGATCGGACGGTCCCGCAGGGTGGCCCCGGCGACCCTGCTGCACCGGTTCGGCTCCTCGCCCGGGCCGCCGAGGCGGCCTTCGCCGCCGGTCGGCCGATCCGCGCGGCCGCCTACGCCGAATCGGCCATCGCCCGCCTCGACGAGCGGACCGATCGGGTCGAGCTGGCCCTCCTCCACGAGCGACTCGGACGGTACCGACGCGCCGCCGGCGACCAGGAGGGCGCCGTTGCCGCTCACCGTCGCGCCGCCAGGCTCATTCCGTCCGAGGCGATCCGTGAGCGGGCGCTCATCCTCGGGTCGCTCGCCCAGGTCCTGATGCTCGAGGGCGTGTTCACCGAGGCCGAGCGTCTGTGCCGCGAGGCGATCGGTGTCGCCCGCTCGGCCGGTCCGGCGGCCCGCGGCGAGGAGGGTCACGCGATCTGCACGCTTGGGATCACCAAGGTGTGGGGCGAGGACCCGGAAGCCGGAGTGGCCCTCCTGCGCGAGGCCCGGGCGATCGCCGAGGAGCTCGGCCGGCTCGGCGACATCTTCCGGGCGACGGCCAACCTGACCACGGCCCTCGACGTCCTCGGCCGGCGCCGTGAGGCCGTCGATGTCGCGATGACCGGCATCGAGGCGGCCCGGGCGTTCGGCCAGGAAGCGACCTACGGCAACTTCCTGCGCGGCAACGGGGCCGACTCGCTGTTCATGCTCGGTCGCTGGGAGGAGTGCCGTCGGCTCGGCGAGACCGCCCTCGAGTGGAGCCCCGTCGGGCTCAACTTCGTCAACGCCGCAACGAACCTGGCGCTGGTCGCGGTCGAGACGCGCTCGGGCGAGGCCGCCGGCCGGCTCCTCGGACGCTTGATGCTGGAGCTCGAGACGGTGCCCGACGCCCAGGCTTCGGCGCCGGCCTACCTTGCGGCAGCGTCGTTCGCCCTGTGGCATGCCGCCCTCGGCGATGCGCGGCGAGCCGTCGAGCTCGGATGGGCGCCCATCCGCGACACGGAGGATTGGGTCCTCATCGCCAAGATGGCCGAGGTCTTCCTCGAGACCGATGCCGCGGTCGTGGCCGATGCCCGCGAGCGACGCGACCTGGCGGCACTGGCCGCCGCGCGTGAACGGGCGCATCGCGTCCTCGACCGGGCGGAGGAAGCGGTCGCCGCATCGGGCGTGGCGCGGAACATCGGGTCGCGTCGCGAGGCCGACGCCCACCTGGCGACCGCCCGAGCGTTCCATGCCCGGATCGACGGGCGCGACGAAGCGTCGGCCTGGGAGGCGCTCGCGCGCACCTGGGAGGACCTCGCGATCCCCTACCAGGTCGCCCGTGCGCGCTGGCGCCAGGCCGAGGCGGCTCTCGGCGCCGGCGATGGACGTCCCGGACGAGCCGCGGCGCGACGGCCACTCCTCGATGCCGTCCGGATGGCCCGCGAGCTTGGCGCCCGGCCGCTCCTCCGGGAGCTCGAAGAGCTCGCCGGTCGCGCCCGGATCGCGGTCCCCGAGGTGCCGGGCGGTGAGCCGGAGACCGACGGCGAGCCGACGACCGTCCCCGTCGCGGTGGGGGTCGCCTCCGGCCGGGACGGCTCGAGCGACGGGATGGCCGCCGAGCCGGGCGGCCTCGCTCGTGAGTTCGTCGGCCCGGCCCGCCCGAAGTCGGCCGTGTTCGGGCTCAGCCCGCGCGAGCGCGAGGTCCTCCTGCTCCTGTCCGCCGGCCGGACCAACCGTGAGATCGGCGAGCACCTGTTCATCAGCCAGAAGACCGTCGGCGTCCATGTCGGCAACATCCTGTCGAAGCTGAGCGTGTCCGGCCGGGTCGAGGCCGCCGCCGTCGCCATCCGCCTGGGGCTCACCGACCGACGCTGAACACCCCGGTTGACGCGGCGCGGTCTCCGCCCATACCATCCGCAGACAACTGAAGAGCGCTTATCAAGAGTGGCGGAGGGACCGGCCCGTTGAAGCCACGACAACCTACCGGCGTCGAGTCGGCAAGGTGCCAAATCCGGGCAGGTCCGCCTGCGAGATAAGGGAGCTCCCCGAGACCCTTCCTCGCAGGAAGGGTCTCCTCGTTTCCGGTCCCGTGAGCGCTGCACGCCGACGACCGCCGAGGACCGAGACCGACGATGACCACCGAGCTGCTGACCGGAACGCCGACGCCCCACCAGGGGCGCGGTCCGGCCATGCCCGCCGGACGGATCGTCGGCCTGCGCTGCCGGAATTGCGGGCGTCCCGAGGCGCTCGGGCCGGACTACGTGTGTGCCGCCTGCTTCGGTCCGCTCGAGGTCGCCTACGACCTGGTCCTGGTCCGGACGCTGCTCGATCGGGCGACGATCGCGGCCCGGCCCGCCGGGATCTGGCGCTACCTCGAGCTGCTGCCCGTCGACGTGGCACCGACCCGCGGCCTGCAGGTCGGCTCGACGCCGCTGGTGGCGGCGGACCGCCTCGGCGCGACCTACGGGATCGATCGCCTGCTGATCAAGGACGACACCCGCAACCCGACCCTGTCGTTCAAGGACCGGGCCGTGGCGATCGCTGCGACGCGCGCCGTGGACTTCGGCCTGAGCGCGCTCGCCTGCGCCTCGACCGGGAACCTGGCCGGTGCGACCGCGGCCGCGGCGGCGGCGGTCGGCCTGCCGGCCTACGTGTTCATCCCGGCTGACCTCGAGCCGGCCAAGATCGATCACGCGCTGGCCTATGGCGCGACGGTCGTTCCGGTCGACGGGACGTACGACGACGTCAACCGGCTCTGCCTCGAGGTCGCCGACGAGCTCGGCTGGGGCTTCGTCAACGTCAACCTCAGGCCGTTCTACGCCGAGGGCAGCAAGACCCTCGCGTTCGAGATCGCCGAGGCGCTCGGCTGGCGCCTGCCCGACGTGATCGTCGCCCCGATCGCGTCCGGCGCGATGTTCATCAAGCTGGCCAAGGCGTTCGACGAGCTGGCCGAGGTCGGTTTGATCGACCGCCGGACGCCGGTCCGCTTCGTCGGTGGCCAGGCCGCCGGCTGCGCGCCGGTCGCGACCGCCTTCGCGGCCGGGACCGACGTCATCGAGCCGGTCCGCCTGCCCGACACGATCGTCCGCTCGCTGGCCATCGGCAACCCCGCGGATGGACGCTATGCGGTCGAGCTGGCGACGGCCAGCGGTGGGACGATCGAGGCGATCCCCGACGCGGCGACGGCTGAAGCCATCCGCCAGGTCGCCCGGCTCGAGGGGATCTACCCCGAGACGGCCGGTGGGGTGACCCTTGCCGCTGCCCGGGTCGCCCGCGCCAGCGGGATCATCCGGGAAGGCGATGAGGTCGTCGCGCTGTTGACCGGCAACGGGCTCAAGACGCCGGATGCTGTCCGCTACGGCGAGGAGACCGGGGACGGCGCGGACGGCGGCACCGAGCGCCGGCGCGCCCGTGGCGGGCAGCCCGGCCTGGCGCCGACGATCCCACCCCGGTTCTCGGCGTTCGAAGCGTGGCTGGCATCATGAGCGTCGTCCGCATCCCACCGGTCCTCCGGACCTCGACCGGCGGCGAGAAGCAGGTCGAGGTCGGCGGGGCGACCGTGCGCGAAGTCATCGACGGGCTCGTCGCGACGTACCCGGGCCTGGCGCCGCAGCTCCTCGACGATGCCGGCGACCTGAACCGATTCGTCAACGTCTTCCTCAACGACACGGACGTCCGCCACCTCCAGGCGCTCGACACGCCGGTCGACGCCCGCGACACGCTCCTGCTGCTCCCCGCGATGGCGGGCGGCGACGGCCTCGACCCACGAGCGGCCGCAGCGCCGCGCCATGGCACGCACGGCGGGCCCTGCTCCTGTCGCCGGCGGGTCGCCATTCGCTGACGCCGGTCCCGGCGCACGACGAGCGACTCGCGGAACCCCAGATCGGCCTTCGTTCCTGCCATGCCCGTCAGCCCCAGGAGAACCCCCTTCGTGTCCATCCCCGTTCGCAGCCCCATCCGGCTCATCGATCCGCGCGGTCAGCGCTTCGGCGCCGCCGGGTCGGCCATCGTCCTCGCCATCTCGGTCGCCCTCGACCTGCCGATCGTGGTCGCCCTGGTGGCGCTTGCGCTCGGTGTCAGCTCGGCGCTCGGCACCCGCTACTTCGTGTTCGGGCGGCCGTGGCCGTACGTCCGCAACCTGCTCAAGCTCGGTCCGCCGCCGGCGCCGGAGCCCGAGGTCGGGCCGCGCTTCGCGCAGGCCATGGGCGCGGCCTTCCTGGTGCTCGGCTTCGTCCTGCTCGCCGCCGGCGTCCGACCGGCCGGCTGGCTCCCGGTCGGCGCCGTGGTCGCTCTGCAGACGCTCCTTGCGGTCACCGGCTACTGCCTCGGTTGCCGGTTGTACGGGCTGCAATGGTGGGTCCCGGAGCAGTTCGACCGGTTCGTCCTGCGCCGAACGCCGACCGCCGACTGAACCGCGGACTGAACCGCCGGCCCGATCCGCCATCGGATCGCAACCGAGCGGTCGCCGGTCCGACGCCGACGCGCCCGCCGGGAACGAGGCACCATGTGAGCGTGAGCACCACGGCCACAGGTTCGTTCGACGTGCCCATCGACGCTGACGTCGTGTCGAACGACGGGGTGGCCGTGGCCCGCGGCGAGCCACTCAAGATCCTGGTCGCCGACGACGAACCGGCGATGGTCGGTGTCATCGGCGCGATCCTGGGCAGTGCCGGCCACCGGATCATCGCGGCCTACGACGGACGCGAGGCGATCCGCCGCTTCGAGGAGGACCGACCGGACCTCGTCCTGCTCGACCTGGCCATGCCGGGCATGGACGGCGCCGATGTCTGCCGACGGATCCGGGCGGCCGGGGACACGCCGATCATCGTCGTCTCCGGTGAGAGCGACCTTGGCGTCACGGTCGAGCTGCTCGACGCCGGCGCCGATGACTACATCCGCAAACCGTTCCGGGCGGCCGAGCTGCTGGCCCGGACCCGGACGGTCGTCCGTCGTCAGCGTCGGGCGCCGTCCCGCGATGGCTGGCTGGTCGATCGGAACCGCCACGAGGTGACCTGGAAGGGCCGGCGCGTCGAGTTGACGGTGACTGAGTTCCGGCTTGTCTCGCGGCTGGTCGATCGGCTCGGCGAGGTCGTCGACCGGCGCGACCTGCTGGCCTACGCCTGGCCTGGCGTCGAGGGCCCCGACCCGCTCTGGCTGAAGCCCCACATGGCCAGACTCCGGTCGAAGCTCAGCGCAGTGGATGCGCCACTCCCGGTGCCGATCCGCGGTGTCGGCTACCGGCTCGACGACGCGCTGGGTGACGCCACGGTTACGAGCCCCGCATCCGAGTGGTCACCGACCGAGGGCGACCCGTAACCGTCGCGACGCCGACGCGCCACCCGCTCAGCCTCGATTCCGCCCGGTCCTGCGCCTAGCCTCCTCGTGGGACCGCTCTCGCCCCCAGCCTGACGATCGTCGGACGCGAGGGCCCCACTGGAGTGAGGGTCGAGCGATGCGAAGTCGGATCAGACATGGGTTGGCCGCCGCCGGCGTCGGCACCGCGCTGCTGGCCGTCCTGCCAGGGACCGTTGCCGCAGCCGACGGGACCGCCGCGGTGAACTCGGGCGACACGGCCTGGATGCTGATGTCGACCGCCCTGGTCATGATCATGCTCCCGGGGCTCGCCTTGTTCTATGGCGGCCTGGTCCGGCGCAAGAACGTCCTGTCGACGATCATGCACAGCTTCTTCGGGCTGGCCATCGTCAGCATCGTGTGGGTCCTCGTCGGGTTCAGCCTCGCTTTCGCCCCCGACGCGGGTGGCTATGGGTTGATCGGCGGGCTCGACTTCATCGGCTTCAACAACGTCGGCCAGGCGCCCAGTGCGGTCTATGCGGTGACCATCCCGTTCGTCCTGTTCGCCGGGTTCCAGCTGATGTTCGCCGCGATCACGCCGGCGCTGATCACCGGCGCCTTCGCCGAGCGCAAGCGCTTCGGGGCGTTCGTCCTGTTCACGATCCTGTGGTCGCTGTTCGTCTACTCGCCGATCGCCCACTGGGTCTGGGCGCCCGACGGCTGGTTGTTCAAGCTCGGCGCGCTCGACTTCGCCGGCGGGACCGTGGTCCACATCAGCTCAGGCGTGTCCGCTCTGATCGTGGCCATCATCATCGGCCGGCGGGTGTTCAACGGCGAGAGCCACGAGCCGCATGACGTGCCGATGACCGTCCTCGGGGCCGGTCTGCTGTGGTTCGGCTGGTTCGGTTTCAACGCCGGCTCGGCGGTCACCGCCGACGGTCTGGCCGCCAACGCCTTCGTCGTCACCAACACCGCTGCCGCCGCCGCGACCATCACCTGGGTCGGCGCGAGCTATCTCAACGGTCGCAAGGTCAGCGTCGTCGGCGCCGCCTGCGGTGCCGTGGCCGGCCTGGTCGCGATCACTCCGGCGTCCGGCTTCGTGACCGTCGGTGGAGCCCTGATCATCGGCCTCGCGGCCGGCGGCCTGTGCTACAGCGCCACCCTGCTCCGCGCTCGGAGCAAGGTCGACGACGCGCTCGACGTCTTCGCGGTCCACGGTGTCGGCGGGATGTTCGGGGCGATCGCCACGGGCATCTTCGCGACGTCGGCGATCCAGGAGGCCTACTCGGGCCTGATCGACGGCAATGCCGCCCAGGTCGGCATCCAGCTGATCGCGGTCGTGGCGGTCGTCGCCTACGCCGTGGTGGCCACGTTCATCATCATCAAGCTGGTCGACGTGATCCTCGGGATCCGCGTCCCGTCCATCCAGGAAGAGGCCGGTCTCGACCTCGCCGTCCACGGCGAGGTCGCCTACCAGGCCTAGGCGATCGACCGGGGTCCCGGGCGGTTTCAGGCGCCGCCCGGCGACCTGGTCCTCGAGGCCCCAGCTGACCTGCACCGCCCGCGCCGTCAGCCGGGTCGCGTGGTCCGCAGCACGGCGCCCGCGGCGAGGAGGGTGATGACCGAGACGCCGATGAGTACCACGGTCTCGCGCAGGACGACCTCGGGATAGCGGCTCGCGTCCCAGCCGGCCGTGACAAAGCGATACCCACGAGCCATATACCAGTCGATGAAGCCAGGATCCATCTCGATGAGGTCGCCGGTCGGGGTCAGCCGCGGGAACCCGTTTGCGGCGGCCACCTCGGTGGCGAGGTGGAAGGAACCATCGGGAGCGAGCAGCGCTTCGGTCAGCACGAACGAGCCCGGCCGCACTTCATCGCCGGGGACGCCCAGAACGTCCGGCGTGATCCAATGTCCGTTGCTGCTCACCCAATCGAGCGCGTTGTACATGATGACCGCTGCGACCGCGGCGACGATCAGCGCCGGCAGCATCCGCCGCCAGAGCACTCCGGCCAGGAGGGCGATCCCGAACATCGCCAGCCCGCGGGCGACGAGCGGCGCGCCGCGGATCTGGCCGATAGCGAAGGAGAAGGTCGGATCCACAAGCGTCTGCTCCCGGATCAGGCCCGCGCCAGCGATCGCCGCCGGCACGAGCAGGACGAGTGTCAGCGCGACGAGCGGCACGATGCGCCACAGGAGCCAGCGGCTCCGGCTCCGGGTCAACGACCAGGTCAACCGACCCGTCCCGGTCTCAAGCTCGCGTGACACGACCGGGGCACCGAGCAGCCCACCGACGACGAACGGCAGGCTCGCGAGAAGCGGATACAGCCAGTTTTCGAGCGGGTTGCTCACGCGACTGAAGGATCCATCACCGAGGCAGTCGGTATCGACACAATCCTGGGCGACGCGAGCGTCGGCGACGAGATGGGTCATGATCAGCGTCGCTCCGACGACTGCGACCGAGGCCACGACGGCCCCGAGCAACTCCGGCCGACCCACGCGGCTCGTCATCAGCCAGCTCAGCCACGGTCTTGATCGACGCCAGTGCGCTCGCTCGGTCGCGAGCGTATCCGGGCGAGGTGCGTTCACCCCCGGACGGGCATCGGGCTCGAACGAGATCCCCGGCACCGGTCGCCGACGCCTGACGACTAACAGACCCAGCCCGAAGGCGAGGATCGCCGCGGCCCCCGTCAGCGCAGCCTCGCGCAGCTCCACGTCACGCAGGTGTTCGCCGCGGATCCCGACATAGGCGCGATGCCAATGGGAGTGGAAGATCCAGGACGTGTAGCCTGGACCGGTGATGTCCTGTGCCTCGGGCGGGCGAAGCGGTGCCGACTCGGCGTCTGTCAATAGCCGACCATCGGGGAGCACCACCCCCCCGCTGAACAGGAGGGGCACCGCGCTCGTCTCCTGGTTCATCTCCTCGAGCGGGATGAGTTCGCGCGGAAGCCAACTCGGCCGAACCGCACCAGCGAGCCCGAGCGCGACGATGCAGACGGCCCCAGCGAGCAGGACGGCGGGGAGCGCCCGTCCGAAGAAGGCCCCGGCGGCGACCCCGACCGCGAATGCGAGCAGGCCACGAAGGACGACGAGCTCGCCCCGCGAGCCGACGTCGTTGAAGCTCAGGGCGGGGTCGAACTGCGGGTAGGCCGCCACCTCGAGTCGGTCCCCGGCCAGCGCCGGACCGACGAGGAGCAGCGTCACGAGGGCAGCCGGTGGGAACGCTCGCCAGAGCAGCCAGCGAACTCGCGACCGGACGAGCGACCAGGACAGCGGCGCCGTCCTCTGCTCGAGCTCCCGCCCTACGAGCGCAGGCCCGTAAAGCAACCCGATCACGACCGGGATGAGCAAGACACCGAAGAGCAATGGTTGAGCGAACGACGTCAGCACCTCGACGAACGCCGTGTCGTCACAGGTCGGCAGGCCCGCACACGCCGTTTCGCGGATCTCATCGAGCCGGGCGCCGATCGCCAGCATCGCGACCGTCAGCACGAGCGAGATCCCGACCCCGATCAGGATCTCGAAGCGGGCCGTCCGCCAGAAGAGCCGGACGCTCCGAATCACGGGAGTGGCGAGCCGACCGGTGGCTCCCGCCTGCTTGCCGTGTCGCCTGCGAGGTAGCCCAGGACGAGCTCCTCCAGGCTTGGGGCTCGCCCGACAGTCGCCGCGGCATCCTCGTGACGGAGGAGGGCGAGCGCCGCTCCGTCGGCGGGGAAGACTCCGATGACTTCGTCCTGCCGGGCGCCGGCGTCGGTCGCGCTGACGACCCGGTGGCTGGCTTTGGCCACGTCGACCGAGGCGTGGAAGCGGACCCGCCCACCGATGAGGATGAGAACATCCTCGCAGGCGTCCTCGATGTCGCGGACGATGTGGCTGCTGATGACCACGGTGGTACCCGACACCCGGGTCTCGCGTGCCAGCACGTCGAGGAAGCTGCGCCGAGCGAGTGGGTCCAGGCTCGCGAGAGGTTCGTCAAGCAGGAGGATCCCGGCCCCCGTGGCGAGGACCAGAGCCAGCCCCAACTGGGCCCGCTGGCCGCCTGACAGCTCGTCGGCCCGGCTGCGCCGGGGCAACTCGAGTTCATCAATCCGCTCGAGGGCACCCGCTCGATCGAGGCCGCGACGGAGATACGCCGCCAGATCGACGTGTTCCTCCACGGTCAACTCGTCATACAAGGCGGGCTGCTGAGGGATGTAGCCGAGATGACCCAGCGCCGCGCCTCTGTGACGCCAGGGGTCCACGCCGGCGGCCAGAACGGTGCCGCGAGTGGCCTTCTCGAAGCCGAGCCAGGTGCGCAGGAGCGTGGACTTGCCCGCGCCGTTCGGGCCCACGAGGGCGACGAATCGCCCAGGCTTGATCTCGAGGTCGATATCTTGGAGCGCCCATCGCCCCCGCCGGTAGCGCTTCCAGAGGCCGCGCGTCTCGAGAGCCGGCTCCGCGACGGGCATGGGCTCGAACGAAGTCATGGCGGCACCGCTCCCACGGACGGGCACCGTCCTACTGCGGGCAACTGGTCGTGGACTGGTACGAACTGATCGCGTTGTTGAAACCGGTCGGGAGGTTGTTCCACGTCGCCGGGCCGCACACCTTCCACGAACTATCCGTAAAGCTCGGGCCTGTCCAGAAGACGAACCCGTGGCCCGTCACGGTCGTGGTCTTGAGGCTCGAGATCCGGTTATCCCAGCCGACTCCGCTCAGGTTCGAGTTGCTCGAGCCGTAGGCGAAGCTCCGACTCGATCCACTCAGGTTAGTTCCGTCGAACACATTGACCTGTTCCGCGACGGTGGTAGATGCCCTCGCGGGGGCGATACCGACGATACCGACAAGAAGGACAGCGATCGCTCCCGCCTGCAGAAGCCGCTTCATCTCCTACCCCCTTTCGATGATCGCGCGCCTCCATCACAGTGACCAGATCGATCCGCCCCCGCTAGTGCCAAGTGACCCTTCGTTCAGTGCTGGATGACCGACCGAGTCGCGGGCGGTTTCAGGCGCCGCCCGGCGACCCTCCCGGCCCGTGGGAGGCAGCCAGCTCGAGCACGAACTGGCTGCCCGCCGGGACCCGGTCCTCGAGCCGCAGCTCACCCTGCATCGCCCGCGCCAGGTGGCGCGCGGCGAACAGCCCGATGCCCGCCCCGCGCGAGGAATCGTCACCTCGGACGAACGGCTCGAAAAGCCGCTCTCGCCACTCGACCGGGATGCCCGGCCCATCGTCGGTCACCGCCAGCAGGACCCTGCCGCCGTCGCGCCAGCCGAAGACCTCGATCCGACCGCCGGCCGGTGCGTACTTGGCGGCGTTCTCGAGGAGGTACTCGAGGATCCGGCCGAGCAGTTCATCCGAGCCGACGGCCATCAACGGACGCTCGGGAAACGAGGCGCTCAGCCGGTGGCGGCGAAGGATCGACCCGAGTGACGTCAGGATGGCCTCGACCACCTCGGCGATGTCGATCGGACCGAGCCTTGGCGGCGTCTCGCGGAGCACCCTCAGGCTGGCCAGGATCGAGTCGACCATCGAATCCAGGCGGTCCACCTGGCGGAGGGCCTCGACCTCCCATTGACTCGCCTCGACGATCCCCGCCGCGCGCGTCTCTGCGCCGATGAGCTCGAGGCTGGCGCGCACGACCGCCAGCGGCGTGCGCAGCTCGTGGGTGACGATCGTGACCAGGCTCGCCCGCGCCTCGTCGATCGCCCGCAGGCTGTCGACCTGGGCCTCCGCCTCGGCCTGGAGCCGACCCTTCTCGACGATGCCGGCCAGGAGGACGGCCAGCGTCTCGAGGAAGCGCACGTCGCTCCGCCGGAACTCGCGCCGCCGGACGGTCTGGACATTGAGCACGCCGACGACCGCATCGTTCCAGATCAGCGGGACCGAGCACATCGAGGTCAGGCGCGGCTCGTCGAGTCCCTGGAGCCAGGCGAACCGCCGGTCGCGCCGGACGTTGAGACTCTTCTGCGGCTTGCGGCTGAGCGCGGCCCGGCCGGTGATCCCAGCGCCCATCGGCAGCCGGGCGACGCCGATCTGATCGGGGTCCAGCCCGTTGGTGGCAGCCAGGGTGACCCCGGAACCGTCGCGGTCCACCAGGTACACCGAGCAGACCTCCGTATCGGCCGCGGCCGTGGTCCGGTCGATGATCGTCCGCATCAGCTCGTCCCAGGTGCGCGCCGAGGTCGTCAGCCGGGCGACCTCTTCGAGGAAGGTCAGCTCGGCAAGCCTCCGGGCGGCGCGATCGGTCTGGCGCTCGGTCACCTCCCGATCGTGCGCGGGCAGGTGGAAGCGGTCAATGCCCAGGTCCGATCCCGCCATCGGGCGTACCGAAACGGTGACCGGCTCGCAACCCAGCACTCACCCTCTCGCGCCCGTCTCGCGACGGACGGACCGGGGCGGCGCTCCTACGGTGTGGCTTCGAGCCGAACGCGCGCGCAGCGGAGGACGCTCAGATCGCCAGGTCCGATCGCCACCGAACCCCGTTGTACGACCCGCGCTACGAGCACGATGCCTGCGGCGTCGGGTTCGTCGCGGATGCCGGTGGCCGATCGCGCGCCTCGGTCCTGCCGCTCGCGCTGGCCGGTCTCGGATCGCTCGGGCACCGCGGCGCCTTTGCGGCCGATGGCGCCTCGAGCGACGGCGCCGGCGTCCTGCTGCCACTCGAGCCGAGCGTCCTGGCCCACGTCGCGCCCGGGGTCGGCGGGCGTCCGGCCATCGTCTCGCTGTTCCTGCCGCGGACCCCGAAGCCCGCCGCCACGGCTCGGGCGATCGTCGAGGCCGCGCTGGCCGAGGAGCGCCTGACGGCGCCGACCTGGCGGGTCGTCCCGGCCGACCCGACAGCCCTCGGGCGTGAGGCCGACGCGACCCGGCCGGCGTTCGCCCAGGCCGTCGTCGAGCGTCCAGGCGGTCTGACCGACGCGCGGTTCGAGCTTCGTCTCGTGCTCGCCCGGCGTCGGATGGAAGCGGCCGCCCGGGCGGCCGGACCGACGCTAGCCGCCTTCGCCGTGCCATCGGCGTCGTGTCGGTCGATCGTCTACAAGGGTCTCGTGGCCGGCGACCGGCTGGCCCAGCTCTACCCGGACCTCATCTCGGGTCTCACGGTCAGCCACGCCATCTTCCACCAGCGCTACGCGACGAACACCCACCCGGACTGGCCCCTGGCCCAGCCGTTCCGGTCGATCGCCCACAACGGCGAGATCAACACCGTCCGCACGAACCGCGACCAGATCGCCGGCCGGGTCGCGGATCCGCTCGGTGCGCCCGGTTCAGCGGCCCGCCGACTGACCGAGGCCGGCCCGCTCCTGTCACCCGCCGGGTCCGACTCGCTGTCGCTCGACGAGGCGCTCGAGCTTGCGGTCGCGACCGGCTGGAGCCTCGAGGCGGCGCTGCTCGCGCTCATCCCCGAGGCGTCGGCGCTGCGGCCGATCGGCCATCCGCTGGCCGGTGCGTTCGCCCGCCGGACCGCCGGGTTCCTCGCGCCGTGGGACGGTCCGGCGGCGCTGGTCTTCGGCGATGGACGCCGGGTCGGGGCCCTGGTCGATCGGAATGGGCTGCGGCCGCTGGCGTTCGCGATCACCCGGGATCGGGTCGTGGCCGCGGCGTCCGAGGCCGGGGCGGTGCCGCTCGCCGCGGCCGACACGGTCCGACGCGGCCGGCTCGGGCCCGGCGAGATGCTGCTGGTCGATCCGCGTCGCGGCGCGATCCTCGAGGACATCGAGGCCAAGACCGAGATCCTCCGCCGGACCTGGCGGCCGGACGAGCCACGCTCCGCTTTCGCCGACCGGCCGGCCGCGCCGAGCGGGGAGGCGCGTCCGCGCCTGGGACCGCCGACGAGCACGGCGCTGCGCCTGCTCGCCGGGCTCGATGCCGAGCGCGCCCGGCTCGACATCAGGACGATGGTCCTCGAGGCCAAGGAGCCGCTGTGGAGCATGGGCGACGATACGCCCACGCCGGCGCGCGCGAGGGTCGACCGGCCGGTCGTCGATCATCTCCGCCAGGCGTTCGCCCAGGTCACGAACCCGCCGATCGACTCCGAGCGCGAGCGCGCAGTCATGGACCTGCACATGGAGCTCGGCCGTCGGCCGGCGCTCCTTGGCGGCATCCCGGTCGCGCCGCGGACGGTCCGCCTGGACCGGCCGATGGTGGCTGACCTTGACGGCCTGCTCGCGCGCGTCGGCCCGCGTCACGTGCGCCGCCTGGCCGCGACCTGGGACCCGGCCGACGGGCCGGCCGGACTCCGTCTCGCCCTCGACCGCCTTGCCGCGGAGGCGCTCCTGGCGGTGAAGTCGGGCTCGGTCGAGGTGCTTGTCGTGTCGGATCGCGGCTACTCGCTCGAGCGGCTGCCGATCCCGAGCGTCCTGGCGGTCGGCGCCGTCCATACCGCGCTCAGCCGAGCCGGGTCGCGTGGCCGGGCCGACATCGTGGTCGATGCCGCTGACATCCTCGACGTTCATGCCATGGCGATGGCCGTCGCGGCCGGGGCGACGGCCGTCCATCCACGCCTGGCGGTCGAGCTGGCCGCCGAGCTCGCCGGCGCACGCGGGACCGAGACGCTCAGCGCGGCGGACGCGGTCGGGCGACTGCTCGACGCGTTCGAGGCGGGGCTGCGCAAGACCCTTGCCCGGCTGGGGATCTCGGCGGTGGCGTCGTACGTCGGCGGCGCACTGTTCGAGACGCTCGAGCTCGGGTCGGAGGTGATCGAGCGCTGCTTCCCGGCGGCCGCGGCTTGGCCGGGCACGCTCGGTTTCGAGGCGCTGGCCGTCCGCGGGCTACGTCGGCTGGCGGCCGCCGAGGCCGTCGTCGGCTCGGGCGAGGGCGCGAAGCTGGCCGACCCTGGGCACGCCCGCTTCCGGGCCGACGGCGAGCGTCACCTGTACGCGCCGCTCACCGTCAAGGCGATCCAGGCGGTGGCCGACGGCCTCGCGCCGGACCTCGCCGGGCTGCGCCGATCCGACCCGGCCCTCGTCCGCGATGGTCTCCGGATCCGCCGCCCGCGGGCCCAGCCACCGGTGCCGGTCGACGAGGTCGAGTCCGCGCGGGCGATCGCCCGTCGGTTCGTGGCCAGCGCGATGAGCGTCGGGGCACTGAGCCCCGAGGCGCACCAGGCGGTGACCATCGGGATGCAGCGCGCCGGTGGCGCGGCGAACACCGGCGAAGGTGGCGAGGATCCGGCCTGGTATCGCCCCGGTCCCGCCGGCGAACGCCGCGACGCCCGGATCAAGCAGGTCGCCTCGGCCCGGTTCGGGGTGACCGCGACCTACCTCGCCCGGGCCGACCAGCTCGAGATCAAGATCGCGCAGGGCTCGAAGCCGGGGGAGGGCGGCCAGCTCCCGGCGAAGAAGGCCACGGCCGAGATCGCGGCCCTGCGCCGGGCGCAGCCCGGGCAGTCGTTGATCAGCCCGCCGCCGCACCACGACATCTACTCGATCGAGGACCTGGCCCAGCTCATCGCCGACCTTCGGGCGATCAACCCGGTCGCCCGGATCGGGGTCAAGCTCGTGGCCAGCCGGGGTGTCGGGACCATCGCCGCCGGGGTGGTCAAGGCCGGCGCCGACTACATCCACCTGGCCGGCCATGCCGGCGGGACCGGAGCCAGCCCGCTCAGCTCGATCAAGCACGCCGGGGCGCCCTGGGAGCTCGGCCTGGTCGAGGTCCATCAGACGCTCGTGCGCAATGGCCTGCGCGACCGGGTCGTCCTGCGCGCCGACGGTGGTCTCCAGGTCGGGCGGGATGTGCTGGTCGCTGCGCTCCTCGGGGCGGAGGAATTCGGGTTCGGCACGGCCACCCTCGTCGCGCTCGGCTGCGACATGGCCCGCCAGTGCCACCTCGACACCTGTCCGACCGGGATCGCCACCCAGCGTCCGGATCTCCGAGCGAAGTTCGCCGGCACGCCCGAGCAGGTCGAGCGGTTCGCCCTGGCCGTGGCCGAGGACGTCCGGCGCGAGCTCGCGGCGATCGGGGCGCGGACGGTCGGCGAGATCGTCGGCGAGGGTCGACGCTACCTCGCCCCGACGACGGCCGACGACCCGACCGACCTGCGCGCGCTCATCGACGCCTCGGCCTGGGATGCCGGCATCACCCGCCGATCCGATCCGACCCGAGCCCGTGACGGCATCCGCCGCCAGGTCGCGTCACCGATCGAGCACGACCTGGTCGTCGAGCTGTGGCGCGGGACCGGCGCCTCCCGCGAGCCGATCGAGATCGGGACGGCCGATCGATCGTTCGGCGCCGAACTGTCCGGGGCCCTCGAGCGTGGCGAGATCGAGCTCGGAGAGGTGGGTCACCTGCGCCTCGACCTGCGCGGTTCCGCGGGCCAGAGCTTCGGCGCGTTCCTGGCGGCGGGCCTCGATCTGGTCCTGGTCGGCCAGGCCAACGACTACGTCGGCAAGGGCCTGTCCGGCGGCACGGTCGTCATCCGGCCTGAACCCGAGCTCCTCGCCGATCCGTCGCCGTCGACCCTGGCCGGGAACGTCTGCCTGTTCGGCGCGACCGGGGGTCGCCTCCATGTCGTCGGTCGGGCGGGGATGCGCTTCGCCGTCCGGAACAGCGGTGCGGACGCCGTCGTCGAGGGTCTCGGCGCCCATGGCTGCGAGTACATGACCGGCGGCGTCGTCGTGGTCCTCGGCCCGATCGGCGCCAACTTCGGGGCGGGGATGACCGGCGGTCGGGCCTACCTGCTCGATCCGACCGGCCGCTCGGCACCCGCCCTGGCCGGGGCGAGCGTCGCGGCGACCCGCCTGTCGGCCGTCATCCGCGACCGGTCCGATGGTGCGCAGCGCGCCGCCGAGCTGCTTGGCCTGCTCGAGGCCCACGCCGCTGCCGGATCCGAGCTGGCCCAGCGGCTGGTCATCGGCGGGGGCTTGCGGCCGGAGGACATCTGGCTGGTCGAGCCCGTCGCCACAGCTCAGCCGGAGCCGGTCGAAGTGACCGACCCGGTCCCGACCATGGCGCCGACCGTGACGGCAACCGCAGTCCGGGTCAGTCCGACGAGCCGGCTGCCGACGCCCATCGCGGTGCCTACACTCTCCTGAGCCAGCGTTCGGCGCAGCCGGACCGCCGCCGCCCGCCGCCGCCCGGAGGAGCCGACGATGCCCGCCCGCCCGAACCCGGCCGTTCGCGGCGAGCCGCGCGGGATCGGGACGGCGGGCGCCCGCGACCCGCTGGCCCGTGAGGTCCGCCTGCTGGGTTCGCTGCTCGGCCAGGTCATCGTCGAACAGGAAGGCCTCGACCTGCTCGAGTTGGTCGAGCGGGTCCGCCGTCGGACGATCGCCCTGCGTAAGGCTGACGACAGCGCCGAGCGGGCGAAGCTGTCAGCCGAGCTCGATGCGCTCGACCTGCCCCGGGCCGAGGCGCTGATCCGCTCGTTCGGGCTGTACTTCCAACTGGTCAACCTGGCCGAGGAGCGCCATCGCGTCCGGACCCTCCGCCGACGCGAACGGGCCGCCCGCAGTGGGATCCTGGACGACTCCGTGGCCGAGGCGGTGCGCCGGATCTGGCGGACCGGCCGGGGCGTCGACGACATCGTCGAGCTCATCGGCCGGCTCGAGATCGGCCCTGTCCTGACCGCCCACCCCACTGAGGCACGGCGGCGGACGCTGCTCGTCGCGCTGCGTCGTTGTCATCGCCTGGTCGAGCGGCTCGACGACCCGCGGCTGACCCACGACGAGGACCGCGACATCCGGCGCCGGCTGCGGGAGGAGATCAGCCTGCTCTGGCGGACCTCCGACCTGCGCTCGGAGGCGCCGACGCCGCTCGATGAGGTCCGGACGGCGATGACCTATTTCGACGAGACCCTGTTCACCGCCGTGCCGCGGCTGTACCGGGCAATCGATGGCGCGCTGGATCCGCTCATCGCCGCCGAGCGGCGACGGGCGCTCGGCCGGGCGGGCCGGTTGGCCATCGAGGATCCGCCCGTCACCGACGCCGACCAGACGGGGACGCGTCCCCCGCTCGTGCCGGCGTTCTTCCGCTGGGGCAGCTGGATCGGCGGCGACCGCGACGGCAACCCGGCAGTCACCGCCGAATCGACCGGCCACGTCCTGCGCATCCACGCCGACCATGTCATCCACGGCTATGAGGCGGTCGCCACCCGGCTCATGCAGACGGTCGCCACGACCGTTCCCGCCGATCACGTCGCGCCGGTCCTGGCACGCCGGTTGGTCGCCGATGACGACGCCCTGCCCGAGACGATGCGCCAGCTCCGCCGCCGGTTCCCGGACGAGCCCTACCGCCAGCGATTCGGGGCGATCGCGGAGCGCCTGCGCCGGACCCGGGCTGCGCTGACCGCAGCGGCCGGCGTTCCGGTCGGTGGCCGGTATCGCCAGCCGGGGGAGCTCCTGGCGGAGCTCGACGAGCTGGCGACGGCGCTTGCCACCGACCACCTGCCGCGTGTCTCCTGGGGCGAGCTGCAGGATTTCCGCTGGCAGGTCGAGACGTTCGGCTTCCACCTGGCTGCCCTCGAGGTCCGCCAGCACAGCGAGGTCCACGAGGCGGCGCTGGCGGCGATCGGACGAGGGGACCTCGAGACCGATCTGCCCGGCGCGCCGGGCGTCGGCGCCGGTGAGGTTCTGGCGACATTCCGGGCGATGGCCGATACGCAGTCCCGGTTCGGGCTCGAGTCGACCGGGCGGTACATCATCAGCTTCACCAGGACGGCCGCCGACGTCCTCAACGTCCTCGAGCTGGCGCGGCTGGCCGGCGCAGCAGATCCGCCCGCATCCGTGACCAGCGGCTTCGGGCCCGGCGCCCCCGTGCTCGACGTCGTCCCGCTATTCGAGTCCGCGGACGCCCTGGAGGGCTGTGCCGCGATCATGGACGCGCTGCTGGCCGACCCGCCTTACCGTGCCCACCTGGCGACGCGCGGGAACCGCCAGGAGATCATGCTCGGCTACTCCGACTCGAACAAGGAATCGGGGTTCCTGGCCGCGAATCGGCTGCTCTATCGGGCACAGGCCGCGCTGGTCGAGACTGCCCGTCGGCACGACCTCCGGCTGACCCTGTTCCACGGCCGGGGTGGCGCCATCGGGCGAGGCGGCGGACCGACCAACCGGGCCATCCTGGCCCAGGCGCCGGGCTCGATCGACAGCCGCCTGCGGATGACCGAACAGGGCGAGGTCATCGCCGCGAACTATGCCAACCCGGCCATCGCCCGGCGCCAGCTCGAGCAGCTGACCGCGGCGGTCCTCATCGCGTCCACTCCGGAGCACGACCGCCAGGTCGCCGAAGCCGGGGCGGCCGGCGCGGCGGCCATCGACGAGCTGGCGGCGACGTCCGAGGCGGCCTATCGCAGGCTCGTCTGGGAAGACCCGTCCTTTCCGGCGTTCTTCCGCGATGCCACGCCGATCCTCGAGTTGTCCGCCCTTCGGCTGGGCTCCCGGCCAGCCGTCCGAGGCCGGCGGGCGAGCGCTGGGTCGGACGCCGATCGGAAGGCGGCGCTCGAGCCGGAGCCGCCGTCGATCGGTTCGCTGCGGGCCATCCCGTGGGGGTTCGCCTGGTCGCAGGCGCGCCTGAACCTGCCCGGCTGGTACGGCCTCGGCTCGGCCCTCGAGGCCCATCGGGTCGCCCATGGCGAGGCCGCCCTCGACGAGCTCGGGGCCCTGTACAAGGCATGGCCGCTGTTCGAGGCGATCCTCGACAACGCCGAGATGACCCTGGCCAAGGCCGACATCGGGGTCGCCCGGATCTACGCCGGCCTGGCCGCCGGTCCCGAGGCTGCCCGGATCTGGGAGACCATCGAAGCGGAGCACGAACGGACCGTCCGGCTCCTGCTCCGGGTCACCCGACGCGATCACCTGCTCGACGGTCTGCCGGTCCTCCAGCGCTCGATCGAGCTGCGCAACCCGTACGTCGACTCGCTGTCCGAGCTCCAGGTCCGCCTGCTGGCCCGCCTGCGCGCGCTGGCGCCAGACGATCCGTCCCGGCCCGAGGTCCTCCGCCTCGTCCAGCTGACGGTCAACGGCATCGCCGCCGGCCTGCGCAACACCGGCTGAACCGGGGACTCGGGCCGCCGACGTCGCTCCGGGCGGGCTGGAGCTCGACGCGCATGGTGGGCTCCGATCGCTAGGCTCGAATCCGG
This sequence comes from Candidatus Limnocylindrales bacterium, assembly GCA_038325875.1. Classification (GTDB taxonomy): domain Bacteria; phylum Chloroflexota; class Limnocylindria; order Limnocylindrales; family CSP1-4; genus Chersky-267. The sequence continues at coordinate 44,009 of JBBQJL010000004.1, forward strand.
TTCGCAACCGAACCGTGACTGGGCCGGTGCCGACGCGGATCGTCCGTGCGGCCATCCTGACCACACTGCCCGGAGTTCATCCCCCGGTCCGACCTGCCAGCGACGACACCATGTGAGGCCCCGATGATCCACCCGTCCGACTCCCAGCCGGCCTGGCCCCACGGACGGGTCGCCCTCGCCGGAGGCCCTGTGACCTGCGCCATGTGCGGGTGCCGCCTCACCTCGGCGGAGTCCGACTCACCGTCCGTGTGGACCCATTTCTCGCCGCTCGGTGGACGAGACGCCCGCGGCTGTCGGGTCGCCTGCGTCGACCTTCCGCACGACGCGACCGGCCGCGCACTCCTGGGCGTGCCCGCCTGAGCTCCAGATAACGCTGTTGTCAGGGTTCGCCGGCAGCCGTTCTGACGATCCACGGACGAAAGGGTGCCACCTCCCGGCGCCCTTTCGTCATGTTCGCCTTGGAGTCCCGCCTCGGACCCCGTTTCGGAGCCCCGCCTCGGACCCCGTTTCGGAGCCCTGGCCTGGAGGCACGTCCCCTCCCGACCGTCGTCTTGCCAGGCGACCACCAGGCGAGCGTTGGTCAGCGCTTGGACGGCTTTCGCGGGCCGGTGAGCCTGCCATCATCCCGAGCCACGCTCACGCCGGCACGAATCTGCGTCCCGACGTCAGCGAAGATGGCGCTGCACCTGACCACCGACCGGGTGGTGAGCGCCTGACAGCATCCGCTGGACCCTCCCGCCCGGATCAGGCCTCGATGCGGTAGCCCACCGAGCGCACCGCGACGATGGCCGGGCCACCGGCACGATGGACCTTCGCCCGCAGCCGCGCGATATGCGGCTTGAGCCAGAGCAGATCCGGGTCCGCTTCCGCGGGCCAGCCGGCCCGAACCAGTCGATGGTGGGGGACGACGTCCCCGCCCGCGCGCACCAGCGCCTCGAGGAGGCGGTACTCCGTGGCGGTCAGATTGAGCACGGCCGACCCGATCCGCGCCTCGTGCCGGCCGGGATCGATGGCCAGTGCGCCGGCCTCGAGCGGACCGCCGCCCCCGCTGCCGGTCCCGACCGAGGCCGCGTCGGCGCGGCGCATGATCGCCGAGATGCGGGCGAGCAGCTCGGCCTTGCCGAACGGCTTGGTCAGGTAGTCGTCGGCGCCGATCTCGAGCGCCTTGACCTTGGCCCCTTCGCCGCTCTCGCCCGACACGACCAGGATCGGTACGTTGCCGGCCGCCCTGATCTGCCCGGTCACATTGAACCCGTCAGGACCGGGCATCGCCAGGTCGAGCAGGACCAGGTCCGGCGCGTCGTCGCGGAAGCGCTTCACGGCGGTCAGGCCGTCGTACGCGGTGATGACCTGGTGGCCTTCTGTTCCGACCAGGGCGGTGATCGCGCCGACCATCGCCGGGTCGTCGTCGACCACCAGGATCCGGAGCGGACGGGTCATCGGCATCACGCGGCCTCCTCGATTCAGACCGCGACCGCGGCCGGCAGGGCGATAACGAAGCGCGCCCCGGCCAGTTCGGCCGGTTCGCACCACAGGTGGGCGTTCATCGACTCGGACAGCCGCTTCGCGGCGAATAGCCCGATCCCCGAGCCGCGCGCGGTATGGGTGTCGCGGCGGGCGTACGGCTCGAAGATCCGCTCACGCCACTCGGGCGGGATGCCGGGACCCTCGTCGGACACCGCGATCCGGACGATGCCCTCGACGAGCCCCGTCCCGACGCTGATCGTCGTCGCCGGCGGGGCGTACTTCACCGCATTCTCGATCAGGTGCTCGAGGATCTGGCGAAGTCGCGGGGGATCGGCCAGGGCGAACCGACGGACGCCGGTGTCGACTACCAGGTGGTGGTTGCGCAGGAGCGGACGCAGACCGCCGACGACCTCGTCGAGCAGCGCCGCGACATCCACCGGGACCACGTCGGACGGCCGGTCCTCGAGCGGTCGCACCGAGGCCAGGATCGAGTCGACCAGACGGTCGAGCCGCTCGATCTGGTCGATCGCCCGGTTGTGCCACTCGTCGCGGGTCCGACGTCGGATGAGATCACGGCTCTCGCGGCCGACCAGCGGCGGCTCCTCGGACAGGAGGTCGGTATACGCCCGAACGACAGCCAACGGCGTGCGCAGCTCGTGGGTGACCATGGCGATGAGCTCGGTTCGTGCTTCGTCGATCGCCTGGAGCGCCTCGACCTGCGCCTCAGCCTCGCGCTGGGTGCGGCCCTTCTCGACGATCCCCGCCAGCAGGTCCGCGATCGCCGACAGCTGGGCGACATCCGAGTCGCTGAACTCGCGGGCCTCTTCCGTCTGGATGTTGAGGACCCCGACCACGCCCCCGTGCCAGGACAGCGGGACCGACAGCATCGACGCGATGAACCGACGCTGGTCGATCCCGCGGACCCACAGGAACCGCAGGTCGTGGCGCACGTCGGCGATCCGCATCGGTTCGCGGGTCGCCGCCACCCGACCGGTGACGCCTTCACCGAACGGCACCCTGGCGCGACCGATCTGGTAGCGGTCGAGACCGTTGGTTGCGGCCAGGGTCAGATGGACGCCGTCGCGATCGAGCAGGTACAGCGACGAGACGTCGGCCTGGAGGGCATCCCGGGTCTCATCGACGATCGTTTCGAGGAGCTCGTCCCAGGTCCGAGCCGTCGTTGCGAGCTTGGCCACACGGTGCAGAAAGCGCAGCTGTTCGAGCTGGCGCTCGGCCGCCGGCCGCTCACCGGACGGCCCGCCGTCGGTCCGTTCCGGACGTGCCATGGTCGCCACGATACAAGCCTACGGCGAATGTGCCGAAAGAAGGTTGCGATCAGGTTGCGACGGCTGACCGTGACAGTGGCACCCTACCGCGCGGCAGACAGCAGGAGACCCGGACGGAGGAGGGTCGGTCCGGGTCTCATGCTTATGGGTTCCCACCGACGGGGCCGGATGAACCGATCCCGCCAGCGGTAGATCTAGTTCCGGCGGCGTCCACCGGGGCTGGTTACTGGACCCAGCGGCGGCCAGCCTCCAGGACGAGCGCGAGGGACATGAACGGCGCCAGCGCGACGCTCAGCCGCCACATCCGCGATCCGAACTTCATGGAGGATCTCCTGGTCCGGCCGTCGAGGGCATCCGATCGCGCGCCGGGCGACTCGATCGGACCTTGAGGCTACCCGCCATCCGGGCCATCGGAGAACCCTTACGAAGGTCCTGGGCGGTGCATCGAGTCATGGCCCAGAAGTACTATCCGCGCGCTCCGCCGCCTGCACGGTCCCGGCATGGACCCGGACCGAGCTGTAGACTTCCCGCGGCACGCCCCGCCCCCATCCGGTCCCCGCCGACCGACCTTGATCGAGGTCCCATCCGACCATGCAGCCGGTTCGCTTCCTGTCTGCGCTGACCTTTGGCGCACTCCTCATCGGCGGCCTCGCCGCCTGCTCGTCGGGCACGACCCCCGGCTGGACCTACGCGCCGCCACCGACGCCGACGGTCGCTCCGTCGACCGCCCCGGGCGCTCCGTCGACCGCTCCGGGCGCGTCGGCGGGAGCCTCGATCGCGCCGTCAGAGGCTGCGTCGTCCGCCCCGTCCGTGGCCGCGTCTGGCGGGACGGGCGCCACGACCGTCCTGACCGAGGTGGCCCAGAACGTCCAGTTCAAGACGCTGGCCTTCGAGGCGCCGGCCGGTCAGCCGTTCCAGATCGCCTTCGACAACCAGGACGCATCGATCATGCACAACGTCCAGATCGCCGATGGCTCGGGCGTCGTCGTGTTCAAGGGCGACATCGTCACCGGCGTGGCCCAGGCGACGTACAACGTGGGGGCCCTCCCGGCCGGGGCCTACAAGTTCAGCTGCACGATCCACCCGAGCATGGTCGGGGACCTCACGGTCAAGTAGTCGACGCGACCACGCTGGGCCGACAGCCATGACCGATGCCGTCTGCTACCGGGACGCCTACGCCCGCTCGGTCGAGGCTGTGGTCCGCGCCGTGGACGACGGCGCCGACGGCGCCATGGTCGTCCTCGACCGGACGGTCTTCTATCCCGGAGGGGGTGGACAGCCGTCCGACCACGGTGCGCTGCTTCGCTCGGCGGATGGTCGGCGCTGGATCGTCCGGGCGGCGCGCAAGAGCGGAATTGACATCGTCCACGAACTCCAGCCCGGCGCGGATCCGGCCTTGCCCGGCGCGAGCGAACCGCCGTCTGTCGGCGATCTCCTTGAGGTCGACCTCGACTGGGCCCGGCGCCACGCGCTGATGCGGACCCATACCGCCCTGCACGCGCTGTGCGGCGTCGTCTGGCGCGACTACGGGGCGCTGGTCACCGGCGGGAACATGGAGCCCGGTTCGGGCCGGATGGACTTCGAGTTCGAGCGGATGAGCGGCGACCTGGTCGCCGAGATCGAGGCCACGGTCAACGCCGAGCTGGCTGTCGGCCGCGAGGTGCGGGTCGACGTTCTCCCACGCGAGGCGGCGTTCGCCATCCCCGACCTGATCCGGACCAAGGTCAACCTGCTACCGGAGGGCATCGCCGAGATCCGGACCATCGAGATCGTGGGCCTCGACCTCCAGGCCGACGGCGGCACCCACGTCGCCAACACGCTCGAGGTGGGCCAGATCCGGGTCACCGGCTACGAGTCGAAGGGCAAGATCAACAAGCGGATCAGGATCGCCCTGGACGACCCGGACTGACCGGGTGCGCCCGCTCGAGGGCCGGCGCCGCAGGCATCCACCGGACCGGACTCGGGCTCTATCCGTCGTTCGTCACTTCGTGGGCGTCGCCATCAACGCGTGGACCTCCTCGGCCAGCGCCGAGGTGTAGCGGTCGATGTCCGCGGGTTGGTGAGCGAGCGAGACATAGATCTTGGTGAGCATCGGGTTGATGAACAGCCCGCGGCGCAGGAGCGCCAGGTCGAGCCGGCGCCGGAGGTCATTGTCGGCGCGGGCTTCGGAGTCCATATCGGTCACCGGTCGCTCGGTGATCCGGTACTGGGCGAGCGGTCCGTCCCCATATACCTGGACCGGCAGCCCCGTATCCGTGAACGCGGCCGCGATCCCGTCGCGAAGGCGCTGGCCCATCGCGAACAGGTGCTCGTACGCGCCGGCCGTCTCCAGGATATCGAGCACGGCGTGCGCGGCCACCGACGTCAGCGGAGAGCCACCGGTCGTGGATGCAGCCCATATGTATCGCGAGGTGGCGTGGCGATCCTCGCGGACCTCGTCCATCAGTTCGGCCCGGCCGCCGACCACCGCGATCGGCAAGCCGCCGCCCAGTGCCTTGCCGTATGCCACGAGGTCCGGCTCGACACCGTAGTAGTGGGCGGCACCGCCGAGCGCGATCCGGAACCCCGACACGACTTCGTCGAAGATCAGCGGGACACCGCATTCGGCGGTCACGCGGCGCACGCCCTCCAGGAACGACCGCTCCGCGAAGATCGACCGCTGGACCGGGTCGATGATCACGCCAGCCAGATCGGCCCGGTGAGCGCGGATCAACGCCTCGGTCGTGGCGAGATCGTTGTACGGCGCCACGAGCAGATCGTCGATCGCATGCGCCCCGCCGGTACCCGTGGGCTCGGCGGCCGGCATCCGAGTCGCGTCGGACCAGACGAAATTGGCCACGCCCTCGACGTACGATCCGTGGAAGGCGCCACCGAACTTGAGGATGTGCGACCGTCCGGTTGCGCCTCGGGCGATCCGCAGCGCCGTCATCGTCGCCTCCGTGCCGGTCGCCACGAAGCGGACCTTGTCGAGCCACGGCTGAAGGTCGTGCAGGCGCTCCGCCAGCTCGACCAGCTGGGTACTCAGCGCCGCGACGTTGATCCCGTTCGCGAGTTGTTTCGCGACCGCGTCGACGAGGCGGGGCGCCGCATGGCCGACGAGCGCTGAGCCCCAGGCCATGGTGTAGTCGACATACTCGCGCCCGTCCGCCTCCCAGAGGCGGCACCCGCTGGCGCGCTCGAAGACCGGGGCCAGTCCGTCGGGGAAGTCATACTCGCCGTTGGACCCCTGCGGGAACAGACGGTTGGCCCGATCGGACCACGAACCCGGCCGCATCATCTGCATCGGGCGACTTTAACGGATGAGTCGCGCCGGGTCCGACCCAGCCGTCACCCGGCTCCCGGCCGTCGGCCGAGACCGCGACCGCGTCCCGACGATCCGCTAGGCCACGATCCGCCCTGGAGCCTCCTCGGACCCATCGGACGTCGCCGTCTGGAAGTCACCGGCCGGTGCGGCGTGGAAGACATACACCGCAAGTCGGGCGATCGTCTCCTCCTGGTCGGGCTCGAACTCGAGACCGAGCTCGAGCCGGCCGTCGGCGAGCGTCGTCCGTCGTCTCACCACGCAGGCGACGTCGAGTCGCCTGCGGGCGACGTTCAGGCCTAGGGTCACCCGCTCGCGGCGGGCTTCGAACGAGTCATCGACGAGGGTCCGCGCCCCGGTCAGTGAAAGATCCGCGAGCTCGCCCGCCCGTCCGTCGACCGTGGCCGGGATCCGAACTGCCATGCGCGTGCCGGCGCGACGGTTCCCGGCGAATCGGCCTGATCGGATGCGGCCGATCGCGGACAGCAGAAGGGCCAGGTTGACCGACATGAACAGGGCGGCTCCGATGGCGGCCCAGGGCACGCCGTAGGTGACCGGGGTCAGGCCGAACAGGGTGGCGGCGAACCAGGCCAGACCGAGCGATGTGAAGGCTGCCAGGACCGACAGCAGCAACGGGATCGGCACCGCACCGTGGCCGCGCACGGCACGCCCCTTGGGCGTCACCCGGAAGGTGACGTCACGCATCGGGAACAGCCCGGTCAAGGTCGCCGGCAGCACCGCTGGCATCCGCAGAACCTCGAACAGGAGTGACAGGACAGGCGGATAGTGGCCCCGCGCGAGCAGCCGCAGGGCGACGAACTGAAGGCCCAGGGTCGCCACGAAGAACGGCACGAAGATCATCCCGGGTGCGCTGATCGGGACGGCGCCGGTGGCGACCACCGCCAACGGGATGATCATGTAGGCGAAGGTCCGCCACGAGTCGAACCAGCCGAACAACGTCGTCAGGAACGCCAGCCGCTGGCCGACCGTCAGCCCCGGGCCGAACAGCGGGTTCTCCGTGCGCAGGACCTGCATTGCTCCGAGGGCCCAGCGATGGCGTTGGACCATGTACGAGGCGGCGTCGTCGGGAGCCAACCCGTGGGCCAGGACCTCGTTGTGGTAAGCGCCGGTCCAGCCGGCGCGGTACATCCGGATGGTCGTATGAATGTCCTCAGTCACGCTATCAACGCTGACGCCGCCGACCGAGCGAAGCGCCGCCACTCGGATCAGTGCCCCCGTCCCACACCAGAACGGTGCCGACCAGCGGGTCTTGGCGGGGGCGATGACCCGGTAGAAGACCGCCTCTTCGTTGAACAGCTCACCGTTCCAGCGGCGCTCGTGCTCGAAGGAGGCGAGGTTGTAGAAGTCCTGGGGAGACTGCACGAAGGCGAGGCGCGAGTCTTCGAGGTACGGCAGTAGAGCCGTCAGGAAGCGCTCCGTCGGCACCTGGTCAGCATCTAGCACGGCGATCACGTCGGCGTCGATCGACTCAAGGGCGTGGTTCAGGTTGCCGGCTTTGGCGTGGCTGTTGTCGGGCCGGGTCAGGTAGCGTGCACCGAGCCGTTCGGCCAGCTGGCGGACCTCGGCCCGACGGCCGTCGTCGAGGACCCAGGTATCGTGGTGCGGCCGAAGTGTGACCGACGCGGCGATCGTCGGCAGCAGGACCTCGACCGGCTCGTTGTAGGTCGGAATCAGGACGGCGACCCGATGGACCGTGCCGGAACTGTGCGGCGGCGGTTCCGAGTCCAGGCTCCACAGGGCGATCGTGTAGAGGACCAACCCGAGGGCATTGTGGATCTCCACGGTCAGGAGCGGGATCGAGATCCACCACCACTGGAGGTCCACCGTGCCGTTCATGCGCCAGACCAGGTATGCCGCCGTGACGGCGATCGCCAGCACCGCCCACCCGCGGATCAGAAGCTTGCGGGCCTGCGACTCGTGCGGCGGGATCGAGCCGTCACGGAACACGTCCGGCGGACCGATGTCGGCGATGGTGGGCTGGGGGCGGACAGGCGACATGGAGCGAGGCTACTGACCGTCAGGCCCGTCGACCATGACCCTGGGGTAACGAAGCGGCGCCAAAGGTACCGAGGGGCAGGTGCGACGATCTCCGACTCGTACAATCCATGCCGGGACGCACGGCCCACCGACCGGCCGCCACGAGTGCTCCTGACCTGATCGTAATCGGCTAGAGGATCCGAACCCCGCATGTCGACCATCCGGATCGCGGTCGCCTCGACGCCGCTGAAGGCGACTCTCGGAGAGGCCGTTCCAGCGGCGGTCTCGGCGGTGGAGGAGGCTGGTCGACTGGGTGCTCGGATCGTGTGCCTGCCCGAGTCGGGCCTGCCCGGGCACCGCGTCCAGTCCCGGTCCGTGCGAGACGTGTCGCAGGCTGCCCTCGGCGATGCTCTGGACGCGGTCGCCGACGCGGCCCGCAGGGCCGCGGTCGTGGCGATCGTCGGGACCGAGCGCCCGACACCCGTGGGTCGCGAGATCGTGTCGGTCGTCCTCGGCGCCGATGGCACGCGGCTCGGCGAGCAGGCCAAGACGCAGATCGATCCGACCGAGGAGTCGGACTACACGCCGGGTTCCGGGCGACGGGTATTCACGGCGGCTGGCCTGACCTTCGGGATCGCTATCTGCGACGAGGCGTTCCGCTACCCGGAGATCGCCCGCTCGCTCGTCCGCGGCGGTGCGCAGATCGTCTTCATCCCGCACTTCGTGACCACCGCCGACGGCTCGCTCCCGACCCGCTGGTGCGCGGCGGACAACCCATACAACGAGAAGGCGATCCTGTGCCGGGCGCTCGAGAACAGCGTCTACGTCGGCGCGTCGAACGTGGCCGGACCCGACCAGGGCTCCGCTACTGGCATCATCGCCCCCGATGGCACGCTCGTGGCGAGCCTCGAGTACGGCGTCGTGGGCGTCGTCGCGGCCGACCTCGATCTCGACCTCGCAGACCGCCTGCTCGCCCTGCGTTGGGTAACGGCGCGCAACATCCGGGGGATGGGATCGCCGCGCCGGTCAGTCCTTCGGGCGGATCCGGATGATGAGCATGGCTGCGTCCGGATCGTCGCCGATCGCCTCGCCGTCGTGGGGGATCGTCCCGTCCCAGCGGACGTAGTCGCCAGGACCGATCTCGATGACGTGGTCTCCCTGGGTCATCCGGAATCGGCCGCGCAGCACGATATGGTGCTCCTCGCCAGAGTGGCTGTGGGTCCCGACCCGACCCTCGGCCCCGTTCCAGGTGACCTCGAGGATCGAGACGTCGCGTGAGATTCGTCCGTCGACGTGCTCGACACGACCGAGATCGGTGACCGTCACCGGGCGCTCGGCCGCGCGCACGACGACCGGTTCAGGCACGTCCTCGAGGAAGAACCAGGCGGCCGGGACGTCGAGCGCATCGGCGATCGAGACGAGGCACTGGAGCGATGGGGACGCCTTGTCGTTCTCGATCTGCGACAGGTAGCCGACGTTCAGCCCGCTCCGCTCCGCTACGTTCGCCAGGGTCAGGCCGCGCTCGAGGCGCCAGCGTTTGATCTGGATCCCGACGGCTGGCTTGCGCCGCTCCTCGGTCGTCATGTTGGTTCTCCGCAAACAGGTATTGACATTTATCACGGACGGGCCGTATGTTGTGTCCGCAACAAATATCGCTTGATGATGGCAAACTCGTCAAGCACCAGGAGAGGATCGATCAGCATGAACATCGCGATCATCGGGGCAGGCAACGTCGGCAAGGCACTCGCAACCTCCTTCAAGCGGGCGGGCCATGACGTGATCATCGCGTCGCGCGACCCGGAGGACGCCGGCGCCATCGCCGCGGCGACCCACGTCCGGACCGCGACCTCCAACGCCGAGGCCGCCGCCGCCGAGGTCGTCGTCCTGGCGATCCCGTTCGCGAGCGCCGCCCAGGTCGCCGCCGAGATCGCCGATGCTGTCGCCGGCAAGCCGGTCGTCGATGCCACCAACCGGATGTCGTTCGGGGCCGACGGCCCGGAGATCGACAGCACCACCTCGAACGCCGAAGAGCTCGCCCTGTTGCTGCCGGGCGCCGGCGTGGTCAAGGCGTTCAACACGTTGTTCGCCGCCAATCAGAGCGATCCGATCGCCGACGGCGTCCAGCTCAGTGGCTTCGTCGCCGGGGACGACCCCGCTGCCAAGGCCACCGTCCTCGAGCTGGTCGGCTCGATCGGGCTCGACCCGGTCGACGTCGGTCCGCTCCGCCGGGCGCGCCAGCTGGAGGGTCTGGCCTTCCTAAATATCACCCTGAACATCGCCAACAACGGCAGCTGGCAGTCCGGCTGGAAGCTCGTCGGGGCGCCCAGCACGACCCCCATCGCGGCCTGACCGTCATGGTCGACCCCACACCCTTCGGGACGACGACCGGGATCCTGAGCATCCCGGTCGCCCGCCTCAACCACGCGGTCCTGTACGTCCGTGACGCCGTTCGTGCGGCGGAGTTCTACGGTCGGCTGTTCGGGTTCGAGGTCGTCGAGAACGCCTTCGGTGGGCGGGCGGTCTTCATGCGCGCCGCCCACGGCGAGAACCACCACGACCTGGGGCTCTTCTCGGTTGGCCCGGACGCGCCCCGGCCGCCGCGCGGCTCGGTCGGGCTCTACCACCTTGCCTGGGAAGTCCCGACCATCGAGGACCTGGCTCATGCGGCCGCGGTCCTGTCCGAGGCGGGCGCGCTCGGCGGCGCGTCCGATCACGGCGTCTCGAAGTCGCTCTACGGTGCCGACCCGGACGGCAACGATTTCGAGGTCATGTGGCGGGTGCCACGCGAGGCGTGGGGCGAGTACGCCGACAAGGGTGCGGTCATGCCGCTTGATCTCGACGCCGAGGTCCGCCGCTGGGGCGCTCCGGCGCGCTAGACTCGCCTCCTCGCGACCCTGGGGAGGCCCTTCGTGCGTTCCGCGTCCCGTCGTCGACCGCCCGCCTGGACATGATGAGCGGCCGCATGCCTGCCGGATTCGGTTCGGTCAGGGCCCGCTTCGGCGCGTCGCCCCTCATCCGTCGGATCCGGTTCTACTTCCACCGGGCATCGGGCCAGGTCGATCGACACTTCTTCCTCAACCTGGTCGAGGGGATCGTGGTCATCGTGGCCATCGCGGCGCTCCTCATCACCCTCCTCGAGAAGCCGTGGTCGCTCGCATCGGTCGGCTCGTCCTTCTACTGGGGGATCACCACCGTCCTCGGTCAGGGCGACTCGTCGTTCATCACCTCGCCGGCCGGCTGGGTCATCAGCTGGTTCCTGATCCTGTTCGGCGTCGCCCTGTTCGGCACGCTGACCGGGGCGCTGATCGCCATCGTCATCGATTTCCTGCTCAAGGAGGGCCAGGGCATGGGCGCGTCGGGATACGAGGGCCACGTCGTGGTCTGCGGCTGGAACGCAACGGCTCGCGACCTCATCGCCGAACTCCGGACGGACGACTTCAAGGTCAAGGTCGCCGTCGTGGCCCAGGCTGACAAGAACCCCGCTGGCGAGGGTGTCTACTTCGTGAAGGGCGACCCGACCGAAGCGCCGGACCTCGAGCGGGCAGGCATCCAGAACGCCCTCGCCGCTGTCGTGTTCCCGGCCGACGACTCCAACGATGCCGACATGCGCTCGATCCTCACGGTCATGGCCATCAAGGCGGTCGCCCCACACGTGCGGACCGTCGCCGAGGTGAACAACCCGCGCCATGTCGAGCACTTTCGCCGGGCGCGGGCGAACGAGCTCATCGTCTCGTCGCAGCTCGCATCCCGGCTCCTCGCCCGGTCGGCGCTCTATCCTGGGCTGACCGAGCTGGTCGCCGATATCGTGTCGGGCGGGGAAGGCTCGGAGCTGTACCGCATCGAGATCCCGGCCGAATACCTCGGGCTGTCGGTCGACGACGTGAGCGCGCGACTCAGGGCCGAGCACCGGGCCACCCTCCTTTCGATCAGCCGCGGCGGCAAGGCCTTCGTCAACCCGGCGACCGACTTCACGATCGAGCCCGGCGACGACGCGGTGGTCGTCGCCGAATCGCTGGGCACCCTGGCCCCCCTGGTGCTGTCCCACGATGAGGAGCCGGCTACTTCGAGCTCCGCCGGACTGTAGGGTCAGGCCTCCTTGACGGCGGCGTACCAGATCCGCTCGGCGACCTCGGTCACGTCGTCGGCGATGCGGGCGAAGCGTCGATAGAGCTCCCGTCGACCCATGACCTCGCGCAGGTCGGAGACCTCGAGGAGGCCGGACATCCCCTGGCGATAGACCCGCTCGAGCTGGCGCTGCGCCTTGACCGCCTTGTCGGCGGCAGCGGTCGCGGCCTCGCTGTCGCCACTCGACCTCCCGAGGTGGTCGAACGCCTCGGCGAGTTTGCGGACGCCCTCGGCGAGGTGGGCCGCCATCCCGGCGACCGTGGCATCGGGCGGGACCGCCATCAGGTCCGACTCACGGACGGCGTCTTTGGCGCCGTTGAGCACCGCGTCAAGCCGGCCCGACATGACGAACAGGTCCTCGGCACCGATCGGGGTGATGAACGCGGTCTTGAGGTGCGCGCGGAGCTCCTTCTTCAGGTCGTCGGCTCGATGCTCGGCGTCCCGGACCCGATCGCTCGCCGTCGGATCGCCGTCCGCCCATTCGACCAGGGCGGCCATCCCCTCCATCGTAACGGCGGCCTGGCGCCGGAGGGTGCCAAGGACATCCGGGTTCTCCGGCAGGAACCAGCTCATCTTGCCTGGCATCGGCTGGACCTCACGGTAGGGACTTCCAGATCGGCAACGACAACGCCGCGATGATGCCTGCAGCCGGCATCGTGGTGACCCAGGTGATGGCGATCTCGCGAACGATCTCCCAGCTGACGTGACGCCAGCGCGCTCGACCAACCCCGATCCCGACGACCGAGCTCGAGACGATCTGGGAGGTGCTGACCGGTGCCCCGATGATCGACGCAGCGAAGATCACGCTGGCTGACGACGACTGGCTGACGAGGCTATCCAGACTGCGGATCGGGAAGATCCTGCGGCCGACCGTCTTGATGATCCCCCAGCCGCCGAACGCCGTACCCAGCGTCATCGCGACCGACGCACCCAGGACCACCGGCAGCGGTGCCGACAGGCTGTGCGTGTTGCCGCTGGCGAAGAGCAGGCCCGCGACGATCCCGACCGTCTTCTGGGCGTCGTTCGATCCGTGGCTGAAGGCCAGCCATGCGGACATGGCCCACTGGACGCTACGGACGGGGCCGCGCATCCGGGCCGATGCCCGACGCGTGGCCCGGAGGGCGATCCGTTCGACGATGAACGCCACCACGAACCCGAGCATCGTCGCCACCAGCAGGCCGATCATCACGCCGAGCACCCCGTAGACATGCCCGTCCTGGTACGGCCCTAGGTTCACCGAGCGCGGCCCGGCGTCGAGCATGGCCGCACCGACCAGGCCCCCGACGAGCGCGTGGCTCGAGCTCGACGGGATATTCCGTCGCCAAGCCACCGCGTTCCAGACTACTGCTCCGGTCAGGCCGGCCCCGATCACCGGGATCGTGTCGACGGGGCTGACCGTCACGAGCTTGCTGACGCTATTGGCGACGGCCGCCCCGAACAGGAGCGGCCCAATGAGGTTGAAGACCGAGGCCATCGCGACCGCGGGCAGCGGGCGAGCGATCCGGGTGGCGACTAGCGTCGCGATCGAGTTCGCCGCGTCGAGGATCCCGTTGGTCAGGGCGAAAGCGAACGCCATGAGGATGGCCAGGACCAGGGCCACATCGGCCGTCATGGAGCACCGCCTGGGATCGCGGACGAGATCGGGCCGGTCGTCCGTCTGGTCGCCGATGATAGCCGTCTGAGGTCGACCCGCCCGGTCAGACCGCCTTGACCGCGCTGACCAGGGCGGCCAGGCCGTCCTTGGCGTCGGCGAACAGCATCCCTGTCTTTGGGTCGGCGTACAGCTCGTTGTCGATGCCAGCGTAACCGCGGCCCATCGAGCGCTTGATCACGACGATCGACTTGGCATGGTCCACGTCGAGGATCGGCATGCCCGAGACCGGCGAGCCGGGCCGACGGGCGGCCGGGTTGGTCACGTCGTTGGCGCCGATCACGAGGGCCACATCGCAGCGGTCGAACTCGGGGTTGATCTCGTCCATCTCTTTGAGTTGCGGATAGGGCACGTTCGCCTCGGCCAGAAGGACGTTCATGTGCCCCGGCATCCGGCCGGCCACGGGATGGATGGCGTACTTCACGTCCACGCCACGTGTCTCGAGGAGCTCGGCCAGCTCGCGGACCTGGTGCTGTGCCTGGGCCACGGCCAGGCCATAGCCCGGGACGATGATCACGTGCTGGGCATAGGCCAACTGGATCGCCACGTCGTCCGCGGAGATCTCTCGGACGGAACCCCCGGGACCGCCGATGACCGTCTGGGTCCCCTCGGCTCCGCCGAAACCGCCGGCGATGATGTTGATCACCGAGCGGTTCATCGCGTCGGCCATCAGCTTGGTCAGGATCCCGCCCGAGGCTCCGACGAGAGCGCCGGAGATGATCAGGACCGGGTTGCCCAGGACGAACCCGGCCATCGCCGCGGCCGTACCGGTGAACGAGTTCAGGAGGCTGATGACGACCGGCATGTCGGCACCGCCGATCGGCAGGACCATCGTGACCCCGAAAACGAGGCCGACCGCGACGACGATCGCCAGGATCGCCACGCTCGCGCTGCCCGTCAGGGTCAGCGTGCCGAGCGCTCCGAGGATGAGCCCGATCGTACCCAGCGCAGCGACCACGGCGATGGCGATCGTCACGATCCGCCCGCCGGGGATCATGATCGGCTTGCCCGCGATCAACCCCTGGAGCTTGCCGCCGGCGATCAGCGAGCCGCTGAACGTGACCGACCCGATGACGGCGCCGAGGACGACGAAGATCGTGGTCGACAGGTCGGCGCCCTGGTCGGACAGCCGGATGAAGTCATCGATCGCGACGAGCGCCGCGGCCCCGCCTCCGACCGCGTTGAACAGCGACACCAGCTGCGGCATCGCTGTCATCTTCACGGTCCGCGCGGTGTACAGGCCTGCCCCACCGCCGATCGCGAAGCCCACGACGATGATCGCCCATGCGGTCGGACTCAGGCCGCCGGGCTGGGCGACCAGCCAGACGAGCGTCGCGCCGACCGCGACGGTCATGCCCGCCGCGCTCAGCCGGTTACCGTTCCGGGCGGTCGCCGGCGAGTTCATCTGGTGGAGACCCAGCACGAAGCAGGCGGCGCCGGCCAGCCAGGCCAGGTAGACGAACGTGTAGATCCACTCGATGGACATCCGGCTGCTCCTCGCCTAGGACCCGGAGGCGCCCGGGGCGTCCTCCGACCCGGCCTTCGCGGCCGCTGGCTTCTTCCTGAACATCTGGAGCATCCGGTCCGTCACGACGTAACCGCCGACCACGTTCATCGCTCCGAAGACCATGGCCACGAAGGCCAACGCATAGCTGATCGGGTTGTCCGCCTCCGCGGCGATGATCATCGCCCCGACCAGGACGATGCCGTGGATCGAGTTGGCCCCCGACATCAACGGGGTGTGGAGGGTCGCCGGCACCTTGCTGATGACCTCGAACCCGACGAGGATCGCCAGGACGAAGATGGCCAGCGAGGTGAGGAGTTCGTTGCTCATGCCGAGGCACCTCCGGCGGCCGGGGCCGCGGACTCGAGGAGTTTCTTCGTCGCCGGCTGGACGACGGCTCCACCGTGGGCGATGACCGTGCCGGCGGTGATCTCCTCGTCGAAGTCGTACGTCATCGCCCCGTCCTTCACGAAGTGGAGGAGGAGCGCCGAGATGTTCCGGGCGTAGAACGCGGAGGCTCCGGCCGGCATCGTGGCAGGCAGGTTGTCCGGGGCGATGATGGCGACCCCGTTGTCGGTCACGATCGTGTCGCCGGCCCGGCTCAGCTCGACGTTGCCGCCGAGGGCGGAGGCCGCCATGTCCACGATGACCGAACCGGGCTTCATCCCACCGACGGCAGCCGCGGTGACCAGCAGCGGCGGGCGTCGCCCGGGGACCTGGGCCGTGGTGATGACCACGTCCATCGTGGCGATGTGCCCGTTGAGCTCGGCCTGCTGGGCGGCCTGCTCCTCGGGCGTGAGCTGGCGGGCGTAGCCGCCCTCGCCCGACGCGTCGGCGACCGACTTGAGGACGATGAAGGTGGCTCCGAGCGACTCGGCCTGCTCCTTGGTCTCCGACCGGACGTCGTAGGCCTTGACCACCGAGCCGAGGCGCCGCGCCGTGCCGATCGCCTGCAGGCCGGCCACGCCGATCCCGAGGATGAGCACGTTGGCCGGCTTGGCGGTCCCTGCGGCCGTTGTCAGCAGCGGGAAGTAGCGGCCGTACGCATTCGCGGCGATGAGGACCGCCTTGTAGCCGGCGACGTTGGCCTGCGAGCTCAGGGCGTCCATCGACTGCGCCCGCGACAGCGTCCGCGGCAGGGTGTCCAGGCTGATCGCCGTGACGCCGCGGGCGGCCAGGGTCGCCGCCAGCTTCGGGTCGATCAGGGGCGCCAGGAAGCCGATCACGGCCTGGCCCGAGCGGAGTAGCGCGACCTCGGCGTCTGACGGCTTCTGGACACGCAGGATCACGTCCGCCCGACCGTATAGATCGGCCGTCGACACGACCGCTGCGCCGACCTCCGCGTAGGCGGAGTCGGGGATGGCCGCACCGGCACCGGCGCCGGCCTCGACGAGGATCTCGAGTCCGGCAGCAGTCAGCTTGCCGAGCGCTTCGGGTACCAGAGCGACGCGCCGTTCGCCGGCCACGGTCTCCCTGGCGACGCCGACCTTCATGGGCACCACCTGTGGGTCTTGGGGTTCGGGATATCGCCGCAAAGGATACCCGAGGCGACGGCCCGGTCGTGCGGAGGGGACGGGTCGCGATCCGGTGGCGGTCCGGTTGCCATCGGGTGCATCGGCCTTGCCATCCGTGGTCCGCTGGCGGCTCGGCTAGGATGGACGCCATGACCAAGATCGGATATGCCGCGATGCTCGAGCAGTTCCATCCGACCGAGCTGCTCGACCTGTGCGCCCGGGCCGAGGATGTCGGCTTCGGTGCCGGGTTCATGGTCTCGGAGCACTTCCATCCATGGACGCCGCAGCAAGGCCAGGGCGCCTTCGCCTGGAGCTTCATGGGCGCCCTCGGCCAGCGCACGTCACTGCCCTTCGGGACCGCCGTGACCTGCCCCGGATTCCGCTACCACCCCGCCGTCATCGCCCACGCCGCGGCGACCCTGGGGGCGATGTACCCGGGCCGGTTCTGGCTCGGCCTCGGGGCGAGTGAGGCCCTCAACGAGCACATCGTCGGGGGCGAGTGGCCCGAGATCGGGGTGCGCAGCTCGATGCTGTTCGAGGCGATCGAGATCATCAACAAGCTGTTCAGTGGCGCGGTGGTACGCCATCGGGGCGACCATTTCAAGCTCGAGAGCGCCAAGCTCTACACCCGGCCCGAGGAGGCGGTCAGGGTCTACGTCGCCACGGCTGGCCCGCTCAACGCCAAACGGACCGGGCGGTTGGCCGACGGGCTGATCACGGTCGGTGCGGCCGACGACAAGATCGGGATGTTGTGGGAGAAGTTCGACGAGGGAGCGCGCGAGGCCGGCAAAGACTCGAGTGCGATGCCGAAGCTCCTCCAGATCCACATCAGCTGGGCGCGGACCGATCAGGAAGCCGTCGACAACGCGCTGCGCGAGTGGCCCAACGGCGGGATGCCGTTCCCCAAGCAGGACATCAGGAACCCCGAGGACTTCGCCGCGATGGCCAAGCTGGTCCGCCCTGAGGACTTCGTCGACCGCTGCCTGATGTCGTCGGACCTGGCCTTGCATATCAGCCAGATCCAGCACTACGTCGACATGGGCTTCGACGAGATCCATATCCATAACGTCGGCCGGAACCAGGCCGAGTACCTCGACATGTTCGGGCGCGAGGTCCTGCCCGCCCTTCGTCTCGGCTGATCCCCCGGGGTGGTGCGTTGGAGCGACGCGAATCGGGTCCTAGCCGCAAAACAGGTGCATCGGGCTATGGGAGCCGGGCCGCCGGGGCGCTACGATGGTCAGGTCGACGGTAAGGTGGCTCGTCCGAGCGCCTAACGAAAGGATCCTTCGCTGAACGCCAAGCGGGTCGATCGCCGCCTGCTCGTCCTCGCTCTCGTGGCGCTGGGGAGTGTCGCGGCGTGCGGCCCACAGGTCGTCACGCCGACTCCGCCAAGCGGAGTCCGGCCGGACTCCGAAGCGCTGGGCACGATCCCGCGCCCCGGCCTGGCGACCGATCTGGGCACCTCGGGGCCGGGCGTCGATGGATCCGGTGACTTCCTGTCGTACACCTCTGAACTGTCACCTGGGCCGACCATGACGGCGTACGCGGACCAGCTGGTCGCAGCCGGCTTCTACGATGCCGGTCGGCTGGGAGCCTGGCGGGTGTTCACCGACACGTCGCTGACCCTCTGGGTTCGGGTCGGTTCGGGCGGCCCTCCGACCAGCCTCATCATCAGGGTGGCGCCGAACTCGAACGAGGTCGCCGACGGTCCCTTCCGCCGGCGGGGCCTGTCGGACCAGCTCGATCCGGACCGTCCAGACCCGAGCGCCGGAACGGGCGACGCGGGCCCCACTGCCTCCACCCGTCCGGCTATCTCGGCACAGCGGCCCGATCCGCCCCATGCATCGCCCCGGGCGGGCGGCGTGGGCAGCGCCGGCGCGGCGACGTCCGGCGGCAGCACTGGAAGCGGCACCGCATCCGGCGGCGGGACGAGCACCGCCGGCAGCGGCGGCGCAGGCCCGGCGACCGGGATCGGAACGAGTGCGGGCGACGAGCACGGCCTCCGGCCATGACCGAGCGGCACCGCCTGTTGCTCGTCGACGACGACGTGCAGCTCACCCAGTTCCTCGGCGCTCGTCTCCGCCGTGACGGCTTCCAGGTGGCTGTCGCCAGCTCGGGACCCGAAGCCCTGGCGGCCATCGACGAATCCTGGCCGGACCTCGTCCTGCTCGACCTGACGATGCCCGGGACCAGCGGTGAGGAGGTCGCCGCCGGGATCAAGAAGCGCGCCGACATCCCCATCGTCGTGCTGTCGGCCGTGGTGACATCCCGCTCGAAGACCGACCTGATCGAGCACTACGCCGAGGATTACATCACCAAGCCGTTCGACTACCCCGAGCTGGTCGCCCGGTTGAACCGCGTCCTGCGCCGGCTCAACGAGCGGATCCCGAGCGAGCTCCTCGAGCTGGGACCTGACCTGTCGCTCGCCCTGCGTCGTCGTGAGGCGATCGTGGCCGGCCGACCGGTGTCCCTGTCCCCGACCGAGACGCGGCTGCTGGCCTCTCTCGCCGCCAACGTCGGCACGACGATCACCACCGATCAGCTGCTCGCCCGCGTGTGGAGCGACTCCGATGGTGCTGACCCTGCCTACGTCTGGGTGGCGATCCGTCGTCTTCGGCGCAAGATCGAAGTCGACCCGGACGACCCGCGACACCTCCTGACCGATCGGAACGGGGGCTATCGGCTGGTCGCGGCCGGCTGACCGCGGGCATGGCGGACGGGTCGCATCGGCGCGGCCGGGGCCTGACCTATCGACGGCAGGTCATCCTCGTCCTCGTCCTGGTGGCGGTCGTCCCGCTGGCGATCTTCGGGACCGCGGCCATCCGCTCCGTCGAGGATGTCGTCAGCGATGAAGCCCTGGTCCAGGCCCGAACGGCCGTCGGCGGGGTCGCCGCCGTGCTGGCTCGCGACGCCGCCGACCTGACCGAGACGACCGACAGCTACGCCACCTGGCCGATCCT
Organism: Candidatus Limnocylindrales bacterium; assembly: GCA_038325875.1. Taxonomy (GTDB): domain Bacteria; phylum Chloroflexota; class Limnocylindria; order Limnocylindrales; family CSP1-4; genus Chersky-267. The sequence goes on from JBBQJL010000004.1 coordinate 63,815, forward strand.
CCAGGACGAGCTGGCGGCCCTCGACCTCGAGTCGATCCGGCGCGACGTCATCGAGTTCCAGGTCGATCGCGGAGAGGTCGACGCGATCGCCCTCATCGCGGGCGACCGGCAGGTCACGGGCGGACCGATGCCGGTCACGACCATCCTGTCAGGCCTGGTGCGGACGGCGCTGGCCAGGTCGAGCCTGCCGACGGGTCCGATCTACACCGACCTCGGCGATGGGCTCTATCTCGTCGAGGTCCGGCCGATCGACCTGGCCGGCCGGACCGGACCCGGGGTTGCCGCGGTGGAGGGTAAGTCGGTCGGTCTCGCCTTCGCTCGCCGGCTCGACCCGACCTTCCTCGTCGACGCTCACGAGGTGACCGGCTTCGACGGCGCGGTGTTCGACCGATCGGGACACTTGCTGGTCGCCACCGACGCGCTTGCCGCGACCGCCTTCGCGCCGATCCTCGATCCGGCAGCCGCGCCGGGTCAGTCGTCGTCCCTCCGGTCGGGTCTGGCCGGCGGGTCGCTGACCCTGACCGACATGGACGGCGAGCCGGTCGGCTGGTACGTCGCGACGATGCGGATCGAAGGCCTGCGGACCGTCGGCAACCGGCTCGTCCCGCTGCTTGCGGTCGGCCTCCTCCTGGCTCTCCTTGCCGCGGCGATCCTGGCCATCCTCCTCGGTCGTCGACTGCGTCTCCGCCTCGACGCCATCGGCGGCGGCCTGAGCGCGATGGCCGCCGGCGACCTTGCGATCCGCCTGCCGGCGGACGATCGGGATGAGATCGGTCGGCTGGCCAGCGCGCTCGACCGGATGGGGGACACGTTGGAACGGCGTGACCGGATCCTGCGCGCCGCCATCCGCGCGATCGCCGAGCTGACCCCCGACCTCGGAGTCGGGCGGGTCCATGCCCAGGGTGTCGCGGCGGCCGGGCGGATCTTCGACCTGAGCGAGGTGACCCTCGAGGACGCCGGCGGGGTCGCCCTCGTCCAGACGACGGCTCCGGCCGAAGCCCCGGTCGGACTGTCCGGTTCCGGTTCAGCCGCCGGGATCTCTCGTGGTCGGCTCGTGTCGGCGGCCCTCGGCCCCAACGCCGAGGGTGACCCGATCGGATCGAGCGGGCCGCGCCTGGTCGGCCGCCTCCCGGCCGGGTACGACTGGTCGGAGGCGGACCAGTCGCTGCTGGACGTTTACGCCAGGCTGCTCCGGGCCGCCATCGACGATGCCGCGGTCCACGCTCGGACCCTCGACCGGGTCGATCGTCTCGGTCGTCTGACGCGGCTCCAGGGCGACTTCCTGCGCGGCGTGAGTCACAACCTCCAGGCTCCGTTGACCAGCATCGCGGTCGTCGCGGATGAGCTGGCCACCGCCGATTCGACGGACGCGCACGCGCGCGAGGGCGCCACCATCATCCGCGCCCAGGCAGATCGGCTGGCCCGGCTCGTGGGCCAGCTGCTCACCCTGTCCCGCCTCGAGGCCGGGACGCTCCGAGTCGAGGCCGAGCCGGTCGCCCCGGCCCCGATCGTCCGACGGGTGTGGACGTCGCTCGGGTCCGACCGACCGTTCGAGGTCGACGATCGGACGGTCGGGATGGTCGCCTTCGCCGATCGGGCCGCCCTGGAGCAGGTGGTCTGGATGCTCCTCGACAACGCCGTCAAATACGCGCCGAGCGGCCCGATCGGAGTCCTCCTCGAGCCGGCGGATGCGGACGAGCGGATCGCCGTGACCGTCTTCGACCACGGACCCGGCATCCCGCCCAACGAGCGGGCCAAGGTCTTCCGCAGGTTCGAGCGCGGCTCGACCAGCCAGGGTCTCGACGGGACCGGCCTCGGCCTCGATGTCGCCCGGGGATTGGTCCGGGCGATGGGCGGTTCCATCCGCTATATGCCCGCCCCAGGAGGCGGTGCCGGGTTCCGATTCACGGTCCCCGCGGAGCGCCCCGAGCGCCCCGTCTGACGATGGTCCGGGGGTGTCCCCCCGACCATCGGGCTGTGCAGCCGCGCACTTTCGTAATGAGGCGCGAAAGGTCCCGCTTCCTAGGCTAGACGGTATCCAGTGGCGATGGTCTCAGGCCCTTGCCACCCGTTCGAGCGATAGGGGCGGAGCGACGCCGAGTGAAGCGACCCAACCGAGCGACGCGCATGGAGCGAGGCCAGGCCGGCCAGTCCCTTGTCGAGTTCGCCCTCGTCTTCCCGATCTTCTTCGTCCTGCTGATGGGGACGATCGAGTTCGGGCTCGTGTTCAACGCCCTGCTGTCGATCAACTTCGCCAGCCGTGATGCGTCGCTGATCGCCGCCGAAGCCGGCAATGCTGTCGGCTCGGACTGCACCATCCTCAAGAAGGTCGAGGATTCGATCGGGGCACCGGCGAGCTCCGCGCGGGTGACCGAGGTCCGGATCTACAGGGCCGACAAGAACGGCGTCCAGATGGGCGGCCAGGTCAACGTCTACGCCCGGTCGGGCTCGACGCCGTGCACCCTGCCCAGTGGTTCGTGGACCGCGCCCTACTCGTTGACGACGGGCGGTTACCTGGAGACGAACCGGTGCAACTACCAGGCCGGCTGCTCGGGCTCGGGTGGGGTCGACACGATCGGGGTGAGGATCACCTATCACTACACCTGGTTCACCCCGATGGGCACGTTCATCGGCCTGGGGGCGACCGACTACACGATGGTCGAATCGAACGTGATGCGGATGGAACCGGTCCTGTGAGCTGGCTCCCCCGTTCAACCGATCGCCGCCGCGCTGGCGCCAGCGGGCAGAGCCTCGTTGAGTTCGCGGTGTCGGTCCCCGTCTTCGTCATGATCCTGTTCGGGATGCTCGAGTTCGGGTTTGCCTTCAGCCACAACATGACCCTCGAGTACGGCACTCGCGAGGGCGCCCGGACGGGAGCGGCGCTCGGCAAGGGCACAACGACCGTACCGTGCGCTCCAGACGCGTCCGGGACCTCTCCGGTCGACCAGGAGATCATCGCCGGCGTCCAGCGGGTCCTTACCTCCCCGGGATCCCCCGTTGACGTCAATCGGATCGGCCAGATCACGATCTATCAGTCCAACAGCTCGGGTGGCCAGGCCGGGCCGGTCAATACCTGGGTCCCCGGGGCCGGTCCGACGGTCGACGGCGTCGCGCTGAAGTTCAAGCAGACCAGCGTCGGCTGGGCCGCCTGTTCCCGCGACAACGGCTCGACGCCCGACTCGATCGGGATCGGGCTCACCTACAGCTATCGATTGATCAGCCCGCTTGGGGTCTTCCTCGGGATGACCGGGACCCCGGCATTCTCGATGTCAGACCACACCATCATGGCGCTCAACCCGAGCTAGGAGAACGACCGAACATGGCCTCGTTGGATCGTGCCCGCCAGTCCACCTACGCCGCGCGGCGTCGGATGGCTACGCGCGGCCAGATGCTCGTGTTGTTCGCCGTATCGATCTTCGTCCTGACCGGGATCACCGCGATCGTCGTCGACATCAGCTGGTATTGGGCCAACAGCCTGCGCGTCCAGCGCGCCGCCGATGCCGCCGCCCTGGCCGGGGTCGTCTGGCTGCCGGGCAATCCCAGCACGGCCTACAGCACGGCCCGCAGCGAAGCCACCAAGAACGGCTACGACGACGGTATCGGCGGGATCACGGTCACGCCGATCCAGGACGCCACCAACAAACGCCGCCTGAACGTCACGATCAGTGCGCCCGTCGGGACGTTCTTCATGAAGATCTTCGGGCTCAACTCGATCCAGGCCATCCGCAGCTCCAAGGCGGAGTACGTCCTGCCCGTCCCGATGGGCAGCCCGGAGAACTACTACGGGGTGTTCGGTCTGACCCGTGGCCTGACCACGACCGGGACGACCACGACGATGAGCACCTCTACCGCGACCGGCGACTCCGGCTGGGGAAGGGTCGACACGACCGCTCCTGGCACCGCGAACTGGACCGCCTCGAGCGGGACGCTGATCGCCTCGGTCAACTCGAACAACAACATCTACGCCCGGACGAGCACAACCGCCCTGGCCCAGCAGTGGAGCGGGTTCGGCCTGCTCAGTGGAGCGACCGCGATCCCGAGCCCGGGCGTGGGCCAGACCCTGACGATCGTCGGGCTCCAGCTCCGCCTGACCGATGCCTGGATGGCCTCGGCCTGCGCGGGCACGACGATCAAGGCCGACGTGTCGTGGAACGGTGGCACGAACTGGGGTAGCCAGATCGCGACGCCGAACCTGCCGACCCCGGTCGCCAGCGCCGGTACGTACACCCTGCCCGCGGCGGGCGGCGCCACGAGCACGACCGCCTGGGGACCGGGCACGCCCCACACCTGGGTCCGGGCTGATTTCTCGGATACGAACTTCCGCGCTCGGCTGACCGTGGTCAAGGGTTGCACGACGCTGCCCCAGACGAACCTCGACATGCTCGAGGCGCGCGTCTACTGGAGCATGGACACGACGACCACGACTACCGTCACCACGACTACGCCGATCGCCGACCAGAACCTGCAGGGCCCCGGGACCGCCTGCGCCGGGGTCGCCAACTGCTACGACGCCGACGGCGCGGCGCTCAACCCGCGCGGGTTCTGGGCGACCCAGAACACGGAGGGTGCGGCCAACATCAACGGCGACGCCTTCCAGCCCTACTACGACAAGGTGGGTGGGGCGACCAACCCGGCGTACGACGCCGACACCTACTACAACTACGCGGTCGAGATGCCGGCTGGCACGTCCAATGGCTCGGTCTACGTCTACGACCCGGTCTTCTGCGCGGTGACGGCCAGCAAGGGCACGGGCGACCGCTGGTTCAGCGGCGCGGGCAGCCAAGTCAGCACGTTCTATGAGCTATACGACACCAGGAACACGCTCTACGACATGACCGACGACGGCTCGCCGGTCGCCAACTCAGGCGCCCTGTTCCGCAAGATCGCGGCGTCCGACACGTCGATGGGCGGGAGCAGCGGCTCCCAATGCAGGCACAACACGGACGCGGCCTACGGCGACGGCCGTGACTACCACAACGAGTGGTACAAGCTGGCCAGCGGCCTGAGCGGTGGCGCGAGCGGCAAGATCTACCGCCTCCACACCACCTCGACCGATCCGTCCAACACGGCCGACCAGCGCAGCGTGGACGGCGAGAACAGCTACGCGCTGTACGCCTCGGCCAGCGGCGGGACGCCGAAGATCTACGGCATCGGCGCGATGCAGATGTTCACCCCGCTGTCGGCCTCGGGCTCGACCACCTACTCCGAGTTCTACCTGGCCCAGATCGATGCGGTCCACGCCGGGAAGACGGTCGAGATCATGCTCTGGGACCCGGGTGACACCAATCCCCTGGCCGCCTCGATCCAGATCGAGCTCCCGACGACCAGCGGCTGGTCGCCGGGGCTGATGGACTACACGGCGGCCAAGGGAACGACCAACACGAGCGCTGCCAACTGCAACTCGCTGTCAGGGACCGCGGTGTCCTCGATCCAGACCAACGTGGGCAACACGGCGGGCACGTACAACGGCTGCTGGCTGACGATCCAGGTCGTCATCCCGACGACCTACACGGCCGCGCAGAACGGCTGGTGGAAGATCAAGTACACGATGAACGGCACCGGGACCTCGAACGACGTCACCACGTGGAAGGTCCAGATCCGCGGCAACCCAGTCCACCTCATCGTTCCATGAGCAGTTTCCAGGGCGGAGTATTTCGCCCTCCGTCCTCATCGGCCGAGCCGTTCGGGTCATCCGACGGCTCGGCCGCGCTCGCTGGGGGACCCGGTGCGCAGACGCACCGGGGGTCCTGGCAACCGGGCCAGGTCGGCCGCCTCCACGCCGGCGGCCTCCCGGCTTGCGGCCAGATGCTCGTGTTGTTCGCCGTATCGATCTTCGTCCTGACCGGGATCACCGCGATCGTCGTCGACATCAGCTGGTATTGGGCCAACAGCCTGCGCGTCCAGCGCGCCGCCGATGCCGCCGCCCTGGCCGGCGTCGTCTGGCTGCCGGGCGATTCGAGCACGGCCTACAGCACGGCCCGCAGCGAAGCCACCAAGAACGGCTACAAAGGCTCGGATCCGGGGGTGACCGTCTCCCCGCTCAAGGATGCCCACAACCCGCGTCAGCTCAACGTGACGATCTCGGCGCCAGTGGGAACGTTCTTCATGCGCATCTTCGGCCTGCCGTCGATCCAGGCGACCCGTAGCGCCAAGGCTGAGTTCGTCCTGCCCGTGCCGATGGGCAGCCCGCAGAACTACTACGGAGTGGGCTTCTTCGAGGGTCAGACCGGCGGGCCGTTGACTCCGAACGGACCGCGCGCCCCGACCTGGTCGCAGACCACCGACCCATACAAGGACTTCAATAACCCGGACCGCGCCTGGTCGTCGAACGACCAGTACGCGACCGGCGTCGTCGGCACCGGGACGAACGGGGACACCCAGGGCTACGGCAACTTCGGCTTCAACCTCGGGGCTGGGCTGACGATCGCGGGCATCGAGATCAAGGTCGAGGCCAAGGCGAGCGACCCGGTCGGCTGCCAGCTGCAGGTTGAGCTGTCGTGGGACAACGGTGCGACCTACACCGCGACGGGCAAGAAGGTCGACCTCACCGGGAGCGACCCCGCAGCCGGCAGTTGGCCGACCGTGGGCTCCTCCGGCGATACGTGGGGACGGAGCTGGACGCCGGCTCAGCTGGCCAACGGTAAACTCAGGGTTCGCCTGCGTGCCTACGATCCGGAGTCGGCCGACGACACGACGAACTCGAGCAACCTCAGGTGCAACAACACGGCCACCGCATCGGTCGACGCGCTCAACGTGACCGTCTACACCCAGGCAAGGGTCAACCAGACGCTGCCGGTCCCCGATCCGATCACCGGCACCCCCCTCGCTCCGCAGAACATCTGGGGAGCCGTCTTCACCTCGGGCGGGTTGCGCGAGAACGGCGATCGCTACGCTCCGTCGCACATCGGCGGCGGACTCGGCCTGCCCAAGGGCGACCCGAACCCCGACTACGACGCGAATGGCTACGACTACACGGTCGAGCTGAGCGGTGGTGCCACCAACGGCCAGGTCCGTTTGTTCGACCCGATCTTCTGCGCGACCGGGAACAATGGCCACGGCGGATCCTACGGCGCGGGCGACCACTGGACCGACAGCCCGACCGGGACCAACGTCAAGCCGGTGGCAGTCACCTACCGCCTGTTCGACATGCGCGGGACGCCGCTCGACCCGACCGACGACGGTGCTGCCCTCGCCACGCTCCAATACGACCCCGGCACGAAGACCTACGGCGACCTGAGCGGTGACTTCGGGACGCCCGCGAACAGCACCGACGCCAATCGCCAGGACTGCTCGACGAACCCTGCCCACAACGCCTGGGTGACCCTCAAGACCGGCCTGCCCCAGGGGATGTACCGGGTCAACGTCAACACGACTCTCGATGCGGGCAATGCCAACGTCGGTGCCGAGAACCTGTTCTCGATCTGGGTCAAGTCGGCCGGCGGGGTCGCCCGGGTCTACGGTGCCGGCAGGATGGCCGCCTACGCGAACCTCGCCGCTGGGACCGGAGTGTTCTACCTGGCCCAGATCGACAAAGTCCACGCCGGCAAGACGATGACCATCAACCTGTTCGATCCCGGCGAGTCCAGCGGGAATGCCTTCCTGCGGGTCCTGTCACCGGATGGGAACACATACTCGTACGCCCGTTTCGACTGGTTGGCCGACGACGGGCGCTCAGGGTCGAATGTCACCGAGATCCAGACCTCGAACGGATCGGCCCTGTTCAACAATCACCTGATCTCGATCGACATCCGACTGCCGTCGACGTACGGCTCGGTCGGGCTGACCCCGTCCGGGGAGACCGAGCCTGGCTGGTGGAAGATCGAGTACGAGATGAGCGCCGCGAACGACACCACGACCTGGGAAGTCAGCATCAACGGCAACCCGGTCCATCTGGTCATCCCCTGATCGGTGGCCCGCCCGGGCCCATCGAACAAGCCACGAAGACCCGCCGGTGTCCCCGGCGGGTCTTCCTTGACCCTTGACGGGCGGCCAGATCGACCCGTCCCCACCGCACACCAGGGCCTCGTACACCTCAAGTGCCGACAATTCCTAACCAAACCGCCCAGCGTGTCGCATTTCGTCAACACAACATGGACTGAAACAGGCGAAACCGGGCCATTTGTAATGTCGGCGGTCAGGTACCCCTGACTAAGGTACTAGGTATGGATGACCCGAATGGGTCGTTCGAACGCCTTCTCGGGGACCGCGCCGATCCCGACCACCAGGTCGCGACGACCGGCCGTTTAAGGGCGCAGAGATCGTCCGCCGGATCCGGCGAAGCGAAAGGAAAAGGGGATCGAATGACGGCAACCACGGCCCGATTGCGCGGGCACCTCAGGTCGGCTGGGAGCGCCGCCGCGGCAGGCCTGCTGATGGCCTCCGCAGCGATCGTCCCGGTCGGCTCCCAGCTGGCTCCCGCGGCGCTCGCCGCGGACCCCCTCGCCGGATGCGGTCGGATGCCGCTCGACGTCGAGTTCATCATCGACCGGTCGGGCAGCATGGGCGAGACCCAGTGGGCGACCGACGGTCACGTCCGCCTGTACTGGGCCAAGAACGCCGCTGACGGCCTGGTCGACTCGCTCGACGCGACCGGTGGCGTCGGCGGCGGCTCGAACCTCCATCACGTCGGCCTGTCCAAGTTCGGCAATGGCGCCGCCTCGGTCGAGCTCACCCTCGGCACGTCGAGCGCCGGCACGGTCAAGACCCACATCGACGGTCTGACGTCGTCCGGCAACACGCCGCTTCGCCAGGGGATGGCCGCCGGCGCCGGTGACATGTCCGCCAACGCTGAAGCGAGCCGGGGCGGGCTCCCCGTCAAGCACGTGATCATCCTGCTGTCCGACGGCCGGCCGAACCCGGACAACACCAGCCTCAGCGGCTCGCGTCCGACCCAGGCCAACATCGACGCCTTCCGAGCCGCGGCCGACGTGGTCTACTCGGTCGCCGTCGGCGAAGGCGGGACCGGCCTCAGCCAGGTCGACCTGCCCCTGATGCAGTCGCTGGCCAAGCCGTCCAGCGCCTACCGCCACGTCGCTCTGGGCAGCGACCTCCCCAATCTCTTCGACGGCATCTTCGAGGAGATCGCCTGCACCCCCGGGATCAAGGTCGTCAAGTCGGCTGATCCGAGCCAGCTCGACGCGGGTGGCGGAGACGTCACCTACACGTTCAAGGTCACCAACACCGGCAACGTCGCGCTGACCAACGTCGATGTCACCGACAAGCCCTCGTGCGGCGCGATCGACCTGGTCAAGGGCGACGCCAACGGCAACAACAAGCTCGACCTCAACGAGACCTGGACGTTCAGTTGCACGACCAAGGTGACCGAATCGACCACGGACGTCGGCACTGCCACGGGCCACGACGGCAACACCGAGGTCAAGGACACGTCACAGGCCCACGTCGATGTCGCGGATCCAACCCCGACCCCGACTCCGACCGAGGCGCCGACCCCGACTCCGACCGACGCTCAGCCTACCCCGACCGACGCTCAGCCTACCCCGACCGAGAAGCCGTCGGGCGCGGTCAAGGGTGAGACCAGCAAGCCGAAGACGACCCTTCCGCCGACCGACACGATCGACGGCTCGGGTACCGGTGGGACGGGCTCAGGCCTGCCCATCGTCCTCATCGCACTCCTCGGGATCGCCGTGGCGATCGGACTGCTCAGCCCGACGTCCAACCGGTCCCGCCGACGGAACCCTCGGGAGTGATCTCGTAGGGACTCCGATCGGAGCCCGGACTTAGGGTCCCCGAGACCCGGAGGGGCGTGCCGCGAGGCACGCCCCTCCGTCATGTCCGGGGTACCCTTCGGACGATGAACTGGTCCGTCGATGCGCTGTTCACCGGCGACCGGGTCACGGTCCTGGACGGCGGCCTGGCGACCGAGCTGGAACGGCGCGGCCACGACCTGTCCGACCCACTCTGGTCGGCGCGCCTGCTGGTCGAGTCGCCGGCTGAGATCGTCGAGGCGCACCTGGCCTACTTCCGGGCCGGCGCCCGGGTTGCAGTGACGGCCAGCTACCAGGCCAGTTTCGAGGGATTCGCCACCCGTGGGATCGGCTCGGCGGCGGCCATCGACCTCCTGCGCAAGAGCGTTGGGCTGGCGGCCGAAGCGCGCGATCGCCACATCGGCGAGCGAGCCGCCGCCGGCCTCGCGACCGAGCCGCTGTTCGTCGCCGCATCGATCGGGCCGTACGGCGCGATGCTGGCCGATGGGTCCGAGTTCCGCGGTGACTACGGCCTGAGCGTGGGCCAGCTGCGCGCCTGGCACGCTCCCCGGCTGGCCGTCCTGGGCGATGCCGGCGCCGACCTGCTGGCGGTCGAGACGATCCCGTCGGTTGACGAAGGACGTGCCCTGGCCGAACTCCTGGCGTCGACCGTGGGTCCGCCCGCCTGGCTGAGCTTCAGCTGCGCCGACGGCGCAACGACCCGGAGTGGCGAACCGGCCGAGGCCGCCTTCGGACTGGCCGGGATGACCGACCGGATCCGGGCCGTCGGCCTGAACTGCACCGCGCCCGAGCATGTCAGCGAGCTCATCGCGCGAGCCCGGTCGGTCACCGCCAAGCCGATCGTGGTCTACCCCAACAGCGGAGAGGCCTGGGATGCCGGACTGCGCCGGTGGGTCGGCACCTCCGGCCCGACCGTCGATGCAGTGATGGGGCGTGCGTGGGTCGAGGCCGGAGCGCGCCTGGTCGGCGGCTGCTGTCGGGTCGGCCCCGAGCGGATCGCCGAGCTCGCCGGGGCCTTCGGCTCCGCCCCATAGCTCAGGGCAGCGGCGTGCGGACCGTGCGCCGGGTCTTGCGGACCATCCGAACGAAGCTGGTGAAGTGGCGCCAGGGCTGGATGTGCGACGGCTCACCGGCGTAGATCGTCCGGATCGGGACCCATTCGAGGAGGCAGCCGGCGCGGATGCAGGTCGTGATCATCTCGACCTCATACTCGAACCCGGCCTCGTCGCTCGTCGCCACCGCCGCCATGAGCCGTCGGCTGAGCAGGCGGTAGCCGGACTGGTTGTCGGGGATGTCGCGCCCGGCCGCCCACGACATGGCCCGCCCACCGAGCCCGTTGGCGAGCCGCCGGGTCGGCGGCATCCGGCTGAAGTCGCGTCGACCGATGACGAGGTCCGCGCCGGTTCGGCGGCGCACCTCGAGGAAGGCCGGGATGTCGGCCGGATCGTGCTGGCCGTCGGCGTCGAGGGTCAGCACGGCCCCGACCTCTCGCTCGAGCGCCCAGCCGAAGCCGGCGCGGAGGGCAGCGCCCTTGCCCTGGTTCGGTCGCTGGACGATGACCGCCGCGCCGGCCGCCCTGGCGACGGCCGCGGTCCCATCGGTCGAGCCGTCGTCCACGACGAGGACGGGTAGTCGCGGGACGGTCGCGGCCACCACCGCGCCGATCCGCTCAGCCTCCTGGTAGGCCGGGATGAGGGCGAGGATGTCGGCCACCGGTCAACGATAGCGCCCGGCGAACGGGACCATCCCAGGCGCCTGACTCAGCCCGACCGGCCATCGATCCGGCCATCGAGCAGCTCGACGATCCGATCGGCCACGTCGAGCATGGCCGGATCGTGGGTGGCCACGACGGCCGTGACCGCCTCGCTCCGGACGATCGTCCGGAGCAGGGTCATGATCGTGTGGCCCGTCTCCGAATCGAGCTGACCGGTCGGCTCGTCGGCCAGGAGCAGCTTCGGTCGATTGGCCAGGGCGCGTGCGATCGCGACTCGCTGCTGCTCGCCGCCGGACAGCTCGAATGGCCGATGGCGGGCGCGATCGGCCAGGCCGACCAGCTCGAGCAGGTCGTACACTCGGCGGTCACGCTCGAGCGGATCGGCGCGGACGAGGCGGAGCGGCACTTCGACGTTCTCGGCCGCGCTGAGGATCGGCACCAGCCCGAAGGCCTGGAAGACATAGGCGACCGACGACCGCCGGAGGTCGACCACGCCGGCCTCGTCGAGGGTGCCGATGTCGACCCCGTCGATGAAGACCTGGCCGGTCGTCGGGCGATCGAGCCCGCCGAGGACGTTGAGCAGGGTCGTCTTGCCGCTGCCCGATCGGCCCCGGATGGCGACCAGCTCGCCATGGCCGACGGTCAGGTCGACCCCCTGCAGGGCGTGGACCATCGCGTCACCGGAGTCGAAGTCCCGGCTGACACCGATCGCCTCGACCATCGGGCCGCTCGATCCGAACCTGCCTCCGGGCGCCGCCCGGTTCATCGCCCAGCCTCGCCGTCCGTCGGGCGGTCCGGCCAGACACCGACGTGGTCATCCTCGAGTCGGAGCCGGACCCGCTCGGACAGCTCGAGCGCCTCGATGTGTGCCTTGGGCAGCTGCAGCCGACCGACGCGGTCGAGCAGGGCGAACTCCTCGGCGACCAGGGCGCCTCCGTCATCGCCCGACTCCGTCCGGCGGCGGGTCTCGGTGCTCGTTCGGCCGTCGCGGATGCGGACCGTCCGGGCGACATGCTCCGACACGAGGGGATCGTGGGTGACCACGACGATCGTCGTGCCGGACTCGGCATTGACCCTGCGCAGGAGCCCGAACACCTCGGCCGACGTCGCGCTGTCGAGCTCGCCGGTGGGCTCGTCGGCCAGGATGACGGCCGGACCGTTGGCCAGGGCGACGGCGATGGCGACCCGTTGCTGCTCGCCGCCGGACAGCCGATCCGGTCGGTGCGAGGCGCGATCGGCCAGGCCGACCAGGTCGAGCAGCTCGCGCGTCCGCGCTCGTCGCGCGCGGCGACCGTCGAGGATGAGCGGCAGCTCGATGTTGTCGGCCGCGCTCAGGTACGGCAGCAGGTTCCGGGCCGTCTGCTGCCAGACGACGCCGACCACTGAGCGGCGGTAGGCCGTCCGCTCGCGCCTGCCCATCGCCGTGAGGTCGTGACCGGCGACCCGGGCGCGACCGGCGGACGGGGCGTCGAGCCCGCCGAGGATGTTGAGCAGGGTCGACTTGCCGCTCCCCGACGCGCCGACGATGGCCATCATCTCGCCGGCCTCGACCAGCAGATCCAGGCCCTGGAGGGCGACTACTTCCAGGTCGGCCACCTTGAAGATGCGGACCAGGTTGTCGCACACGATCTGGGCGCTCTCGCCATACCGGGCTCGGCTCATCAGATCCCTCGACGAAGGGCGGCTGGAGCCGCCGGCTCTCGCTCGACGACGACGCCGAGCCCGATCCCGATCGCGACGGTCGCGACGATCGCGACGACCAGCAGCCCCAGCTCGCCCAGGCCGATCCGGACGGGGATGTCCAGGTCGGATCCGACGATCGCGCCGAGTCCGAGTCCGGGCCGCAGCGCCACGAAGATGCCGGTCCCGAGGACGATACCGAACCCGACGGCGAGGGTCACGGTCGGCCCATGCTCGACGATCGACAGCCAGACGCTCTCGCGCCGGGTGAGCCCGAGCGTCCGAAGGTGAGCGGTCTCGGGCGCGCGGGCCGAGCCGGTCAGGGCAAGCGCCGCCGACAGCGCGATCGCGCTGTAGGCCAGCGCGGCGAGCAGGCCGGCGTCCACCCCGGTCGAGGTCGCCTCGACGACCGGCGCCGTCCGGATCGCGGCCGACCGCTCCATCCGGGCGTCGACATCGACGCCCGGGGCCACCGTCCGCATCGCCTCACGCAGGCCGGCCGCGGCGCCGTCCGGGGCCTTCAAGAACACCGTGTTCGTGCCCAGATCGACGTTCGGAGTCCGGGCCGCCAGCCGGCCCCGGTCGACCACCACGAACGGACCGCCGACGGGCAGCGTTGGCATGTCGTCCTGGACGGCCAGCGCCTGGAACGAGACGTTCTCGCCGCCGACGAGCAGCTCGAACCGGTCGCCTGCTCGGATCCCATCGACCACCCCAGCCGGCGACACGACCGCCGCGACCGACCCATCGGCCGGGGCCGGGGCCTGGAGCTCGGCGGGGAGCCCCCCGGCCAGCGGGGTCCCGTCGGTCACCGTGGCGTACCCAGCCGCATCGATCGCCAGCAACTCGACGACTCGGGCCCCGACGGCGGGCAGGCTCAGCCGGGCCGCGCTCGCCGCAGCGGTGACCCCGGGCAGGTCCGGCGCGGCTGCATCGATGTCCGAGGCCAGTCGTCCGTCAGCCTCGACCAGTCGGAACGGGGCGCCGACCTGCTGCCAGGCGACCGCGTCCGAGGCCCGATCGAGGTAGTTCAGGGTCGCCAGCGAGAAGGCGCCGACCGTTGCGGTCAGCATCAGCACCAGGAGGATCGGCGCGGCGGTCCCGCTCCGCGTCGTCCGGCGCAGGCCGAGGACCGGAACGAGGTCCCGGCGGAAACCGGCCATCGCCGCGAGCCCGCGGATCGGGATCGTGAACAGGCGCAGGGCGACGAGGCCCGCCGCCAACCCGGCCAGCGCCGGCACGGCCGCGATGAACGGGTCGGCCGAGGTGAGCTCGCCGGCGGTACCGCCGCCGCGCAGGCTGCGCTCCCGGAGGAGGATCGCCCCACCGACCGCCAGGCCGATGACGAGGAACTCGGCGACCAGCCTGCGCGGTGGCGATCGGCGACCTTCAGCGGCTTCCCGGGTCTGCCCCAGCGCCGTCCCACGAGCGATCGGCGTGATCATGGCCACCATCAGGACGGTCGTGACCGCCGCCACCGCGAGCGGGATGATCACCGTCGGAAGGTCGCTCCCGGTGTCGACGGCGAGCGTGGCCAGGAGGCTTGCTGCGAGCGCCGCAGGGACGGTCAGGAGGAGGCCCTCGGCAGCCGTCGCCCCGACGATCTGGGCCGCTGACCCGCCGCGGCTCCGGGCCAGGACGAGCGAGCTTCGGCGACGGGCCGAGCCGAGCAGGACCACCAGCCCAAGGGCCGCCCCGGCCACCGCTGCCGGGCCGATCGCCACGGAGGTCAGCACGGCTCCGACCGACGCCCAGCGCGCCTGCTGGCCCTCGATGAACCGGAGCAGCCCGCTTCGCAGGATCGTGCCCGAAGCCGGTCCCGAGGCGACCGGCGTCGCCGGGAAGACGCTCTCCATCCGACGCAGGCCGACCTGCAGGTCGTCGACCTGGCCGGCCTCGAGCCGAGCCGGGTCGACGTACCAGCGCCACGAATAGCGCAGCGGGAGGCCGATCTGGTCGGTGTTCCCGAGGAGGATCGGATAGGCCTCGGGAGCGATCAGCGCGACGGCATTGGTCTGCACGTTGTCGGCCGAGAACGCCTTCCTGGTCGGTCGCTCGAGGGTGGTGTCGTCGGACCAGTACGGGGACGCCGGTTCCGGGACCTCGAAGATTCCGACGACCTGCCCCGCGGTCTTGTAGGCCCTGGCTCGATTGAGCGGATCCGTGACGTCGAGATCGAGCAGGAGCGTGTCGCCCACACCGACGCCCATCTCGGCCGCCGAGGCGGTCGACAGGGCCACCTCGTAGGCCGTGGTCCGGCCGGGCGCCCGCGGCGAACCGGGTGCGGCCGCGACGGTTCGGAGCGCTCCGGTCGGGGCGACCCCCTGGACATAGCGGACGTGGTCGGACACACCCTGCTGGACGCGCAGGGAGCAGGCTCGGCGTCTTCGTCGGGGACGTGACCCGGAAGCGCGGGGTGTCGACGACGTGTACGCGGTCGACGAACAGCCGGCTGACTGATGAGGGGATCTGCCCCTGTAGGTCGGTCCCCGCCGCGTCGACGGCCGACATCGGGTCCCCGGTCGAGGTCCCCAGCCGTCGCTCCTGGATGAGCTGGATGTTGCGCACGGCGGCGGACGCGCCGTACACCTCCGCCCGGAGGGCGTCGTCCGACACCCGGCCGAGGAGCCTGGGGGCCACGGCCAACAGGAAGGCCGTGACCAGGACGAGGAGGACCAGGCCGACGGCGGGAATGCGCTCTTGACCGAGCCTGCGCAGCGAGACGACCAGCCAGGCCATCGCCCTACCGGTCCCCGGCCCGGATGACCCGGCTGATCCGCGATTCGGGGACCTGCCGCACGAGGCTGATCAGTGCGCCGATCAGGATCGTCATGGTCACCGCGTAGACCGGCAGGATGGTCTCCCACGGGACGACGATGACCGGGGTTGGGACGACGACTGCGCCGCTCGGGCTGAGCGTGGAGTACGGCAGCACCAGCCAGGCCAGGAGCAGGCCCAGGGCCGACCCCCCGAGGAGACCGACGACCAGCAGGAAGACCTGCTCCAGCGTCAGCCAGGTCGCAAGCTGCCGCTGGGAGAGCCCGAGCGCCCTGAGCAGGGCGAGCTCGCCCAGGCGTTCGTCGGTCGTGACGGTGGCACTCACCACGAACCCGATCGTGGCGAACGCGATGGCGGCCAGCGCGCCCAGGGCGAGGACGCCGACGACGCCGAGCCAGATCGGGTCACCGGCCAGGGCCCGGCTGAGCTCGTCGCGCCGGACGACCTCGACGGCGGAGTACGGCGCGGCGGCGAGCGTCGCCGCGACCGCGTCCGAGTGCGCCGGATCGACGGTCAGCCACCACTCGCTGGCGGCGACCGGGAAGCCGGTCGCTGAGAACGCGCTGAGGTCGAGCGTGGCGCCGTCGACGATCAGGAACGCCGATCCCGGGTCGAGTGGCGGGAAGGAGGCCAGGCTGCCGACGATCCTGACCGTCAGTGGCTGGGCCGCCGACGAGACGGCGATCGTGTCGCCGACCTTGGCCCCGGTCAGGGCCAGGAACCGGTCGCCGGCGATCCCCGGGAGGATGCCGCCGCCGCTCGGCGAGCTCTCCAGCCGGTAAGTCGCGCCGGCCCGGTCCGCCGAACCGAACATTGAGTGTGATGCGTCGTCGGACCCGATGTCGATCCGTCCCGGCGATCCGGCGGGGGCCCGATACGGCTTCGTCCCTTCCGCGGTCATGCGGCTCCACGACCATCCGTCCGCCCCCGGATCGAACTCGACCGAAGTCCAGTCGTCCCCACCATCGGTCGGGCTCTGCGCGAAGCCCTTGAGGTCCACGCTGCCAGTGACCACGGCGTTGAGCGGCGCCATCAGCTCCAGCTCGAGGCCCACCAGCCGGAGAGGATAAGCGGGTGTCGCGGTCACTCCGTCGGCGACGGCTGCGAGTGGCACCTCGATCCGCTGATCCTTGCCCTGCGCAGCCAGGTTCCCGCCGGTGATCCGGTGGAGCCGCCCGTCGCGGTCCTGGACGATGACCGTCAGGGCGCCGGCATCCCAGTCGGCGGGGATCTCGATGTCGCCCGTGGCGTTCGGGTCGACCGCCAGGTCGGCATCGATCGTCAAGCCCAGGCGCCGCGGTGCGCCGTCGAGCTTGACCGCCGTCGTCGTCGGCCGGGCGGCGGCGAGTCCCGCGAGGAGGCTCGACGCCGGACCGCTGTCGGGCGGAACGGTGACCATCCCGGCGACGGCATTCGGATCGAGGGCGAGCAGCCGGCCTTCCCGGACCGTCCGACCCACCTCCATCGAGGTCACGCTCACCGGCGTAGCCGCTGTGACGCCTGCCACCGACCGGTAGGCAGGCCCGATGCTCCATCCCGGCAGGTCCGGGTAGTCGGACAGGACGACCCGGGCATCGCCGGCCGCCCGGTAAGCGGCCTGATCGACCTGCGACCGGGCGAACGTGGCGGCGCTCGCTGCGGCGAAGGTGCCCAGGGCCGCGGCGAGGACGAGAAGCAGGGCCGAGCGCGTGTAGCGAAGGGGCCGTCGTGCGATCTGGCGGGCCACGAGCGGCGGCACAAGCCCGCGTCGTCGCCCGAGCAGCCGCTCGCCGATCTCGGCCAGGCGGGGGATGAGCCGGGTCGCCAGCACCGCACCGGCAAGCAATCCGATCGCGGGCGCCGCGACGAGCAGCGGATCGATCCCGAGGACGCCTCGTGCGTCCCTGGTCAACGGTGCGCCGTAGAGGCGGAGCTGCCATAGGGCGATCGCGGCCAGCACGACCAGGAGCAGGTCGATCCCGAGTCGCTGCGCGATCGTCCGGCCGACCTGTCGGCCGAGCGACGCCCGGATCCCGAGCGGCGTCCCGCCCATCGTCATCGACGGCAGGGTCAGGACGACGACGCAGGCGAGGCCGGCCAGCGCGGTGACGATGAGCGTGTCCGGACCGATGTCCTCCGTGGCCACGACGCCGCTGTCTGCCAGCGGCCCGATCGTGCCGATGAGTCGGACGATCCCGACCGCCAGCAATCCAGCGAGGATCGCCGCGGGGACCGTCAGCAGAACGGCCTCCGCAAAGGCCACTGCGACGAGATGTCCCGAGGTTGCGCCGCGGGATCGGAGCAATACCGTCTCGGACCGTCGGCGTTCGACGAGCAGCCCGGCCACCAGCAGGACCGCGTAACCGGCCAGCACGGCGAACTGGAGGGTCAGCAGCGTCACTCCACTGCGGCTGACCAGGATCGCCCGCTCGATGTCGGTCAAGATCGCCGGCAGCCCGGTCAGGACGGCGATCTCGCGACCGCGGGGCAGGCCGGCCCTGAGCTGCGGCTTGAGCCCCTCGACACCCGCCCGGAGGGCGCCGATCCGGTCGACCCGGAGGCCGTCCGTCGACGGGATCCCGCGCCATTCGAGGGTGAGATCCTTCCCGACGGGGCCGCCTGTCAGGTCGTCGAGCGCGACCATGAACGGCCCGCGCAGGGTCGACTGGGGCTCTGTACGGATGCCCGTGAGCTCGAGTGGGTCGCCCACGAAGTAGGCGTCGTCGGCCTTCGGTTGCCACACGCCGACCAGCTCGACGGCGACCGGCTGGCCGCCAGGCCCGCGGACCAACTCGACGCGGTCGCCGACCTCCATGCCCAGTGCGGCAGCGGCCCCTTCGGACAGGGTCGCCTCGATCGGGACGTGCCCGGCCGAGGGCCAGCGTCCGGCCGTCAGGGTCGCGTGCCGACCGAGATCCGCGTAGCTGCCGAAGGCCGCGAGATGATCTCGGGCGGCCGTGCCGTCAAGGCCGACCGGGGTGAGCGCGCCGCTCCGGGCCACCAGCACGACGGCGCCGCCAGTGGCCGAGATCGCCTCGGTCAGTCGGTCGCCGACGACCGCGTCGAGCGCGACGAGGTCCTTCGCCCCGGCCGACATGCGGACGACGATCGCACGCTCCGCCGGCGGAGCGTCGAGGACGGCCCGGCGCAACCCGCCGAGCGCCACCGTGTCGCCGTACAGCGCACCGGTCGTGAGGAGGGCGATCGCGCTGACGAGCAGAACGAACGCCGCGAACACGACCGACCGGTCGGCGCGGCTGCGCTGGACCACGGCGCGCCACAGGCCGATCGTCCCGAGCAAGGCGCCTCCCGTGGCTGATCGTATGGACGCCGGTACCGATGGATAGTCGCTCCGGGCGCCCGGGGTTCACACCATAGCGCGCCGTCCCATCAGCGCAGGGCCTCTTCGAGGGCGACTCGGCGGTCGGTCCGTGGGTCCTGATCCTTTGACCGTCGGGATCGCCAGGCTCCACCGCCTGACCCACGGCGAGACGGCGGACGCGCGCGACCCTTCACGAACAGTTCGTCACGTGGGCCGACGGGGTCAACGCGGATCGCGATCGGGCACTCGAGTTCGAGGCGATCCTGGGCTATCACCTCGAGCAGGCGCACCGCTACCTGGCCGAGCTCGGGCCGCTCGACGCGCACGGCACCGACCTTGGACTGCGCGCCGCCGAGCGTCTCGCCTCGGCGGGTCGGCGGGCCTTCGCCCGGGGAGACTTGCCGGCCGCTGCCAACCTCCTGCGCCGGGCGTCGGCACTGCTGCCGGTCGGGTCACCCGATCGAGCGGTCCTCCAGACCGAGGCGGGTGAAGCGTTGACCGAGGCCGGCGAACTGTCCACCGCGGACGAGGTCCTTGCCGAGGCGATCGCCGGTGCGGCTGCGATCGGCGATCGGTCGATGGAGATCACCGCGAGGCTGGTCCGGCAGTATCTCCACTACATGACCGAAGGGGGCCAGACCGAGGCCCAGATCATCGATGACGTGAACGCCGACATCGCAGTTCTCGAAGTCGAGGGCGATCACCGCGGTCTGACCCGGGCCTGGCGCCTGCTGACCAACGTCCACTTCGCGGGCTGTCGCTACCTCGATGCGGAGGTCGCCGCCAGGCGGATGATCGAGGAAGCTCGCCTGGCCGGCGACCGCCTGATGGAGCTGCGCGTGCTGCCGGCCCTTGCGACCTGCGCCCAGCTCGGGCCGACACCGGTGCACGAAGCGATCGCGATCGTCGAACGGGTCCTGCCCGAGCTCGGCGGCGACCGCAAGTCCGAGGCGTACACGCTCCGCGCACTGGCCAACCTCGAGGCGATGCGTGGTCGGTTCGACGAGGCGCGCTCGCTGTACCGGCGGAGCCGGGCGACGTTGACGGAGCTGGGTTGGCGGTTCGAGGCGGCCCTGACCTCGGCGATCGCGTCCGGGCCGGTCGAGCTGATCGCCGGCGACGCTACGGCGGCCGAGCGCGAGCTGCGCGGCGACTATGAGGCGCTGGCGGCGATGGGCGAGCGGAATTACATCTCGACGACGGCGGCCTTCCTGGCCGAGGCCCTCCATCGCCAGGGCCGTGACGACGAGGCGCTCCGGATGACCGAGGAGAGCGAACGGATCGCGGCCGAGGACGACGTCGCCACCCAGTATCTTTGGCGCAGCGTCCGCGCCAAGCTGATCGCCCGGCAGGGTCGCTTCGACGAGGCGGTGGCGCTGGCCGAGGCGGCCAGCGCGATCATCGGCGCGGCGCAAGACCCCGATTCGCAGGGGTATGCCGCGATCGATCTGGCCGAGGTGCTCCGCCTCGCCGGGCGCCTGGAAGAGGCGATCGCCGCGGCCGAGGCCGCCGCGACGCTGTTCGAGCAGAAGGCGAACAGCTCGTCTGCCGCTCGGGCGCGCGCCCTCCGCGCGGCGATCGAGGCCGAGCCGGTCGCCCGCCGGTAGGTCCGGGTGGGCTGCGGTCGCGCGACCCGGGCGACAGCGGCCAGGGCCCGTGGCCCTGGGGCCTCGACCCGAGCTCGCGCGCACGAGGCCACGCTCACGAGGCCACCAGGCCGCAGATATCACGGGCATCGCTAGCGGCTGTCCCGCCGAGGACGGAGCGAGCGGATCCGCGCGGCTCGCACCCCTGCAAGGCCCTCGTTATCACGGCCATGGATATCCGGGTGTCTGGACCGTGCGAGAGTCACGGTCTGGGCGGCCACGGCATCGTCGTATTCATGCCCGTGATGAGGCCACTCGGCGGGCGGCACCGCCCAAGGACTTGGCTCAGCGCCGCATGAAGTCGGGGGCGGCCAGCTCCGGGCCGTGCCAGCGGACGAGCTCTTCGGTCGACAGGCGGCCGAAGAAGTTCATGAAATGACCGCCAGCACCGAGTAGTCGATCCCGCGCCAGAAGCATCGTGGCACGGTCGGTCGCCCTGACCGCCACGACGGCCCTGCCATCGCGGAGCGCAGCCTCGTAGGTCAGGAAGTCCGGCATCTGATCCATCGTCATGAACTGGAAGATCCGGACGATACGTCGCCACGGTCCGCCGGTGGCTCCGAGGCCATCGATCCGGTCGGCGCCCTCGTCGCCGCGCAGGACCGTGACGTCCACGGCCGGGATGCCCGCCGCGACGAGGCTTCGTCGCGCCTCGTCAGTCGAGGCGGCGTCGTCGAGGACCGCCAGCAGTCGGTCGGTCGGGTAGTCGAACGAGCGGCGGCGATCGGCCATCGGCAGTCCTCCTGGCCGAGGATACGCCGTCGAGGGCGATGGTTAAGGAATCGCCACGGTGCAGGAACCTTCACCGCTTCTGGTTCGTGCATTCATCCCGCGGCGCCAGCGTGGTGGACGAACCATCCGGGCAACGGGCACTCGCATCGGCGAGGCCGTCCGGCAAGGAGGACCACGCTCATGAACGATTCCCGACCTTCATGGACGCCTGACACTCGGGCGTCGATGACTGCTGAGACCCCGGCCACCGCCAGTCCGACCACCGCGTCCGTGTCGGCCGCGTCTCGGCGCACCTCGGCCGGACGGGGCTTCGTGCTCGGCGCGGTGATGGCGTCTGCTGTGCTTGCGTCGGGCGGGACCTTCCTGCTCGGCAGCGCCACCGGCGCGTTCGGTCGCCAGGCTGCGGCCACCCCGGGTCCGGTGATCACCCCGGTCCTCGCCGCCGCGCCGGTCGGCGGCCAGTCCTCCATCGTCGACATCGCGAAGGCGGTCAGCCCGGCTGTCGTCACCATCGTCGCCGACGGCGTCACCGAAACCGATCCGACCACTGGCCAGACCGGCACCGGGACGGCGACCGGGTCGGGGGTCATCTTCGATGCAAACGGGCTCATCCTCACCAACCACCACGTCGTGGCCGGCGATCCTTCGGCCCTGACCGTCCATCTCAAGGACGGCCGCGAGTTCCCCGCCACCGTCTACGGCGTCGACACCCTGACCGACCTGGCGATCGTCCAGATCAAAGCAGCCGGCCTGCCGACCGCCACCATCGGCGAGTCCTCGTCGATCCAGGTCGGCCAGCAGGCGATCGCGATCGGCAGTCCGCTCGGCACGTTCACCGACTCGGTGACCAGCGGGATCATCTCGGCCATCGGCCGGAGCATCCCGGTCCAGACCGGCCAGCTGACCAACCTCATCCAGACCGACACCGCGATCAACCCCGGCAACAGCGGTGGCCCGCTGCTCGATCCGAGCGGCAAGGTCATCGGGATCAATACGGCGGTCGCCAGCCAGAGCCAGGGCATCGGCTTCGCCATCCCGATCGACATCGCCCGGCCGCTCATGGAGCAGGCCTCGGCGGGTCAGCCCCTGGCTCGTCCGTGGCTCGGCATCCGGTTCGAGACGATCGACCCGGCACTCAAGAAGGCCGCCAACCTGGCCGTCGACCAGGGCGCTCTCATCGGCACCGGCGCGGCCCAGGATCCGACCGGCCAGGGCCAGTCCAACCAGGCGGGCCCGGCCATCGTGTCCGGCAGCCCGGCCGAGAGCGCCGGCCTGCAGGCAGGGGACGTCATCACTGCCATCGACGGCAAGACGGTCGACGGCAGCCACCCACTCGACCTGGTCATCAGCGGGTTCACGCCCGGCACGACGGTGTCACTCGACGTCACCCGGAACGGCCAGCCGATCACGATCTCCCTCACGCTCGGGACGAGGCCAGCCAACCCGTAGCGTCGTTACCCCCCAACACGCAGAGGAGGGACCGTCATCGCGGCGGCCCCTCTTCTGATCCGAGGGCCGTTCGACGGGCGCCCTGACCGGCCACCACGCTCAGGTCAGGACGGGGGACTGCGCGGCGGCTCAGGTACGACGAGGACGGGGACCGCGGCGCGATGGACGACCTCCTCAGACACCCTTGACAGGCGATGCTCCGCCGAGCCGTCGACGGCCGGTGCGCCGATCACAATCAGGTCGACGAGCTCGGAGCCGGCGGCCTCGATGATCGCATCAGCCGGGTCACCCTGCCAGATCAGGTAGTCGACCTCGACCCCCATCGCGCGGCCGCGAGCGGCCAGATCGTGGGCGGCTCGCTCGTGGATCTCGCGGAGCTGGTCGACCCGTGCCGTGGTGACCGGCAGGTGCGCCTTGGACTCGAGCACGCTGACCACCACGACTGATGCCTGAAGCTCGGCGGCGAGCGCCAGCGCCCGTGCCTCGGGCAGCCCGGATGACGCCGGCAACTCGATCGCCAGCAGCAGGCGTCGGAATCGAGGGATGGGCAGCAGAACGACGTCGCCGGCCATTGGAAGGCGTGCCGTTCAGCCGGGGAGTCGGGCGTGGGCGACAGTCGCATCCATGTCGGCATGCTGGATGGCCCGCGCGAACGCGGCGAGGGCCGACCGGCCCATCCGACAGGGCCATCCGTCCCTCAACGCCAGCCCGACCGACGAGCGCCCTCGGCCTCAGCCGGCGCCCGGGGTGCGGTGCTTGGCGACGAACGCGGCGGCCTGTGCCCGGCGTTCCAGGTTCAGCTTCGACAGGATCGAGCTGACATAGTTCTTGACCGTCTTGTCCGAGAGGTAGACCTCGGCCGCGATCTCCTTGTTCGTCTTGCCCTCCGCGACGAGGGCCAGGATCCGTCGCTCCTGGGTCGTCAGTCCGGCCAGCTCGTCGGGCTCGTCGGAGGCGGCGACCCGCCGGATCCGCTCGAGGACCCGCTCGGTCACCGCCGGATCGAGCAATGACCCGCCATTGCCGACCACCTCGAGCGCCGACACGAGGTCGCGGGCGCGGACCTGCTTGAGGAGGTAGCCACTGGCACCGGCGACGATCGCGGACAGGACCGCCTCTTCGTCCGGATAGCTGGTCAGCATCACGACCCTCGTCGTCGGCATCTCCGAGCGGATCTCCCGGCAGGCCTCGATCCCCGATCCGTCGGGCAGGCGGACATCCATCACGACGAGGTCGGGTCGATGCCGACGAGCCTCGGCCAGGGCTTCGGCGACGGAGCCGGCCTGGGCCACGACCTGAAAGCCAGGCCGCCGGTCGAGCAGGGAGACCAGGCCCTCACGGACGACCTCGTGGTCGTCGACGACGAGCAGGCGGAGCGGGGCGGCGGGAGTCTCGCCGGTCACGCGGCGACTCTCGGCGGGACGGTCAGGACGATCCGCGCCCCGGCTCCCGGTGCGCTGGTCACGCTTAGCTCGCCGCCCACCCGGACCGCCCGATCACGCATGTTCCGCATCCCCTGGTGCCCGAGGGTTGATCCGCCACCGCTGTTGAAGCCGATCCCATTGTCGGCGATCTCGAGGATGAGTCGGCCGCTGTCGGTGCGGACGGTGATGTCGGCGCGACTGGCCTGCGAGTGCCGGGCGACATTGGCGAGCGCCTCGGACAGGATCGCCAGGACGTCCTGGGTGACCTCGGGATCGGGCTCCGGGAGATCGCTCGATGGGAGGACGAGCTCGAGGTCGATCGTCGTGTTGTGCCGATACTCGTCGACCAGGGTTGCCGTCCCGCCCAGCAGGGTCGTCCCGCCGAGCAGCTCGGGCTGGAGGCTGAAGATGAGGTTACGGATGTCGCGGATCGTGTGGTGGAGGGAGTCGATCGCGCGCTCGACGAGGATACCGGCCTCATCAGGGGCATCGTGCATGAGCTGGGGCACATCCTCCAGTGACAGGCCGACCGCGTACAGGCTCTGGATGATCCCGTCATGCAGGTCCTTGCCGATCCGCTCGCGCTCGTCGACGACGACCAGGCGCTGGATCTCCTCGTGGAGGCGGGCGTTTTCGATGGCGATCCCGGCGTGCAGGGCGAGCATTTCGACCAGCTGCTGGTCGCCCTCGGTGAACTCGGGCCCGTCCAGCTTGTCGGTGAGGTAGAGGTTGCCGACCGTCCTGCCTTTGACCGTGATCGGCGAGCCCAGGAAGCTCGTCATCGGTGGGTGGTTGGCTGGGAATCCATGTCGGTTGGGATCGACCGCCAAGTCGACGACCCTGATCGACCGGTTCTCGCGGATGATCAACCCGAGTAGCCCGTGACCACGGGGCGGATCGCCGATCAGCTCGCGCTGCTCAGCCGAGATCCCGCTCGTGATGAAGCGCTCGATCCGCCCCAGCCGATCGACGATGCCGAGCGCGGCGTAGCGGGCGCCGACCAGCGGGCGGACGCGATCCACGATGAGCTGGAGGACGCCCTCGACCGAGAGCTCCTCGGCGATCGCCCGGGTCGCGGCGTCGAGCGCTTCGATCGTCATCCCGCAGAGGGTAGCAGGCGCGAGCACTGCGCTCAGAGGCCGCGGCGACGCCTCCGGATCAGCAGGTTGTGCGGAACGTCGGACCCAGCGGTGCTGGGATCGCCGCGAGGAGCGTCCGATCGCCGCCCGCCGGCCGCAGACGTCAAGGTCGAGATCGTCTGAGCCCGATCCCGCATCGGGTCGCCTTCACGCTCGGCGGCCGACGACGGGGGCTTCGCTTGGCGGCGGACCCTCCGTCGTTCCCCGTCCGGCGGTTGCCGGCTCGACCGCTCCGAAAATGCAGAGATGAGCGAGTCGCGGCAAACTACACCGATCGAAACGGAGGTCTTCGTTCGCCGTCCCCAGGCGGCGTCCAGGTGGAGAGGAGCACTATGTCGGCGGTAGATCCAGGCGCCCAGAGGGCGTCTCGCGAACAGGCGACCCACGCATCTTCAGATCCGCTCGCGGATCCCATCCACGGTCGAAACCCCGATGGCCGCAGGTCTCAACGACACGGCCGCGCACGCAGACCCTCGCTCGCGATCGTCGTCGGGGCGGTCCTGGCGCTCGGCGCCGCACTCGGCCCCTGGTCGGCGCCACCCACGGTCGGCGCCACCGGCGATTACCTCCTGATGCCGAAAGCAGAGCTGCTTGCTCGACCAGTCACCGGCTCGGCATGGACGGCCCTCAAGGCGGTCGCGGACGGTACGTTCAGCACGCCGAACCTGTGCGACCAGAACTCCAAGCACCACCTTCAGACGCTCGCCGCCGCGCTGGTCTACGCCCGGACCGGGACCGCCTCGTACCAGGCGAAGGCGCAGGGCGCGATCATGGCCGCCCTGCCCACCCAGAAGGTCGGCTGCTCGAACGCGGTTCTGGCCCTCGGCCGGCAGCTGGCAGCCTATGTCCTGGCGGCGGATTTGTCGTCGCTTCGGACGTCGAGCTCCGGGCCGGCCTTCGCGACATGGTTGTCGGCGATCCGAACGAAGAACATCGGCGGTCACTCGATCTGGACGTCGATCAAGGGCACCCATGAGAACTCGCCGAACAATTGGGGGGCCTACGCCGGCGCCGCCCGGATCGCGGCGGATCGCTACCTCGCCGACGCGACCGACCTGGCGGCTGCGACCAGAGTCACCCAGGGCTACCTCGGCGACCGGACCGCCTACGCCGGGTTCAATACCAATGCCAGCGCGGCCGCTCTGTCCTGGTCGTGCACAGGCTCCGTTACGACGTACGCCCCGGTGAACCCGGTCTGCACCAAGAGCGGGATCAATGTGGACGGCGGTGCGGTCTGGGACATCAGCCGCGGCGGCTCGCTCAAGTGGACGCCACCCGATCCGGGCATCCCTTACCAACTCGACTCGATCCAGGGTCTGGGCCTCCAGGTCGAGCTCCTCTACCGCGGCGGTGCCACGACCGCCTGGACCTGGTCGACCAGCGCGCTCAAACGGATGGCCGCGATCGTGACCCGGTCCGCCGCGTCCGGAGGCACAGGTTGGAACGGCACGCAGACCGCCCGGCAGATGCCGTGGCTGCTCAACCGCCGTTACGGACTCAGTCTGCCCACCGCGGCGTCGGGAATCGGCCGCGCGATCGGATTCACAGACTGGCTGTACGGCCCATAAGCATGGGCACCGACCGGTAGCCGGTCTTCATCCGCACCTCGCCGATCTCTCCGACCCGGCCCCGATCCTCCACGGGGCCGGGTCGATGCATGCCCATCGGTTGCGGTCGGGCGGCTCTGCTGCGATCTGATCACGGACCCATCCGAACTTCGGTGGCGGTCGAATGGGAGGTACAAGTCGATGTCCGACCTCGGACACAAGAAAGGGAAACCGAAGACCATGAAGCGCCCCGTGATCATCCTGGTGACCGCGCTCACGATCATCGTGGCCGCGTGCTCCAGCGCGGCTTCGCCCGCCCCGGCCACGCCGGCACCGGCAACGCCGGCACCGGCAACGCCGGCACCGGCAACGCCCGCCGCCTCCCCGAGCGCTGCGCTCGGTGACATCGTCGCCACGGCCGATGGCGCGGGCACGTTCAGGACGCTGCTCGCCGCCGCCACGGCTGCCGGCCTCGTCGATACCCTCAAGGGCCCCGGCCCGTTCACCGTCTTCGCCCCGACCGACGCGGCCTTCGCGGCCCTGCCGGCCGGCACCCTCGACAAGCTCCTGGCCGACCCCGCAGCCCTCAAGAAGATCCTCCTCTACCACGTCGTCTCGGGCAAGGTGACGGCCGACCAGGTCGTCAAGCTGACCTCCGCCGACTCGGTCGAGGGTTCGCCCATCGCCATCGCCGTCAAGGACGGCAAGGTCTACCTCAACGATGCCGCCCAGGTCGTCGCGACCGACGTCATGGCCTCCAACGGCATCATCCACGTCATCGACCAGGTGCTCCTGCCGCCGACCAAGTAAGCGCAGGATCCCCGTTCCATCAGAGATGGCGCCCACACCGGGCGCCATCTCTTGTTGATTCCCGAGGGGCGCTGACGGCCACGGCGGACAGGCGTGAGTCGGTCATGCCACTATGGCGCTCATCGGACGGCGCCTCGTCGACCGAGGCTCCGAACTGCCTCGCCGATCCGCGCGGGCCGCGCCTGACGAGAGGGATGTAGGAGACACGATGGGCTACACGGAGGAGCTTCTCGCGACCAACGAGAAGATC
The DNA here is from genome assembly GCA_038325875.1 of Candidatus Limnocylindrales bacterium. Classification (GTDB taxonomy): domain Bacteria; phylum Chloroflexota; class Limnocylindria; order Limnocylindrales; family CSP1-4; genus Chersky-267. The sequence goes on from JBBQJL010000004.1 coordinate 92,010, forward strand.
GTCTACCGGACCAAGCAGCACTGGATGGCGCCGATCTTCGGGACCGTCTCCGGGGTGATCATCCTGATCGTTGGGATCGCCCTGTTCGGCTTCCAGCTGACCATGGCGACCGACGGGTTCATGGGCTTCCTCAGGACGCTGGCCTTCTGGGGCTCGCTCGTCCTCATCGTCTTCGGCCTGGCTCGGGTCGGGTTCTCGTACATCCTGTGGTGGGTCGAGGACTACGCGGTCACGAACCAGAAGGTGGTCAAGGTGGCTGGCTTGCTCAACAAGCGGACCAGCGGGGCCGCTCTCGAGAAGATCAACGACGTGGTCATGGAGCAAGGGCCGCTCGGCCGCGCGTTGGGCTACGGGACCCTCAAGGTGGCGACCGCCTCCGACTCGACCGACCTGACCTACGAAACGATGCGGGCGCCGGCCGACTTCCGCCGGGCGATGCTCGATGAGAAGGTGGCCTTCGAGCAAGCCGATTCGCGGATGATCGCCGAGGCGGTTCGCGCCGCCGGCCCCGGGGCGCCGGTCACGGACGCGTCCGGCCCCGCCGCGTCGGCTGCCACCGTTCCGATCCAGGCCGCGCCGGCGGCACCGTCCGGTCCAACCTCCGAGGACAAGCTCAGGAGCCTGGCCAGGATGCGCGACGACGGCCTGATCACGGCCGAGGACTACGAGGCGAAGAAGGCCGAGCTCCTGTCCGACATCTAGAAGGGAAGCGCTCCGCCGGGACCGCGGCACCTGGATCCCTACGGTACGAGGCGATAGAACCGCCAGAAGTCGGCCTCGATCGGGAGGACGTCCAGCCGGCTGTAGCCGGCCTCGGCCGCGAATCGGCGGAGCACCTCGGGGCGCATCACCGTGCCGGTGCCGGCCGACGGGTCGTCGGCCAGCACATTCGGCAGGCAGAGCAGGAAGCTGAAGCCGTACATGAAGCGCTCGACCGCATCGCCCGGTGCAGTGAAGCGCTCGGCGACGCGTTCGTCCGCCACGAGGAGGCTGGCACCTGGCGCCAGCAGGTTCCGGACGGCACGGAGCACGGCGACCGGCTGCGAGAAGTCGTGGACCGCCTCGAAGATCGTCGCGAGGTCGTACTGTCCGGCGAGACCGTGATCGGCCGCATCGCGCACCGTGAAGGTCACTCGATCAGCGACCTCGGTCGTCGCCAGGTTGGCCCGTGCCATGTCGATCGAGCTCGGATCGAGGTCCAGGCCGTCGACATGGATCTTCGGATAGGCGCGGGCAAGAGCAATGGCCGACCAGCCTCCCCCCACCGCGATGTCGGCGACCCGGGCGGGCGGATCGGAGCGCAGCCGCGCGTCGATATCGGGGATCGATGCCAGCCACTCGGGCCCGAGCAGGTTGGCGAACAGGGGCCGGTTCATCGAGGCCTGCGCCTCGCGGATGTCGGCGCCGTACGCCTCCCAGGATAGGCCCTTACCCGTCCGGAAGGCGTCGAGCAGGCGCGGCGTCTGGGCGGTCATGCCCATCATCGCTCGAGCAACCGGAGCCATGAATGCGAGGCTTTCCGGGTGGAGGAGCACCTCGCGGTGGCCGTTCGGCAGCGAGTAGCGCCGATCATCCTCGCCGGCTTCGGTATCGTCCACGGCCAGGATGCCCGTCACGGCCTGTTGTTCGAGCCATTCCCGGACATAGCGCGGCGCGGTACCGGTGGCGGCGGCCAGCTCCGGTGGGGTGTGCGGCCCGTCGGCGAGCGCCGCGTAGAGTCCAAGCCGCTCACCCACGTGGAGCGCCGCGAGATCGAACGTGCCAAGTGCAGCCTCGAACAGTCGCCCGGCCAGCGCGTCCCGTGCGGCCTCATCGCCGGAAGTGACCGACCCGGTCGTGCCAGCCGCCGCAGTGTCCATCGTCGTACCTCCACGCGCGTTTACGACCGCGTGCCACACGCCGCGAGCCGGGACGCACCCTCCCTGCAGGACTTCGAGCCATCCTGTTGCGCGGCACTCTAGCGCGACCGCGCGTAGCCGCACAGTCCCCCTCAGCCGATCTCGTCGTCGCCCGTATAGCAAGATACGTCGACCCGTCGTTGGACCCGCGTACGCGTCCCTCTTCTTGTGGTCAGACGATCGCTCTCGCTGACCTGATCCTGCTCCTCGGTCGGGGCGAGTGCCCGTCCAGCGGCCGCACCACAGAACAGAGAGAGGTTTCGGGAATGTCGACCGCACCGATCATCCTGGTTCCCGGGTTCTGGCTCGGCGGGTGGGCCTGGGACGAGGTCGCCGACGCGTTGCGCGCCGATGGCCACGATGTCACCGCGCTGACCCTGCCCGGGCTCGAGTCGGTCGATGCCGACCGATTCGCGATCACCCTGTCGGATCACGTCGACGCGATCTGTGGGGCGGTCGAGGCGGCCGGCCGCCCCGCCGTGCTCGCCGTCCACAGCGCGACCGGGTTCAGTGGCTACGCCGCCAGCGACCGGATCCCCGAGCTGATCGCGGCCATGGTCTACGTCGACTCGGCTCCCGGGAAGGGCGCGTTGGACCCCGACTTCGGTGGCGTCGAGAAGCCCCTGGTCTGGAAGGACATCGAGGAGGAGGAGAACCTCGACGGGCTCAGCGAGGACCAGAAGGAGACGTTCCGGCAGCGGGCGGTTCCGGTGCCGGGTGGCGTCCTGCGCGAGGCCGTGACCATGAACAACGACGCGCGCCGCGACATACCGACGACGATCATCTGCACGGGCTTCCCGTCTGAGCAGATCAAGGCCTACGCCAAGGAGCACGACTGGGCGTGGCTGGCCGGTCTCGACGAGCTGCGTGACGTCACGTGGGTCGACCTGCCGACGAGCCACTGGCCGATGTGGTCGCGTCCCCGAGAGCTGGCCGAGATCATCGGCAACGTCGCGAAAGCGTGAGCCCTGCTCAAGCTCGACTCGGCGCGACGATCGCGAGGAGCTCGTCGGCCCGGTTCAGCCCTCCCTGAGCCTCAGCTTACCGACGGTCTGATCGCGATTGACCGGCGCTTGGTCGGCGCAAGTCCGGCGTGGCGCTTCGTGACTAGCTGTCGGCGACCATCTTCCAGAACGAGTCTTCTCTGCGATCTTGCCGTCGCGGAAGATCCACAGGTCGCAGCCGTTCAAGTCGAGCTGTCGGCCTTCGACGGACGTTCCCGACAGCCTCCACTCCGAGGCGCCGCGGTCGCCATCGACGAAGTGCTGATCTCGCGAGTGACCGCCGGAGTATGCGCCGGCTCATCGGGCCACGATCCAGGTCCCCGTGGTAGCCTGCAGGGCACCTCAAGAGGCACCCCGTGGCGCGAGATCACCGGTGGCCGATCGTCCTCCTGCCGGGCGGCATCCTTCCGGCCGAGCCCGCCTACGCTGCGCTCGTGGGGGAGCTCGGAGACGGCGTGGACGCCCGGCCAAAGGACCTCGAGATCTATGCGGGTCCGACGGTCCCACCACCGGGCTACAGCCTGGAGACCGAGGTCGAGGGGGTCCGCCGGGTCGCTGACGATGCTGGATTCGGGACGTTCCACCTCGTCGGGTATTCCGCGGGCGGAGCGTCGGCGCTGGCATTCGCATCCCGCTATCCGGGACGCCTCCGGAGCCTCGCTCTGATGGAGCCGGCCTGGGCAGGGCGGACTGGCCAGACCTCACAAGAAGCGGCCGTCTACGATCGCTTTCGAGCCATCCCGGAGATGGAGCCCGAGGGGATCATGCCCGCCTTCATCCGAACGCAGCTGGCGGAAGGGGTCGAGCCTCCGAACCCGCCTCCGGGGCCGCCACCGCCGTGGATGCCGTCGCGGCTAGCCGCGCTCGGCCCGATGATGGCGGCGTTCGACGCCTTCGAGCCCGACTTCGACGTGCTCCGGAGGTTCGATCGGCCTGTCTACTTCGCCCTGGGTGGCCACGGCAATCCCGACCTCTACGTGCGCATCGCGGAGCGCCTGGCCGGTGTCTTCATGGACTTCACGCTCGACGTCTTCGAGGAGCGCCACCATTTCGATCCGCCGCACCGCGTGGAGCCGGCGCGGCTCGCGGCGGCCCTCCGCGAACTCTGGACGCGGGCGGAGCGGGACGACAGGAGCGACGGCGGCCGCACCGGCTGACTGGCATGCCGGCACGGACTCGCGCTCGCGCTGCCAGATGCCGCCGGGTCAGCCCCGTTCTGAGGCGACCTTCAGCCCATCGGCGAACGCCTCGAACGACGGGCCCAGGTCCGGGATGGACCGCCCGATGAGCCCGGCGAGCGGCCCGCTGTACACCTCGGTCATCGCGAAGTCCGTGGCAGCGCCGTCCGACGCGGGAGTCAGCGTGTAGGTCCGTATGCCCCGGAAGAGGCCCAGTGGCATCCCGCTCGCCCAGACCAAGCGCTCGGGCGGGACCAGCTCGGTCACGCGAAGCGTGAATGTGCGCTGCGCGTTCGTCGCCGAGACGAGATGCACAGTGCCACCGGGCGCGACGTCGCCGTCGATCGAGACGATCGTGGGGTTCCAGGCGAGCCATGACGGGAGGTCTACGAGGAGCGCCCAGGCTCGATCCGGCGCGGCCGCGATCCGCCGCGTGACGTGGAAGCGGGGCGCGGTCACCGGGCACGCATCCGGTTGTTGCGGGCGTTGTGCTCCAGCTCGGCGAGGCCGAGCGCTTCCAGCACGGGCGGCACGTAGTTGCCGAACCGGCCGCGCAGGCCCTTCTTGAGGCCGTACCAGCCGCCGACGGGGTTGTCGGCCGCGCGGCCCCACGCTTCGACCGTCCCCGGCGTGGCCTCCTTCTGCTCATCGGCGCTCCCGAGCGGCACCCAGTCGCCCTGCGCTGCGAGCATGGCGTAGAGGTCGTCGATGCAGCGGAGGTGGTAGCGCAGCTCCGTCGACCCCACCTGGACGACGAGCGCCGGCGGGCTCGCGTCACGGTCGCGGTGCGCCTCGAACTCCGACGAGCCCGGTGGGGTCCGCAGAACCCAGGGATCGTCCTTCGTGCCGGTCCCCTCGACTTCGCCCATGGTCACCTGCCTCCGCCCTGCGATCCGCGCGACGTGCGCGGCACGGCTGACAGTACGGGGCAAAGACCGCCATCATGTGTCGGGATTTCCCGTCGACGGTGCGGAACCAGGAGAGGACGCGATGCGGGCTGGGCGCTTGGTCACGCTGCTGCTCCTGCTGGAGCGGCGCGGCCGGCTCACGGCCGCGCAGCTCGCCGCCGAGCTCGAGGTCTCGGAGCGCACGGTCTTGCGGGACGTGGAGGAGCTGTCCGGCGCCGGCGTACCTGTCTTCGCGGTCCGCGGACCTGGCGGCGGCTACGAGCTCCTCGAGGGAACGGGTACCGCGCTCGCGCACCCGGGGACCTGGCAGCCGATGGACCGACGCGCCGGCAGGTTCCGCCGCGCCGCCGTCCGCGTGACGCCCGACGGCCGACGCCTCGCCGCGGTGCTCGGTCGACTCCAGCCGATGCGCGTGCGCCGTTCAGCCGAGCCCGACGCTGAGGGACGCCTCGAGGCGACGTTCCGCATCAGGACCTTCGAGGGCGCCGTGCTCGACATCTGCTCGCTGGGGCCGGACATCGAAGTGCTGGAGCCTGAGGACCTGCGCATCGCCGTCGCCGCGCGCCTCCGCGAAGCGGCATCGCGGTACGGGTGAAGCCGAGCTGGTCGAGCTTGTCCAAGGCGCTCGACGTGGCGTGGCGAAGCGGGCCCATGCCTATCCGGTTCTCACAAACACGGGATTCGTGAGCGCGAGAAGGTCCCCCGTCGCGGCCGGCCCCTTGCGCAACTCGAGGCGCCACCACATCCTCGCGACCAACCGCTCGTGGACCTGACGCGTGTCCGCCGGTCCGCATTCCCCGAGGGCGACCATCGAACCCGACGTGACGTACCAGAGGGTCGCGGATGCATCTAGGTGCTCGACGTCCGCGGTGAGGTGGAACGTCCCGTCCGCAGGGAGGTGTTCACCCGGCAGGTCGATGACCACGCCGTCGGACCCGCGGGCCTGAAAAGACAGGATCGGCCCGGACGACAGGAACACCCGCCCGCGGCGGATGCCATCCAGGATGGATCCCTCATCACGGTCGACGCCAACGGGCCGTAGCCGCTGATCGTCGATCCTTCCAAATGAACCCTTGAGGCCGACGATCGAGGGCCACCGCGAGCAGACGACGCTCGCGGCGCGCCCTCGTCGGCACGTTTCGCGTCGGGCGAGGCGACCTCGCCGGACTTCTCGTCCCGCTCGCCTCTGCGAAGCGGCACGGCAACCATCCCCGTCGCAGCCGGTCTGGTCGTCACCTCGTAGCCGACCAGCGGAGCGGAGGCTGGGTCGGACAGACCGTCCCCGACGATGCGTCGCACTGGCTCGCCGATCCGCCTCGGCTCCGGCGGCGCCGATGTCATGAGCCCGTCCAGGTTGCCCGCCGCCTGACAGCGTTTGCCTTCGCGACCGCCGGCCGCCAGAAGCCCATCGTCAGTCTGGTCCGGTACTGACGAGCCTCGTCATGATCTGGCTCGCCTCGGCGCTGGACAGGCCACGGCCGGTCAGCGATCGCCAGGTCTCGTAGGCCATCGCGTGGCCGATCGTCGCCATCCGGAGCGGCTGCGTTGCCGGCTCGTCCGGCCACCCATCGGCGAGGGCGTAGAACAGCTCGGTCATATGCTCGACGAATGCTTCCGCGCCACCGATGTGCGACATCAGCGGCATATCCCGGATCACGTTGCCGAGCATCTGGGCGTTGGCTCCGTAGTACGCATACAACTCGCCAAGCGCGTAGCGGAGGCGGCTCGTCGGGTCCTCGATGGCGCGCCACGGCGACGCCTCCGGGATCCCGGTGGTGCGCATGCCGTGCGCGGTGCAGGCGCGGATCAGCGAGGTCATGTCGGGGAAGTGGTGGTAGACGGTGTGCCGCTGGACACCGGCCCGCTCCGCGACCGCACTGATCGACGTCTGCGCCGGGCCCACCGTGGCGTGCAGCTCGAACGCCGCTTCGGTGATGCGTTGCCGCGTCGCCTCGAGCTGCTCGTTTCGCCGCCCCATCTGGTACCGGCGCGGACCTGTTGATTTCTTCTGCCCAGCCATGTGCACCGAAAGTATTGACGAACCCGCCGCCGGTGGCTACTCTCCGATAATACTGCACAGCAGTGTGCAGACAATATAGAGGTGTGGCATGACGTCCAAAGTCAGCGCGGAGCAGCGGTTTCTCGTCGAGCCTGCGGGTGGCGCGGTCGTCATGCAGGGACCGCTGGGAGTGATCACCAAGATCCGCGGCACGGCGACCAACGGGGTGATTTCCATCGTGGAACACCCGGTCGCCGCGCGACTCCTGGTCCCGCCGCACGTCCACCAGGACCACGACGAGTGGTCGTACATCCTCGAAGGTCGGATCGGCGCGCGCGTGGGCGACGAGGAGTTCATCGCCGAGACCGGTTCCTACATCCTCAAGCCACGCCAGATCCCTCATGTCTTCTGGAACCCGGATGATCGGCCGGCGAGGATCCTCGAGATCATCACGCCGTCGGGACTCGAGGAGATGTTCGCGCGGTTCGGCGCGCTGGGTGCACGCAGCGAGCTCACCCCCGAGACGATGAGCGCGACCGCGGCCGAGTACGGCTCGACGATGTTCATGGACTGGGTGCCGGAGCTGACCGCGCGCTACGGACTGACGCTGATGGGCTGATCCGCGATTGATTCGACCGTGGCGCTTGATGAGACCGCAGCGGTCCTGGTCGCCGGGTCCGAGAAGGTCGCCGCCCATCGCCTCGGCTTGTCGCACTCGACGGTCAAGCACCACCTGGCCAACGCGAGTCCAAGGTGGGCGCTGTTTTCGACGGCGCAGCTCGTATGGATCCTCGCCCTGCCGCTGCCTGGGCCCGAGGGCATCGCCCCAGAGGACGCTTAGCGGTCTGCTCGAACGGTCAGGCCTGGGTGGTCGCTGGCTGGGACCACGACGAGTTGGCTCGGCGCTCACTCAGTCGACAGCGGCCGTAGTCTTCACGAGGTGAAGGCGGATGAGACGCACGGACTCGGCTACGAGCGCGTCGATGACGATCCGAACGTCGAGGTGCTCCTCGCCACCATGGACGTCACTGCGGGATGGGAGGCGACGCGGCAGCTTCGCGCATGGGAGCGGCACCAGTTGCGCCTCGAACCCGGTCAACGGCTGCTCGACGTGGGCTGTGGTCTGGGCGACGCGGCGCTCGCCCTGGCGGTCGACCTCGGAACCGACGGCGAGGTCGTCGGAGTCGACGCGTCCGCAGAGATGGTCCTTGGCGCCCGGGCGAGGGTGGGCAGCGCAGCGTGTCTGACCCGATTCACTGTGGGCGACGCCCTCAAGCTCGACGAGCCAGACGGTTCTTTCGACGTCGTGCGGTCTGAGCGAACCCTGCAGTGGTTGACAGATCCGAAGGCAGCGGTGGCCGAGATGGTCCGAGTGTTGAGAGCCGGTGGCCTCATCTCCCTCATTGACACCGACTGGTCGACGCTCGAGATCAACATCGGCGATGACGACCTCGCCAGACGAGTCCGCGACGCGATGCGAACAGAGCGACGCCGGCCATCCAACATCGGACGGCGGCTCGCCGACCTCGTACAGGACGTGGGCTTGGAGCTGGTCGTGGAAACGTCGGCGACCCAGACCTGGGATGCGTGGAATCCCGACGAGTCACCCGCTCCCGGCGGGTGCTTCTCGATGTCGAGCCTTGCTGATGACCTCGTCGACGCCGGCCAGCTCGAGGTCGTTGACCGGGAATGGTTCGTGTCGATGATCCACGCAGCCGCACATGACGGCCGCTTCTCCATGGTCCTCACGATGTATGCGGTGGTTGCGGCAGCGCCACGCACGGGCCTCTGACCACTAAAGGATCCTAACGTGCTCGACCATCGCTGCGGGAGGGCCGTCGAGTGCGTCCACCGACGCCAGGGACATGCGCCGTGGTGCTCCTGGCAGTCCCGGACGGCGCTTGACCAGAGCCCGCCCCGAGCGTCCACTCCGCCAGCCTGCCGGCCGACCGCGCGCGCCTCGTGTGCGAACGGCATCGGGACGCGTCCCTATTCCACGGGGCGGACATCACGAACGGCGGGTCACGGGCGTTAAGCAGTTGCTGACCCGGCGAGCGGCACTGACTCTGGCATGAGAACTGATTTCCGCTTCGAAGCGCCTCCGGGGGCGAGCGGAGTCGGACGGGCTGGCCTGCCGCGCCCTATGGTCTCCACCCGTGCTCCCGGGGCCGGAGCCGACCCGGCCGGGGCGACCTTGACCCCCGGATCCGCGGGACCCCAGGTCTCGGCCGGTTGCGGGTATCCGAAGAGATAGCCCTGCCCGAACTCCACACCGAGCGCGGTGAGGGTACCGGCCTCCTCGGGAGTCTCGATCCCCTCGGCGATGAGGCGGCAGCCTGCCGTCCGGCTGAAATGGCGCATCCCCACCACGAGCGCCTGGCGGCCGAGGTTGGCGTTGACCCGGCGGACGAGGCTGATGTCCAGCTTCACGAAGTCCGGTCGGAGGTCGATGATGTGGCCGAAGTTGGCGACACCCGACCCGGCGTCGTCGACCGCGAGGCGGACGTCGTGGCCGAGGTTCCCGACGGCGCCACGGACCTCGTCGTAATCCTCGATCAGGTCGTGCTCCGTCACCTCGAGCACCAGCGGCCGGTCGGCAGCCCAGAGGACCGGGCGCAGGCGATCGACATCCGCGAGCACGCGCGGCGAGACGTTGAGATCGAGCCAGGCACCCGGCGGCAGCCCTGTCGCAGCCGCGACCGCGGCCTTCAGGGTGGCGATCTCGAGCTCGGCTCCCAGGCCTACCGACCAGGAGTCAGCGAAGCAGAGGTCCGGGCGCTGGCCGGAGTCGAATCGGGTGAGCGCCTCGAAGCCCACGGATTCGCGCGACTCGAGGTCGACGATCGGCTGGAAGACAGGGTGGAAGGCTCTCGTGGCGATAACCGACGCCAGCGTGGCCCGCAACTCCGCCTGCCGCCGCCGGCCATCCAGCCGCTCTGCCAACAGCCCGCTCGAGGCGGCGCTGAATGCGACCAGGCCGGGCATGTCCTCGACCAGGATCTTCGCAAACCCTGCGCTTTTCGTCCCGATCACGAGCATCCCGACGACCCGGTCGCTGCGGACAAGGGGACCGTAAGCCAAGGCCAGAAGCCCGGCGGCGGTGGTGGTCTCTTCCTTCGCGGAAGCCTTGACCGCCTCGCCCGAGTACTCGCTCCATGCACCGGCGAGCGCCCGTTTCTGGACGACTTCCGCCCGCCGCGGGGTCATGCGATCGCCGACCCTGGCGGGGTACCCGGGAGGCGCGGCCAGCCCAAGGATGTCGGCCTCGGAGGGACCGCGGAATCCCACCATCGAGGCCACGTCGACATGCGGCAGGCTGACGAGCACCTCGCAGATGCGCTGGGCAACCTCCTCCAGGGTGGCATCCGGAGGGATCGAATGGAGGCCCTCGGCGAGGGCCGAGCGAATGCGGCCCTCCAGCGCCACCTCGGCCTGCACTCGGCGCAGGTCCGTCACATCGCGGCTGACGACCACGAACCCCGTCGGTGCCTCGCCGCCGTCTTGGGCGGGGGTCACGCTGACCTCGAGCCACCGCTCCGTCCCGTCCGGCAGGAGCCGCCCGACCTCTCCGAGCCATGGCTTGTTGTCTGCAAGCGCCAGCCCGATGGCCGCCAGCGCGGCGGTGCCTACCAGTTCGAGCGCGGTCGTCGCGCCTGACTGGCCCACCAGCTCTTCGAGTTTGCGCCCGAGGGCCGCACACATGGCGGGGTTGGCGTACGTCACGACACCGTGCCCGTCGGCCAGAAGGACGCCGTCGACCGCCTGGTCGATTGCCCCGGCGAGGCGCCCGCGCTCCCGGCGCGTCTTCTGGAGCTCGGTCACGTCGCGCTTGACCGCCACGTAGCTCGTGATCGTCCCGGCCGGGTCGCGGATCGGCGAGATGACCGCCTCCTCCTCGAACAACGTGCCGTCCTTGCGTCGGTTCGTCAGCTGTCCCACGAACGGCTGGCCACTCAAGAGGGCCGCCCACATCGCCGCGTAGAACGACGGTCCCTGGATCCCGCTCTTGAGGATCCGTGGGTTCTGCCCCAGCACCTCGTCGCTCGTGTACCCGCTGACGCGCTCGAAGGCCGGGTTGACGTACTCGACCCGGCCGTCGACGTCGGTGATGACGATCGCGTCGGCAGACTGGTCGACCGCCGTTGCCAGCCGGCGCAATTCGAGCTCGGCACGATTGCGCACGGTGATGTCACGGATGGTGCGCTGCAGTCGGCCGTCTGGCAGTTGAGTGAAGCTGACCTCCGCAGGCAGGCTGGTGCCGTCCTTGCGCCGGTACCGCCGCTCAACCACGAGCCCGTTCCCGGCCCCGGCCTCGGCCAGCCGCATGTCCATTTCCTCGGGAGTCAGGGGATCGTCGGCTGCCCGCAGGCCCGGGGAGTACATCCCGAGGAGCTCATCCCGCGAGTAGCCGAGCATCCGGCAGATGGCCGGGTTCGCCTCGACATATCGGGCCGCCCGGTCCGAGACGAGGATCCCATCCACGGACTGCTCGACCAGGGACCGGTAGGACGCCTCGCTATCGCGCAGAGCCCGCTCGGACGCGATCCGCTCGGTGGCGTCCGAGTAGTACCCTACAATGCACGCCACGCCGTCGATCTCGGCGCTCGCGGCACTGATGTCAGCCAGGACCACGCCGCCGTCCTTGCGGAGACACGGGATCGACCGGGCCACGCCTCCGCGGGTGGTCAATGCGGCGATGTGTCCGAGTACCGCGGCTTTCTCGTCCTTCGGGTGGATGTCGAGCACCGGCAGGTTGAGGAGCTCATCCCGTGTGTAGCCGAGAAGCGTGGTCGCGGCCACATTCACCCACGAGAAGCGCAGCGTCGCCCGGTCGGCGACGAAGATCGCCTCGGCTGCCCCATCGAAGATCGTCGCGTAGCGGCGCTCGGACCGAGCCAACCGCTCGTACACTTGTCGCTGTTCGGTGATGTCGGCGACCGTCCCTGCCATCCGGATCGGTCGCCCGGATCCGTCGAACTCGATCCGTCCGCGCCCGTGCACCCAGCGCTCCTCGCTGGTGTCTGCTCGGACAATCCGGTATTCGCGATCGAACGCCTGGCCGTGAGCAAGGACCTCCGTGTCCAAGTAGGCGAGCATCTCCTGCTGCTGCTCGGGGTGAACGAGCGAAACCCAGCCGTCCACGGAGTGGTCGTAGGCGGCGTCGATCCCGAAGATCGTGTCGAGCCCCGGTGAGCTCAGCCAACGTCTCCCCGGAATGTCGAGCGAGTAGGAGCCGATCCGCGCGACCGACTCCACCTCGTCGAGGCGATCGTCAGCGCGCGGAGCTCTGCCGCGCGACGCCTTTGCCACGGCCGATCTCGCACGGTCGGTCCCCGAGGTCGTTGGCTTGCTGCGCGCCGATGGGATTGCGGCGGGCGTGTCCGCCGACGTAGGCGATGGGTTTCGGCGCGGAGCAGGCGTGGCGACCGATGGGGGCATCGGAACGAGGCTCGATCTCGCTGACGCTGCGGGCGCAGCGGTTCGTGCCGCCGCGAGCAGCGGCGTCCCGCCGGGCGCTCCGGGGACGGCTGCCCGGCTCAACCCCTTGCTGGCTGAGACGGATCGAGATGTCATCAGGACGCGGGACCCCGAGCGTGCAATCGGGTGCCGCGGGCTATCACTCCGTCGCGAGCCGCCTCCCGGTGCCGTGCCTCACCAGTAGGCGTGCATCGCCGCTCCTTGACAATCGCCCGTTCGTCCTGTCCCTCGCGGCGGAGGTCCGCGTCGTGCCTGCCCGCACCGATGACGTCCCCAGCATGGGCGAGTGTTGTGCTCGACGAGAGATCCAAGCCCGTCTGATGCACGACCTGCATCACGCAGCGATCCTGGCGGAACCCTCGCGACAGGCCGAATGGCTGGAAGGTGTGCCAGGCAATCGTTCAGCGCGTGGCCGGCTGTCTCCGCCGGGCCTGGGTCAGCGCGGGGCCGCGGTGAGTCCTATTTGTTCTGGCGCGCCCGGAGGGATTCGAACCCCCGACCTACTGATCCGAAGTCAGTCGCTCTATCCACTGAGCTACGGGCGCAAGGCGACGAGTCTACCCGAGGACGATCCGCAGCTCAGGGGAGTGCCCCGCGCGGGTGGCCCCCAAGAGCCGACCCGCGAGGACCCCTTCGGTCAGGGAGTGGTCTTCGCGGCCCGTGCCGGTCGGACGCGGACGAGGAGTGCGTCGTAGTTCGCGCCGGACTTCGTCCCCACCGCCATGACCCGGTCGCCGACCTTCAGGTCGTCGACGGTCGCGGCCTTGCGATCGACCCGGATGCGGGTGCCGGTCCCGACGTTGAACGTCGTGGAAACGTTGTCCGGACCCTTGACGGTGAGCGAGTCGGCAGTCTTCGCGGTGATCTCGCCGCGCTCGAAGTGAGCATCGAGCGTCGTCCCATCGCGCTTGAGGATGGTGACGTCGCCGCGGACGATGCGACCCAGCCTTGCTGGCCGATCGACTTGGCCGACGTCGACCGAGGGTGTCTGACGCGAGGCCGTCGGCGCTGATGCGGCCAGCATGGTCGGGACGGCGACGACCCCGACGAGGCCGGCAGCGAGAACCACGACGGCGATGCGTCGAGCCCCGAAGGAACGGATCCGATCGAACATGAGGATGACTCCCAGGGGCGGTGCGCGGACCGGAGAAGGGCCGCATCGACCGCCGACTACCAGACAGCATCGGCCGGCGATCGGTAGTCGGGCCACCGTCTCCGTGCATTCGACCGTAAGCCGCGTGTAAGCCGCTCCGGACCCTCGACGCTCGTCCCGCACCGCTCGACTTGCGGTCGGGCTCGCGATGGGGTAAGAACCGGCAGTGCGACGCCACTCCCTCATCGCTATCGCCGCGCTGGTCGTCGGTGGCGCCGCCGTTCTCGCCTGGCCGTCCATCGCCGAGGTCGCCCGCAGTCCCGTTCCGGTCGGCGCGGTGCTCCCGGCTAGAGGGACGTCAGCCGCTGCGCCAAGCTCGGCAGCCGGGCCGCTGACCTCCGCCCCGCCTTCGGCCGAGCCCAACCCGACCACCGAGCCCAACCCGACCACCGAGCCGAGCTCGACCACCGAGCCAAGCTCGACCGCCGAGCCCACCCCGAGCCCCGTCGATCTGGCCGCGGAGGTCGTGCTCGTGCCGCCCAGCGTCGCCCCGGCCCGAGCCGGCGACGGCCCGGGCCCGGCCGATCCGCGCTCCCTGATCGGGTACCGCTGGCCGCTCTACAACGGGGTCATCACCGGTCCCTTCGGCCCGAGCCCGTTCGGGGCGCTGCTGGTCAAAGGCGAGCGGTTCCACGACGGCCTCGACATCGCGTCGTTCTGCGGCGACACGGTGGTTGCCGCCCACGACGGCCTGGTCGTGGCCGCCGGGCGACGGTTCGATCCGTGGATCGGCTGGGTCGGGTCGCTCGGCCCGCATGCCCGCCGGATGGACGCGCTCCACAGGTGGGGCGAGCTGCCGATCACCGTCATCATCGACGACGGCAACGGCTACCGGAGCATCTACGCCCACCTAAACGCCGTGTCGGTCAAAGCCGGCCAGCGCGTCCGCGCGGGTCATCAGATCGGCTGGGAGGGCAGGACGGGCTTCGCGACCGGCTGCCACGTCCACTACGGTCTGTTCAGCACATTAGAGACGAGGCGCTTCGAGCTGCGCCCGGACGTCCATCGCCGGACGAAGTACCCGCGCTTCGAGTTCGCCCGGATCGACCCACAGTTCGTCCTGCCACCGCTCCCGCACGGCAGGACCACAGGCCCGTTCCCGCTTCCCGCGACCTCGGTGACAGGTCAGCCACCGAGTCCTTCGCCCGCGCCGTAAGACCTACGGGCTGCGACTCTCGCCCGTCCGAACGTAGCGGCGCGCGGTCAGTGAGTAGGCGGGCAGGCGCGCCAGTGAGTCCGACAGCGGCGGTGCGGCTCGCCCGTCATGGCCCTCGATCGCCAGCAGCGAGTCGGTCGAGGTCGCGTCGGCCGGTCGCGCGTCGACGATGGCCAGGTCGATCGCGATCCGCCCGGGTTCGGCCGTCCCGAGGGTCTCGACCAGGGCGGTGGGATACGCGCCGGGCTCGTACTCGGCGCGGACCTCCGCGTCGGCCCGCCAGCGTGGGCGGCGGAGGAGGATCCCGCGCCAGCCATCGGCGACCGCCGCGCCGACTGTGCCGTCGCCCGGGCTGGGCGCTGCCGACACGAACTCGCCGCGCGCCCACAGGGCAGCCTGGTGGAGGAGTGCGTACTCGTCGAGATCGGCGTAGGCGGATAGCGCGTCCGCGGGGGAGCGATCGCCGAAGATCGCCTCGATGCTCGGCCCGAACACCTCGGCCAAGTCGAGGTCGATCGCCCGGACCGTCCGGTGGAAGTAGACCTGCCGGTACATGAACAGGCGCGCGGTGAGGAACATCTCGAGCGCCCCGATGCCGGGCTCGTAGAGGGTCAGCCCGCGCTCGCCGATGAACGAGTAGCGCCGCAGCCGCTCCACGTCGACCGGTCCGATGGCCACCCCGGTCAGGTAGGCATCGCGCCTGACATAGTCCAGGTTGTCGACGGTGAACACGCCCGACAGGAGCGGCTGCAGCCAACGGACCCAGCGTGGCATCGCCGGGTCGGCCAGGGCCGGCTTCGAGATCAGGAACGCGACCCAGCGCGGGTCGATCGCCTCGCCGGGCGCGAACGCGTCGCGCTCCGGCACGGTCCCCGGCGCGCGCCGCAACCCCCCGATCAGCCCGGCCAGCTCCCGCTCGATGATCAGCTGCGACAAGTCCTCGTGGCTGAGTCGCTTGGCCGTCGAGCGGCGGCGGTCGTCTGGTGCCGGGAAGCGGTCGAGGACGTGGTCGTCGAAGAAGTGGGCGAATGGGCCGTGGCCGACGTCGTGGAGGAGCCCCGCGACCCGCAGCGTCTCGACGACCAGCCCCTCCGACGGGACGGCCTCAGACGGCACAGCAGCGCTGGACGCCTCCGTCAGCGCGACCCGGAGCGATGGGTAGAGTTGCCGTGCCCACAGCCCAGCCTCGTGCATGACCCCCAGGCCGTGGGTGAACCGGCTGTGCTCGGCCGTCGGGAACACCCAGCGTGCGCTCTGGAGCTGGCTGATCCGGCGCAGGCGCTGGAGCCAGGCGGTATCGAGCAGGTCTTCCTCGGCGACGTCCTCGGGACCGAGGCCCGCGGCGTCGAGGAGACCCGGTTCGAGCCGCTTCGTCAGCTCGATGTACCCGTGGATCGGGTCGCTGATGAGGTTGACCGCCGAGAACGGGTGGCGGCGCATCAGCGGTGGGTCAGGGGACCCAGGCGCGCAGGCCTCTCGTCCAGCCCGACAGGTTGCCTCGTCTGTCGCGAGCCTGGACCCGGACGGTGTACCAGTGACCGCGGGCCCGGTTGAGCAGGCTCATCGAGGTCTTGATCGTCGCGCTGCGGACCTGGACGTACGGGCCGTTGTCCGTGCGGACCTCGACGTTGTAGTCCTTCACCCCCGCCGTGTGGGTCTGGAGCTTCGTGTCGGTCGCCGACCAGGTCCACTTAACGTTCCGACCGCTGACCGTCTTCGTCCGCATGTGGGCGATCGGTCGAGTCCGGTCGGGTCCCTCCAGGAAGACCAGCGACGAGTACGTCGAGCCGTTCGAGCTTCGGGCGACCCCGACCCCGAGGTAGTTGAACCTGGACGACATCATCAGCGCCCAGTGGCTCGGACTGTGCCGCCACAGGTTGAAGATGTACTTGGCCGAGGCGAGACCCCACGAGGCATTGGTCCAGCCGATGTCCTCACCGCAGCGATACCAGTAGATGGAACGCTTGCTCATGGCGCTGCAGGCGGACCCGTCGAGCCCGTTGTGGGTCAGCACCTTCTTGGAGGCCATCCAGACCGCCCGATCCCCGGACAGCGTCTCGAGGCGGCTGTCGGCGCGCAGGGCGCGCAGGCCGTGCGCCGCCCGGTCGCGATTGATCCATAAGCGGAGATTCGCTTCCATCGACGTATCGACCGCCGCCCGCGTCGGAGCTGGGGCGCTGATGGAGATCGCGCTGAGGACGAGAACGGCCGCGAACGCGGTGAGACCGCGCCGGACGCGTGCAGCAGGGGCACTCTGCATGGGATAGGTAGGGTAACCGACTCGCGGCGATCCGTCTCGGCGCCCCCGCAACCGGGGTTGTGTCGTCAGTCGTAGGCGGCGCTCGCGGCACGCACGATGGCCGCGATCTCAGCCCGCAGCGCGGGTGGCGACACGACCTCGACGTCGGCGCCCCAGCCCAGGATCCAGCTCCGGATCTCGAGCGTCCCGGACACCCTGGCCCGCCACGTCAACGAACCGTCCTCAGCCGGCTCGAGCCGCTCGCTCGGATGCCAGCGCGTCTCGCGCACCCGGGCGGCGATCGTCGAAGAGAAGCGCAGGACGACCTCGACCACCGTCTGATCCGCGATGATGTCCCACGCCGCCGCGAACGTCTCCTCGATCGATCCGTCGGCCGGCGCCTCGAATGTCTCGGCGGTCAGCGCCACCGCCCCGATCCGCTCCAGCTTGAATGTCCGGATGGCGCCGCGCGTCTCGTCCCAGCCGATGAGGTACAGGGCCCGCGTCGCGATCGATGGCTCGATGAGATATGGGCGCACCCTCGCCGTGCGGGTTCCCTTGGCCGGATCGTAGGTCCCGCCGCGGTAGGTGATCTCGACCACCCGCCGTTCCGCCCAGGCCCGGGTCAGGCGCTGGTTGATCGTCCGTTCCGCGGCAGCCTCGGGAGCTCGGCGCGACATCAGGTCGAACGTCTCCTGGACGTGCGCCGCCAGGACCTCAGGCAGGCCTGAGGCGAGCTTCTGGAAGGCCGCGGCGAGATCGGGGTCGTAGTCGTCCGAGTAGCGAGCCATCAGGCGGGCCGACAAGAAGACCGCCATGGCCTCGGCCTGGGTCAGATGGAGGGCCGGCAGGAGGCCCTTCTCGTCGATCCCATAGCGGCCGTCCGCCTCCCAGATCGGGAGCTGTAGCTCGTCCTCGATGGCGATCAGGTCGCGGTAGGCGGTCCGCTTGGACATGCCGACCGCCCGGGCGATGTCGGCCGGCGTCGCGCCGCGCTGACCGCGGCCCTCGAGGAAGGCGACGACTCGGTAGAAGCGGGCGGTCCGGTCGCGCTTGGCACTCAGGCGATCGCGCTCGTCGTCGATCATCGATCGGTCAGCCGGCCGGTCGGACGATCGACCGGACGGAGTCGCGGTCGGTCGCCGTGAGTTCGACGTGGAGGGTGCCCTGGATGCCCGCGACGCCGAATGTGTCGGCCGGTCCGTTGACACTCCCGGACACGCGCCCGAGCTCGCCGTCGGTGAACACCCAGTAGTCGAGTTGGCCGCGCCACCGCCGAAGGGTATCGTCCCCCACCAGCCAGCGGACCTGCGGGAACGCCGCGACGAAGGTCGGCCCGTCGACGGCTACCCGGCAGTGTCGGCCCCGCGCCCCCTCGACGAACTCCACGCCCCGGTTCTCGGCGGTCGTCCGGACCCCGTCGGCCAGAGCCGTCGCCAGCACCTGGACATCGACCAGGGCATCGTCGGCGACCGACGACGGGGCACTCGTCCAGCCCTGCCGCGGCTCGCGCGTCCAGGCCTCGCTGCCGACCCGGGCGACCCCCAACCGCCCGAGCTCGCGATCCGACGCGACATCTGCTGTCCAGCGGACATCGACGCCGGATCGATCGCCGACCAGCGCGACGGCGCCGGCCGGCCGCCCGTCGACATCGCCGGACAGGTGGAGGTCGAGCTCGGCGGTCGCTCCGGTCAGGAGCGCCCCCTCGCAGGGCGGCGGTTGGGCGTCGCCGGCGGTCGGCCCGAACCGTGAGCTGAAGGCTGGTCGATCGCGCAACGCCAGGTCGTTGGCGAAGGCGGCTCCGGCGAAGAGGGTCCCGGCGGCCGCGGCCATGGCGACCCCGATGACGGCGCCCCGGACGAAGCGCGCCCGGCGGACGGCAGACTCGCCGAGCATCCGACGGGCGATCCCCAGGCCGGCGAACAGGCTGGTCGCCAGCAGGGCGAGCAGCCACGGATAGGCGGCTTCGAATGACGGCACGAGCGTCTGTGGGCCGCGGGCCAGGAGCTGGTTCAGGACACCGCCGATCGACGGCACCAGCAGCAGGCCGGCCGCCAGCCCGAGCCAGACGATGACCGCGAAGATCCGATCGCTTCGGGCGACCGGCGGCCAGAAGACCGCCGCCAGGGCGATCGCCATGGGCATCGCCGCCGCCGCCCCGACCAGTCCGTCGATCGGTCCGCCCGGCCGATACCCGAGGACCACGTAGAGCGCGACCAAGAACCACAGGCCGGTCAGGCCCAGGCCGACCAGGCGCAGCTCGAAGGTCCGGACTCTCACCGACGCAGTCTAGCCCGGGGACGTCCGGCGGCCGGTCCATCAGGTGGCTGCTCGACGACCGTGCTGTCGCCGGAAGTACTGGGTCGGGCAGGACGATGGGCCTATCGAATCGACCGGGACTTCGGCAGACAGTCGGGCTATCGGGCGACCTCTCCGAACGTCACCGGAGCGGACTTCCCGTGGGCTGGACATCCAGAGAGCGAGAGTCGGGGAACGTGACCCATGGCCGATCGGCGGCGCAGCGGCGGTACCAGGGCATCCGGACGTCCGTCCCGGGCCGCGGCCTCATGGTCGGCGGACGGAGCGGTCTCCGCGGCCGGGTCTGGGTCGGCCACCTCCATACCGCCCACTCGACCGCGGGCGGTCCCGGAGCCGGACTTCCCATGGCGGGACACGGCGACCCTCGCGACCTACCGCCACCTCCTGTCGAAGGGCCTCAAACCAGGTGAAGCCGCCAACCTGACCGCATTCCTGTGCGGCATCCCGGTCGGCGACATCCACTGGAGGTTGATCGAGGTCAACCGCCTGCTGTTCCTGCGTCGATTGGCCCAGACGGGCTCGTGGGGACCGCTCGATGGACATCGCGGACGACCACATTGAGGACGACCGTCGCATAGCGGGGCGGTCGCGCGTCTCGACCCTAAGTACCAGATCGAATATCACCCCCTGAAGCGGCGCCGAATCCTCCTCCCGGCGCCGCTTCAGGCGTGTCTGGCGGTCGATTACACTCTCCGGGTCCCAGGACCACAGGAGATCGATTCGATGACCGACCAGCCGGACAGCCTGCCGCCCGCGGGCTCCACCCCACCCGACGAGGCCCTCGCCGCGGCGGCCGCCCCGATCGTCGTTGCCGAGACCCAGCCGGTCTCCGCTCCACCCGAGGCACCCACCGCCGTCACCCCGCCGCCGACGGTGCCACCGACCTCGACGTCGGTGAGCGGTGGCGGCGCATCGGGGTCGTCCTCGCGCGGCCTGATCATCGGGGCGATCGTGCTCGTCATCGCGATCGTCGGCGCCTACCTGTTCATGAACAATGGCAACTCCTCGGGCAGCGCGGCCAGCCCGAGCCCGAGCAAGGAGGCCGTCGCCAGCCTGCTCCCATCGATGGAAGCATCCGTCGCGCCCAGCGCGTCGACGGCC
>JBBQJL010000005.1:0-110783 GCA_038325875.1 Candidatus Limnocylindrales bacterium
GCCGCGTTACGGGCGATCGGGATTTTCATCTGGAGCGCCTTGGCGTCCATATGGGTGTGCGTGTCCTCCTGGGGGGGGGGCGGGGCGCGGGGCGGCGCGTGACAGTCCTGACGCTCGGTCAGGGGATGATCGGGGGGCGGGCGATCGTCCCGGCGTTCCTCCGGGACTGGAACCTTTCAGGCCGGGCGCGAGTGTAGCAAGCGGTCCGGAGGCGGGTCAAACTCACTCGGCGTGGGGATATGCAGACCCGCCCGGTCGGCTACGGCAGCCACCGAGCGGCAGTCCCGTCGGTCGACAGCTGGCGCAGGTCGCGACCGTCCAGGCCGGCCAGCCAGACCCCGGCCGACCGGGTCTCGTCCGTCCTGAACACTCGCCCGAAGTTCAGTGTCGTGCCGTCGGGCGAGAAGCTCGGACCACGATCGAGCAGGTCGGGCGCGTCGGTCAGGCCGTCGAGCGGGCGATCGGCCGCCGGCGTGTAGCCGATGTGAGCGCCGGTCGGCGGGACGAGCGTGGTCATCCCGCCTTGGACTCCGACTGCGACCGGCCCCGCGGCCTGGAACAGGGTGGCCGGCGGGTGGTCGACTGCAAGGACGCTCGGCCCGACGCCGGTACCCGGATCGGCCACGATCACGAAGCCCTGGCGATCGGGATCCCAGGTCGGTCCGCCGATCGGCTTCGAGACCGCGAGGTACTCGTACAAGGGGACGCCGGAGGTGGGATCGATCGTCACGAGGGCAACCCGATCCTCGCCGTCGACGACCAGGACCGACCCGCCGGTCGGCGCGAACGCGGCCCGGGACGACCACGCGGATACGCCGGGGCCGGCGACCAGGCCGTCGCCCCCGAAGGACGACGAGCCGAGTAGGGGCGCACCATCGGGCAGGACTTGACGCTCGCCGGTCGCACCTTCGACCCCGGGCACCGGTTCGAGCCAGTAGCCCAGGTCGGCGCCGGCCGCATCCCGCCGGCCGACGAGGATCGACCTGCCGTCCGGGGTCAGCACCGGCGCGTACTCGAGCAGGCCGGGGCTCGTGACTGTCGCCAGGTCGCCGCTATCCAGTCGGAACGCCCGTACGAACCCGGCGGCGGCATACACGATCAGTCGCCCATCCGTCGACACGTCGTAGGCGCTTACCGGGGCGAGCTCCGTCGTGATCTGGCGGGGGTTGGACCCGTCCGGGTTCATCAGCCACACGTTGCGGACGCCGCCGCGAGGAGACAGGAACGCGATCTGGTTCTGGGCGCTGGCAGTCTGGCCACCGGTCGTGAAGGTCCACGTCCGACCGGCTGCCACCTGGCCGGGGTCGCCGGCCCGATGGACGACGGGTCCCAGCTCAACCGTGTACGTCGTGTGCGGCGCCAGCGGGCTGGCCGGCGTGAACAACAGGACCGACCCGGGACTCGGCGATGGGGTCGGGACGGGCGGAGGCGGCGAAGGCGAGCCGCTCGCGGCCGGGGGAGAGGCGGCCGGCGGTAGATCGTTCGGCGCCGCGACGACCCGGACCTCGCCCGGGATCGCCGGGGTGATCCGGATCGCGTCCGCGACCGAGGTCGGATCGATCGGGCCGTCGAACATGATCGCGATCGGGGTCCGGACGCCGATCCCGGCCACGCCGTCGGCCGGGACGACCGCCTGGATCCCGAGACCGGCTGCGACGGTGGTGAACGTGCCACTGAACGGGCTCGCCAGGTGGCTGCCGTCGGTGTCGGCCGCTTCGCTCCCGACGGTCAGGGTGTACGGGGTGCCGAACGCAAGCGGCGCCTTGAACGCGACGGTCAGGTCCGGGCCGGTCCAGCTCGCCCGAAACGGGACCGGCGGCACGATCGAGATCGCGTCCTCCACGGAGGCGGTGTCCATCAGTCGATCGAAGTGGAGCCGGACGACCGCATCGGTCACCACTCCGTTCGTGCCGGTCTCCGGCGTCATCGACTCGACGGCCGGGGGGCCGACGGTCCGGAAGACGAACGGTTCGGGCGGGTCGGCCGCCGCGTTGCCTTCGACGTCGGTGAAGCCCGGGTCGACGCTGACGGAGAACTCGGTCGCCGACGGGAGCCGCCTGGCAGGGGTGAAGATCGCGGTCGACGAGCGGTCCCAGCTGAACGTGCCGCCGACGTACGGCTCGATCCGGAAGCGCTGCTCGACGGATGTCCGATCGACCGGTTCGCTGAAGCTGAGATCGATCGCGGTCACGGTCTGGGCCAGACGGTCGTCCCCGTTGGCCGTAGCACTCAGCGAGACGCGGCTGACGGTCGGCGGCCGCCGGTCTACGAGCGTCGCGTTGTACAGGACGAGCGCGAGCGCGACGACCGCCGCGATGCCGACCAGCGTCTCGATCGATCGACGGGGCAGCCGGCTCACCGCCGTCGGCGGGAGGGGGTCACGGGGCAGGACGATAGCACAGCACCTATACTGCCGGACTTGTGAGCAAACGCCCTCTTGGGTGTCTCTTCGAGGTCGTCGAGACACTTGTCTTGACCCTCGTCATCTTCCTCGTCATCCAGAACTTCGTGGCCCAGCCATACCAGGTCCAGCAGATGTCGATGGAGAACACCCTCCAGCCGGGCGAGTACGTCCTCGTCGACAAGCTGACGCCTCGGATCGATGACTACGGGCGCGGCGACGTCGTCGTCTTCTCGCCCCCAGTGGGCTACGACCAGGGCAACAACACTCCGTTCATCAAGCGGGTCATCGGGCTGCCAGGTGACACGATCGCGGTCCGCGACGGCCAGGTCGTGGTCAACGGCAAGCCGATCGACGAGCCGTACACCTATCCCGGCTCGGCGCCCCATCAGCCGACCGAGGCGCCGCCCGACCGGACCGACTGGACGATCGCGCCGAATGAGCTGTTCGTGCTCGGCGACCATCGTGCGGCATCGTCCGACTCGCGCGTCTTCGGACCGATCAAACGCGACTCCGTCATCGGCCGGGCCTGGCTCCGCTACTGGCCGCTCAGCGCGTTCGGCATCCTCCCGACCCCGTCCTACTCGGAGCTCCAAGCCGGGACGCCGTGAGCGTCCTCCTCGGCCTCGCCGCGGTCGTGACCGTCGCTGGTGCGCTGGCGGCGATCGCCGGGCGCGATGCGCGGATCGCCCTGGCCGGTCTTGTCGTCGCCCTCGCCAGCGCGCCGTTCCTGGCCGACCCGCTCCCGACGCCGGCCGCCCTCGGGGTCCGGATCGTGGCGGCCCTGCTGTCCGGATATCTCCTGTTCATCGTCCTTCGTGAGACCACCGTGGTGACCCGTGGCTCGCTGGTCGGTCTGCCGGCCGAGACCCTGGCGGCGGCGGCGGCGTTCGTGATCGGCTACGGCACAAGCGGTCTCGGGAGCGCGGCACTCGGACCGGCGGCCGCCAGCGCGACCGGGTTCGCGCTGGCCGTGATCGCCGTGGCGCCGATCGTCCGCGGCGCGGACATCTTCCGACTCGGGGTCGCCCTGGCGATCCTGGTCACCGGAGCCGAGCTGATCCGGGTCGGGCTGGCCGGCACTCCGGCGCCGCTCGAGCAGCTGATGACGGCGGCCCTGACCGTCGGCCTGCTCGGAACCGTAGCCGTCCTGTGTGCCAACGTGGTCGCCGCCACCGGCGGCCTGACCATGCGCAATGAGCGTCGTCGGAGCGCCCTGTTCGAGGCCCATCCGCTGACGCCGACCGCCCCGAGCAGCCTTGGCCGATCGTGGCGACCGCGGCGTTCCGGGTCGACACCCGATCGAGCCCCCGGGCGGGCGCCGGCTGCGAGGTTCGCCGAGCCTGCGAGCGACGCCGAGGCGCGGCTCAAGCCACCGGCCGGGCCGGGTCCATCGGGCGGGCCGGAGTCGTCGGTCGGGCTCGAGTCAACGGCCGGGCCGGATCCGTCGATCGAGTCGACCGCTGCCGAGGATCCACCACGCCTGGACGCGCCGATCGAGCCGCCGGAGTCATGAGCCTCGTCCCCTTCCTGGCGATCTCGTTGGGCGCAGCCGCCGGCGCGCTCATCGCTCGCCGCTATCGCCGACTGTCGCTGACGGTCGGCCTGCTCGGGCTGGTCGCGGCGACCATCGCCGCCCTGGCCATCGTGCCTGGCGATCGCCTGGGCGTCGGCCCGGGCCGCCTCGAGGCGACCGAGTTCGGGCGCCTGTTCCTGGCCCTGGGTTGCTCGACCGGCCTGATCGTGTGCCTGATCGGCCTGGCCACGGCCTGGCAACGCAACCTCCCGGCCGCCCTGCTCGGCGGGTTCGGGGCGATCGGCCTGGCCCTGGCCATCGGCGACTCGATCACGGCCCTGATGGCGATCCTCGCCGGAGCGCTCGTCGGCTCGCTGGTCACGCTGGTCCGGCCGACCACGGCGGCCAACGTCCAGGTGGCCAGCCGCGAGTTCCGAGCGATCGTGGTCGCCGGCGCGATCGCCATCGTCGGGATGGCCTGGATCGCTCGGCCGCTCGGTCCGCTTGCCGAGGAGCCGACCGTCTTCGGCGTGGCCTACATGGCGGTCGCCCTTGCCGTGGCCATCCGGTTCGGGGCGATCCCGTTCCACCGTTGGGCGGCGCGACTGTCCGAATCCGCGCCAGAGATCGCCCTGCCCCTCTTGCTAGCCTGGGCACCGGCGGCGTTCGCGGTCGTGGCCCTGGCCTGGACCGACCGGTCCATCGCGCCGCTCCTCCTGCCGCTCGAGGTCGAACGGTCGGTGGTTCTGACCGTCGGCGTGCTGAGCATCGTCCTCGGTGCGATCGCAGCCATGCTCCAGGACGACCTCGAACACATCGTCGGCTACTCGATCGTCCAGGACGCCGGCTATGTCATCCTCGGCCTGGCCATCCTCGATCCGGTAGCGTGGCAACCCACCCGGACCTGGATCCTCGTGTTCGTGGTCGTGAAGACGGCTTTCGCCGCGTGGGCGGTGGCCGTGCGGACGCGGTTCGGGACGGGGACGCTGCCCGATCTTGGCGGCTGGGCGCGCCGCTCGCCGGGCCTGGCGATCGGCCTGCTGCTCATCGTCGTGGCGACCCTCGGCGTGCCCGGCCTCGTCGCCTGGGACGTCCGCAGCCGGCTCGTGGATCTGAGTATCACGGCAGGCCCGTTGCGCCTGCTGGTCATCGTCGGTGGCCTCGCCTCGCTCGGCTACTACGGGCGGATCGCACTGGCGGGGCTCCGGCCACCGTCGGTCCTCGTCCTGGCCGGCGCGACGGAGCGGCCCCGCCGGATCTACCGAGCCGTGGCCCGGGTCAGGGCTGGAGCTGGGGCAGGTACCGACGCCAGGGCCGGAGCCGATGCCACGGCGGGTGCCGGCGCCACGGCCAGGGCCGGCGCGCTGGGCACGTCGTCGGTCCAGGTGACGACGAGCATCGATGCCGTCGGAGTCGACACCTCGACGGGCCGGCCGACGGGGGGCCTGGGGTCGCCGCGGGCGATCGTCCTGCTCGAGTCACTCGGTGCAGCAGCCTGGCGGATGAACCGCGCCCCGATCGCGACGGTCGGCGTGCTCATCCTGGCGGTCATGGCGCTCATGGTCGGCGCGGGTGGCCTCGGTGGACCCGCCGCTGCGGCCGCACCCGCACCCGAACCGGTCGCGCCGTCGGAGATCTTCGTGCCCGGGCAGACCGAGCCCCCATCACCGTCGCCAGTCGAGAGCCGAGCGCCCGACGACAGCGGAGCGCCGTCCTTCGAGCCGATCCCCACCGACTCACCGATCAGTTCGGAGGCGCCGAGTCTCGACCTGTCGCCGAGCATCGCGCCGCCGACCGAGACGCCGGCGCCGAGCATCGCGCCGGCGCCGACCCAAGCCCCCAGCCCATCGCCAAGCTGACCCTCGCAGCTGTCGGTGTGGCCGAGCGAGAAGCGGGCCGCGACGGCGCGGCTCAAGTCGGCTCGGCCGGGTGACGCGGCTCAGTCGGCCGGGGCGAGCGCCCAGCGATCGATGTCGCGGTCGTAGTCGAGCAGCTCGCCGGCTGCGAACCACAGCGCGAGCTCAGCTGCGGCCGTCTCGTGACCGTCCGAGGCGTGGATGAGGTTCTGGGCGGTCTCCAGGGCGAAGTCCCCGCGGATCGTGCCCGGTGCAGCCTCATTCGGTCGGGTGGCCCCGACCATCGACCGCACCACGGTGATCGCGTTCGGCCCTTCGACGGCGAAGGCCACCAGCGGGCTCGAGGTGATGAATTCGACCAGCGAACCGAAGAACGGACGGGCGCTGTGGACGGCGTAATGCTGCTCGGCCAGCTCGCGGCTGACCTGGACGAGCTTGAGGCCGACGAGCTTGAGGCCACGCTCCTCGAAGCGCGACAGGATCCGGCCAACGAGCAGGCGCTGAACGCCGTCGGGCTTGATCAGGACGAGAGTGCGTTCGGTCACGAGGTCAGATCCCTCTTCATCAGGGTGCTTGCCGGCACAGGATAGCGCGGCGAGACGCGACGTCAGCGCTGCGAGTCGGACTCACGGTCGGGCGCTGGGTCGTGCCTCGCGTCGGACGGGGCAGGCACGGACCCTCGGGCGGCGGCGGCGAACGATCGACGAGCCTGCGACTCACGGCCAACCAGGCGCAGCGCGTCGCCGCGGACGAGATCGAACCCCGGCCCTGGCTCGGCGGCTGCGATATCGAGCACCGCGGGAGCGAGCGCCGGAGCGAGACGAAGGACGACGGCCAATCTGATCGCGGCCCCGGCACGGTCCCCGGCAGCGAGGGCGGCTCGTGCTGCGGCGAGCTCGGCTGCCGGGTCGGGCATCGCCTCGGAGTCGGCCACGGGAGTGGCCTGCCGTCCCGCGTCCACCTGGATCGCGGCCCCAGTCGCGGCGAGGGCGGGCACCGGGCGGCTCGACCGGACGCCCGCTGGCGACCCGGCTGTCGGGGTCGCTGCGACGGCAGCGGCCCTTCCGATGTCACCGCCCAGATCCACTCGCTCGAGCAGATCGACCGGCCAGACGTCGCTCCGGTGCATACCCGCGAAGACCGGATCGAGCGGGCCATCGATGAGCTCGACGGCCCGACTGGCCAGCCTGCGGGCCTCGCTCGGTCTTCCGAGGGCAGCGGTCGCCTCGGCCACGATCACCAGGGCGAGCGGTGCCTCGCGGCCGCTGGCCAGGTATGCGGCTGCGGCTTCACCGGCACCGGTCAGGTCATCGGTCCGCCAGCGGACCTCGGCCAGGTCGAGCAGCGCTTCGTCGTCCAGCCCGCCCACACCGGCCAGCGATTCGAGCTCGACCCGGGCCAACGCCCGGGCACCGGTCCGGAGGTGGAGGCGAGCGAGCCGGCGGTCGGTCGTCCGATCGACACCCGGCGCGTCGGCCTGGTCGACGACGACCGGCGGACCTTCGCTGCCGGCGGGCTCGGCCATCTCGACCGACAGGCCCTCGGTCGTGGATGCATCGGCGATCCCAGCTGGAGCGCCGTCCGGCTCGGGCATCTCGGGCGGCGGGCCCTCGGTCGTCGTCGGTGGGGTCTCTGCGCCCGTGGTCTGGTCCGGCTCGGTCGACTTGGTCATCGCGGACCCGCCATCGGTCTGGTCCGGCAGCCGCGCCACACGTCAGTCCGGCAGGCGCATGGCGCGCTCGAGACCGAGCCCATGCCCCCGCGGCGCAACCACGGCCAGCCGGAGCCGATCATCTGTGAACAGCTCACCGGCGACGCGTCGGATGTCCGCCGAGGTCACCCGCGCGACTTCCTCGAGCGCCTCGTCGAGGGTGAGGACCCGCTCATGGAGCGCCTCCTGCCCACCGATCCATGACGCGAGGTGGCGGGTGTCGTCCATCCGCAGCTCGAGGCCGCCGGACAGATAGGCCTTGGCCTTGGCCAGCTCCTCGGCCGGGACATCCGCATCGCGCAGGCGACCGAGCTGGGCCAGGATGGCCTGGACTGCCGGCTCGAGCTTGTCGGGATCGACCCCGGCGTAGACCCCGAGCGATCCGGTGTCGGCATACTCGGTGATCCCCGACCCGACGTCGTAGGCCAGGCCCAGCTCTTCGCGAACCGACAGGAACAGGCGGCTGCTCATCCCCTCGCCGAGGACGCCGTTGAGAACGCCGATCGCCCATGCGTCCGGGTGGTCGCGGCGGTGGGCCGGGACGGAGATGCACAGGTGGGCCTGCGACGCATCGCGGTTGCCGAGCAGGTACGGGTCCCCGGCCGGCAGGGTCGGCGCCGGCTCGAACGAGGTCGAGACACCGTCCCCCGTCCCGAACGCGGGACCGACAAGGTCGAGCGCGGCGGCATGGTCGAGATCGCCGGCGATGGCCACGACCACGTTCGACGGTCGGTAGGTCGATGCCCAGAACTCGCGGATGGTCGAGGTCGGCAACTCGCGGATGCCCTCCTCGTCGCCGCAGATCTCGCGGCCCAGGGCGCCCGTCCCGTACATCGCCTGCTGGGCGAGGATCTGGGCGTACTCGGACGGGTCGTCGAGGTACGACCGGATCTCTTCGACGATGACGGAGCGCTCGTGGTCGATCTCATCGGCCTCGAGTCGGGGCCGGACGATCAGCTCGGCGACCACGTCGGCTGCCCGACGCGCCTCACGTTTCGGGACCCGTACCCAGTAGACCGTCGATTCGCGGTCGGTCGCAGCGTTGAAGCTGCCGCCGACGCCCTCGATGGCCTCGGAGATGGCCTGGGTCGTCGGGAACGCAGCCGTCCCCTTGAACGTGATGTGCTCCATGAAGTGGGCGACGCCGGCCTGGGCGGCCGTCTCGAGGCGCGATCCCGCCAGGACGTATGCGGCGATCGACACCGAGCGCGATCCTGGCAGGCGGGCGCTGATCACGCGCGGCCCGCCGGGCAGCGCCGTTCGTTCGAACATCGCCCGGATGGTACAGGACGCGGCCGCCCGACCGGTCGGACAGGTCGTCGGAACGGAACGAACCATGTCGCGAGAATGGGGGTCCTCAGGGCGTTCCCCGCCGACTATGCTTCGCCGTGACCTGCGGACCGGGAACCGCACGGTCGAGGAGGACATCCGAGCGCGTCCGGCACGGGACGGCCCCAACGTGGCGCCCGATCCCGCGACCCGTCGGCCGGTCAACCAAGGAGGAGATCATGGGCAAGAAGCGTCCCTCGTCAGTGGCGCTCCTGGCGGCGGCGGCCGTCGTCTTCGTCGCTTGTTCGAGCGGCACCTCGAGCCCGGCAGCGAGCACCGGCGGGGCAGCCAGCGCGGCTCCGGCCAGCGCTGCCCCGGCCAGCGCGGCTCCAGCATCGGGCGGAGCCGAGCTCCAGATCCCGGACATCGAGCAGGGCAAGTTCAACGTGGCCATGGTCCTCATCGGGCCGCACGATGACGGCGGCTGGAGCCAGGCCCACTATGAGGGCCTGAAGTACCTCGAGCAGAACATGCCCGGCAGCCACGTCGCCTATGTCGAGCTGGTCCCCGAGGGCGGCCCATCCGAGCAGGTCTTCCGCAGCCTCGCCCGGAAGGGCTTCGACTTCATCATCGGCACGTCATTCGGCTACATGGACCCGATGGCCACGGTGGCCGAGGAGTTCCCGGACCAGACATTCCTTCACCTGACCGGCTTCAAGTCGAACTTCAAGAACTTCGGCAACTTCTTCGGCGCGATCGAGGATTTCAAGTACCTGGCCGGCATGCTGGCCGGGTCGCGCGCCAAGCTCGACGGGAATACCAAGCTCGGATACATGGGAACGTTCCAGATCCCGGAGGAGATCCGGCTCGGGAACGCGATCATGCTCGGGGCGAAGCAGACCTGCCCCGAGTGCACGATGGACGTGCGCTGGATCAACACCTGGCACGATCCGATCGCCGAGAAGGCGGCTGCCGCCTCGCTGTTCGACGCCGGCGCGGATGTCGTGTTCACCGGCGCCGACACCCCGGCCGTCGCCGACGTCGCCCAGGAGAAGGGCAAGTGGGCGGTCACCTACGACCACCCCGCGTCGTGCAAGGTCGACCGCTGCCTGACCGCCCCGTACTGGATCTGGGGTCCGGAATACAAGCGGATCGCCGAGCAGGTCAAGGCCAAGACCTACAAGGCCGGCTACGAGTACTTCGATGCCGACTCGAAGGCGATGGGCCTGTTCGGGTTCATGGACGGCCAGACTCCCCAGCCCGGGATCAAGGACCTGCCCGCGGCCGACGTCCAGAAGGTCAAGGACACCCTGGCCAAGATGCTGGCCGGCCAGTTCGGCCGGTTCGACGTCTTCGCCGGCCCGATCAACGACAACACCGGCGCGGTCAAGGTCCCGGCTGGCCAGAAGCTGGCCCAGGCCGACCTCGACCAGTTCCCACCGGGGGCAGCCGAGAACCCATGCACCTACTGCATGAAGTGGTTCGTCGAGGGGATCAAGGGCGAATTGCCGAAGTAGCCGATCGGATCCGGCCGGCCCGCGGGACCCCACTCCTGCCGGCCGGCCCGACCGCCCGAGGGACGACCGATCCGATGAGTCTCCCCATGCCGAGCGCCGCCGGCGAGCCCGATCGCGCAGCGTCGGTGGTCGCCCCGGCGAGGCAGCCGGCTCTCGAGATGCGGGGCATCATCAAGCGCTTTCCCGGGATCCTGGCCAACGATGAGGTCGACTTCGACCTACGCGTCGGTGAGGTCCACGCCCTGCTCGGCGAGAACGGCGCCGGCAAGAGCACCCTGATGAACATCGCCGCCGGGCTGTACCGACCGGACAGCGGCGAGATCCGGGTCGGCGGTCAGCCGACGACCCTGCGATCGCCACGCGACGCGATCGCGGCCGGCATCGGCATGGTCCACCAGCACTTCACCCTGGTCCCGTCCCAGTCGGTGACCGAGAACGTCATCCTCGGGCTTGGCCGACCCCGCTTCCGGCTCGACCTGGCCGCCTTCGAGGCGGAGGTCGGCGAGCTCGCCCGGCGGTTCGGTCTGACCGTCGACCCACGAGCCAAGATCTGGCAGCTGTCGGTCGGCGAGCAGCAACGGGTCGAGATCCTGAAGATGCTCTATCGCGGCGCACGGATCCTGATCATGGACGAGCCGACCGCGGTGCTCGCGCCGCAGGAAGTCGACGAGCTGTTCCGGACCCTCCGGGCGATGACTGGCGATGGACACTCGATCGTGTTCATCAGCCACAAGCTCCAGGAGGTCCTGGCCATCGCCGACCGGGTGACGGTCATGCGCCGGGGCAAGGTCACCGCGGCCGGTCGACCGACCGCCGGCGCCACCCGGGCCGACCTGGCCCGGCTGATGGTCGGTCGCGAGGTCCTCGAGACGCTCGATCGGACGCCGTTCGCACCCGGCCCTCTCGTCCTGTCCGTGCGCGACGTCCGGACCGACAACGACAAGGGACTCGAGGCGTTGCGCGGTGCCTCACTCGACATCCGGGCCGGCGAGATCCTGGGCATCGCGGCGGTCGCCGGGAACGGTCAGAGCGAGCTCGCCCAGGTGATCACCGGCCTGCGGCCATGGTCCGGCCGGATCGAGATCAACGGGCAGGAGGTCAGGCACGGTTCCGCGCGGGACGCGATCCGGCGGGGCGTGGCCCACATCCCCGAAGACCGGACGGGGGTCGGCAGTGCTCCCAATCTGTCTATCTCCGACAACCTGATCATGAAGAGCTACCGGTCGGCACCGGTCTCGCGCGGCTGGGTCATCGACTCGTCGGCGGTCCGACGCGTCACCGGCAAGCTCAAGGACGACTATCAGATCTCCGCGCCGTCGATCGAGACGAGCGCCCGACTGCTGTCGGGCGGCAACCTGCAGCGGTTGATCCTGGCCCGGGAGATCGACACCGAGCCGCTCCTGATGGTCGCCGTCCAGCCGACCCGCGGTCTGGACGTCGGGGCGATCGAGTCCGTCCACCGGCTCCTCCTCGATCGGCGCGCCAAGGGCGCCGCGACCCTGCTCATCTCCGAGGACATCGACGAGATCCTCGCCCTGTCGGACCGGGTCGCTGTCATGTACGAAGGTCATGTCGTCGGGCTGTTCGACGCGGCGGATGCCGACGTTGGCGAGATCGGCCTGCTGATGACCGGCGGTGGGGTCGAGCCGGGCCTGGCCCTGGTCGGCGGGTCGGGCGAGGAGATCGTCTCGTGACCCCGGCTGCGGCCCCGCGCCGGTCGGTGACCCGGACGCCGGTGGAGGTCCGCCTGGAACGGCGGCTCGAGGTCCCGCACTGGCTGGGTGGGGCGACGACGGCAGGAGCCATCGTGTTCGCCCTGGCGCTCAGCGCGCTGATCATCGCGATCGTCGGCGGCGACCCGGTCAAGACATACCTCCATATCGTGACTGCGGCGTTCGGCGGCCCAGGGGTCATCTCGGACACGCTGGTCACCGCGACGCCCCTGATCCTGACCGGGGTGGCCTGCGCGCTGGCCTTCCGGATGCACCTCTGGAACATCGGCGCCGAGGGCCAGTTCTTCCTCGGGGCGTGGGGTGCCTCGGCGGTCGTCCTCGTGCCGTTGCTGCCGCCGGGCACGCCGGGGATCGTGCTCATCCCGGCGATGATGCTGGCCGGGTTCGTGTGCGGCGCCCTGTGGGGGCTCATCCCCGGTCTGCTCAAGGCCCGCTACGGCGTCAACGAGATCATCGTGACCCTGATGCTCAACTACGTCGCCATCGCCTGGAACCTGTACTGGGTGTTCGGACCCTGGAGCGAGGGCGGCTTCCAGCTCACCCGCCAGTTCCCGCGGAGCTCCTGGCTGCCGAGGCTGACCGACCTCGCCTCGATCGACCGGGCGTTCTCGGGGCTGACCGTCCACCTCGGCTTCGTGATCGCCGTCGCGGTCGCCGTGATGGTGGCCTTCGTCCTGCGCCGGACCCGCTGGGGCTACGAGGTCAAGCTCATCGGGGACAGCCCGCAGGCGGCTCGTTACGCCGGCATCGACATCGCCAGGATGACCATCCTGGTGTTCGCGATCTCGGGCGGGGTCGCCGGGCTGGCCGGCGTCAGCGAGGTCGCCGGGGTGGTCCACCGGTTACAAGGCGCGATCTCGCCCGGCTACGGCTTCACCGCGATCATCGTGGCATACCTGGCCAAGTTCGACCCGCTCAAGGTCATCGTCGCGGCGATCTTCTTCGGGGCTCTGACCCTGGCCGGACGCGAGATCCAGCCGTCCGGGATCCCGGCCATGATCCAGGGCATCCTGCTGTTCTCGCTGATCGGCAGCGAGGTCCTCCTGCGCTACCGGATCCGGTTCGTCCGGCGCATCGGCTGATGGACCTGACGACGATCCTGGCCGCGGGTATCGCCACTGGGACGATCCTGCTGTTCGCCGCCCTCGGCGAGATCTTCGCCGAGCGGTCCGGCGTGCTGAACCTCGGTGTCGAGGGGATGATGCTGATGGGAGCGGTCGTCGGCTTCGGGGTGACCGTGTCGACCGGCCAGCCGTGGCTCGGGCTCGCCCTGGCGATGGCCGCCGGCGGCCTGCTCAGCCTGCTCCACGCGGTGATGGTCATCACCTTCCAGGCCGACCAGGTGGTGTCGGGCCTGTCATTGACCTTCCTTGGGACCGGTCTGGCGAGGGTCATGGGCGAGGGTCTGTCCAAGGCCGGGGCCATCTCGCTGCTGCCCAAGCTGACCGTCCCGGTCGTGGCCGACGTGCCCATCCTCGGCGCGTTCGTGCGCGACCAGAGCATCCTCGTCTACGTCGGCTACGCCCTCGTGCCGCTGGCCTGGTACTGGATCCACCGGACCCGGCAGGGCCTCGAGCTGCGCGCGATCGGCGAGTACCCGACGGCGGCCGACGCGCTCGGCGTCGATGTCTATCGGCTGCGCTACCGCTATGTCGTGGTCGGCGGGCTCCTGGCCGGCCTGGCCGGAGCCACGATCACCCTGGCCATCCAGCCGGGCTGGTTCGGCGACCTGACCGTCAACGGTCGCGGCTGGATCGCCGTCGGCCTGGTCATCTTCGCCCAGTGGGACCCGATCCGAGCCGCCGTCGGGGCCTACCTGTTCGGGGCGATCTCACGGCTCCTGTTCGACCTTCAGGGGCCGTCCGACTTCTTCGGCGTCGCGAACCCGATCTTCAAAGACCACTCGCTGACGTTCTTCCTCGAGATGGTCCCGTACATCCTGGTCATCGTGGTCCTCGTCGTCGGGTCGCGCGAGGCGGCTCGCAAGCGACTCGGGGCACCGGCGGCGCTGGGTCGTCCGTTCATCCGCGGCGAGCGCGGAGCCTGAACAGGGACCCTGCGAGGGGGGGCGGGCGCCGGGCGCCGGCGAGGGTCAGGCATCCTCGCGGTCGAGGCCGAGCAGCTCCATCTGGACGAAGCCGCTGGTATCGAATTCGAGCTGGCGCGGGAGCGGCGGCTCATGCTCCTCGCTGCCGATCGGGGCGAACTCGAGGACGACCCGCTCGTCGCCCTGGACCAGGGTGTAGACGAGCAGCTGATCGGGCCGGGTGTCGAACTCGAGATGCTCGAACGAGTCGATGTTGAGGCAGATCGACAGCGGGGTGAAGTAGGTCGACACCTCGGGATGGTCGAGGACGATCCGCTCCACCCAGCCGGTGCCGTGGCTGACCACCTCGTGGCCGCGGACGTAGCGATAGGTCACGGTCTGCTTGAGCAGTGGGCGCAGGAGGTTGTACAGGTCCGTTCGACTGGACACGATGCCGCGGTTGACGAAGAACTTCGCGGGCGGCAGGACGGACGACACGCACTTCTCCCCGGCGATCGTGGTGGTACGGGACCGTGCTCGGAGAGCGCCGTCCGCCTGACCGGAATCTACCGCAGCCGACCGGTCTCGACAATACGCCGGCCGCGGCCGGTGGTGACGGACGGCCGCGTATCATCGGTGGATGCTCCTCGCGGTCGACATCGGCAACACGAACATCACCATCGGCCTGTTTCGGAACGGGTCGCTGGTCGCCGCTCGCCGCGCGGCAAGCGCGCCGCGCGAGACCCCCGATGAGCTCGACTTGCTGTTGGCCAGCCTCCTTGGGCTCGATGGTGCGGACCTCGATGGGCTATCGGCCATCGCCTGCTGCTCGGTCGTGCCGGCGCTGACCGAGGCCCTGGCCGACGTTGCTGGCCGGCATGGCATGCCGCTCCTGACGGCCGGGGCAGGTCGAGTCCCGATCGCCATCCGGGTCGATCGCCCGACCGAGGTGGGGGCGGATAGGCTGGTCAATGCGTTGGCGGCCGCCCGGCTGCACGGGACGCCGGCGGTGGTGGTCGACCTCGGGACGGCGACCACCTTCGACGCGATCGCCGCCGACGGCGCGTTCGTCGGCGGGGCGATCGCACCCGGCCTCGAGCTGGGGCTCGACGCACTCGCGGCCCGGACCGCCAAGCTGCCTCGGATCGAGCTGCGCACGCCTGACCGGGCGATCGGCCGCGACACCATCGGCGCGATGCAGTCGGGGACGATCCTCGGCTACCAGGCGCTCGTCGGCGGGCTGCTCGAACGGATCCGGATGGAGCTGGCCGAGTCGAGCGGCGTCACGCTTGGCGACGTCCGGGCGATCCTGACCGGCGGCTTGTCGGCAGCCCCGTGGGCCCGGGCCATCCCGGGGGTCGATGCGATCGACCCGGACCTGACCCTCAAGGGACTCGCCATCCTCCACGCCGAGGTGAGCGGCGGCGAGCCCCTCGAGGCTGGGCTGGCGTGAGCGGTCGGCTCGACGGCCGACTGGTCGGACTAGGGATCACCGGCTCGATCGCGGCCTACAAGGCAGCCGAGCTGATCCGCCTGCTGCGGGCCGAGGGCGCCGACGTGCAGATCCTGCTGACCCCGTCGGCGGCCCGCTTTGTCGCCCCGCTGACCCTGGCCGCCCTGAGCGGTCACCCCGTCGACGCCGACATCCTCGAGCTGCAGCCGGACGGTCGGATCGGCCATGTCGTGATCGCCGACAGCGCGGATGTCGTCATCGTGGCCCCGGCGACCGCGCACTGGCTCGGCGCGATGGCAGCCGGGCTCGCGGCCGATCCGATCACCGCCGCCTGCCTGGCCACATCCGCGCCGGTCGTCGTGGCGCCGGCCATGGACGGCGAGATGTACGCGCACCCGGCGACCCAGGCCAATGTCGCCCGGCTGCGAGACGGGTTCGGGTACGCGATCATCGAGCCCGAGTGGGGGCCGCTCGCCTCCGGTCAGGTCGGGCGCGGCCGGCTGGCCGAGCTGCCTCGGATCGTCGACGCCGCCGTGGCGGCCGTGGGCGACCGGCCCGTCCGCGCGCCCGACCCGTCCGTACGACCGACACGCCTGGAGGTCGAGCCGCGGGACGTGGACCTGGTCGGACGGCGGATCGTGGTCACCGCCGGCGGCACCGCCGAGCCGATCGATCCGGTCCGGTTCATCGGCAACCGCTCGACCGGGCGGATGGGCGTCGCCGTCGCCGAGGCGGCGCTCGATCGAGGGGCCGCGGTGACGCTCATCGCCGCGAACGTCAGCGTGCCCCTGCCCGAGGCCGCCGAGATCGTCAGGGTCGAGTCGACCGGCCAGCTCCGGGCGGCCCTGCTCGACCGGCTGTCAGAGCCGGACGGATCGGCCGCCTTCGACGCGCTGGTCATGGCCGCCGCAGTGGCGGACTTCCGGCCCGTCGCCCCGGCCACCGCCAAGCTCGTCCGCGGCGGGCCGTTGACCCTCGAGCTCGAGCCGACCCCGGACATCCTGGCCGAGGTCGCCCGGATCGCGCACGGCCTCGACGCTGAGGGCCGGCCGACCCGTCAGGCGCTGCTCCCGCAGCCGATCCTGATCGGGTTCGCCGCCGAGACCGGCTCGCTCGATCGAGCGGCCGACAAACTCCGCCGCAAGGGCGTCGACCTACTGGTCGCGAACGATGTCAGTGAGCCCGGCTCAGGGTTCGGGACCGATACCAACCGGGTGACCCTGTACGCGGCCGACGGCGAACCCGAGGCGTGGCCGCTCGTCGCCAAGCGGGAGGTCGCCGAGCGCCTCCTCGACCGGCTCGTCGATCGCCTGGCCGCCCGCCAGGCCTGAGCGGTCGGGCGCCGCCACGAGGGTCGCATCGCCCGCGGCCGGGCCTGGCCGGGAACCCGTCGGCCGATCCAAGCGTCAGCGCGACGGCAGCCGGGACCACGCCGGTCCCGGGGCCTGGGGCGGAGGCTTCGGCCATGGGATCACACATCGCGACGGACCGGCGATGGCGCCGGCTCGTCCCACTAGCGCTCATCGCGATCGGGCTGGCGGCCTGCTCGGGCAGCGCGTCCAGCCAGGGGGCACGGAGCGGCTCGGCTGGCTCCGGCGGCGCGGTCGGTGATGGGACGGTCTCTACGGTCGGCTCCGGGACCGACGCCGCAGCGCCTGGCGACCCGGCCCAGCCGGCCCCGGTCAAGGGGGGTGTCACCGCTGCCGTCGTACCGTCCGACCTGCTCATCGTCAAGACCGGGACGCTCGCGCTCCGAGTCGGCACCATCGACCCAGCGCTGGGCCAGGCGAGCGCCAGGATCGCGGGCCTCGGCGGCTACGTCAGCGGCTCCGAGCGGTCCGGCGACGGCGAGAGCGCCGTGGCCAGGGTCACCTATCGCATCCCCGCCGCTCGCTGGGACGTCGCCCTCGTCGCGCTCCGTGGCGTGGCCGACAAGGTGGTCGCCGAGCAGACCCAGAGCGCCGAGGTGACCGGCCAGGTCCTCGACCTTGGCGCGCGGGTGACCAACCTGCAGGCCACCGAGCGGGCCCTCCAGGCGATCATGGATCGGGCAGTCAAGATCAGCGACGTGCTCGAGGTTCAGAACCAGCTGACGGGGATCCGCGGCCAGATCGAGCAGCTCGAGACCGAGCGAAAGCATCTCGAGGAGCAATCGGCGTTCGGGACCCTCGGCGTGACCTACAGCCTCCAGACCGTCGCCGTCGTCGAGGCCCAGAAGGGCTTCGACCCGGCGGGCGAGGTCGACCGGGCGAGTGCCAGCCTGGTCCAGATCGGCCAGTCGCTGACCACGGCCGGGATCTGGTTCGCCATCCTGTGGCTCCCGATCCTGATCGTGCTCGGGCTGTTGGCCGTGATCGGGTTCGTGACCATCCGACGGGTCCAGCGGAACCGGCCGAACCAGGCGTCGGGGCCGATCGTGCCCGGTGCCGCCGCCTAACCTATCGGCGTGGACTCCTGCGGACTCGCGTCGGCCGCGTAGACTGGGTGCAGCGCGTGGCAACGTCCGCAGGAGTCGATCGACTGTGAGCGCCAGCTCGAACCCGAAACCCCGACCGCCGGCCGGTGGGCCGACCAGCGAGCCCCGCTTGACCGTGGCGGACGTCGCGCGGATGCACGCCGACGGCGAGCGGATCGCGATGTTGACGGCCTACGACTACCCGACGGCCAGGCTCCTGGCCGAAGCCGGCATCCCGATCCTCCTGGTCGGCGATTCGCTCGGCCAGATGATGCTCGGCTATGAGTCGACCGTGCGGGTCACGATGGACGAGATGATCCATCACACCAAGGCCGTCGTCCGGGGCGCCGGACGCGCGCTGGTCGTGGGCGACATGCCGTTCCTGTCCTATTCCGGTCCCGACGAAGCACTCGACAATGCCGGCCGGTTCCTGCGCGAGGCCGGCGCCACGGCCGTCAAGGTCGAAGGTGGAGTTCGGAGCGCCCGGATCGTCGAGACGCTGGTCAAGGCCGGCATCCCGGTCATGGGCCACATCGGTCTCACCCCCCAGTCGATCAACGCCATCGGCAAGATCCGGGTCCAGGGCAAGAGTCGCGAAGGGGCGCGCGCCCTGCTCGGCGACGCCCTCGCCATCCAGGAGGCCGGCGCCTTCTCGATCGTCCTCGAGCTCGTTCCCGAGCAGCTGGCTGCGGCGATCACCGACCGACTCCGGATCCCGACGATCGGCATCGGGGCCGGGGCGGGCTGCAGCGGCCAGGTCCAGGTCGTCACCGACCTGCTCGGCCTGGGTGACTACATCCCGCGCCACGCCAAGCCATACGCCGACCTGCGCGGGACGATCCTGGCCGCGGCCCGGGCGTACGCCGCCGAGGTCGTCGCCGGGACCTTCCCCGGACCCGAGCAGACGGTCCGCATGGACGACGACGTCCTCGGCGACGTCCTCGGGCGGTCGGTCCTCGATCGCGCGATCGGGGACGCCGGCATCCCGCTGGGTGGGATCCCGCTCGACCGCGACCTTTGACCCGCGTC
Organism: Candidatus Limnocylindrales bacterium; assembly: GCA_038325875.1. Lineage (GTDB taxonomy): Bacteria > Chloroflexota > Limnocylindria > Limnocylindrales > CSP1-4 > Chersky-267. Next base: position 18,967 of record JBBQJL010000005.1, read on the forward strand.
GTCCGCACGCGGACGGAGCTGCGGGTCGCCCTGGCCGACACGCCCCGACCGGTCGGCCTGGTGCCGACGATGGGCTGGCTCCACGAGGGCCACCGCTCGCTGTTCCGGCGGGCGCATGCCGAGATGGCCACGACCGTGGCCACGATCTTCGTCAACCCCCGCCAGTTCAATGCCGCCGACGACTTCGGACGGTATCCCCGGGATGAGGCGCGCGATGTCGCGATCTGCACCGAGGAGGGAGTCGACCTGATCTGGGCTCCATCGGTCGAGGATGTCTACCCGCCCGGGTTCGATACGACCGTGTCGGTCGGTCGGATCGCTGTGCCGCTCGAGGGCGCCGCACGACCCGGGCACTTCGACGGGGTGGTCACCGTGGTCGCCATCCTGTTCGCCCTGGTCGGCGCCGAGCGGGCGTACTTCGGCCAGAAGGACGCCCAGCAGGTGATGGTCATCGATCGGATGGCCCGCGACCTGGCGCTGCCGACGGAGGTCGTCCCCTGCCCCACCGTGCGCGAGGTCGACGGCCTCGCCCTGTCCTCGCGGAACGTCCACCTGACACCCGCGGAGCGAGCCGCGGCCTCGGTCATCCATCGCGCCTTGCTGGCGGCATGCGAGGTGTGGGATCGGGGCGAGCGATCCGGTGTCCGCCTGCGCGAGACCGTCCTGACCGTCCTCGCCGGCGAGCCGCTGGCGGACGTCGAGTACGTCAGTTGCGCCGATGCCGCCACGCTCGAAGAGCTCGACCACGTCGACGGCCCGGCCCTGCTCTCGCTGGCGGTCCGCCTCGGCGCCACCCGCCTGATCGACAACGAGCCTCTGGGCTAGGCAGACCGCGACCCCCTCCGCCGCGGCCCAGCCGTGCACGAAGGTCGATGCATACCAGATGATGGAGCCGCTCAGGCCGGGACCGAGGTCGGACGATCGCGGGGTGGGCGATCGCGGCCTCGGTCATCGAACCGACCCCAGGAGGGTGGATGGCACCGCTCTATCGCGTATCGATCGCCTACGTAGCGCTGTTCGCCGCGGTCGGAGCAGCCTACCCGTACCTTCCGATCTACTACCGCCAGCTGGGGGTCAGCCTGGCGGTGATCGGTGCGCTGGCGGCCTTGTCGGCAGCCACCCAGCTGGTGGCCGCGCCGACCTGGGGGGCGCTGGATGATCGGTTCCAGGGGACGCGTCTGACCCTGCCGCTGGCGGCTCTCATCGGGGTGGCCGGGGCGGCCGTCCTGGCAACCGCCCAGGGTCTGCCCCAGATCGCCAGCGGGGTGGTCGTCCTGTCGGTCGGCATGAGCGGGGTCGGACCGATCCTGGATGCTCGGGCGATCGAGACCCTCAGCCCGGATCGCAGCCGCTACGGTCAGGTAAGGGCGCTGGGCTCGGTCGCCTTCGTGCTCTCCGCCTGGGCGGTCGGTGTGTTGATCGATTCGCGCGATATCGCGGCCCTGTTCCTCGTCTACATCCCGGCCCTGTTCGTAACGGCGCTCGTCTCGGCCACCCTGGTGCGCCGGAAGGCGACTCGGGGCACCGGCATCCTGAACGGTGCGGTCGGGCTCATCCGCGGCCCGGGCATGCTCCTGTTCCTGCTGGGGACGTTCCTCGTCCTGGTGTCGCTCATCGCGGTCAACACGTTCTACTCGATTCGGATGGCGGCCCTCGGCGGCACGGCCCAGATGGTCGGCCTGGTCTGGGCGATCGGCGGGGCGGTCGAGGTTCCGATCATGTGGTTCTTCCCGCGCATCGCGCGGCGCTTCGGCACGGGCCGACCGCTGATCGCGGCGGCCTTCCTGTTCTCGCTCCGCGCCGCGATCGCCGCGCTGGCGACCGATCCGCTCGTACTCCTGGCGACTGCCCCGCTCGAAGGGATGGCCTTCGGGTTGTTCTATGTGGGCGGTGTGACCTTCGTCGCGGAACGTTCACCGGCCGGGCTTGGGGCGACCGCCCAGGGCCTGTTCGCAGCCATCGGCGGGCTGGCCTCGATCGTCGGTTCGGTCCTCGGCGGGCTGATCGCCGCTGCCCTGTCGATCCCGTCCCTGTTCGTGATCTGCTCGGTCTCGAGCCTCGTGGCGGCGGCCGTCCTGGCCGCGGCCGTCAGCCGTGCCGGACGGCCGGTTAGGGATCTGGCGGCTGTGAACGCCTGACCCGGGCTGGGCGGAGACCCCGACCCTGCCCGGTCCGCCCGTGGCTCAGTGGCCGACGATCCGCTCCTGGGTCAACCCGGCCCGCAGTCGTGCCCCCGGCCACGCTCGTCGCCCCTCCGACCGACCCGTCGGTGGCCAGCAGGACGATGTCCGCCGTGGAGTTGCCGCCATCGACGGCCAGGATCGCCGGCGTCACAGCCGACCGGCCCAGCCGACGAGGGCAAAGCCGTGGGCGGGCAGGTCCAGGTTGACGGTGTGGGAGTCCGCAACCTCATCGACCGGACCGAGCGGTTCGATCCCGGTCGGGCCGTAGCGTCGGATCGCATCGGCGTCGCTCGGCAGGCGCAGGTCGATCCGGAGGTCGGCGGGCCCGTGGTTGGTGATCACGGCCAGTCCGCCGAGCGGGCCGTGGAGGGTGCCGCAGGTGACATCCGGATGGTCTACCCAGGCGGGCTCGCGGATCCCGGCTTCCACCAGCAGCCCGGCGTACAGCCCCCAGCTGCGATCCAGCGGGCCGTGCGCATCCGGCCGGGCGGCCAGCAGCAGTTCGACCGGCGCGGCGCAGGTCACGACCAGCCCCGGGCCCCGGTGGACGATCGCCAGCCCTGGCCCGCCGTCGGCATCGAGCGCGACGACCTCGGCGTCATCGACAGCTAGCCGGGCCCAGCGAGTCGCCAGGGATCCGTCGCCGTCCGGGAGGATCAGCTCGTCGCCCGGCGTGAACGGCCCCCATGGGCGGACGAAGCGGAGCGTGCCCGGCCGGTCGGCCGGCGCTCGGTCGGCGAGATGACAACCGGCCAGCTCGCCCATCTCGGGCAGGGCCGCGTCGGCGGCCATCGACAGCCAGACCGAACCGCCGCGCCCGAGATGCGCCAGCGCGCCATTCCAGAAGCTGGTTCGCACGTGGAGCAGCGACGACGTCGTCGAGGTCAGCGGCGCCGGGACGAGCATCAACCGGACGTCGGGCCAGATGTCGTCGAGCGACTCACGGGCGAAGCTGACCGAAGCGCCGGCCCGAGTCGCCAGGACGAACGCGTTGAGCCAGGCCCGCACGAGCGGGCGATGATCGCGCTCGGGTGTCCACGCCCGCTCTGCCGGCGCGTACGTTCCGGCCGGGGCGTCGCCCAACCCGAACGCGGACGGGTCGTAGGCGCGCACGTATTCGTGCGGGACGGGGATGGCGGCCAGCCCGACCGGGCCGTCCCCGGCCAGGTCGTCGAGGTCGTCGGACAGGACGGACAGCACCGCCGCGACCTCACCCAGGACCCGGCCGCGTGGTCGCAACGCACCCAGGTGGTCGGTCAGGCCGAACTGGGTCTCGTGGGGCTGCCGGACATAGGGCGCCCGCCGGTAGGCAGCCGGCTCGGCATCCGTCCAGCACCAGGCCAGGAACCCGATCGATCCGCGGCCGAAGCTCGACCAGGCCAGGAGTCGGTCGTAGGCGGCGGCCAGGTCGGGGTCGAACTGGGCTGACGACACGCCGTATTCGTGGAGCATCACCGGCCGTCCGGCGCCACGCGCCAGTGCCGTCTCGAACGCCGCCGCGTGGGTCATCCGGGCGCTCAACAGGCTGTCGGGGACCAGCTCGGGGTTGTAGGTCGGATAGGGATGAACGGTCGTGAAGTCGAGCCGATCGCCGACCACGTCGGCCCGGAACGGCCCGAGCCCGATCTCCTGGCTGGCGGTCCCGATGGTCACCAGGTGGTCCGGGTCGACCGCGCGGAGGGACGCGGCCAGGGCGGCGGTCCAGGCGCGGGCGTCATCGTCGGTCGTGTCCGGGAAGAGCCACAGCGGCGGTTCGTCGGTCAGGTCCCAGGCCAGCACAGCCGGGTCGCCCCGCCAGCGCCGCCCGAGCTCGGCCACGTGAGCCACCTGATCGGCCAGCAGCTCGGGGTCGCGATGAGGGTGACGGCCGTCGCGCCAGGGAATGTCCCAGTAGGCATCGCCGACCTCACCGCCGACGAAGAAGGTCGGATGGAGGAGCAGGCTGTGCCGCCGGGCAGACGCAAGGATCGCGTCGAGGACGGCCAGGTGATCCACGTCGAACCGACCGGGCTCGGGCTCGATGGCTCCCCATAGCAGGTCGATCCGGACGCTGTCGAGGCCGCTCGCCGCCATCGCCGCGAACGCTCGATCGAACGACTCGGCCCCCACCCGCCACGGCCAGTCGGGACCTTCGACCGGGACGTAGTGCGCCCCGACCGGGACGAACGACCGGCCGTCGCGCTGGAGGTAGTGGCGCCCGCGGCCGACGACGCCACTCATTCGCGGGTGGTGATCTTCGACGCCGTGCTGAACTCGCCGGGTCGACGACCGCGCGCGATGGCCAGCTCGCGGGCGAGCAGCTGGAACGGGATCATCGCCACCGCGGGTGCCAGGCGCCGGTCGACTGGACCGATGTCGATCGACACCACGCGACCGACCGGGCCCGGATCGTGGCCGATCACGACCACCCCGGCGGGACCTGCGGCGAGCTCGGCCGCGAACGACCGGTCGATGTCGTCGGTCGCCGACTCGAGCGCCACGAAAGCGACCGCCAGGTCGGCGTCGATGGTCTCGAGCGGTCCATGCCGGAAGTCTGCGGTCACCAGCGCCTCGGCGCTCGCACCGGCGACCTCCTTGACGGTCAGCGCCGCCATCTCGGCGGCCGCCCGAGACACGCCTCGTCCGAGGATGACCATGTGCGGCCGATCGTCCAGCCAGTCGGCCATCGTGGCGGTGATCGCCTCCCGCCCCGCAAGGACGTTCTCGGCCGCGGTCGCGGCACCGTCAGCGTCGGCCGCGACCGCCCGGAGCACGCTGGCGACGTCGGCGTTCGGCCCGGCGATGAGCACGCGAGCGACCGCATCGAGCGCGACCAGCGACGCCGCGAAGGTCATCGTCGACGGGCCCAGCTCGTCACCCGCCTCGGTGTCCAGCGCGACATCGGCGAACACCGCCAGCGGGTTGTCCCGGCCGTTGGTGACGGCGACCACGAACGGTCGATCCGGGCGTCCGCCGAGCCGCTCGACGAGGCGGACGATCTCGACGCTCCGACCCGATTGGCTGACCACGACCAGGGTCGTCGTCGCATCGAGCGCGGCCGCCTGGAAGTGGAGCAGCTCGGCGGCGTTGACCAGGGTCGTCAGCCGCCCCCCCTCGGACAGCATCGTCACGGCTACGTGACAGGCGTCATACGAGCTGCCTATCCCGGTCATGACCAGGGCCCCGGCCGGACGTCGATCGGCCAGTTGCCCGAGGCGGTCGGCCTGCCCCGCCACGGCCCGCGCCGCCCGTCGGATGGCGTCCGGCTGACCACCGATCTCCGCGAGGAAGGCGTCGCCGTCGGTCGACGGCCGGCTGCTGCTCATCCGCCGTCCTTGACCGCGCCGGCGGTCAGACCCTCGATGAACCGACGCTGCATCAGCAGGAAGATCACGATCATCGGGGCGGCGGTGACGATCGTCCCGGCCATCGTGGTGCCCCAGTCGGACGAGTTGCGGCGGGCCAGCAGGGCGAGTCCCAGGGGCAGGGTGCGCATGTCCTCGGAGCTGGTCACCACCAGCGGCCACAAGAAGTCGTTCCAGGCGCCGAGGAAGGTGAAGATGGCCAGGGTGGCCATCCCGGGCACGGCCAGCGGGAACACGATCGAGCGCAGCACGCGCGCCTCGGACGCCCCGTCCATCCTGGCCGATTCGAGGATCTCGTCCGGGATCGAGCGAAGGAACCCGCGCATCAGGAAGATCCCGAAGACCGACACCGCGCTCGGTGCGATCAGCCCGAAGTAGGTGTTGGCGCCAAGCGGCGGGACCGCCTTGTGCAGCTCGACCATCATCTTGAACAGGGGGATGAGGTTGACCTGGAACGGGACCATCAAGGTCAGCAGGAGCAGGAAGAAGATCGCATCGCGGCCGGGGAAGCGAAGCTTGGCGAAGGCATACGCCGCCGCGGTCCCGAAGAGGACGTTGAGGAGCACGATCGAGCCGGTCACGATGGCGCTGTTGAGGAAGTAGCGCGGGAACGGGATCTTGGTGATCACGTTCCCGTAGTTGGCCATGGTGAACGGGTCGGGCAGGAACCTCGGTGGGTAGGCGAACACGTCGCCGGGCAGCTTGAACGAGGTCGACAGGGCCCACAGGAAGGGCACGATCATGAGCAGCGAGGCGGCCAGCAGGAAGGCGCTCTTGGCGACCCGGTTCCGGCGTTTCGATCGCATCGCCCGCCTCAGTCCCGCGACTCGCCCAGCCGAAGCTGGATGTAGCTCAGCACGGCCAGGAAGACCAGCAGGATGTAGGCGACGGCCGACGCCCCGCCGATGTCGAGCTTGTTGAACCGATCGACCAGGTCGAACACGATCGTGCGGGTCGCCTGGATCGGTCCGCCGTTGGTCATCACGAAGACCTGATCGAAGGTCTGGAAGCTGCCGATGATCCCGATCACGAAGACGAACACGATGGTCGACCGGATGCCCGGCAGGGTCACCCAGCGGAACCGGGCAAAGTGGCCGGCGCCGTCCATCGTGGCCGCCTCGTAGTACTCCCTGGGGACTGCCTGGAGAGCGGCCAGGAAGACGACGGTCTCGAACCCGAAGCCCTGCCAGATCGCGGTCACGACCACGGCCGGCAGGGCGGTCGTGGGATCGGTCAGCCAGGCATGACCCGGCAGGCCGAAGAACGCGGCGACAGCATTGATGATCCCGTTGTCGGCGTACATCAGCTTCCAGATCGTCGCAACGACGATGAGCGAGGTCATCGTCGGCAGGAAGAACGACGTCCGGAAGAGCGCTCGGAGGCGGAGGTTGTCGTTGAGCAGGATGGCCGAGCCGAGCCCGAGGAGCGGCCCGATGGACATCCCCATGACCACGAAGAAGACCGTGTTCTGGAAAGCCCGCTGGAAGCGCGGGTTGGACACGACGTCGGCGTAGTTCTGGAGGCCGACGAACTCAGGCGGCTTGATCCCGTTGAAGTGGGTCAGGCTCCAGTAGCCCGACACGACCATCGGGATGACCAGGAACACGACCGCGACGATCAGCGCGGGGGCGATCAGCAGGTAGCCTGCTGACGCCCCGCGGAATCGACGGGCGATGGCCGCCGCCATGGTCGGATCAGGTCCGGGCTCGCCGGTCCCGATCGATCACTTCTTGAGGAGAGTGTTCGTCTCGGTGACGGCGTCATCGAGAGCCTGCTGGACCGGCGCCTTGCCGAGCAGTGCCTTCTGCATGGCATCGGCGATCGCGACATCGATATCGTCCCAAGCCGCGACGTAGGGGAAGGGGCGCGATGTCTTCATCGACTCGAGGAAGACGCCGAATGGCTGTTCGCCCCCGAAGTACGGATCAGGCTTGGTCAGGTCCGGGCTCTGCAGCGCGGCGGTCGTCGCCGGTGCCGCTCCGGCGTAGTTGAATACGCCGATCTGCTGCTCGGGCCGGAGCAGGTATTGGGCGAGCAGCCAGGCGGCGCCCTTGTGCTCGGCCTGGATCGGGATGCCGAGTCCGGTCCCGCCGAGATAGCTGCCGGGTTGCTTGGAGAACGGGGCCGTGGCGACCGCCCACTTGCCCGACTGCTCGGGCACGCCGCTCTTGAGCAGGCCCATGTAGTACGGACCGTCCTGGAACATCGCGACCTCGCCCGACTTGATCGCCGGAGTGAGATCGCCGTCGGCATCCGCCCAGTACTTGCCACTGCCGTCATCGAGGATGGCCTTCTGGATGTCGACCGCCGCGACACCTTCGGGCGAGTTGAACACGGCCTGGCTGTTGTCGTCGTTGAGCAGCGAACCGCCGTCCTGGTACAGGTATTGGGAGAAGTGGAAGCTGTTGGGGCGGATCGCGGTCAGGTACTTGTCGGGCTTGCCACCCGGCTTGGACGACTCCGCGAGCGCCTTGGCGGCTGCCCGGAACTCGTCCCAGTTGGTCGGGACGGCGATGCCCTTCTGGTCGAACAGGTCCTTTCGGTAGTACAGCGAGTAGGTGTCGAAGTCGTACAGCATCGACACCATCTGATCCCCATACGTCATCGCGTCGATCGCGCCCGACGCGTACTGATCCTTGATCGGCGTGCCGTTGAGCTGGCCGCCGGAGATCGCCGTCAGGTCGTCGAGCGCACCGTTCGCGGCGAGGGTCGGGATCCAGGTCATGTCAAGCGTGGCGAGATCGGGTACCTCACCCGCGCCGAGGCCCGCCTTGAACTTCTCGTTCATCGAATCCCAGTCGAGGGCCTGGTAGTCGACCGTGATCCAGGGATACTCCTTCTTGAACCCGTCGAGCGCCGGCTTGATCGGGGTCGTTTCGCCGTAGTAGTCCCAGACCTTGATGGTGACCGGGGTGGTGTCGAGACTCGGCGCGACGGTCGGCTCGGGGGAGGCGACGGCACCGCCCGACGCGGCCTCGGTCGGGCCCGTCGTCGGTCCGGACGTTGGGCCGGCGCTCGCTGCGGACGAACCGCAGGCGCTGGCGATGATCGCCAGCACGGCGAGGCCAGTGAGAGCACGGAACCTGGGTCGCATCGTCGTTCTCCTCCTTGGATCTACCCTGCTGGCCGCTCGGTCGCGGGTCATCTGACCGCGGAGAGCCGTGCCTGTTCCGATCGAACGACCACGCGTTCGACGTAGTAGCGGGTGCGGTCACCCCTGATGTACGACCGGCCGTACTCGATCGGCAGGTCGTGCTCGCCGTAGGCGATGCTCTCGACCATCAGCGCCGGGCGGTGTGGATCCTGGCCGAGGAGGTCGGCCACCCGGCGCGGCGGATGGACCGGCTCGAGCCACTCACGGGCCCGGACGATCCGCGCGCCGTAGCGGGTGGTCAGCAGCTCGTACAGCGAGCTGTGCTCGAGATCGGCCGCCAGCAGGCCGGGAAACCGATCAGCCGGGAGATGGACCGCCTCGAGCAGGAGCGGCTCGCCAGCGCTGATCCTGAGGCGCTCCACGAACAGGGTCGGGGCACCGAGCGCCAGGTGGAGGGCCTCGGCCACTCCTTCGCCGGCCGGTTGACGACGGGCCGCCAACAGCCGCGTCTCGGGGTCGAGACCGCGGATCTGCATCTCCTCGGTGAAGCTCATCGAGCCGCCGAGATCCAGCTCGATCGGTGGCGCGATGGCGAACGTGCCCCGGCCGCGGGTCCGCTCGAGGCGGTGCTCGCGGGCGAGCTCGCTCAGGGCCCGCCGGACGGTGATCAGGCTGCACCCGTAGCGTGCGGCCAGGACGCGCTCGGTCGGCAGGCGATCGCCCGGTCGCCACTCGCCACCGTCGAGCGATGCGCGCAGGTCGAGGTAGACCTGATGATGGAGCGGCACGGGCCCGGACTCGAGTTGGAACGTCGCCATGTGCACCCGATCGTGGACGTGGCCGTTGCTGATAACGTTATAACTAACCTTGGACACCCAGGGGGTCGATTGTCAAGCGTCTTGTGGAGCGTGACGCCGTGGGCCTGAAGATCGCCGTGATCGGTGCTGGAAGCACCTATACACCGGAGCTGGTGGAGGGCATCGCGGCCCGCGCGGCCAGCCTGCCGGTGGATGAGCTGGTCCTGTACGACATCGATGCCGAGCGACTGTCGATCGTGGCCGGTCTGGCCGAGCGGATCCTGCGCCGGCAGGGCTGGGCCGGCCGGCTGATCGCCTCGACCGATCGGGCGACCACCCTCGACGGAGCCGCATTCGTGCTCGTTCAGCTCAGGATCGGCGGCCAGGCCGCCCGGCTCACCGACGAGACGCTGCCCCATCGGTTCGGCTGCATCGGCCAGGAGACGACCGGTCCGGGCGGCTTCGCCAAGGCGCTCAGGACCGTGCCGGTCGTGCTCGAGCTGGCCGAGGAGGTCACCCGGCGGAGCGCATCTGACGCCTGGATCGTCGACTTCACCAACCCGGTCGGGATCGTCAGCCAGGCCCTTCTCGATGCCGGCCATCGGGCGATCGGCCTGTGCAACGTGGCGATCGGACTGCAGCGTCGGCTGGCGGTCCGGTTCGACGTGACGCCCGACCGGGTCGAGCTCGAACACGTCGGTCTCAACCACCTGACCTGGGTCCGGGCGGTCCGGGTCGATGGCGTCGATCGCCTGCCGGGTCTGCTCGCGGACGACGCCGAGACCGCCGCCCTCGGCGCCGAGGTCGACACCCCGGTCGAGCTGCTGCGCGCCCTCGGGGCGATCCCGTCCTACTACCTTCACTACTACTACGCCACGTCGGAGGTCCTGGCCAAGCAGCTCGCCGGCGGGACCCGGGCCGAGGACGTGATGGCCATCGAGCGCGGCCTGCTCGAGCTGTACCGCGACCCTACCCTCGACCGGAAGCCGGCGCTGCTCGAGCAGCGCGGAGGCGCCTTCTACAGTGAGGCGGCGGCCCAGCTCATCGCCTCGCTCCACGCCGGGACCGGTGACGTCCAGGTGGTCGACATCCGCAACGACGGGGCGATCCCCGACCTGCCGGATCAGGCGGTGGTCGAGATCCCCGCCCGGATCGACCGCGACGGCGCGCATCCGCTCCCCCTCGCGCCCCTGGCGCCCGAGATCCGCGGCCTGGTCCAGGCGGCCAAGGCCTACGAGGAGCTGGCGGTGCGCGCTGCGGTCGAGGGCGATCGGCGGGCCGCGTACCTGGCGCTGCTGGCGAACCCGCTCGTCCGCGACGCCCCGACCGCCAGCGGCCTGCTCGAGGCGATCATCGAGACGAATGCGGCCTTCCTGCCCCGGTTCGCACGGTCATGACCGGACCCGTCGGGACCGTGGGCGCCGCCATGGGCCGCGGACCGGACTCGACCGCCCAGCGGCGCTTCGGCGTCGACGTCGGTGGGACGAAGATCCGGACGGCGATCTGCGCCGCAGATGGGACCATCCTCGCCGAGGGGGTTGAGCCCACGGTGCGCGACTCCGCCACGGGCCTCGTCGAGCGGATCGTCGAAGCGCTCGCCCGCCTACGGGTCGAGGCCGCGGCGGTCGCCGGCGACGGGCCGGTCGGATCCGCCGGGATCGCGCTGCCGGTCGGGGTCGACCCGAACACGGGCCAGCTGGACTCGGTCCACAACGTGCCGGGCCTGGCTGGCGCGGTCGACCTTCGGGCGGACCTCGAGGTCGCGCTCGGGCTGCCCGTCGCGATCGACAACGACGCCAACGCGGCGGCCCTCGCCGAGCGCGCCCACGGGTCGGCGCGCGGGGTCGATGACGTCACGGTCATCGCCATCGGCACGGGGATCGGGCTCGGGATCATCGCCGGCGGCCGGTTGGTCCGCGGATCGCGGGGGATGGCCGGCGAGATCGCCTTCCTGCCGATCGGCACGCCGGATCCGGCTCGGACGTCGACCGAGGCGGTCCCGTCGTACGAGGCGCTCGTCGCCGGTCCCGGCCTGCGCCACCGGATCGACCAGGCGGTCCGGTCGGGCGTGGAGACCCGACTCGAGATCGGGGCAACCTTCGGCGAGGTGGTCGCCGCTGCGGCGGCGGGCGACGGCCCGGCGAGTACGATCGTGGACGAGGAGGCGGACCTCGTCGCTCACGGGATCGCGGCGGTGGTCGCGCTGGTCGACCCAGAGCTCATCGTCCTCAGCGGCGGCATCGGCTCGCTAGCCGGTCTGCTCGAGCCAGTCCGCCGCCACGTCCGGGCCCTCGTCCGGGTCGCCCCGCGGGTCGAGACCGGACTGCTCGGAGAGCGGGGACCGCTCGTCGGTGCGCTGGAACTTGCTCGACTCGGACGCGACGGCTAGCGGCCCTCAGCGGGCGACGGCCAGGATCCGGTCCAGGTCGAGGTGCTCCGCCACGAGCGCCTTGATCATGGCGATCTTGTCCGTATCGGCCGCGTGCGTCTTGACCAGCAGGTCGTGGACCTCGGAAGCCACCTCGTAGGTGTCCTCGGCGACGAGCGTGGCGAACAGGTCGGCCCAGCGGATCTCGTCGATGACCGTCTCGCTCGGACGGTAGCCGCCGGTCAGGACGAGGCCGGCCGTGACCCCGGCCCCGGTGTGGGCCGCCGTCAGGCGCAGGATCGCATCGGCACGGTCGCCCGGAACGATGACCAGCGTGCCGGGTCCGATCCGCTCGAGCATGTGGACCGGCTCCATCGCCCCGATGGCCACGCTGTCGATGACCCGATCGAGATCCGGGCCGGGATTGAGCGTCTCGCCGCCGACCCCCTCGAGGACCATCCCCAGGGTCGGGTTGGACAGGATCGGCCGATATGGCAGGACGCCCAGGAGCGGGATCCCGTGGAGCCCCAACCCGCGCTCGAGGACGCGCACCAGACCGGGCTGGGCATCGAGGTCGACCTTGTTGACGATCGCCCCGGCGACCTCGACCCCGTGGGACGCGAAGTGCGATGCATTGAGCACGATCTCGTCGATCGGTCGGCCGACGCCGCCCTCGCTGACGATGATCGCGGGCGCCCCGAGCATCGACGCCACGACGGCGTTGGACAGGCCGATGACCGCACCGACCCCGGCGTGGCCGGTGCCCTCGATGAGGGCGATCTCGTGGCGCTCGGCCAGGCTCGCGTGGGCCGCCCGGACCCGCGCCCCGAGGTCCTCCACCACCTCGCCGTTGATGTACGCCTTGGTGAACCCCCGCGGGATGTGGACAGGACTCATCACCGGCATCAGGTCGGTCAGCCCGAAGACCGCACGCATGAGCACGGCATCCTCATCGGCCGAGACCCCATCCTCGATGACGGTCCGCTGGCCGACCGGCTTCATGAACCCGGCATCCAGGCCGTGCCGGACGAACAGGTCGAACAGCCCGAGGCTGGTCGTCGTCTTGCCCCGGTTCTGGCCGGTCGCCGCCAGGTACAGGTGGCGCATCGCGCCGATCAGGCGCGGGTGGTGCGGCGCTCGATGAGCTGGACGGCGTCGCGCAGGCGGGTCAGCGTCTCGGCGTCGACGGTGTCCGGCTCGAGATACGGCCCGAGCCGCTCCATCACGTCGGCCACCAGGGCCAGGTAGACGCTCCCGTCGGCCACGAAGAACTGCGGCTCGTTGTTGTAGCGAACGAGCGTCAGCCGACCCTGGAGCACCCGGCGGTCCTCGACATGGGCGACCTGGGTCGCGAAGTTGTGGCCCTGGATACCATCGGGGTTGTTGAGGAAGTTCAGGGCGTTGTCGATGGCCAACCCGAAGCGGGCTCGCCAGGCGACCAGGCGCTCGTGGACCTCCGACGGGATGTTGACGTCGGCGACCTCCTCGAACACCTCGGGCGCGACCGTCAGCAGACCGACCAGGGTCGTCCCGGCCCGGGCGCCGAGCATCACCTGGAGGCTTCGCTCGAGGGTGAACACCTCCGAGTCGAAGCGCGGGCTGGTGATCACGTCGGTCAGCAGATCCTCGACGTTGTCGAGGATTCCGGTCTCCCCCACCGAGTTGGCCAGGTGGAGGATCTCCTCCTTGAACAGGAACTTCTCTTCATGGTCGAGCATGGGCTCGATGGTACACCGCGAGGCAGCGCCCTCGACCAAGCCGGGACCGAAACGGGTGGCGTCGGCGCACCGTGTTCGAAGCCCCCGGCCGGAACGGTCGGGGGCTTCCTCCCACGCGCGGTGAGCGGCGAGGTCCTACGGGTAGAGGCCACGCATGGAGGTGGCGTCGGCGACCCGCTGGACGGCCAGCAGATAGGCGGCGGTCCGCATGTTGACGCTCTCCTTGAGGGACATCATCAGGGTGTCATTGAACGCCTTGACCATGATCCCCTTGAGCTTCTCGTTGACCTCGGACTCGTTCCAGAAGTCGCGGTTGAGGTCCTGGACCCACTCGAAGTAGCTGACGGTCACGCCGCCGGCGTTGCACAGGATGTCCGGGATCGAGAAAACGCCGTTGTCGTGGAGGATGTTGTCGGCCTCGGGCGTCGTCGGCCCGTTGGCCGCCTCGGCCACGATCTTGGCCTTGATGTCGCCGGCGTTGCGGGCCGTGATCTGGTTCTCGAGGGCAGCCGGGATGAGGATGTCGCAATCGACCTCGAGGAGGTCCGCGTTGGTGATGTCGGTCGTGCCGGGGAAGCCCTGGACCGTGCCGTGCTCCTTCTTCCAGGCGATGATCCGATCGACATCGAGGCCGACCGGGTTGTGGATGCCGCCGGTCGAGTCGCTCACCGCGATGACCGTCGCGCCCTCGTCGCGGATGAGCCTGGCCGCGATCGAGCCGGCGTTGCCGAAGCCCTGCACGGCGACCCTGGCGGTCTTCAGGTCCATCCCCAGATGGGCGGCGGCCTCGACGATGCAGAAGACCGCGCCGCGTGCGGTAGCCTCATTCCTGCCCTCCGACCCGCCGAGCGCGATCGGCTTGCCGGTGATGACGCCGGGGACGGTGTACCCGACATGCATCGAGTAGGTGTCCATGATCCAGGCCATCGTCTGGGCGTTGGTGTTGACGTCCGGCGCCGGGATGTCCTTCTCGGGGCCGATGATGATGCTGATCTCGGTCGCGTAGCGCCGGGTCAGGCCCTCGAGCTCCTTGATCGACAGCTTCTTCGGGTCGACGATGACCCCGCCCTTGCCGCCGCCGAACGGGATGCCAACGACCGCGCACTTCCAGGTCATCCACATCGCCAGCGCCTTGACCTCGTCGAGGCTGACGTCCTGGTGGTAGCGGATCCCGCCCTTGGCCGGGCCACGGCCGAGGTTGTGCTGGACGCGGTAGCCGGTGAAGACCTGGACGCTGCCGTCGTCCATCTTCACCGGGAAGTGGACGATGAGCTCCCGGCGCGGCTCACGCAGCACCTTGCGCAGCCCGGGGTCCAGATTCAGCCGTTCGGCCGCAAGGTCGAACTGCTGCTGAGCGACCGACCAGGGATTGATCGGCCCAGCGGCCTGTTCGGTGGTCATCGAGAGTGGTCCTCCGTTCGGCCGTCGGACGGATCGGCCGGGTGCTGAGTCGTCTCCCGGACGACCCCACGGGAGCGTCCCGGCCGGGCCCGAAGGGCGACCGCGACGCGTGGTTCAGTCAGCGGGAGTATATCTGCCGGCCCCGACCTTCGTCGCGGTCCGGTTGCCACTACGTTGCGGACCGGTTGCCGTGCCGTCCATAGGCCGTTCGGCCCATGGCGGTCTCGGATCCAGGGTGGCGACCGGCGACCGCCCGGCGACCGGTCCCGGCCGCCCGACCTCAGGCGGGACGTTTGCGGATGATCGCCGCGCCGACGGCGCCCGGACCAAGATGCGGGCCGACCGATGAGCCGACCAGCTGGATCGACACCCTGGCCGGGTCGATCCCGCCGGGCGCCCGGGCGATGAGCTCCGCCCGGAAGGCGTCGACGTCCGGACTGACCGTGTGGAGCACGGCCAGCCGTTCGATCGGCTCGGCCATGATGAAGTCGATCGCGCGTGCCCTCGCCTTCGTCCGGGTCCGGACCTTGTCGACGGTCTCAACCACGCCGTCGTCGACCGAGATGATCGGCTTGATCCCGAGAAGCGAGCCGATGGCCGCCTGCGGGCCGCTGATCCGGCCGCCCTTCTTGAGGTACTCAAGCGTGTCGAGGCAGACCACCACGAGGGTGTCGTCCGCCCTGGCCTCGATCGTCCGGGCGATGCCGTCGGCGGGCACCCCGGCCGCCGCCAGCTCGGCAGCCAACAGGGCCAGCAGGCCCTGGCCCATCGATGCGCTCTTCGAATCGACCAGGTGGATCTCCCGCTCGGGCAGCATCTCGAGCGCGATCTGGGCGCTCTTGTTGGTGCCGGACAGGGTGGACCCGACGGTCACGCACACGATCGCCTCGGCGCCCGCCGCGAACACCGCTTCGAACGCATCCCTGAACACGCCCGGGCTCGACGCGGCCGTAGTCGGGAACGGCGCATCGGGCGCGACCATCCGCTCCCAGAACGCCTCGGTGGTCAGGTCCACCCCGGTCCGATAGCTGTCCGCACCGAAGCTGACGATGAGTGGCACGACCACGATGCCTGCCGCCGCAGCGGTGGCCGGGTCGATGTCGCTGGCGGAGTCGGTGACGATCGCGCTGCGAGTCACTGGGCGGAACCTCCTCCTGGTTGGGCCGATGATAGGCTCCGGCGGGTCGGCGGGGGCGGGCCTCAGTCGAAGGCGGGCTGCGGCCCGGGCGTCGCCGTCCCGATGAGATGCTCGACGGATCGCAGCCGGCGGAGTGGGATGAGCGCGATCAGCAGGGCAAGGCCGGTCGCCAGGATGATCCCGTCGATGCCCCGCCAGTCGGCGGCGAGCCCGCCGATCAGGCTGCCGATGATCTGGCCGAGGGCGAGGAAGACCGAGTAGAGCCCCATGATCGCTCCCCGGTCGGATGGGAACGCCTCCGAGATATCGGCCAGCATCCCGAGCGCGGCCGGGGTCGCCCCGGCGAGGACGAACAGACCTCCGACGGCGACCGCTCCGGCGCCCAGGCGGACGAGTGGCGACAGGTCCTCGCTGTGGTTGATGATCGCGACCGCCGCCACGACGGCGGCCCCGCCGAGGATCCCGTAGAACAGGATCGTCGTCCGCCGCATCGACCGGAACCGCTCGCCCCAGTAGGCCAGTCCGGCAAAGAAGACCACCCCGGCGATCAGCAGGCCGAGGCTGATCTGGAGCGGGTCGGCCCGGCCCATCAGGAATTGATCGGCGAACCTGGGGGCCGGTTCCTTGACCAGCTGGAACAGCGACTGGGTGGTCCACAGGCCGAGCGCCGCGTTGAGCGCGATCCAGGTCGGGGCCAGCAGCCAGACGTGGGAGCTGCGCAGGATCTCCAGGTAGCGCCGCAGGCCTGGATGGCGCTCGCTGGTGGCGGCACCGTGACCGGGCGTCTCCGGGACGCCGAACCGGTAGATCAGGAACGACCCGAAGTAGATCCCCGCGTTGAGCAGGAACCCCTGGCGGTGGAGCAGCTCCCAGATGGGTCCGGCTGCCACCAGCCCGGCGCCGAGCCCAGCCAGTGTCGCGCCCTCGAAGCGAGCTGCGGCCCGGCCGCGAAGGAGCTCGTCACCGGCGGTGATGACGGCGATGAAGCCGAGGATCGACGGGATCGACGCGGCGGTCGAGGCGCCTTCGAGAACGCGCGTCGCGCCGATCAGCAGCGCGCTGTTGGCGAAGTAGGTCAGGATCACTGCGACCAGGCCGAACAGCGGCCCGAACTGCATCACCCGGTGATGGCCCCAGCGATCGGACAGCAGCCCGAACGGCGGCGCGAGCAGGAGCTCGGCCAGGTAGAACGACGCCGTCAGGAGACCCAGCTGGGCCGCGTTGACGACCGGCGCGCCGTGCTCGGGATGGGCGAGGTAGTAGATGAGCAGGCCACCCGTCAGGCCGGTGCTGAACCTGAGGGTGAACGTCCCCAACAGCACCGCGACGAGTGAGCGCGGCACGTCGCCGACGATCAGACGGACCAGGCCCGGGCTGCTACCGCGATCGGGGGCGCTCTCCACGACGGGAAGGGTACCCTGCACCGATGGCCCGCTGTCTGGACTCACCGGCATGACCCGACCGCTCGTCCCGATCCCGCTCGCGCGAGGCACCCGGGGAGCCGTCGTGGCGCCCCATCACCTTGCCACCGAGGCGGGCCTGGCCATCCTCCGGGCGGGTGGCTCCGCCGTCGATGGCGCGATCGCCACGAATGCAGTCCTGGCGGTCGTCATGGGCAGCGCATGCGGGATCGGTGGCGACGCGTTCTGGCTCGTCTGGGACGCGACCGAGGCTCGGCAGTCGGCCCTCAACGGGTCGGGACGCTCGTCGATCCGCGCTGACGCCGCGGCCATGCGCCGATCGGGCCTGGACCGCCTGCCGATGCGCGGTGGACCGGCCATCACGGTGCCCGGCGCGGTTCGCTCCTGGGGCGATGCGCACGACCGGTTCGGCCGGCTGCCGCGGGCCACCTTGCTCGCCCCGGCGATCGCTCTGGCTACCGACGGGTTCGCAGCCTGGGACGAGTTCATCACGTCGGTCGAGTCGGGCGCGCGGGTCCTCGGGCCGGCGCTCGGATCGGAGGCGGCCTGGTTCTCGGTCTATCGGCCGCACGGACGACCCTGGCGCCCGGGCGAGCGGGTCCGGCTGCCGGCCCTGGCCGCCACCCTGACCCGCATCGCCGAACTCGGCTGGGACGAGTTCTACAGCGGCCGGACCGCCGAGCACCAGGCTCGAGCGCTGGCAGCCGCCGGGTCGACCATCGGCCTCGACGACCTGGCCGCCCACAGCTCGACCTGGACGGAGCCGATCGGGGTCGACTACCGCGGCGTGCGGGTCACCAGCCACCCGCCGAACAGCTCCGGCTTCGTGGCCCTCGAGATCCTCAATGTGCTCGAGCGGTTCGAGCCACCGGCGCCCGCGCTGTTCGCGGCCGGTGCGGGTGCCGACCTGCGCTGGACCCATCTCGGGATCGAGGCCTCCAAGCTGGCGATGGCCGATCGGGACGCCCATCTGACCGACCCCGAGGCGCAGCGCGCCCCGCTCGAGCGACTCCTCTCCGCGGACTACGCGGCCGAGTTGGCCGGGCGGATCGACCCGGGTCACGCGGCGCAGCCACCGGCCGCCCGCGTCCCGCGCGGCGGCGGCACGATCTGGCTCGGCGTCGTCGATGCCGACGGCGATGCGGTGAGCCTGATCGAATCGAACTACATGGGCTTCGGCTCGGGCGTGGTCGATCCGGCGACCGGGATCGCCTACCAGAACCGCGGCTCGTTCTTCAGCCTCGAGCCCGACCATCCGAACGTCCTCGCCCCTTCGAAGCGGACGCTCCACACGCTCATGCCGGGGATGCTCTTCCGGGACGGGCGCCCATGGGTCGTGGTCGGCTCGATGGGCGGCGACGCCCAGCCGCAGATCCACGCCCAGGTGGTCTCGGCGCTGGTCGACGGTGGGACGGACGTGGCGACGGCAGTGGCGATGCCGCGCTGGTTCGTTGAGCCAGCCGAGCACTTCGCGCCACCCGACACGGTCCGGCTGGAGCCGCGCTTCGCGCCCGGGTTGCTCGAGGGGCTGGCCGGCCTGGGGCACGACCTGTCGCCGACCGACCCGTTCTCCGGGCTCCTGGGCCACTGCCATGCGATCGAGCTGGTGGGCGGTGGGCCACGGGCGGGCGGCAGCCTCGCGGCGGCCACCGACCCGCGCAGCGCGGGGCTGCCGGCGACCTACTGAGCGCAGCCCCTCGCCTATACTCGGCGCTGCGCCAGATCGACCTCCGGGAGGGATCCGTTGTCGTCAAACGTCGGCCAGAACTACCCGTACACGAGCGAGCTCGAGACGGACCGGACGCGCGCCGTCGCAGCCGTCGTCGAGGCGCACCCGGACGTCGCCGACAAGATCGCGGCCGAGGCGACACCACTCGATGCGAACGACCGCTGGTGGGTCTGGAAGTGCCCGACGAAGGGCTGCCCCGGTCTCCTCCACGCCGCCGGATACCCGCTCGAGAAGCATGCCGTCTACGTCGTGTGCGATGGGTCGTGCGCCAGGACGTTCCTGCGCTGACCTCGCGATCTGCCGCTGACAGTCGGCCTGGCGCGGAAACCAGCGGGCCGTGACCCCGCCTCCGGCTCGACCGACCATGGACATCGCGGCGTCGCGGCGCCAGCTCTGGCAGGAGTCGGCCGGGATCGCCGTGTCCGCTGCCGGCTTCGGGTTCGTCTACGGGCTGGCGGCTCGTGGCGCCGACTTCTCGCCGATCGAGGCGATGGCGATGAGCCTGCTGGTCTTCGCCGGAGCCGCCCAGTTCGCCGCGGTCGGCTACGTGGTCGGCGGACTGGCCTGGCCCGGGGTCATCGTGCTGACGGCCCTGCTCAACGCGCGGCACCTGCTCTACTCCGCCGCGCTGGCGCCCTGGCTGCGTGAGCGGCCGGCCTGGGAACGGGCAAGCATGGCGCACCTCCTGACCGACGAGGCCTTTGCCCTGTCGATCGGCCACTTCCAGCGGATCGGGCGGGGCGACCGCCGCGGCTACTGGATCGCGGCGATCGCGTCGACGTTCATCCCATGGAACCTGGCCACCCTGGCCGGTGTGGCCCTCGGAGGACAGATCGCCGACCCGTCGCGGCTCGGCCTCGATGTCGTCTTCCCCTCCGCGATGGCGGGCCTGTGCGTCGGCCTCATGACCGGCCGTCGAGAGGTGGTGGCGGCCGCGGTCGGGGCGACGGTCGGCGTGCTTGTCAGCCTGGTCGCTGGGACGGGTGTCGGGATCGTCGCCGGGGGCGTCCTCGGCCCGCTCGCCGGGATGCTCGTGCCGCGGGCGATCGCCCACGAGGATGCCCCGATCGGGACGCCCGCCTCGGCCGAGCACTACGCCGTGCCGGGCTCGCCGCATGCCGCATTCGAGGGGGCGGAGGTCCAGCATGCAGACGCCCCGGAACGCCCATCGTGAGCACCGACCTGGTCCTGCTGGCTGTGCTGATGGGCGCGGTCACCTACCCATCCCGGGCACTGCCGCTCCTGGCACCCGGGATCGAGCGGCTGCCCAGGTGGACACTTGACTACCTCCAGCTCGTGGGACCGGCTGTCCTCGCGGCGCTCGCGGCGGTCAGCGTGATGGTCGCGACGACCGACGGCCAGCCGGCCTTCCACGTCGGAATCGAGTGGCTGGGCGTCTTCATCTCGATCGGCCTGATGTGGTGGCGGCGGAACCTGTTCTACGGCCTGGCCGCCGCGGTCATCCTGGTCGCCCTCGCCCGCTACCTCGGCTGGGCTTGAGGTCGGGACCCCGGGGTCCTGTCCGTGATGCGGGTCGGCCAGCCGCCCCTCGGTGGCCAGCCAGGCTGGCCGAAGGGGACTTCAGCACTAGCGTGTGCGGAGTCCTTCGTGCCCAAATCGGGGTCCCTGCACGCTCGCTCATGACCGAAAGGACCACCCAGGGTGGTCGTGACAGTCGGTGCCGGATCGAGGCGCCGACCCGCGTCGTGGTGCGATCCTTCCCGGCCGACCGCCGCCTCGACCACCAGCCGTCGGGCACACACCCTCAGCGCTGGGCGTCGGCCTCGATCTCGACCAGCAGGGTCGGCTCGACAAGACCGGCCACGATGACCAGCGTGGCGGCCGGCCGGATCGATCCGAACCGCTCGCCATGCGCAGCGAGCACCGCCGGGACCGAAGCGGCGTCGGTCACGAAGGACCGCGTCCGGACGACATGCTCGAGGCTGAACCCGCCCTCGGCCAGCGCCCGCTCGATGATGTCGAGCGCGGCCCGCGCCTGGCCGCCGGGATCGCCCGGATGGCGCGACCGACCGTCGGGACCGGCATCCGTCGTACCCGACACCCAGCACGAGTCGCCGACGATCAGCGCGCGGCTGTAACCGCCGGTCGCCTCCCACGGCCCGCCGGACGACACAAGGCGACGCGAGCCGCTCATGCTCGGTGGGGCCGCCACGAGGCGATGAGCGGATCGCGGGCGACCGCCAACAGCAACGCTGCGAGCAGCGTCGTGCGGGGCACGATCGAGTCGACCTCGAGGTACTCCTCCGGCGAATGATCGTTGCCGCCGATCGGTCCCAGCCCGTCGAGCGTCGGCACCCCCAGCCCCGAGGTGGTGTTGGCGTCGGACGCGCCGCCGGTGGCGCAGTCGGCCAGCGGGAAGTCGAGTCGATCGGCCAGGGCGATCGCATGGTCGACCAGTCTTCCCGATCGATCCAGCTTCTCCATCGGCCAGTGTCGACCCATCTCCTCGACGACGACCGTCGTGTCCGCCACGGTCGTCGCGGCGGCGATCGCGCGCACGGCCGCCTCGGCCGCCTCGAGATCCGCTCGGGCGGCAGCCCGCAGGTCCACCTCGAGGACCGCTTCCTCGGCCACGACGTTCGGTCGGATGCCGCCCTGGACGACCCCGACGTTGACCGTGACTCCCGGCCAGCGCCCGTTCAGCGCCTGGAGGGCGATCGTCTGGTGGGCAGCCTCGAGCACTGCGTTCCTGCCCTTCTCGGGCTCGACGCCGGCGTGCGCCGCGCGACCCTTGACCGTCAGGCGGAAGTCGACCGTCCCCTTCCGCGCCGACACGATGTCGCCATTTGCGCGAGCGCACTCGAGGACGAAACACGCATCGGTCTCGAGCGCCAGCTCCCGGATGTGTCGGCTCGAGCTCGGGGAGCCGATCTCCTCGTCGGGGTTGGCCACGAAGACGAGCCGCTCGAACGGCAGCTCGGCGATCTCATCCTGATCGGTCCCGAGCGCGCGCAACGCCAGGAGCGCATAGAGGCCCGCCAGCAGACCGGACTTCATGTCGGTCACACCGGGGCCACGGGCGACACCGGCATCGATCCGGAACGGCCGAGCTCGGGCGGTGCCCTCGGGGAAGACCGTGTCGAGGTGACCGATCAGGAGCAGCCGCGGTCCGCCCGGCCGGCCCTCGAGGGTGGCCACGACCGTGTCGCCGAGGGTCGAGTCCGGTCGGAACTCGACCGTGGCGCCGAGTCGCTCGAGAAACCGTCCGGTCCACTGGCCGACCTGGTCGACCCCGGCCTTGGTGTAGCTACCACAGTCGACGTTGACCAGGGAGGCAAGGTCTTCGAGGTATGCCGGCAGCTCGTCCTCGACGATCTCCTCGAGCTCGTCGAGCTCGTCGTTGGTGACCGCGGCGCCGGGAGCATGCAGGGACTCCATCGCGGGGAGTGTAGCCGGGGAGGCTCACCGACCGGTCACGGGCTGCGTGCGGCCGCGCCCGCGCCCCCAAGGCGGCCACTCGGGGCCATCCCGGCGCGCTATCCTGCCCGGACCGTGCGAGTGATCGAGATCCGCCTGCTCGAGGGACCGTCCGTCTATCGGCTCGAGCCGGTGGCCAAGACCGAGCTCGCCATCGGACGGCGGCGGACCTGGTATGGACAGCGCGCGCCCGGCCGGCATGCGCTCGTCCATCTCGGCCGCCAGGTCCCGGCCCGGGAGTGGCCCAACGAGATCGCCGCTCTCGCCAACTGGATCCGGCGCCTGCGAGCCGAGCACGACGAGGGCCGCGCCGGCCTGGCGGTCCATCGCTCCTCGGATCCCGGCCACTGGATCGTCACCTTCCCATGGACCGGGGCCGAACGCGCCCGGGCGATCGTCGATGCGGGTCTTGCCCTGACCGAGCGGAACGTGTCGCCGGCTCGGACGGCCCGGCTGACCGGCGCCCAGAGCCGACTGCTCGAGCGGTGGGGCGCCCGGATCGCCGATGCGAGCACGACCCCGCCAGCGTGGATCCGCGATGCCGACCGGCGCATCCCGATCGTGTCGATCAGCGGGACGAACGGCAAGAGCACCGTCACCCGGCTGATCAGCCACATCCTGCTCCTGGCCGGGCGGCACGTCGGCACGACCACCTCGGACGGCGTCCTCGTCGACGAGCGGATGGTCGACCCGGGCGACTGGACGGGACCGGGCGGCGCTCAACAGATCCTCGCTCGATCGGACGTCGACGTCGCAGTGCTCGAGACGGCCCGCGGCGGGATCGTCCTGCGCGGGGTGGGCTACGAGTCGAACGACGTCAGCATCCTGACCAACATCAGCTCCGATCACCTCGACCTGCAGGGCATCCACACCCTGCCCGAGCTGGCCGAGGTGAAGTCGACGATCTGCCGGATCACCCGCCCCGGCGGCTGGACCATCCTCAATGCCGACGACCCATTGGTGGTCGAGGTCGCCCGGCGGACGCACGGGCAGGTCGCCCTGTTCTCGATCGAGGAGGCGTCATCGTCCAGGCTCCGTCGGCACGTCGCCCGCGGTGGCCGAGCCTACGTCCTCCGGCAGGGGACGCTGGTCGAGCTGGAGGACGGCGTCGCGAGGCCGATCGCGGCGGTGGCCGACGTTCCGATCACCATCGGCGGGATCGCCCGCCACAATGTCGCCAACGCCCTGGCGGCGGCAGGTGGGGCACGGGCGCTCGGGGCGACGATCGAGCAGGTCGCCGACGGCCTGCGAGACTTCCGGCCGACGGCGGATCGCTCGCCGGGCCGATTGAACCTGTTCCGGCTGGGCCAGCGGATCGTGATCGTCGATTTCGCCCACAACGAGGCCGGGATCTCGGCGGTCCTCGACGTGGCCGAGGGCATCGCCGCTCGGTCCTCGGGCCGGGTCGATCCGATCACGATCATCATCGGGACGGCCGGCGATCGGCCCGACGACACCCTCCGTGGAATCGGCCGGATCGCGGGCGTGCGCGCCCAGCGGATCGCCATCAAGGAGACGCTCAACTACCTGCGCGGGCGGACCCGCGAGTCCATCGTCGGGGAGCTCCTGGCGGGGGTGGTGGCGGCCGGCCGGTCGCCCGACGAGGTGACCGTCTACGAGTCCGAGACGATCGCTCTGCGCGCCGAGCTCAACGGTGCCGGCTCGCAGGCCGAAGCCCGTGGCGCCCGGCCCGAGGCGGCCCGGGTGATCGTCCTGATGTGCCACGAGGAGCGCGAAGCGGTGTTCGCCCTGCTCGATACGCTCGGCGCCCGACCGATCGACGTCGTCGCGGACCTGGCCTAGCCCGACCCGACCGCGAGGGACGCTGGCCGGACCCGATCGAGATCGGGGGTCGGACCGGCCTTCGGAGCGACGCCTGTCGTTGCGCCTTGCGGAGTGGCACGCCGGCGGCGCATCATCGGTCCGATCCGGCGCATCGCGCCGAACGAGCCTGAGGGAGCGAACCGACCATGGAATCCGCCGTCGGCCTGCTGCTCATCCTGATCGCGCTCGGCGAGATCTTCTCTATCATCCGGATCGTCGGCAAGAACACCGCCACCTGAGGGCGGGCTGCTTGGCGGCGGCTGGGCGGGCGACCTCCTGGCGGCTGAGCGCGACTACTGCTCCGGAGTCCCGAGCTCGCCGGGGTCGGCGAAGGCGGTCGGTCCGCCCGGCGTCCGCGAGGCGGCCATCGCCTCGCGATAGACGCCGACGGCGTCGTCGACGCACATCACCACCAGGTCGCCCGGCGCGGCCCGCCGGAGGGCGGTCCGGACCGCGGTCATCTCGTCGAGGATCTTCTCGGCCTTGGTGGTCCGGGCGGTGCCGTCGGTCCGCGCATCCTTGACCCCGGCCACCACGTTGGTCGCCGTCTCACCCGGCGGACGACCGCGCAGGTTGCGGTCCTCCCGAACATAGATCTCGTCGAAGGCGGTCGCGGCGATCGCCCCGTAGTCGTGCTGATCATCGTCGCGGCGATCGCCCGGGATGCCGATGACCCCGATGGCCCGACCGGTCCGCGGCCGGCTGCCGTTCGTCCGCGCGACGCGGATACCCTTCGGCCCGCGGGCCTCCGGCTCGGTGATCATGTTCTCGACGAAGTCGGCCAGCTGGCGCATCCCATCGACGTTGTGGCAGTAGTCGATGACCACGCGGATCCCGCCGATCTCGACCAGGTTGAGCCGTCCCGGCGCCTGGAAGAACGACGTCGAGAAGGTCCGCAGTCCCTGCCGTATGTCGTGGAGGTGGGCGCCCGACGCCCAGGCCGCAGCCGCGGCGGCCAGCGCGTTGGCGACGTTCATCCGCGCCCGCCCGCCGAACGTCGCCGGGATGAGGTGGGTGTACAGGACCGGCATCGTCCGCGGGCCGAGGCGCAGGACGATCAGGTCGCCCTCGGCGGTCGGATCGATCCCAAACGCGGCGCCACCCCGGCCGAGATGGCCGTCGACCCGGTCATAGCCGTCCTTGCCCTTCTGGGTGGCGAGGCTGAAGTAGACGACCCGGCCGGCACAATGCCGGCCCATCCGGGCAACGTGCGGATCGTCGGCGTTGAGCACGGCCGTGCCCGACCGCGGGACCGCCTCGACCACGACGCCCTTGACGTTTGCCAGCTGACCGAGTGACTCGATCCCGCCGAGCCCGAGGTGGTCGCCGGTGACGTTGGTCACGACGGCCACGTCGTTCCGGTCGTAGCCGAGGCCCTCGCGCAGGATCCCGCCGCGCGCCACCTCGAACACCGCGCTGTCCACGGTCGGATTCTGGAGGACCATCTGGGCCGATTTGGGCCCAGACATGTCGCCCTTCTTGATCAGCCGTCCATCGATTACGATCCCGTCGGTCGAGGTCATCCCCACCCGCCGGCCCATCAGCTTGAGGATGTGGGCGATCATCCGGACCGTGGTCGTCTTGCCGTTCGTGCCGGTCACTGCGATGATCGGGATGCGCGACGCCGTCCCGGCCGGGAACAGGTTGTCGAGGACCGGCTTGGCCACGTACTGCGGCTCGCCCTCGGTCGGGTGGGTGTGCATCCGGAAGCCGGGGGCCGCGTTGACCTCGACGATGGCGCCGCCCGTCTCGCGGACGGGGGTGGCGATGTCGGGGCAGACGAAGTCGATCCCGGCCACATCCAACCCGACGATCAGGGCCGCTGTCTCGGCGATCTCGACGTTGTCCGGGTGGGCTTCGATCGTGCGGTCGATGGACGTGCCGCCGGTCGACATGTTGCCGGTCAGGGCGAGCTTGATCCAGGCGCCCCTGGGCGGGATACCGTCGAGCTCCCAGCCCTGGGCCCGGACGAGCTCCTCGGCCGCCCCGTCGAGCCTGATCCGGGTGAGGACCTTCTCATGACCGATCCCGCGCCGCGGATCCTGGTTGGCCAGGTCGACGAGCTGGCGCACGGACAGCGTGCCGTCTCCGTGGACCGATGCCGGGACTCGCTCGGCGATCGCCGCGACCTTGCCGCCGATGACCAGGCAGCGGTAGTCCTTGCCGGCCACGTAGGTCTCGACGACCACATCCCCGCTCCGGCTCTGGGCGAGCGCACCGTGGAAGGCCGCCCGGACCGCATCATCCGAGCGCAGGTCGAGGTGGACGCCACGGCCGTGGTTCCCGTCAAGCGGCTTGACCACGCACGGGAAGCCGAGCCGCCGGGCGAGGGTCACGGCATCCTCGTCGCGATCGACCACACCGGCCCGCGGGACGGGCAGACCGGCCGAATCGAGCAGGCGATTGGTCAGGCTCTTGTCGCTGGCGACATCGACCCCGATGGCGCTGGTCTGGCTGGTCATCGTCGCCCGGATCCGCTGCTGGTGGACGCCCTGGCCGAGCTGCACCAGCGAGTGGGCATCCAGCCGGATGAATGGGATGTCGCGGCTGACCGCCTCATCGATGAGGGCCTGGGTCGACGGGCCGAACGCGGATCGCTCGGCCAGGAGGATGAGCTGCTCGAGCTCATCGACCAGGTCGAACGGTGCAGCCACCGGGTCGACCAGGTGATTGACCAGGGCGACCGCCATCCGGCCGGCCTCGATCCCGACGGTCTCCTCGCGGAACTCGTAGATGACGTTGTACTGCCCGTACGGGCCGGCCCCTCGGGTCTTGCCATGGCGGACATCGGTGCCGGCCAGGTTCTGCAGCTCGAGGGCGATGTGCTCCGCGACATGGCCGGCCCACGTGCCGTCCCGGAGCCGGCTCACGAAGCCGCCGCGTCGGCCGAGCGAGCAGGCGTGGTCCTCGAGCGACGGCAGTAGCTCGACCAGCCCGTCGACGAAGCCCGGGATCCTGTTTGACGGGTACTCCTCGAGGCTGCCGAGGTCGACCAGGAGTCGGATAACCGGTTCGCGCGCCCAGTAGTTCGGGCCGCGCAGGATCCGCGACTCGACGATCTTCAGGCTGGGTTCGAGGGGGACCATGGGTGCCTTGGGCGGCTTGACTGGACCCTTGGCGGGCTTGACCGGCGCAGCAGCGGCTGCGGCCTTCGTCGGCCCGGCGACGGCCCTGGTCGACTTCGCGGTCGGCTTGGTCTGGTTCTTCGCCGGCTTGGCCGGGTTTTTGGCGGTCGGCTTGGCCGGGTTCTTGGCGGTCGGCTTGGTCTGGCGTTTCGCGGGCTTCCGCTCGGACGGCGTCATGTCGCGGCCTCGCCCCCGCTGACCGCGCGCAGCGCCGGAGCGGCCACTCGATGGCGGCGGCGCAGATCGAACTTGTAGCCAGCGGGCAGTGAGTGGAGCACCACGTTGCTGATCATCAGCGGCCGATGACCGCCCACCTCCCAGGCGTCAGTCTCCGAGGCGGCGCCGTCGATGATCGTCACGCTGCCCCGGCCGATGACCTCCAGGACGTGATCCGGGGAGACCACCCCCGCGGTATCCTCGTCGACCCCGAGACCGAGCAGGCTCGGGTTCTGGGCGATGAGGCTGAGCAGTCGACCGAGCCGGTTCCGCTGCTGGAAGTGCTGGTCGATGATCACCCCGGGCAGGACCCCGAGGCCCGCTGCGATCTGGGCCATCCGCTGCTTCGGGGTCGCCCCTGAGGCACCGAAGGCGATCATGTGGCTGCTCATCGCCGAGGCGCCCGCGCTCGTCCCGGCGACGACCGCCCCGAGCCGGAAGCGGTCGAGGATCGAGTCGGCCAGCCGGGTGCCGCCGAGCGTCGAGGCGAGGCGGAGCTGGTTCCCGCCGGTCATGAAGATGCCGGTCGCATCCTGAACAGCCCGGACCGCGGCATCGTCATTGGCCTGGGGCCGGGTCACCGCATGGAGCGTGTGGACTTCGTGCGCGCCCAGCTCCTTGAACACCTGACGGTAGCGCTGGCCCGCCTCCAGCCCGAGCGACGAGGCGGTGCTGATGACCGCGATCGTGGCGTCGGTCCCGCCGGCGAGCGCGATGAATCGGCTGAGGATGACTCGATCCCGGACCTTGTCCTCCGCGCCGCCGATGACGATGACGGTACCTTCGGCCACTCTGGGTTCATTGCCTCCTGAACGCTGCGCCCGAGGATACAGGAGCAGGGGTTCCGAGGGAGATGCCCGCGCGGGGCATCGCCGCCCGGGGGCGACGGGACGCGCACACGCGCGTGGCCGCGCCGGGTGTGCCGTGGCCGCGCCGGGCGTGCCGCAGCGCGCGGCCAGAGCGCCTCAACGACCACTCGGAGCGTGGATGGACAGGTCGCCAGCCCAGTGGAGAGTCAGCGGATGAAGAGGGTCAGCGGATGACCTGCGACAGCGCCCACAGGTTGCCGGCGGCACCGAGCAGGCCGAGGGAGACGACGGCCATCAGACCGACGAACTGACCCCACGGCTTGGCGTACGACAACAGGCTATAGGCGACCGCGAGCCCGGCGCACTTCCAGGCGAGACTGCCGAGGATGCCGCCTGTCTGGAGGATGGTCCCGATCGGACCGACCTCTACCTGGATCAGGCCCGGCACCATCAAGATCGCCAGGGTGAACGTCAACCAATCGGTGGCCTGCGCCAGGAGTCCGTACTCACGGAGGGTCATCGCGTGCGCGCCCAGGGCTGCACGGAGGGGCCGGTCTCGCCCTGGCCAGCACGACGATCTGGCGACCGTATCTGGTCGCCGTGCTGTGGGATCGGCGGATCCCATGCCTCCCTTCCGAGGGAAGCCATCATCGCCGTCCGCCTCACATCTTGGAAGGACCTTTGTCCACAGAATCGGTGCGTCGACGCACCGGACGGCCCAGGCCGTCCCCATCGCAGTCCACATGGCCATCCACACTGCCGCGGTGGTCTGTTCGGGGTGGGAACGGAGCAACCCCGTGCGACAATCCCGATCGATGACCGAGCAGTCAGGCCCCGCACCGTCCGGTCGGAGCGTTCCGAGCGGCGGGCGGCGGGCGGTGGCGGGGTTCCCGACGGGCAGGATCCCGCGGCCGACCCGTCGGCGCGCCGGCGTCTTCCAGCGCGCACTGCGACGTGAGGTCTCCCGGCTCCACGATCCGCGTCGGATCGCCGCGATGGTCATCCTCATCGCGGTCGCCGGCGTGGTCGGAGCCGGGCTCGTATCGCGCGGCGAGCTGGCTGGTGCGGACGCACGGGCGTACTGGGCCGGCGTCCGGATCTGGCTCAATGGCGGCAACCCGTACGCGCCGACTGGCCCATTCCTGCCGTACGTGTACGCGCCGTGGATGCTCCCGCTGTTCGCGCCATGGGCACTCCTCCCCTGGGACGTGGCCTGGTTCGTCTGGCGCGGCGGCGCCATCCTGGCCCTCTTCTGGACGATCCACTGGGCCTATCGCCGTCGACCGCTCGCCACTGCCGTCGTCGTGCTCATGCTCGCCTTCCCTATCGGCGCCAACCTCGACACGGGGAACATCACCCTCTTGCTGGCCTTCGTCCTGTGGACGACCCGCTTCGTCGGGCCCAGCACGGCCGGCTTCCTGTGGGGGATGGCGACCTGGATGAAATGGGTGCCCGCCCCGTTCTGGCTCATCCTCGCGCCGCGCGCCCGCGGTTGGGGGCTCGTCTGGCTGTGTCTGTTCGCCGGGCTCAGCCTGGTGATGCTGCCGCTGACCATCGTCCAGCTCCAGGCGATCTTCGGCTTCGGCGAGCGACCGATCCGGCTCGACTACCTGGTCCTGCTGTGGGGCGCGGTCCCGTATGTCTGGCTGTCGGACGATCCGATCCGCTGGCTGCGACCGACCACCTACCGCGGCCTCATCGCCGACGTTCGACGGGCTCCCGAGCCGCGCCGTCGCTTCCGGCGGTTCCTGGGCCTCGAGGTCTGATCCGGCTCAGACGGCCGGTGCGGCGGTCGTGTCTGTCATCGCGGGCAGCGGGCCGTCCTCTCGACGACGCTCGTCCACCTGGGTGAGCAGGAGCGATCCGATCACGTAGTACGAGCAGGACACCGCGAAGGCGAGCCGCGGCCCGGCGCCCAGGCCGAATGTGTTGTTCCCGAAGTCGACCAGCAGCAAGCCGATCGCAGCGGCGATCGCCCCGGCGGACCCGGTGATGACGTTGCTGATCCCCATGTACCGACCCGATTCGGCCTTCGGGATGATGTCGGTCATCAGCGCCCAGTCGACCGCCAGGAAGATGCCCGAGGCGACGCCCACTGGGACCGCGAAGCCGAGGCCGATGGTCGTCGTCGGCGCGAGGACGAGACAGGCCATCCCGATCGCCCCGACGATGGCCGAGATGTAGATCATCCGCTTGCGGCCGATCCGCCCGGACAGCCGACCGGCCGGGACCGTGGCGAGCGCGCCGAAGGTCACGATCAGGGCTCCCGCGATGAAGGTCAGATCGAGGGCGGGCTGGGTCGCCAGGCCGAACGAATCGCTCATGTAGAAGAAGGCGATCGCGGTCAGGGTCGTAGCCGTCATCAGGAAGAACAGGCGCGAGCCGAGCAGCCACACGAAGCTTCGTTCCTGGAGGATGTCGGTCCCCCAAGCCGCCCTGGCGACCTGCGGCCAGGACCGACCCTCGCGCGGGATCCCCTGGCGCCCGTCGCGAACACGGAAAACGGTCAGCAGCATCGTCGTGAACTCGACGGTCATGATCACGAACACGACGTAACGCGGGTTGCCGAGCGCATTGGCGACCGCGACGAGCATCGCCCCGCCGCCGACGCCGAGCAGGATCATCAGGCCCATCAGCCCGCTGGCCAGACCGACCTGCCTGGCCGGGACGAGATCGGGCATGAAGCCCTGGAAGGGACCCTGGGCGAAGTTCGAGCTGAACTGGAGGAGGCAGTAGAAGATGAGGATCCCGACCCAAGCTCCGGCGAGGTAGAAGCCGAGCAGGAAGGCCATGTCGAGCAGGGTCCCGACGATGATGTAGGGCTTGCGCCGGCCGAGACGGCTCGAGGTATGGTCGCTCAGGGCGGCCACTGTCGGCTGGACGAGGATGGCGATGACGACGCCCAGGTTGATGATGATCGCCTCGGCCGCACCCTTGCCGACGGTGATACCTGGCAGGATGGAGGTCGGGTTCGGACAGAGCTTGTTGCCGCCGCACACGAGATCGACCATCAAGAGGGGCAGCAGGCTGATCCCGATCGCGCCCCACAGGACGTTGATCGCCAGCCAGTAGGCGTTGAGGTCGAACAGCTCGCGGAGGCTGAGCTCGGCGGTCGGCCGCCCGTCGGCTCCGGTGACGCTTGCGCCGGCGGTCCCCGCCGCTCCGCTCGGTCCGTGCATCCGTTCTCCTCGTCGGTCACGCCCCACAGGCTCTGGACTGGCCCGCAGCCTACGCGGTCGCTGTCATGACGTCGATACGCACCACACGTGACGCGACCTCGAGCCCTGGTCCTCGCCAGCCTCCCAGCCCCGGGCGCGCATCTCCCGCACGTTAGGAAGCGTGTTGTCACAGATCGGCACCGATTCGTGGCTTCGGGGCCGATGTCCACGCACGAGGTCGTGCCGCGCGTGGACATTCGGCGGCGATGAACGCGCAGGTCACCGCCTGGCGTGCGGGGCATGAGCACCTGACGGCGGAACGACCCTCGTCCGGACGTAGCGTGCGGGGCACGAGCACCTGACGAACAGGCCGATGCACGGCAGCCGACGACCTGCGGCCGGGCGGGGGCGGCTGGGCGGAGGCGGGGGCGGACCGTGCGGTACGATCCCGCGGATGTGTGAGCACTATGTCGCGCGGGCCGCCGAGCCGTTCCGGCTCGATGAGCTGTGGCCGTTCAGCGAGAGGCTCGAGCGGTTCGGGATCGCAGGGTTCGGCTGGGGCGCCGCGTGGCTGACGCCGAGCGGGACGATCGCCGAGTATCGCGATCTGCGCGCCTTCCGTGACGACCCTGGCCACGAGGCGGTCGGCCGGACCGAGACGACGAGCCTGCTCGTTCACCTCCGTCGTCCCTCGAGGCTGTCGACGCTCGGGATGGCCGACACCCAACCGTTCCTCGACCCGCAGGGGCGATATGCCTTCAGCCACAACGGCGACCTCCGCGACTACCGGTCGTGGCGGAAGCGCTACCGGCAGGAAGGCCGGATCCACGGCCGAGCCGACACGGAGGCGGGCGCGCGCTGGCTCGAGGATGCCTGGACGCCGGACGAGCCGGTCGCCCATCTGCTCGGCGCCCTCCACGACACGTTCGCGGGTCAGGCCAACATGGCCGTCCTCGCCGCCGACGGCATCCCCTATCACTACGCGGGCAACGGTGAGAACCCGGTCTTCACGTTCCGGCTGGGCCGGATCCGCCTGTCCTCGACCGGGATCTATTCGCTCGACCGGTCGCTCTTCCGGTTCGTGGCCCCCGGCGCCCAGGACCGACGCCTGGTCAGGATCCGATCGACCGTCGCCCTCGACCTGGCCTGACCGAAGGCGGCTCGATCGAGGCCGCCGTCACGGTGGCGCCTGGCAGCGCGGACACCAGAACGTCAACCGAGGACGCTCGGTCCCCTGGGACCGACGCGCGATGACCGTCCCGCAGCGGAGGCACGGACGGCCGGCGCGACCGTAGACCCACAGCGGCCGACGGGCGGCGGCCGGGTCGCCGTCGGTCGTGACCCGCTCCGCGCGACGGCCGCGACGACCCAGGCCGTCACGCCGGTCCGCATTGGCCACGAGCAGCCGGTGCGCGGTCGCGATGAGTCGAGCCAGCGTGGCGTCATCAAGGTCGCGGACCCGGGCCCACGGATCGACCCGTTCGATGTACAGGACCTCGCTCTTGTAGACGTTGCCGATCCCGGCGAGGGCCTGCTGGTCGAGGAGGGCTTCGGCGGCGACGCGCTCGGCTCGGGCGGGGTCGCGCAGGCGTCGGAACGCCTCAGCGGCACCGTCCCTCGCCTCGAAGTCCGGGTCGAGCAGGTCCGGACCAAGGGCCGCCAGCGCTGGATGAAGCGCCTCAGCGCGCGTCTCCAGCAGCTCGACGACCGGTGCGTCGAAACAGACCGCAACGGCTCCCGGAACCTCGAGGACCAGCCGAGCCCGGGCCGGCGGTCGGCGCCAGTGTTCACCCGGTCGATAACGGTGCCACGACCCATTCATCCGGAGGTGGGTTCGCAACTCGAAGCCGTTGTCGAACCGGATCAACAGGTTCTTGCCGAGCGCCTCGACGCCGGTGATCGTCGCGCCGACCAGCCGATCGATCTGTGGCACGGGGCCCGGTCCGCTCGCCCGAACCGCGGTGACCGGCCGCCCGACCAGATACGGCCGCAGTCCGTCGGCAGTGCGGCGGAGCGTATCGCCCTCAGGCATCAGTTACCGGGCGTCGGTTCGAAGGGCAAGACCGCGATAGCCGGGCACGAACCCGGCCTCGAGCAGGGAGGCCTTCCAGGGAGACTCGGCCACGGGAAGGCCGTCGACCTTGGCGACGAGCAGATCCCGGAGGCGACCATCGGCCACGAGGGCGCCAAGCGCACGAAGCGCCAGCCCGGCGACCGCCGGATCGTCCGCGGCCAGAAGCATCGCCAGCGACCGCCCGCCGCGTTCCAGGAAGAGCGCGGCGACCCCGTCGACCAGGACGACATAGGCGCCGGCCGCCCGGGTGAACGCGCGTCGATCGGCGTCGTCGCGGCGCGGCCAGGCCAGCGCCGCACCGTACGGGTTGGCCGGGTCGGCCGCCGCCAACAGATGGATCCGTGCGCGGTTTGACTCTTCGACCGGATCGCGAACCGAGCGAAGCCGGTCGATCGCGCCGGCCAACGAGAACTGCGCCGCGCCGAGCCCGTCGACGAAGTAGCCGCGACGGACCCGGCCGGCCTCCTCCAGCGCGCGGAGCACTGGGTAGACCGCACTGAACCCGCCGAACACCCCTTCCGAAGCCACCGCCTCGCGGGTGAGCACGCCGTGTCGCTCGAGCAAGGACAGGGCCAGGGCGTGCGCCCGCTCGGTCGGGGTGGGGCCTGCGGCCGCGGCGGGCGGGGTGATGGCCGGAGCAGTGGGCGGCGCACTGGCGACATCGTCGGCCCAGACGTCACCCGTGGCGTCGGCCGAACCGGCGCCGACGACCAGCGACCACCGACCGGCAGCCTCCGGCGGTCCGAGACTGGTCAGTCGACCCGGCCGTCGCTTTGCCTCGCGGCCCGGCCGTGCCCAGCGCAGGGCCCGAAGCGGCGCGAACGTGTCGTTGGTCAGCTCGCCCGCCCATACGAGATCCCACAGGGCATCGAGCATCTCGCGGTCCGGCCCGCCCCCGGCCGCCGCATGGAGCTCACGGTAGAACGACGCGCCGCGCCGCCGAAGGAAGGCCCGGATCGCATCGTGTCGCGGCGAGCTCGGTCGCCCGGCCGCGGCCGCCTCGACCGCCCCGGGACCGCCGGCCATCCGGAGCGCCTCCCGACCGGGTCGGAACAGGGCGATCCGCCCGTCGTCGCGCCCGAGGCTCCCCCGACCGACCCAGACCACCTCGCCTAACCCCCCGAGCTCGTCGAGCAGACGCGGCTGATAGCCCGGCACGCGGACCGGCAGGACATCCCGCTCGAGGATCGAGGCGGGGATCGGCAGCCCGGCCAGCTGGTCGACGACCTCGGCCAACCGCTCCAGTGCCGCGGACCCCCGCAACGCAGGCGGCGCCTCACGGGGCCCTCCGCCCAGTCGCGGCAACGGTGCCACCCCCTGCCACTCGGGCAGGAAGCGGCCGAGTGCCGCGGGATCGACCGGCTCGACCTCGCGCCGGAGCCGGGCCAGG
Source organism: Candidatus Limnocylindrales bacterium (assembly GCA_038325875.1). Classification (GTDB taxonomy): domain Bacteria; phylum Chloroflexota; class Limnocylindria; order Limnocylindrales; family CSP1-4; genus Chersky-267. Next base: position 54,194 of record JBBQJL010000005.1, read on the forward strand.
GACCGTCGGCGGAGCTGCCGGAGGACCTCAGGATCGCACCATTCGCGCTCGGCGCCAGCAGGCCGGAACTCGCCGCGGAGGATCGTGCCTGCCTCCATCAGCCGCCCGAGGGTGTCCTCGACCACGCCCGCCGGCAACCCCCAGCGAAGCGCGGGTTCGGGTGACAGGAACGGTCCGTGGGTCCGGGCGAACCGTGCCAGCAGGCCTTCGAGCGCGGCCGTCGTCTCCTCGAGGAACGCCAGCGGCACGCCGGCCGGCGGCTGGACCCCGACGGCATCCCGATAGCGGGCGGCATCCTCGATGGCGATCCAGCGCACCTCGCCGGCGATCCGCACAGCGATGGCGCGCCGCCCGGCCGCCAGCTCGCCCAGCCAGCCGGCACTCTCGTCGGGCTGGACGGCGCAGCGCGCCGCCACCTCCGCCTCGGTCAGGTCGCCGACCCGCCGGAGCAGGTCGTGGAGCTGGTCCGCGGTGGTCGCCTGCCGTTCGTCGGTCAGCGCCTGGAGAGCCAGCTCGAGGTCGGCCAGCGCCTCGGGATCGAGCAGCTCGCGCAGCTCCTCCTGACCGAGCAGCTCGCGGAGCAGATCGCGATCGAGGGTGAGTGCCTGCGCCCGGCGTTCGGCCAGCGGTGCGTCACCCTCGTACATGTAGGCAGCGACGTAATCGAACAGGAGCGAGCTGGCGAATGGCGAGGCGCGGACGGTCTCGACTCGATGGACGGCGACCTCGCGCCGCGCCACCCCGGCCAGCACCTCGCGCAGGGCGGGCAGGTCGAACACGTCGGACAGGCATTCCCGGTACGTCTCGACCAGGATCGGGAAGCTGCCGTACCGGCTGGCGACCGCCAGCAACCCGGCGGCCCGCTGGCGCTGCTGCCAGAGCGGCGTCCGGGTCCCCGGCCGCCGTCGAGGCAGGAGCAGGGCCCTCGCGGCGTTCTCCCGGAAGCGCGACGCGAACAGCGCGGAGTCGGCGACCTTGCCGACGACCAGGTCCTCGATCTCGTCCGGATCGGGAAAGAGCAGCTCGTCGATCCCGTCAAGATCGCCGTCCGGCAGCCGGATGGCGATCCCGTCGTCGGACCAGATCGTCTGGACCTCGGCACCGAGTCGCTCCGCCAGGCGGGTCTCAAGGGCGAGTGCCCACGGAGCATGGACCCGGCCACCGAACGGGGTCAGCAGGCACAGCCGCCAGTCGCCCAGCTCGTCGCGAAAGCGTTCGACGACCACCCGCCGGTCCGTCGGCAGGGCCCCCGCGACCGCTCGCTCGTCCTCGAGGTAGGTGAGCAGGTTGTCGGCCGCCATCGGGTCGAGGTCGTTGCGCTCACCCAGTCGCTTGAGCGCGGCGGTCCGTCCACGGGCGCCGCGCCCGAGGTCGCCCTCGAGCTCCGCGACGAATGCCCCGACCGCCCGACCCAGCTCGATCGGTCGACCGACCGCGTCGCCGTGCCAGAACGGCAGCTTGCCGGGTTGCCCCGGGGCAGGTGACACGACGACCCGGTCGTGGGAGATCTCCTCGATCCGCCAGGCCGAGGCGCCGAGGGTGATCACCTCACCGACCCGGCTCTCGTAGACCATCTCCTCGTCGAGCTCGCCGACGCGCCGCCCCGGCGTGCCCGGATCGCCGGCCAGGAACACGCCGTACAGGCCGCGGTCCGGGATGGTCCCCCCACTGGTCACGGCCACGACCCGAGCATCCCGCCGGCCCTCGACCACGCCGGTGACGCGGTCCCAGGTCACCCGCGCCTTCAGCTCGGCGAACTCGTCCGACGGATACGCCCCGGCCAGCATCGACAGGACGCCCTCGAAGGCCTCGCGCCCAAGCGTCTCGTACGGCATCGCCCGGGTCACCGTGGCGTGGAGCTCGTCGACCGTCCAGGGCTCCATGACCGTCATCGCCACGACCTGCTGAGCCAGTACATCGAGCGGGTTGCGCGGGACGGTCGTCGTTTCGATCGCGCCGGCGTGCATCCGCTCGGCCACGACCGCCGCCTCCAGCAGATCGCCGCGGTACTTCGGGAAGATGACCCCGCGCGAGGGCGCGTCGACCTGGTGGCCCGCCCGACCGATCCGCTGCAGCCCGCGGGCGACCGACGTCGGCGACTCGACCTGGATGACCAGGTCCACGGCACCCATGTCGATCCCGAGCTCGAGGCTCGAGGTCGCCACGATGGCAGGCAGCCGGCCGTCCTTGAGCGCCTCCTCGATGGCCACCCGCTGCTCGCGGGCGATCGAGCCGTGGTGGGCGCGGACGAGCTCCTCGCCGGCCAGCTCGTTGAGCCGCTGGGCCAGCCGCTCGGCCAGCCGTCGGCTGTTGCAGAACACGATCGTCGAGCGATGCGATCGGATGAGCTCGAGGATCCGCGGGTGGATCGCCGGCCAGATGCTCACCCGCGCCTCGGGTCCGCCCGCCGGCCCGCCCGGCTGTTCGTCGAGCGGGAGTGCCTCGCCGATCCGGCTCATATCGTCGATCGGGACGACGACCGAAAGCTCGAGCGGCTTGCGCGTCCCGGCATCGACGATGGCGACTTCGCGACCTGGCGCCACCCCACCCAGAAAGCGGGCGATCGTGTCGAGTGGTCGCTGGGTCGCGGACAGTCCGATCCGCTGGACCGGTGGTGCGCCAGGGGCCCGCAGCCGCTCGAGCCGCTCGAGGCTGAGGGCGAGATGCGCCCCGCGCTTCGTCCCGGCGATCGCGTGGACCTCGTCGATGATGACGTGCTCCACCCCGCGCAGCCCCTCGCGCGCCGCGCTGGTCAGCAGGAGATAGAGCGATTCCGGCGTGGTGATCAGGATGTCCGGCGGATGGCGAGCATGGAGCCGGCGTTCCTCGGAGGTCGTGTCGCCGGTCCGCAGTCCGACCGAGATGCTCGGGGTCGGATCGCCCCGCCGTGCGGCGGCCAGGGCGATGCCGGCCAGTGGCGCCCGGAGGTTCCGCTCGACGTCATACGACAGCGCCTTGAGCGGAGAGACATACAGGACCCGGACAAGGCCAGGTCGCTCGCGGGTCGGCGGGGGCGATGGGGCGCGGACCAGGCGGTCGAGGCACCACAGGAACGCGGCGAGGGTCTTGCCGCTGCCGGTCGGGGCGTGGATCAGCGTATGGCGACCGGCGGAGATCGCCGCCCAACCCTGGACCTGGGCCGTCGTCGGGGCCGGGAAGGCGCCGCGGAACCAGTCCGCGACCGCCGGCGCGAACGCGTCGAGCGGGTCAGGTGCGTCGGCCGGCCTGGTCCGACGCTTCGGCCGGTCGGACTCAGAACGGCGGTTCCCGGGCACGCCGTCGTCCCGTGAAGAAGCCGGGGTGAGGGCGGTTCGTCGAGCGGCCACGGGACGCCGAGTATAGGCGGGTCCTGCCACCCGCGCTGCTCGGTTTCGAACAGATGGTCGAATCGCAGTGCGACCGGGGAATCGGAACGGCGGGCCGTCGAGAGCCCGCCGTTCGGGGAAGCGTCTTCCCGGGGCAACCGGACTCAGGTCGTCGGGGTCGATCCCTCGCGACGCGGAAGGACTCCGGGGCGCCACGGCGTCCCGAGGATCGGAAGCAGCCAGCGGTCGACGCCGTAGTAGCCGGCGACCCTCCAAGCCATCACGAGACCGATGGCCAGGGTGAACATGATCGGGTTGACGGACGCCGAGCCGGCGAGCAGGAACGACATGTTCATGAAGGCCCCGAAGAACGCGGCGATCCCGGTCAGGACACCGAAGATCAGGCCGAGTCCGACGGCGAGCTCGCCCAGCGTGATTACCCACGCGAACCACTTCTCATGGTGGCCCTGGATCAGGATGTTGAGGAAGTCGCGATACCACTCGTAGGTGATGAGCGGGCGACCTGGAGCGTCCGGGATCTTCGCGGCGTTCGTCCAGTAGCCGGCGAGTGCCGACCCGCCGTCGATCCAGCCGGGACCGGTCAGCTTGTGCCACCCGGCCTCGAACCACTCGAAGCCGACGAAGATGCGGATCGGAAGCCAGAAGATGCCGGCCCGTGAGTTGTTGAACAGGAACCGCGTGAATGCCGGACCCTCGATCTCGACCTTGTCGCTCTCCGGGTCGCGCCGGGCGACGATGTAGAGCACGACCAACAGGGCGATGGCGACGATCCAGAACGCGTAGCTGATCCATGGCCGGAAGTCGTTCGAGACCTCCACCCAGGGGTTCACCAACAGGATCAGCAAGATCCCTGCGAGCACGCCGAGCGGGACTGCCGCCCTCTGTGCCGAGGACATGACCCTTCACCTCCATCGAGAGACGGCAAACGGTTCGTGTGACCGCCGACCATCTGACGACTCTTTGCGCCCGCTCCAGCCTGTCTGATGATCCTGGCTTCTCCGGCGCTCGAACCTCCCCAACCATATCCGTTGCTGCATATGTCCGATGGGCCATCAGGCATGACTCGAGGGTGCCATTGGTAGCCACCTGAGGCGTGCGGGGGGCCGCACGGCCTGGGCCATGTCACCTGTGCGACATCTTCAGGGGGCTGGGTGCGACTCACATCGGTGGCTCGGGTTGACCGGAGATGGGTCGGCCAGGCGGTCGTCCGAACCGCCTCCAGGGTGGAGCATTCAGGCAACGGATGCGGCAGCACCCATCACGAAATGAGGGGTCACGATGAACACCTACTTCAGCCAGGAGTTCACCCGCCACCATCAGGCCGATCTGATGCGCGAGGCGAACCAGACCCGGCTCGCCAAGCAGGCCCGCGAGGCCAGGATCCACTTGACGCCGGACCCGAAGTGGGGCGGCCGCAACCGGTTCCTATTGGCGGTCGGCGGCGCAGCGGCGGCCCTGATCGCCACCGCGTCCGCGGTCCTCGCCGGCTGACGCCGACGATCCCGCCAACGACCGAACGAAGCGGCGAGCTGGGGCTCGCCGCTTCTTCTATGCCCGGCGGTAGACGCGGACCATGGAGCGGCCCGCGCCCGACGGACCGGCGGTCGACCGGAACCCGACCCCGGTGAGCAGGCGATCGGCGATCTCGAGTCGGGCGACCAGCGGCAGGGGTTCCGCGACATCGCGTTCCCCGGCGCCGATCCGGGCGACGAGGACCGCCCCTCGGTCCTGAGCGTCGTCTGCGATCGCGCGCAGGATGGCCGACGCGAGGCCCCGGCGGCGCCACCCGGGCGCGATCCCGAGCGCGACCAGCTCCTCGTCGGCCGCGGCCGGGTCACGGGTGCCGAGCCCGTCCACGGTGTCGACCGACGCCGCGCTGGTCGCAGCACCCCGCGTCACCAGGAGGGCGACGCCGACCAGCACGTCGCCGCTCAGCGCACCGACCAGGCGCGAGCCTGCCCGGACCGCATGGGCCAGGATGTCCATGGCCGAGCGTGGGTCGGCCGGAGCGACCGTACGCGGTTCGAGTCGCAGGTGGTCGAGGGCCGCCGCATCCAGCACGGCAATGACCGGCGAACCGGCTGAGCCTTCGTCGGCGGTCGCGGCTTCGGGTGCGGCCAGCAAGGTCCCGGGTTCGCCCGACGCGGGCTTGGCGGTCTCGCCCGACGCCGGGTCCCACCAGCCGCGGTCGGTGGCGGCGACCAGGATCCTGGGCACGACCAACGACCGCACCTGCTCCACGGCGGCAAGCGAGGCCGCGTCCGCGGATCCCTGGCTGGGTCCGCGACCGAACCCGGCGTTCGGTGGGTCGGCGAACCGCTCCGGCAGAGGGCCGGAATCCCATCGGGCAGCCTCGGACGCCCAGCGCTGACGCCAGTCGTCGGGGAGCTCGTCGGGTGCCGCGCGGTGGGCGCCCGCCAGCCAGGTCAGCGCCCACGCCCGGGGCACGACCCGGTACACCTCGTAGCCGCCGCCGCCCGTGGCCAGCCAGCGGCCACCGGCGTAGCGGTGAGCCAGCGTGTCTATCAGGCGGGCTGCCTCACCGATCGCCGTCGTCGTCACCCGCAGGTGTGCCAGCGGGTCCCAGGCATGGCTGTCGGCACCGTGCTGGCTGACGATGACATCTGGACCGAACGCCGCCGCGAGCGTCGGGACCAGCGTCCGGACCGCTCCGAGCCAGGCCGTCTCCCCGCTGAACGGCTCGAATGGGACGTTGACGACGGTCCCGGCCGCGACCCCGTCGCCGATCTCGTCGGCGAACCCCGTCCCCGGGAACAGGTATCGACCGGACTCGTGGAAGGAGACCGTCATCACTCCCGGGTCGTCACCGTGGATGGACTCGACGCCGTCGCCATGATGGACGTCGAGGTCCACGTACAGCACGCGCAGCCCGGCCCGCCGGGCCATCGAGATCGCCAGCGCGACGTCGTTGTAGACGCAGAAGCCGGACGCGCGCTCGGCCATCGCGTGGTGGAGACCGCCGCCGGGGTGGTAGGCGTGCTCGACGTCGCCCTGGATGATCGCCGCCATCGCGGCAAGGGAGCCGCCGGCGACGGCAGCCGCAGCCTCGTGCATGCCGCGGAATGGCGGGACGTCACCCATCGGGGCGATCCCGAAGGCCGGCGCGAGGCCCGGATCTGCGCCGAACCTCCGCACGGCGCCCAGGTAGGCCGCGCCGTGGATCGCCAGGAGCTCGTCGTCGGGGGCCGGCTCGGGCGCGAGTCCCGGCGTCGCTCCGACCGCCCGGAGGAGGTCGAGACCGGGCCCGAAGCGCCGCGGCGTGAGCGGGTGGCCGGGTCCGAAGTCGTATGTCCCAGAGCGCGGCCCGAAGACGAGCAGTGGACCGTTCGAGGCCGCAGAGCGACGCATGCGTGGCACGATAGCCGCCATGGAGCGCGTTTACACAACCCCGCGGCTCGACAAGCTCGGGGTCCGGCCGGGGGCGCGAGTGGCGATCCTCGATGTGCCGGACGACGATCTGCGCGACGAGCTCCGGGCCAGGACCCACGACCTGACCGAGGGCGAGCCGCTGGCCGAGACCGACATCGTGATCGTCGCCGCTGACTCGCAGGAGGAGCTCGGCCGGCTGGCCGCCCTTCGCTCGAGCCTCGTCCCCGACGGCGCGATCTGGGTCGTCTCCCGGAAAGGCAAGAGCGCGACCTTGCGCGACGTTGACGTGATCGCTGCCGCCAGGTCGGTCGGCCTGGTCGACAACAAGGTCGCCAGCTTCTCGCCGACGCATACCGCGCTGCGCCTGGTCATCCCGGTCGCCCTTCGACCGCCGGCCCGCCGCGCGCGCTGAGGCTGTACCATCCGGCCATGCCCGACCTGCTCGTGCTCCTCGTCGTCCTCCTGATCCTGGTCGTGATCTGGCGTGGCCCCAAGACGATCCCACTGATCGGGAACATGCTCGGCCGAGGGGTCAAGGAAGCCCGCAAGGAAGCGTCGGATATTCGCAAGGACCAGGCCACGACCGGCGGCGACGCGACTGCAGCCGGCACCGACACGACCCCGCCGGCTCCCCCGGCCTGACAGATCTTGGTCTACAAGACCAAGACGTCGGCGCCTAAGGCGAGCGCCGGGGTGACCTCGGCCAGCCTCATCTTCGCCGGCCTTGCGACCGCCCGGACGGGCGCCTGCGTGCGGGCCGCGGTGGCGTCCACGGGCAAGGTCACGGTCTACCTCAACAAGGCATCGTGCCTACCGACAGCTGACGGCTGTCGGCGCGGCGGCGTGCGCTATGCTCGCCGCCCGATGACGACCCTCGACGAGCTCCTCTTCCGCCCGGGCCCGGGACCGCATCGAACCACCCTGACGATCGACGGTCGGTCGGTCGAGACGCTGGCCGACCTGCCGCCCGAGCGCGGCGGCCTCCTGTTCGTGGGCCTGAATCCGTCGCTGATCAGCGTGGCCGCCGGCCACTACCACCAGGGCAACCTCGGCAGGCGATTCTGGTCGCGCCTCGGCCGCATCGGGATCGTCCCGTCCGACGCCACCGTCGAGGCGGCCGATGACGCGCTGATGGCCGCCGGGCACGGGCTGACCGACCTGATCAAGCGCCCGACGCCGCGCGACCGCGCATCCGACGCCGAGCTGACGGCGGGTGTCGGCGCCCTGTGGCAGAAGATCGCCCTGTGGCGACCCGGCGCGGTCGTGTTCATCTACAAGCGCGCCGCAACCATCTCGGCCGGGCGGGACTTCGGCGCGTCCTGGGGCCAGCTCGATGGCGTGGCGATGGGCGGACGCCCATGCTTCCTGATGCCCGGCCCGTACGCCGCAGTCGAGGACGTCGACGAGGGCCTCAACCTGATCCGGAACCTGGCCAAAGCCCTCACGGACTGAGGCGTGCGTCCGGGCGCCGGTTCTACGGCGGCGATGACGGGCCTGGGGGCTCGTGCGGGCGGGCGCGGCCCGTTCTGCGAAGCGCATTTCGGGTTGGGTGACTCGTGCGGGCAGGCTCTTTGCGAAGGGGCATCGTGCGGCAGATCAGCGGTAGTGCTATGACGCGCCGGCTGAGGGCCTGCCGTTGCCCAGGGGATCACCTGAACGCTTGGATATCAGTGCCGCGCATACGGTGCGGTTCGGACGCCGGCGCCGACCCGATCGGACGGCGGAATCAACCGCCCAACACGCGCGGCATTCGTGCTGGTGATACCGAGCCATCGACCCGACGTTGCCGCCGTCCGGAGCGCCGGCCCCGCCAAGCGACATCAGCCCGGCGGGCGCGGGACCGGCTCAGCGGCCTACGGCGGCGACGTGGCTTTGGCGGCGATGCGTGTCAGCGACCGCCGGCGGCTACGCGACTCGGCGGCGTGACGGCCCCGCTCGGCGAACCGCGCTCAGCGATGTCAGCCCGGCATCTTCCGTTACCCCACAAACGAAGAGTGGCCGCCGGTCCTCGACCTGCGGCCACCCTCCGATCAGCGACGAGCGGTCACTCCGGGGGCAGCTCGCGATAGACCAGGTCGATGTCGATCCCCTGGCTCCGGCGGATGAACTTCGCGCCGTAGAAGATGGCCAGGCCGATCACCACGATCATCCCCATGAATGCCGGGATCTGCCACAGGTTGTCCATGTTGCCGGCCAGAGCCAGGCCCGGGAAGGCCACCGTGCACCAGGTCAGGAAGAGCATGACCAGGATCGCCAACGGGGCGACGATGTAGAGGACCGGGACACCGAGGAACCGGACGTTGGCCGGCGATGCCTGGTAGAGGTCGGGACGTCGGCTCGGGAACGCCAATGCTGCGATGCCGACGATGACGATGCACACGACGCCGGCTTCGACGCCAAGCGCGAGCCAGGTGAAGAAGTCGGTCGATAGGACGCTCCAGGCGAGCATCCCGGTCACGACGGCCATGATCAGCAGGATCGCTGGCACGGGCGAATGGGTCCGCTCGTTGACTTCTGCGAACTTCTCGGGCAGGAGCCGGTCGAACGACCACGCGAACACCGATCGGATCGGCATGAACGTGTTGCCGACCATGGCTGGCAAGCTCCAGAACAGGAACGACCCCAGGATCACCAGCGCGAGGACCGGGATGTTCTGGACGAGCGACGACAGGAACTGGTACCAGGGCCCACTCGGGATCGCGTACGCCGTGTTTCCTGCGGTATTGAGGGCGGCCGCCAGGTCGTACGGCACGACCTTGAAGAACAGGATCAAGCCGATGAGGATGAACAGCCCGTCCCAGATAAGCCCGCCGAACATCACCGACAGTTGCCGGCGCCGGCTGGAAGCGCTCTTCAACTCGCCCGAGAGGTAGACCGACCACCACGACCACATCATGAAGACCATCAGCGCGAACACCGTCGGCGCGGTCGCCGAGATGTCCGTCGGGTGCGGGGCCGCACCGGCGGTCTTGGCGGCATCGATCACGGCTGCGGTCGTACCACCACCGAACTTCGCGTTCAGCGCATCGAAGTTCGAGTTGAAGCCGGCACTGTCGCCGACGAGGAAGGCGAGGAATGCCACGAACGTCCCGAAGGTGGCGATGATCCAGAATGCGTTCTGCCACCGGAACGTCGTCTTGAGACCGGCGATGAGGATGGCCGTGACGAGGAGGATCATCGACACGCCGCCGAGGAAGACCCATTCGTTCTTCGTCTGGAAGTTCGTGCCCCACTCGACCAGGGTCGAATTGTCGAACAGGACGCCGAGTGAGACCAAGATCGGCCCCAGCGCGAAGACCGGGAAGAACCGAGCCCAGAACGTGGCGCCGATCATCGCCGACAGCGCGGCCGCCAAGTTGCTGACCATCGCGAGGGGCGGGGCGAGGATCCGGCTGACCCAGACGTAGTCGCCGCCGGTGCGCGGCATCGACGAAGCGAGCAACGCCATCATGATCAGGACCGGGATGTTCAGGACGACGGCGATGATCGTGGCCCACACCGGATCGGCGCCCGGGAACGCGGACAGGGCCCACAGGACGCCGATCGCGAGCGTGGCGCCGACCGGCGCCGAGAAGACCGCGTTGAAGATCGTCGCGTCGAGCGCCGAGGCTTCTCGAACCAGCCCCGTGCTCTGGCGTACGAATAGTTGGCTGCCCCCGGCACGGTCGCTATTCGTGGCCAACGTCGTCCCTCCTCCGTCTGAACCCCCACCTCCGGCGAGGACGCTTGACAGCGTGGCCTTGCCGCATCGATAGTCGAACACAATCGCACACCGTTCGTCAATGCTTGTTGTGAGTTTCGAGGAATGAACGTGTCGGATGCTGTGAGACATGTCGAGGCCGGCGGCGTCCGCCCTCGCTCGCTCGCGCCCGTCGACCGGCGCCACCGCATCCTCGAACACGTGGCCGAGGACCAGACCATCCACGTCGGAGACCTCGCCCGCGAGTTCGACGTGTCCGAGATGACGATCCGCCGCGACATCCGCCGCCTGGAGCGGGACGGCTTCGTCCGCCAGACCTATGGCGGCGCCACGACCCATCTCACCCGAGCGCTCGACGTCGCGTTCAACGCCCGCGCCCTCAAGCACACTCTTGAGAAGCGTCGGATCGGGATGCGCGCGACCCATTTGCTGGGTGACGCCCGGGTCGTGTTCATCGGGATCGGCACCACGGCCGAGCAGTTCGCCCGCTTCCTGCCGGTCCGTCCGGGACTGGTCGTCGTGACCGCCTCGCTGCCGACGGCCAGCCTGCTCGGCACCCGGCCGGTGGAAGTGGTCGCCCTGGGCGGCGCGGTCCGGCGCGATGAGCTGACCTGCGTCGGGCCGGTCGCAGCCGCGACGCTGGGCCGGTTCCGGTTCGACCTGGCTGTCATCGGCGCGGCCGGCCTGAGCGCCAGATGGGGCCTGACCGAGCTCGACGACGGCGAGGCGGAGATCCAGCGCCTGGCCGTCGAGCGAGCCGCCCGGGTGATCGTCATCGCGGACGGCTCGAAGATCGGTGGAGCCGGTAACGCGGTCGTGGCCGAGGCCGGGTCGATCCAGACCCTGGTGACCGACCGGACGGCACCCACCCTCGAACTGACCGCCCTGGCCGCGGCCGGGGTCGAGATCGTCATCGCCGGTCCGAACGACGATGCGCCCGGTGCGGCATCGGGTCGGACCGAGCCAGCCTAGGAGGGAGCATGGACGCACTCGAGCGGATCTTCGGGACAGTCAAGCCGGTCGTCGCGATGCTCCACTTCCCGGGCCTCCCCGGACGTCCGCTGCACGATGTGGCCGCGGGCCAGGCCAGGGCCATCGACAGCCTTGCCCGTGACCTGGCCGTCCTCCAGGAGGCCGGCGTCGACGGGCTCCTGTTCTGCAACGAGGCCGACTATCCGTACCAGCTCAAGGTCGGCCCGGAGATCCCGGCCGCGATGGCGGCCGCGATCGGCATGCTCAGGAGCGAGGTCCGCGTCCCGTTCGGGGTGAACATCCTGTGGGATGCCATCGCCAGCCTCGCCCTCGCCCGGGCGACCGGGGCGAGCTTCATCCGGGAGGTCCTGACCGGGGTCTACGAGAGCGACCTCGGGATGATCGAGCCGAAGATCGGCGAGATCGCCGGCTACCGGACGATGATCGGTGCGGCCGACGTCGCCCTGTTCGACAACATCCTGCCCGAGTTCGCCAGCGCGATCGGCAGCCGGGGCGTGGCCGAGCGGGCCAAGGGCGCGGCATTCCTCGGGATGGACGCGGTCCTCATCAGTGGCCCCGCGGCCGGCGTGTCGTTCGCCATGAGCGATCTGCGCGCCGCGAAGGATGCCATCCCGTCGACCCCGGTCATCGCCAACACCGGCGTCCGGGCGGAGCGGATGGAGGAGATCTTCGCGGTGGCCGATGGGGCGATCGTCGGGACCAGCCTCAAGATCGACGGGGTGACCTGGAATGCCGTGGACCGCGACCGGGCGATGCGCTTGATGGATGCCGCTCGAGCGGTCCGCTCCCGCGCCGTCGGCGCCTGACCGGAGATGGGCAAGAAGACCAAGGTCTACTTCGCGACGGACCTGCACGGGTCGAGCAAGTGCTTCCGGAAGTTCGTCAATGCCGGGACGGCCTACGGTGTGGACGTCCTCGTCCTGGGTGGGGACATCGCGGGCAAGGCGCTCCAGACGATCGTCCGCGGGGCCGATGGCCGCTACCGCTGCTCGTTCATCGGGACGACCTACGACGTCGAGGTCGGGCCCGAGCTCGAGGCGCTCGAGAAACTCATCGCCGACCACGGCTACTACCCCTATCGGGCGGAGGCCGGCGAGCTCGAGGCGAGGAAGGCCGACGGGTCGCTCGACGCCCTGTTCGTGTCGCTGATGCACGCCCGCCTGACCGACTGGCTGACGCTCGCCGACGAACGACTTCGCCCGACCGGCAAGCGCTTCTTCTTCATGCTCGGCAATGACGACCCGACGGAGCTGCGCTCCCTGCTCGACGAGGCGCCGTGGGGCGTCCACGACGAGGGCAAGGTGGTCATGCTCGATGACGACCACGAGATGATCTCGCTGGGCTTCTCGAACATCACCCCGTGGCACAGTCATCGCGAGATGACCGAGGCCGGGCTGACGGCGGCCATCGGCGAGATGGCGGCGCTGCTCAAGGCACCCGAACGGTCGGTCATCAACGTCCACGTCCCGCCGTACGGGAGCGGCCTCGACGAGGCGCCGGTCCTCGACGCGAACCTGACCATCCAGACCTCAGCCGGCCAGGTCAAGTTCGCCCCGGTCGGGAGCACGGCCGTGCGCGATGCGCTGATCGAGATCCAGCCGATGCTCGGGCTGCACGGCCATATCCACGAGTCCGGCGGGATCCGCCGGATCGGCCGGACGATCGCCATCAATCCGGGCTCGGACTACGGGACCGGGGTCCTCAACGGAGCGCTCATGACCCTCGAGCGAGACAAGGTCGCCGCCTACCAGCTCGTCCGAGGCTGACGTGCCCCAAGCCCGACGCGAAGGACTGCTCATCGCCATCGATGTGGGCACATCCGGCGCGCGGGCGGCCGCCCTCGATCTCGACGGCCGGCGGGTGCTCGAGGCCCGGCGAAGCTACCCGACCTGGGCGCCACGCCCGGGCTGGGCGGAGCAGGACGGGCGGTCGTGGCGCTCGGCCGCGATCGGGGCGCTGGCGGATCTCGTCCGGCGGCTGGAGGCCGGCGGGCTCGGTCGCGCCGACGACGTCCGGGCGATCGGGCTGACCGGGCAGTGCCCATCCGTCGTGCTGGTCGACCGGCGAGCCCGACCGGTCACGAGCGGCTTGATCTATCGCGACAACCGGGCCACCGCCCAGGCCGCGGCCCTGCGCGAGCGGTTCGGCGACGCCGCGATCCACGCCCGGACCGGCCACCTCCCGTCGAGCTTCCACATCGCGCCGAAGCTGCTCTGGCTGCGCGAGCACGAGCCGGCCGCCTTCGCCCGTGCCGCGCTCGTCCTCCAGCCGCGCGACCTGGTCGCGCTGGCGCTGACCGGCGAGGCAGCGACCGACGGGACCCACGCCGGGGCGACCCTCGTGTACGACCTGCGGGCGGGCGACTGGGATCGGCGGATGCTCGACGACCTCGGCCTCGATCGATCGCTCTTCCCGACAGTCCTGGCGTCGACCGCGGTCGTCGGCGGACTGCGTCCGGGCGTGGCCGGCCGGGTCGGCCTGCCGGTCGGCCTGCCGGTCGTCATCGGCGGGGCGGACAGTCAGGCCTGTGCGCTCGGCGCCGGCGTGGTCGCTCCCGGGCCGGTCAGCGAGATGGCCGGCTCGTCGACCTGTCTGAACGCTGCGGTGCGTGAGCCGCTCGACGTCCTGGCCGTGACCCACTACCCGCACGTCATCCCGGGGCCGTTCACCACCGAGACGGGCATCAACACGACCGGCGCGGCCGTGGCCTGGCTGGCTGGTCTTCTGTACGCGGGGCGAGCCGGCCGGCCGGGCGGCGCGGACTATGCCCGGCTCGACGCGGAGGCCGGGGCGATCCCCCCGGGTGCCGACGGGGTCGTGGCGCTGCCCGTTCTGGGCGATGGAGAACGGACCGACCCGGACCTGCGCGGCGCATTCGCCGGCCTGTCCATGCGCCACGGTCGGGCAGTGCTCGCGCGGTCGGTCTTCGAGGGGGTCGCGTTCGCGATCGCCGACCAGCTCGAGCTGCTCCGTCGGGGCGGGGCGCCGGTCACCGAGCTGCGAGTGTCCGGCGGGGACACCCGCCTGACGACCTGGACCAGGATCAAGGCCGACGTCCTCGGCATCCCCATCCGGACAGTCCCGGGCGACGCCGCCGTCACTGGCGTGGCGATGCTGGCCGGTCTCGGCGCGGGACTATACCGCGACCCCACCGAGGCGATCGCCCGGTGCTCGCGATCCGACCCGCCGGTCGAGCCCGATCCGACCGTCCGGGCCGCCTACGACGACGCGGCGGCTGCGTATCGCACGCTGGCGGCCTCGGCCGCGGTCCGGGGAGGGTGACGATGGAGGTCAGGCTCGGGATCAACACCTGCTTCGCAGTCAAGCGCTGGCCACTCGCCGCGGACTGGATCCCGATCGTCCGCGATCGGCTCGGTCTGGCGCTCGTCCAGCACTCGTTCGACCTCGTCCCGGCCGGAGCCGGCATGGCCGAAGCCGAGGCGCTGGCCCGCTCGGCGGCGGACGCGGGAGTCGAGATCCACTCGACATTCACCGGCCTGGCTGCCTACTCGGACAACCTGTTGCTCGGACCCGACTTGGCCGGCCGGGCAGCCGCGACGGCCTGGTTCCGCTGGGCCATCGACTGGACGGCAGCCCTGGGCGGGGTGGCCACCGGCGGGCACGTCGGGGCGTTCAGCGTCCCCGATTGGACGCATCCGGCCCGAAAGTCGGAGCTGTGGGCGGACCTCCGGGCATCCCTGCTCGAGCTGTCCGGAGCGGCGTCGCGGGCCGGCCTGGCCTACCTCATGGTCGAGAACCTGGCAGCCGCCCGAGAACCGTCGACGATGGCGATGGTCCGTGACCTGCTGACCAGCGGGGACGACGGCAACGTCCCGATCCGGCTGTGCCTCGATGTCGGCCACATGTGCGCGCCGGGGACCGTCGGCGCCGACCGCGACCCGTATGCCTGGCTGCGCGACCTCGGCTGGGCCGCACCGGTCGTCCAGCTCCAGCAGTCGGATCCGGACGGCGATCACCATTGGCCGTTCACCGCGGAGCGCAACGCGCAGGGCCGGGTCGACGCGGACCGAGTCCTGGCGGCGCTCGAGGAGGGCGGTGTCGACGAGACCGCCCTCATCATCGAGGTCATCCCGTCGTTCGAGCAGGACGACTCCGCCGTCGTCGACGACCTCGTCGCCTCGGTCGACTACTGGCGCGAGGCGCTCGTCCGGCACGGCCTCGGCGAGGGTTGACCTCGGGCTGACCGCTCGGGCAGATCCAAGCTGGATCCTAGCGGCTCGGCTCCTCGGGGGTCTCGTACCAGCGGACCCGCTCGCCGACACGCGCCCGGGCCTTCCAGCCGAGGGTCTTGGGGGCCGCCTCGAGGTCGGCCAGCAGCGTGGTCACCTGGACGTCGACTGGGTACGGCGCATCCGGGATGGGCGTTTCGGCCCACTGCTCGGCGACCGCCCGGAGGTTGCGTTCGACCGTATGGCCGAAGCCCCAATCGGCACCGAGCACCGCCCGGAGACGGGCCAGGTCGATCGGCGCCGGAGAGCCGTCGGCGGCGGGGGCACTCGCCAGCCGGCCGACCACCACGAGCGGATGATCGGCCAGCAGGCAGATCACGTCGCCGAGATCCTTCCGGTTCGTCTCCCAGATCTGGAGCTTGGTCAGGAGGAGGTCGGCCAGGTCGAGGGTCGGTCCGTCGGTCGCGAGCCGGTTCTTGAGATCGATCGCGTGGGACATGACCAGCCGGTCGATCACGATGTCAACCGACCAGCGACCGTCCGGCGCGGAGTACACCAGCCGCTGGGCGCCGTGGATGGCGTTGAACAGCTTGTCGCCGACATAGCCCGTGCCGTCGAGCAGCCGGCGCAGCGCCGCGACGTCCTTGTCATGAGCGACCAGGTCGAAGTCGCGATATGAGCGCACGTACGGTGGCCGGGTCGCCGTCGGCGACTGGATCCGGATGGCCAGCCCACCCATCAACCGGGCCCGGAGGCCGGCCTCGACGACCGCGCCCATGAGCCGCCGCGCCTCGGCCTCGATCTCGGCACTGGGTGCTGGAGCGGGTTCGTCCGACGGCAGGCTCATAGCAGGTCAGTCTAGCGACCGGCCAGCACGGCGGCGGGATCGGCCAGGATCGCCGGGCCATGGCCCGGGATGAGGCGACGGACCGTCCCGGCGCCGACCAGGGTAGCGATCCGCTCGACGGTCGCGCGCTGGGCAGCGGGATCGCCCGCGGGCGGCAGGATGAGGGTCGGCCGATCGGTGATCGCATCGCCGCTGACGAGGGTCCCGTCGGCCAGGAGGAATGCCAGGTGGTCGGGTCGGTGGCCCGGGGTCGCGACTGCGGTCGACTCGCAGTCACCGTCACCGACCTTGGCGCCGTCCCCGATCTCGACGACGTCCCAGGACAGCGGCGCCGCACCACCCGGCCCGACCAGGATCGGCGCGCCAGTCCGCTCGTGAAGCTCCTCGGAGCCTGCAGCATGGCCCGGGTCCACGTGGGTCAGGGCGATGGCCACGATCCGGCCGCCCCCAGCCGCGACCTCGGCCTCGATCGCGTCGAGGACGTCCTCGCCTGGGTCGCCCGGATCGACGACGACGACATCCCGCCGCCCGATGAGGACCGTGTTGGTCGGCCGACCGCCCGGCCCGAACGCGCTCCGGCCGGTGACGACCGCCAGAGTCTGGTCGACCCGCTCGATGCGGATCGGCAGCTCGGGGGACAGCGCCAGACCGGCCTGGACCTCGGCGAACGATCGGGCGCGCTCGAGGCGCTGGAGGGTGGTCGAGGTCGGCGGCCACAGCGCGATGACGCCCGCGGCCATCGCGACGAGGGCGGCCTGCGGCGTCAGCCAGACGTGGGCCGCGACCTCGTGCGGGTCGGGCACGAGGACCGCGCCGGGCGGCAGTTCGGCTACGAAGAAGCGGGCATCGAACCGGCGCGGGTAGGCACGAGGAGTCGTCCAGCGGGCCGCCTCGACCAGATCGTCCGTCGACAGGGTCAGATCGAGGCGCGCCACCAGCGCGCCGAGATCGGGGGTCCCGGCGGGCGCGAGCTCGGTTGCGGGCGCCCCAGATGCCACCCGCGCAGCCACGTCCTCCGGCCGCGCCAGGAGCACACCGACCTCCTCCCAGGTCTCACGGATCGCCGCGATCCGATGGGCCACGTGGAAGGCCGGGTCATCGCGTGGCCCGGTCGCCCTGGCGACCAGGTCTGGATCGGCGTCGGTCGGCTCGACCCGTCCACCCGGGAAGACGTGGAGTCCGGCAGCGAACGCCATCGAATCGGGACGCTGGGTCAGGAGCACCTCGAGGCCGTCGATGCCGGGACGAACGAGGACGATCGTGGCCGCCGGTCGCGCCTCGACCGGCGGGGTCTCGTCGTCGGACGGTCGGCGCTCCATCCGGCGATCAGTCGGCCGGAGCGACGTTCGATGAGTCGGCTCGCGGCACGCCCGACTCGAGGTCGAGATCCAGCTCGAACCCGAGATGGTCGATCCCCCGGACGTCGACGGTCATCCGTGGCCCGGCAGTCGAAGCTCGACATGGCCACATGCGCCGCAGGCGCGCACCTCGAACGAGAACATGTCCTCGCCCAGCTCGGCCCACTCGCCGAAGAGAAGCTTCCACCCGCCGGTCGTGCCGCCGGTCCGGAACTGGTGGACGCCGAGCGACTCGACGGGGCCGCCACAGCGAAGGCAGCCCTCGTCGGGGACCCGTGGTCGCATCGTCGGATCGGTCATCGGATCACCTCATTCGACCAGCAGGGCCGCCAGGGCCTCCGGCTCGGTGACCGGCTGGCGACAGGCGAAGTCGCGGCAGACATAGGCGGTGGGCAGGCCGGCCAGCCGGAAGCGGGACCCGAGCAGCTCGATCGTGCTGGCCTCCGGATCGGGAGCGCAGGCGACCACGAGGTGCGGGCGGTACCCGACACGAGCCGGGCGGAGCAGTCGCACCGTGGCGTCGTCCGACGGGTCCCCCACCACGGCCACCTCGACCACGTCCGCCAGGGCGAAGTCAAGGGCCACGAGCCACTGCCCGAACCCGCCCGGGTATCGCGCGAGCACCCCGGCGACCAACCCGAGCGCGTGCTCGGCGGCGACCGCGTAGCCACCCTCGCCGGACAGGGCGGCAAGCTCGAGGAGGACCGTGGCCGCCATCCCGTTGCCCGATGGGACGGCGTTGTCCTGGAGGTCCTTCGGACGGGTGATCAGGGTCTCATGTCGGTCGCCGGTATCGAAGAAGCCGCCGGCCGGGTCGGCGAACTCGTCCAGGATCTTGTCGCCCAGACGACGCGCCGCCACGAACCATCGCTCGTCGAACGTGGCGCGGTACAGCGCGAAGAGGCCGTCGGCCAGGCAGGCGTAGTCCTCCAGGACGCCGTCGGCGGTCGCGCGCCCATCCTTCCAGCTCCGAAAGAGCTGGCCGTCGGCGCCACGAAGACCGGCCAGAAGCGCGTCGGCGGTCCCGATGGCCAGCGCACGATAGGTCGTGGCGGCAGCCAGGTCGTCGGCGTCGCCGGTCGCCTCGAGGGCCACGATCGCATCACCCAACGCGCCCAAGGCCAGGCCGTTCCAGCCGGCCAGGACCTTGTCGTCGCGAGCCGGTTGCGGGCGTGAGGCGCGGGCGGCCAGCAGCACGGTGCGAGCCGCCGCGAGGCGCGCCACGACGTGCTCGACGGTCGCCCCGGTCATCGTGGCGAGCTCTGCGTCGGGCCGGACTCGTCGGAGGATCGTCCGGCCTTCCCAATTGCCGCCCTCGGTCACGTCGTAGGCCGCCCCGAACAGGGCCGCCTCCTCGGGACCGAGGATCCGCTGGACCTCTTCCGCGGTCCACACGAAGGTCGCGCCCTCCTCTCCGTCGGTGTCTGCGTCCTGGCTGGCGGCGAACGCGCCATCCGCCGTGAGCAGCTCGCGGGCGAGGTAGTCGAGCGTGCCGACCGCCACGTCCCGGTAGTGACGATCGCCGGTCAGCTGCCAGGCGTGGATGTAGACCCGGGCGAGCTGGGCGTTGTCGTAGAGCATCTGCTCGAAGTGCGGGATGAGCCAGATCGCGTCGGTCGCGTAACGGTGGAACCCGCCGCCGAGCTGATCGTGGATCCCGCCGTCAGCCATCGCATCGAGCGTGCGCCGGGCCATCGCCAACGAGCGCCCGTCGTCGTCGCCGGACGCCGCCCGGCGGAGCAGGTACTCGATCGTCATCGGCTGAGGGAACTTCGGAGCTCCGCCCCAGCCGCCGTGGCGCGGGTCGAACGTGCCCTCGAGCGCGGCGACCGCGGCGTCCAGCACCGTCCGATCCGGAAGGCCCCGGACACCGGCCGGACCACCGGTCTCCCCGAAGCGCGACGCATCGGCGATGGCTGCGACGATCGCCGAGCCTGACTGCTCGACCTGGTCGCGCTGCTCCCGATACGCCCGGGCGACGCCCTCGAGCACCTGCCGGAACGCCGGCATCCCATGCCGCGGCGAGTCGGGGAAGTACGTCCCGCCGTAGAACGGCCGGCCATCTGGCGTGAGGAACACGCTCATCGGCCAGCCGCCGCCGCCGGTCATCGCCTGGACCGCGGCCATGTAAACCTGGTCGAGGTCGGGCCGCTCCTCGCGGTCGACCTTGATCGCGACGAAGTCACGGTTGAGATCCACGGCCGTGGCCTCATCCTCGAACGATTCGCGCTCCATGACGTGACACCAGTGGCAGGCCGCGTAGCCGATCGACAGGAAGATCGGTTTGTCCTCGGCCCGCGCTCGGGCGAGCGCCTCCTCGCCCCACGGATACCAGTCGACCGGGTTGTGGGCGTGCTGGAGGAGGTACGGGCTCGTCTCGCCTGCGAGCCGGTTGGTGGGCATGGTCAGATGGTAGCGCCGCGGACTGGTCCGGCCCGTATCATCGCGGGCGTGACCGCCCTGTCGACCCTGCCCCGGACGCTCGGCCCCACCGCGACGATCCTGCTCGTCGTGGCCGGCAGCCTGACCGCCCTCACCGCCATCCTCCAGTTCGGCGGAGCGCCACCCCCGCTCGTGTTCGTCGTGTCGGCGGTCGGCCTGGCGGGGCTGGCCGGGCTCATCGGCTCGGGGACCGACCAGCTGGGCCATCGGCTCGGACCGGGCAAGACGGGCGTCCTCCAGTCGGCCCTGGGTAACCTGCCCGAGCTGTTCATCTCGATCTTCGCCCTCCAGGCCGGCCTCGTCGTCGTCGTCCAGACGGCGCTGGTCGGGTCCATCCTGGCCAACAGTCTGCTCGTGCTCGGGCTCGCCTTCTTCTTCGGTGGTCGGCGCAACGGCGTCCTGATGTTCGGCGCCGAGCCGGTCCGGATGATCGCGGTCCTGCTCGTGGTGGCCGTGGCCGCCCTCGCCATCCCGACCCTGGCCACCGCGCCAGGCGCCCCGGATGCCGGCCACGCCCAGGAACTGAGCGTGTTCACCTCGATCGTCCTGCTCGCACTATTCGCCGCGTCGATCCCGTTCTCGATCTCGGGCGGTCCGGGGGCGAGCGCGATCGAGGCCCCGGTCGACGAGGTCTGGCCGCTCCCGCTGGCGATCGCGATCCTGGCCCTGGCCGCCACCGGGGCGGCGCTCGTGTCGGATTGGTTCGTCACGGCGTTGGTGCCGTCGCTTGCGTCGCTGGGGATCTCCGAGGAGTTCGCCGGGCTGGTCGTGGTGGCCATCGCCGGCAATGCCGTGGAGAACGTGGTCGGGATCCAGGTGGCGCTGAAGAACAGGGTCGACCTAGCGACCAGCCTGATCCTGAATTCGAGCCTGCAGGTCGCCCTGGCGCTGACCCCGGCGCTCGTCCTCATCAGCATGGTCATCGGCGGCCCGGCGCTGACGCTCGTCCTGACCCCGCTCCTGCTCGGATCGCTGGCCCTGGCGGTGATCCTCGGCGCGTTGATCGTGTTCGATGGAGAGGCGACCTGGCTCGAGGGGCTGGCCCTGGTCGCGCTCTACCTGATCATCGCCGCGAGCGTCTGGTACGGCCCCAGGATCGGGGCGTGATCCCCGGCTGATCGGGAGGCGATCCCCGGCGGGAGGGAGCCGACCGCCCGGCGCGGGTAGGCTTGGCGCGATGGATGAGCCGAGGCCACCCGCGCTGCGCACCGCCGTGGAGGAGTGGCGGATCTTCCTCGGCAGACGCTATCGACGCTATCTTGGGATCGGCGTCGGACAGGCGACCGTCTCCGCCCTTGCCGGTGACGGACTGACGATCCCGCTGCTGCTGACGCTCGGCGCCTCGCCGGCCCTGGCGACCGTCATCGGCGTCCTGCCCTTCGCGTTCTCGTCGGCGCAGCTGCTCGTCCCGCGCCTGCTCCGCCGGTTCGACGGCAACCTGCGTGGCATCACCCTGGCGATCCTGCTGGTCGGCGAGACGCGTGGGTTCATCCTGGCCCTGCTGACCTTCCTGGCATGGGCCAAGATCATGCCCGCGCCGGTCGCCGTGGTGGCCATCGGCGTGGTCATGACGATGGCCGGGGCCGCAACGACCATCGGCGGCACGAACCTGCTGGCCTGGTTCGGGGCGGTCCTGCCGGATGGGGAACGGCGGTTCGTCGCGCCGCGGGTGATGGGCACCAACCTGGGCCTCGGCGCCTTCCTGCTGCTGCCCGTCGCGATCCTCGTCCAGTTGACCGAGTCGCGGGTCGGGATCCTGATCTACGCCGCCGTCTTCGTCCTGGCCGGGATCGCCGGGATCGCCGAGCTGTTCGTCGTCCGTCGACTGCCGAAGCCGGGTCGGGTCCGGGTGGCCGAGCCGCGACCGGCAGCTGCGAGCGCGGCGAGCGCCACCGCGAGCCCGGCGAGCGCCCCGGCGAGCGACGCGCCTGCCTCGCCGGCACCCGCCGAGAAGGGTCCGGGGCCGCGGGAGCTCGACCGGTTCCTCCGTTCGATCACCTTTGCCGCGTTCGGGGCCGGCTTCGGCCCATACCTGTCGATCTACGCGATCAGCGTGCTTCACCTGCCGCCGGCGTTCGCGATCCTGCTGGCGGCCCTGGCCTCGGCGGCGTCGTTGGTGGCGGCCACGATCGTCGGCGGGATGCTCAGCCGCGGGTCGGCGTCGAGGACGCTTCGGTTGTCGTTCCTGCTCCGCGGCGGCTCGATGATCTTCGGCCTGCTGGCCTTCCCGCAGAACCCGTTTGCCTGGCTGGTCATCTGCATCGTGGCGATCGTGGCCAGCGCCGGCGCCGCGGCCGGCAGCCTGTCGTCCAACGAGCGCCTGATGCGATTGACCCAGGGCCCCGAGGTCATCCAGGCACAGGGTCGATTCGTGGCCGGCTCGGCCATGGGCATCACCGCCGGGCAACTGTCGAACGCCGCGATCCTGGCGATCCTGCCCCTCGGCTATCCCGCGTTCGCGCTCCTGTTCACGGTGTCCGGCCTGACCCGGTTCCTCGCGGCATCACGTGCCGACGTCTCGGCGGCATGGTCATCGAGCACCATGCCCTACCGGATCGAGGATCTCCAGGACCGCTGACGGTCCACGCCTCCGGACGCACCACCTATCAGGGAAGGCGGCGGTACGTGCTCTCGGCTCGGCGAGCGATCCGCGCGATCGCGACCCGACGCCTGTCGTCGTCGATGTCGTAGACCAGCCGAAGATCACCGACGCGGATCCGCCACATATCGACTCCGACGAGCTTGGTGGCGCCGACCGGTCGAGGATCGAACCGCAGGGCGTTCATCGGGAGGCGCAGACGCGAAGCCACATCCCGCGGGAGTCGATCAAGCTCGCGTTGGGCGCGGCTCGTGACATCCACCCGATAGGGCGGTTCCGGGCTCACTCCTTGGTGGTGCCGTATTTCGCCTTGGTCTCGGCAGCCATGATCCGGAACAGCTCCTCGACTTCGATCGAGCCACCGTCCCGCTCATCCTCGGCCATCGCCTCCTTGGCCGCGGCGATGTCCTCGGCATCCTCGATCGCCTCGAGCCAGGCGTCGAGCGCCTCGTTGGCGATGTCCCGGACGGTGCGTTGGCTCCGGGCGGCCTCGACCTTGATCGCCCGGTACAGGTCGTCCTGGATGTCGAGCGTCACCTTCATCTCGCCATCTTCCCATATTCCCAGCTAGATGGCAAGACAAGTTGGTGGCCACTCGGATCCTCTCGGCTATCGTTCGGGGACGATGACCACGACGATCCGGGCGGTCCCGGGCTTTCTCCCCTCCACCGCCGGCTTCCACTTCGCGAATCGCTGGTCGCACGGGCCGGTCTTCCGGCTCGGCGGCCGGATCCCCGGCCCGGTTCCGATCGAGCTCGAGCTGCTGATCGGCGATGCGGCCAACGGCCTGTGCGGCGGGATGGCTCTGGCCACGATCGATCGCTGGTCACGCGGCGAGCCACCGCCTCCGGACCGGGAGCCGCCCGCCGGAGGCTCGGGCCTGTTCAGGGAGATCGCCCGCCGCCAGCTCGACAGTCTCGGCTGGGGCCTGGCCGTGGCTCGGTTCTATCGCTCAGGCGCCGCCAGCCCGGCGGCCCGAGCCAGTCTGGCCGTGCGCGACACCTGGCCGGCCGTCCGTCGAGAGATCGACGCTGGTCGCCCGGCCGTGCTCGGCCTGACCCACGTCGCGTCGGCCGATCCGCGCCGACTCGTCGGCGATCACCAGGTGGTGGCTCACGGCTACGAGCTGGACGGGGCTTCCGGGACTGTCGTCCTGTGGATCTACGACCCGAACCACCCCGACGACGACTCCATCCGACTGCGGCTCAGCCTCGCCGGGCCGAGCGGCCCGCTCGACTACGCCTACATCGCCGGTGAGGCACCGGTCCTCGGCCTCGTCCGGCTCTGAGGCGGTCTCGGCGTCAGTTCGACGACTCGGTCAGGGCCGGCGGGCGGCTCGCGGCCGTAGTCCCCGCCACGGTATGTTCGTTTGCCCGCGGGCCGAGCAGACCCCAGCGCCAGGCGACGACACCGGCCACCAGCGCGATGACGATCGCGGCCAGCCCGCCGAGCAGGACCGCGGTCGCCGCTCCGAAGGCGGCGGCAAGGGCCCCGAACAGGAGGCCGCCGATCGGCGTCGAGCCGGCGAAGACCGTCGTGTAGACGGCCATGACCCGCCCTCGCAGCCCGTCCGGGACTGCCAGCTGGATCGACGTGTTGGCGGTCATCGCCATGGCGATCCCACCGGCCCCGATCCCGAACATGCACAGCAGGGACAGCGGCATCCAGCGCGAGAACGCGAGGGCCACCTCGAGGACGCCGAGGACGAGCGCACCGCCGATGAGCACGCGCTCGCTCGGCCGACCGAGGAAGGCGAGTGCCAGCGCGGCGGCCAGCGAGCCGAGGCCGGATGCGGCCATCAGGAAGCCATAGCCGGCGGCATCGCTGTCGAGGACGTCGCGGGCGAACGCCGGGATGACGATCGTGAAGTTCATCCCGACCAGCGAGACCAGCCCGACGACGCTGACCGCCAGGAGGACGACATGCGTCCGCCTGACGTAGCCGAGGCCCTCGCTGAGGGTGTCGACCACGGCCCGAACCGTCCGCGGCATGACCACCAGGATCGCCGGGCGGAGGTCGGCCGGCCGCATCGCCAGCAGGCTGGCCAGGACGGCGATGAACGACAGGCCGTTGATGAAGAAGGCGATCGAGATGTCGAAGAACCCGATGGTCAGGCCGGCGACCGCGGGCCCGACGATCCGCGCTGCGTTGAAGATCGCCGAGTTCAGCGCGACGGCGTTGCCGATGTCCGCGCGCCCGACCATCTCGAACACGAACGACTGGCGGGTCGGCATGTCGACGGCGTTGGTGCAACCGAGGGCGAACGCGAGCAGGACGATCTGCCAGACCTGGACCGTGCCGGTGGCGGTCAGGGCGGCCAGGATGAACGCCAGGCTCATCGCGATCGACTGGGTCGCGATCAGCGTCCGTCGCTTGGGCAGGCTGTCGGCGACGATCCCGCCGAACAGGCCGAAGACCATCACCGGCAGGAACTGGGCGGCCGCCACGACTCCGAGCATGAACGGGTCGTTGGTCATCGTCAGGACCAGCCAGGCCTGGGCGACCGACTGCATCCAGGTCCCGATCAGGGAGATGAGCTGACCCGTCCAGAACAGGCGGAAGTTGCGGTGGCGGAGCGCGCGCAGGCCGTCGAGCCCGACGACCGTCTTGACCGGGCTCATCGGCCAGGCTCGGCGTTGGCCCCGCGGTCGCCAGACAGCTCGGCCTCGCCGCCGACCAGCTCGGCGTCGATCTCCGCGAGGTGCTTGGTCAGGTGGGCGTGGCGGGTGTTCGCCTCGGCGACCATCGCCTCGAGGCGCTCAGCCTTGGCTCGGAGGGTCGCGACCTGGCGGTCGACCCGGATGAGGGCGTCCTCGACGATCGTCCGGCGCTCGTTCGGATCGTGCGTCTCGCGGAACCGAGCGCGGTTGCGGGTCCGCGCTGTCTCGTCCTCGAGGAGCTGGGCGATCTCGGCCAGGCTGAAGCCGGCGTCGTCGCGGAGGCCCTTGATGTAGCGCAGGCGATCGAGATCGTCGGCGTCGTACAGCCGGTAGTCGCCCTCGGATCGCGCCGCCGGCTCGAGTAACCCGATCTCCTCGTAGTAGCGGATCGAGCGGGCGGTCAGACCGAGCTCGGCCGCCACCTCCTGGATCCGGAGGAGTCGAGCCTGGGCGACGGTGGGAGCGCCGATCAGTCGGTCGGGCGGGTCGGCGGGCGAGGCAGCTGGCGCGTCGGCGGGGGCGACGATCAGTGGGTCGGGCGTGGGCATCGGATGGATGATACCCGCACCTTCACGTTGACGTAAAGGTTACGGTTGTCTGCCGTTGGTACGGATGCGGGCTGAGCAGCCGCCGCCGCCTGCGGTTCTATGCCGCGGAGTCGGCACTTCTTGCCAGATTCTCACGAGGCGAGCGTTCGTCAGGCTTGGATGCCACACGTGTGGTCGGGTGATCCTCTGGCGAGCGTGTGACACGAATACGCTCCGATCCCACGCTCAGCACCCGTGGAGGGATTCGGCGCCCGTGACGAACGCCCGTGTGGTGAGCCTCTGGCAGGAGCGGGGTCTGGCGTCGGTGGCAGGAGCGGGGTCCGGAGTCGAGACCAGGGTGGTCGGGCGCATCTCGCGCAAGTGACGATCAACGGTAAGCCCGCCGATCGGCCTCAGGCCTTGGCGATCAGCGTCAGCTCGTCCGCGAGGTCGGCCAGGCCAAGCGCCAGCGGCAGTGCCAGCGTGAGGAAGCCGATCGCACGCACAAGCCGGCGCTGGGCGACCCAGCGTGCGCCAGTCCGCTCACCCGCGGAGATCGCCATCGCGTACCCGAGCGGTACGACGAGCAGCCACGACCAGTTGCCTCGGAACAGGCCCGTCGCGGCGACGAGCGCGATAAGGCCGCCGACGATCGCATACAAGGCCGCGATCCCATCCGACACATCCCGTGAGAACCGGCGATCGACCCATGTCACGACGGGTGCGATCAGCAGGCCGAACAGGACGAACAGCCCGACGAACATCGCGGCCGAGACCATCGGTTCGCCGAGAAACCGGAAGTCGTGGGCCAGCGAGTCGACGATCACGGTTGCATAAACGGCCGCCAGGATCACGCCGAAGGCGAGTCCGCCGACAAGCACGCCACCCGGCAGCAGCCGACGCAGGCCCACGTAGAGCAGTGCGGGAACGATCGCGAAGATCGTGGTCGAGACGATCAGGAAGGTCGTCCCCTCTGGTGTGAAGTTGAGGACCTTCGCGCCGAAGTCCGTCTCGAACGGGGTCGGACCGTTCATCACCGCCACGATCCGCATCACGACCCGGTTGAGCACGCCCATCGGCAGGCCCACGATCAGTCCGCCGAGGGCCGCGATGCAGGCCGACCGCCCGAATCCGATCACGGCGTCACTCGACCGATCGCGAGGTTCAGCGACGAGCGAGCTCCCGCTGATCGGTGTGCCCTGCGCCTGCGCCATCTTCGGCCTCCGATCAGTACGACCGACGCTATAACGCAGGACGATATACCGCTTCGGACGGAAGTCAAGCCCATGGCTGGAACGGGGTGCGGGAGTTCTTCACCCGAACCCTGACCTGACAGGCGGGTGCGGACAGGACGATCCGGCGCTCGGTACCATCACCGGCATGGAGTACGGACTGTGCCTGCCGACGCTTCATGCGGGCGCGAGCGCCGAGGGGATCGAGGCGGCGGCGGAGGCAGCGGAGCGAGCCGGGTTCGGCACGGTGTGGACCACCGACCACGTCCTGGTCGAGCGCGCGTCGGCCGACGAGTACGGGCGGATCTTCGAGGCGATCGTGACCCTGGCCCATGTCGGGGCGCGGCATCCGGGGCTGCGGCTTGGCACCAGCGTCATCGTCGTACCCCAGCGCCAGGCGGTCGTGCTGGCCAAGGAGCTGGCCACGCTGGACGCCCTGTCGCGCGGTCGGGTCATCGCCGGGGTCGGCCTCGGCTGGGACGAGCACGAGTTCGGCAACCTCGGCGCCGGCGATCGGTTCAAGGTCCGCGGCGCCTACCTCGAGGAGACCGTCGACCTGTGGCGCCACCTGTGGGCCGGTGCCACTTCCCCGTTCCGTGGCCGCTTCCACGATCTCGAGGACTACGTCTTCGAGCCCCTCCCAGTCCAGGGCGCGGGGCTCCCGATCTGGTTCGGCGGGCGCGTCGAGACCGCGCTCCGACGGGCCGGCCGGCTCGGCGACGGGTACCAGTCGAGCTCATCGTCGCCGTCCGCGTATGCGACCCGGATCCCCGTCCTGCAGGAAGCGGCCACGGCGGCCGGTCGTCCGATGCCGTCGTTGTCGGCCCGCGTCCGGGTCGAACCGGGCGCCGCCGACCCTGGCGCCGGCGACAGCTACGCGCTGCGCGGGACGCCCGACCAGATCCGCGCCGCGATCACCGAGTGGGAGGCCATCGGCGTCACCGGCCTGGCGCTCTACTTCGCGTCGGTCGAGCCCGAGGCGATCACCCGGGACGTGGAGTGGTGGGTCCGGGAGTTCGGGGTCAGCCACTGACCTCGGGCGAGGTCACCTGGGTCACGGCGCCCGCCGACGGAGCTACTCCCGGGAACGTCTCCGCGGTCACCGGCACGAAGCCCGCGGCCAAGACGGCGCCGGCGACGCTGGCGATGACGGCGAAGATCACCGTCGCTCCCAGCGAGTCGGTCACCAGCGCGCCGGCGATCGCGGCACCGATCGGGAAACCCATGAAGTTGAACGCCATCGAGACGGCGAACGCCCGACCCATCCAGGCCGGGTCGGTCCGGCGCTGTCGGACGGTGAACAAGGCGATGTCCATACAGCCGTTGAGCAACCCGAAGATGAACATCGAGGCGGCCAGCAGGGCAAAGCCGGCCATCGGCGCGATCGGCCCGAGGGCGCCGGTGGCAGGCAGGATGATCAGCACCGTCGGGCCCATCAGCAGCATCGGGAAGACCAGCATCTTCCACTCGCGATCGCGCGTGTCGACCCGGCCGAACACGAGCGCCGAGGCCATCCCCGAGATGCCCGAGACGGCGAAGACGATGCCGACCATCTCGGCTCCGAGGTGGAGCACGTCAAGGACGATGATCGGGATCGCGATGGTCATCGCCCCCCAGGCCAGGTTGAGCACCGAGATCGAGAAACCGAGCCCACGGATCGTCCGATTGGCCAAGGCGTACCGGACGCCTTGCCAGGCGTCGTGGAAGAGCCGGCCGGTGAGGGCTGTCTCCGTTCGCGGCTCATTCAGGCGGACGATGGCGATCGCGGCCAGGGCGAACGGGATCCCGATGGCGATCATCGCCTGCGCCGGACCGATGATCACGATCAGGGCGGCGGCCAACGGCGGGCCGAGGATCGTCGCCACTACGTAGCCGTTCGAGTCGACCGCGTTCACCCGCTCCCACAGCTCGGACGGGGCCATGATCGGGAAGAGCGTCCGCAGCCCGACGATCGACAGGATGCTGGTCAACGAGGTGACGGCCACCATCAGGACGAGCAGCCAGGCCGGCAGCAGGCCCGCCAGCGACAGGAGCCCGATCAGGACGAGGCTGATCGTCGCCACGACGTAGTCGAGGATCATCAGCCGGACCCGGCCGTGGCGGTCGAGCAGCGCGCCGGCGATCGGCGCGATGAGCAGGCCGGGAACCACCGAGGCGAAGGTCACGATCCCGGCCAAGCTCGGCGAGTGATACTCGGTCAGGACGAACAGCACGATCGCCACGCCGAGCATCGACTGGGCGATCCGCGCCAGCGACATCGACGTCACTACGCGCCCCAACCCCGGCACCCTCAACAGGGCACGGTACGACCGGTCGTGGGGCGATTCAGGCATGGCGTGATTCTAGCGGCTGCGAGCCCGGATTTGTACTAAGGGACTGTGCCAAGTCAGCGTCGGCGCAATGCAGCCTCATGCGCACGACTATGCTGGCGCGGTGCCGCGTCCCCTCTCGCCGGGCCTCTATGAAGCGCTGGTGACGGCGACCCTTGGCGCCGCGATCGAACAGGCGGAACAAGACGGTTGGTGGGCGGACGTTGACACCATCGACCCGACACTCCTGCCCGAACTGCTGGCCCGACACGTGCAGGACGCCGCCCGCCTGTCGATCGCCTCGATCGGTGGCGACCCACCAGAGCGGCTAGCGGCACAGGTCGGCCTCGTCAATGAGGTGCTTCGCGTCCTTCGTTCAGGCGACGCCGGCTCGGCGTACGCGGACGACGGTGTCCAATCCGGCCACGTGCTCAAGGAGATTCAACGCCCGTCTCGTCTCCCGATCGTCCATCAACCAACTCAACGGCCCGGTATCTCCCTCGGTGAGAGCTCCCTGCTTGTCAACGGCCGTCGCGACTACCAAATTGGGGGTGAGGTTGCGCGCGAAATCGCGAGCGCCGACCGAATCGATCTCTTGTGCGCGTTCGTACGGTTCGCAGGCCTGCGGTTGATCCGTCGCGAACTCGAGGAATTCTTCCGGCGCGGCGGCGCCATGCGAGTGATCGCCAGCGTCTACACCGGATCCACGGAGAAGCGAGCGCTCGATGAGCTGGTCGCTCTCGGCGCCAAGGTCAAGATCTCCTATGAAACCTCGCAAACCCGTCTGCACGCCAAAGCTTGGGTGTTTCGTCGGAACACCGAGTACCACACCGCCTACATCGGCTCCTCGAACCTGACGCACGCCGCCCTCGTCGACGGCCTCGAATGGAACGTGCGCGTGACCCAGGTCGACAACCCGGGGATCATCGACCGGGTCGGAGCTGCGTTCGAGCAGTACTGGAACGAGCCGGGATTCGTGGACTACGACCCGTTGCGAGATGGCGAGGCTCTCGCACGGGCACTTGCCAGGCAGCGACAACCGGAACCCGACACGGGTCTCGACACCGTGATCGGTCTGAACATCGACTTCGCTCCGCAGCCTCATCAAGCTCAGATGCTGGAGGCGCTAGAGGCTGAACGAGAGCGGGGACACACCCGAAACCTCGTCGTGGCGGCGACAGGTACCGGAAAGACTTGGGTCTCGGCGTTCGACTATCAACGACTGCGGAAGCATGGTTACGAGCGCCTCTTGTTCGTCGCCCATCAGGATCAGATCCTTCAGCAGAGTCAAGCGGTCTTTCAGCTCGTCCTCAAGGACCCTGCCTTCGGTGAGCGGTTCGTTGCCGGTGAGCGCCCAGTCCTAGGCACGCATGTCTTTGCGTCGATCCAATCGCTCCATAGACATGTCGAACAGCTCGATCCCGAGGCCTGGGACGTGGTGGTCGTGGATGAGTTCCACCGCACGGAATCCCCGACCTACCGGCGTCTCCTGGATCGACTCCGGCCCAGGGTCTTGATCGGCTTGACTGCAACCCCGGAACGGCACGACGAGCTCGATGTGCTCAAGCGCTTTGACGGTCGCATCGCATGTGAAATCCGACTCTGGCAGGCCCTCGAGCAAGGCTTGCTCTGCCCGTTCCACTACTTCGGGATCAACGACGGAACCGACTTGAGCGGAGTCACCTTCACGAGAGGTACCTATCGAACGGCCGAGCTGGAAGGGGTCTACACGTCCGACCGGGTACGAGCTGGTCGGATCCTGAGCGCCATCGAGCGAGAGATCGTTGACCCAGGCTCCATGAGAGCCCTCGGCTTCTGCGTCGGCGTTGCGCACGCACAACTCATGGCGAGGTCATTCACCGACAGGGGCCTTCCGGCTGTCGCCCTCACAGGGGAGTCCAGCGCCCGCGAACGCCGAGACGCGATCAGCCGGCTGAAGCGCGGCGACATTC
This sequence comes from Candidatus Limnocylindrales bacterium, assembly GCA_038325875.1. Taxonomy (GTDB): domain Bacteria; phylum Chloroflexota; class Limnocylindria; order Limnocylindrales; family CSP1-4; genus Chersky-267. The sequence continues at coordinate 85,719 of JBBQJL010000005.1, forward strand.
GGGCGATCTTCACCGTCGACCTGTTCAATGAGGGTGTCGATATCCCGGAGGTCGACACCATCCTCCTCCTTCGACCTACCGAGAGCGCGACCGTCTTCTTGCAGCAGTTGGGCCGGGGGCTCCGATGGAGCGAAGGAAAGAGCGTCCTCACGGTGCTCGACTTCATCGGCCAGGCGCACCGGTCGTACCGGTTCGACATTCGATACCGAGCCCTCGTCGGCGGAACACGAAAACAGGTGGAATCGGCTCTCGAGGAGGGGTTCCCGTTCGTCCCCCCAGGTTGCGCGATCCGGCTCGATCCGATCGCGCAGAAGACAGTCCTGGATAACGTCCGGTCGAGCCTCCGACTCGGCCGGCGCGCGCTCGTGGAGGAGCTCCGATCGCTCCCGGCCGCGACCGCGTTGCGCAACTTTCTTGGCGAGACCGGGTATGACCTCGAGGACGTGTATGGCCGGCCAGCTGTCGGCCAGACGTTCACGTCGCTCCGGCGCGACGCGGGTTTCGATGACGTGCCACCGGATTCCGTGGAGCCACCGTTCGCAAAGGCCGTTGGGCGAATGCTCCATGTGAACGACGAGGAGCGGATCCAGGCGTGGCTCGGGTGGCTCGAGGGTCGGCACCCGCCGAGTCTGGAGCAGATTGATACCCGGCTGGGGCGTCTCCAGCTCATGCTCTTCGCGCTGATCGGCCAGGGTCGACCTGTGGACGACTTCGATGTGGTTCTCGAGGAGTTGTGGGCCTGTCCGGCTCTGAAGCTGGAGCTGGTGGACTTCTTGTCGATTCTTGGCGACCGATCTCGGGCTCGAACAAAGCCACTCACGGGTAGCCTTGCGATCCCCCTCCGAAGCCACGCCGACTACACGCTCCGCGAGATCACTGCCGCATATGACAGGCGCGACCAGGCTGGGCGGTTGATGGACGTGCGGGAAGGCGTCCTGCACGTGCCGAGCGCCTCGACTGACCTGTTGTTCGTGACGCTCCAGAAGTCGGAAGCGGACTACTCGCCGACTACCCGCTATCAGGACTACCCGATCTCGTCGACGCTCTTCCACTGGGAGTCACAGAACACGACGACCGAGTCTTCACCGACAGGCCGGCGGTACACCGAGCATGCGACACGCGGAAGCCATGTTGTCCTGTTTGTTCGGGACCGGCGACGCGACGACAGGGGCGAGGCTGTTGCGTACCGATGCCTGGGTCTCGCTCAGTACGTCGGGCACGAGGGAGAACGTCCGATGCGAATTACCTGGCGTCTCGATCGCCCCATGCCCGGTGACTTGTTCCAGTCAGCAAAGGTCGCCGCGGGTTAGGTCAAGCCACGAGGGCACGGTTGGCTTCGGCCCGGACGTCGTTTCGAAACGTCTCCCACCCGATCCACGCCGACTCGCACCAACTCCGAACCGCTGCGACTTACGGGTCCCGCAACCGTCCCGCAACCCGCCGTGTGGTCGACTGGTGGCCAGAGCGGCGCATCGGAGAGGACCGTCCGCCGCAGCAACCGAGCCGCCCTGGCCACGGTGTTCCGGAGCTGTGATCGCTGGAGGCTCCGATGCGCGATCTCTCCCGAGAGCAGTACACGACCCTCCCCAAGGACGTGGGCTTCCAGGCCTGCTCCTAGGCGATCACCCGGATGACCATCCTCTCGATGGGCTTCGAGAACGGGAACGAATCCATGGGTCGGGGCAGTTCTGCGGGCCCGCTCGCCGGGCCCACGATCGGGCCGGTGGCCAGGAGGAGGGGCTGGCCCGATCACAACTTCGGCAGCTCCTGGGTTTTCGTCAGCGCGGCCGCGAACAGGTCGCCGCGCTGTTCGACCCGGTCGACGATGTCGCGGATCGTCCAGCGGTCGGGCCGAAGGTCGGGGTCGTCCAGCTCGTCCCAGGCGATCGGCGTCGAGACGGGCGCGCCGGCCGCCGGACGGACGGCATATGGCGCGACGAGGGTCTTGATCGAGGCGTTCTGGGTGTAGTCGAGGCGGGCTTTGCCACGGCGGTCCGACTTCGACCACTCCCAGCTGACGAGATCCGGGACGATCGCCCCGACGGCCCGACTGATCTGCTCGACCCAGGCGCTCGTCTCCTGGTAGGTGTACTTCCGCACGATCGGGATCCAGACCTGGATGCCGCGCTTGCCGGTGGTCTTCGGGCAGCCGACGACGCCGAGGTGGTCCAGCGCCGTCCGATAGAGCTTGGCGAGGACGAACGTCTCCTCCCAGGTCGTGTTCGCCCCCGGGTCGATGTCGATCAGGGCGAAGGTGGGCTCCCAGGGTCGGTCGATCCGGCTGGTCCAGGGGTGGAACTCGAAGGCCGCCTGGTTTCCGATGAAGGCCAGCGTGGCGACCCGGTCCGCGATCAGGTGGATGTTCGGGGCGCGGTGGTCGTCGACGCCCGTCTCGCGCCAGCGGGTCAGCCAGGCGGGCGCCGTCGGCGGGAGTTGCTTCTGCCAGAAGCTCGGGCCGCCGACCCCGTCCGGGAAGCGCTGCAGGTTGAGCGCCCGGTCATGCAGATGGGGCAGGAGCGTCGGGGCGATCCGGACGAGGTAGCGAATGAGCTCCCGCTTCGTGATGGGCTCTTCGTTCCCGTCGCCGGCGTCGCCTGGGTAGTTCGCGCGGTCCGGCGCGGGCGGGAAGAGGACCTTGTCCAGGTTGGTCAGCTTCTGCTCGAATCCCCCGACCGACCAGATGCCCTCCTTGTCGAGCGCATCCAACGCGGCGAGTTCCTCCTCCGTGACCGGGGCGACCTGCTCCATGGCGGTCGCAGCGGCGGTCAGCGTCTCGGATGGGTCCCCCGTCCGTGATGCGGGTCGCCGCATGGCGGCCTCCGGCTTCGAGCCCGCCGCCGTCAGCCTGGAGCTCTGTGCCTTCGACGTCGCGTCACGGGCCGCCGTCGAGTTGGCCGTCGAGTTGGCCGCCGTCCGGGTCGCCGGTTCATCGGGCGACTCCGATCCGACCTCGGACTCGGCGGCGCGTTCGGCTTCGCTGGTCGGGACGGCGCGTTCGCGGGTGACGCTGGCCGGCTCTCGTCCCGGCTCGAACCCCTTGAACGACGGCTGGCGGATCACGCCATCCCGCGTCCAGTTCGAGAAGGCCGCCCGGATCACGAGCGTCGGCTCGGCCCATACGGCGGCCCGCAGGTCGCCTTTGCGCTCGGGCGCCGGATCGAACGGGCTCGTCTCCCGACTCGCGCCATCAAGGAGCCCCCGGAGTTCGCGGCGGGTTCGGCCGTCAAAGCCGCTGCCCACTCTGCCAGCGTAGCGAAGTAGCGTGTCATCGTAGTAGCCGACTAATACGGCACCAAGGTCCTTGGCGTTGCCCTCCCCCGGCAGATAGCCACCGACGACGAACTCCTGCTCGGGCCGGATCTTCAGCTTGAGCCAGGTCGACGATCGGCGGTTCGGCTCGTAGGTGCTCCGTCGGTGCTTCGCGACGATGCCCTCGAGACCCTGGGCTTCCGCGGCGCGCAGAAACGCCCGACCGGACGCGTCGATGTGCGCGGCATAGCGGACGCGAGGGTGTTCCCGCAAGACCCGTCGGAGCAGCCGCTTCCGTTCCTCGAGCGGGACCTTGAGCAGCGACCACCCGTCGAGATAGAGCAGGTCGAACGCCTGGTAGGCGAGCGGCGCGGGTCGGCTGGCAGCCGTGGTCGAGTCGGTCGTCAGACGGGGGTCGGCGTCCGGGGCGGCGGCCGAGTCCGCAAGGGGCGAACTCGCCGCCACGGGACGTTTCCGAGCGCTGCCCCCCTCGTAGGTGATGCCGATCCGCTCCTGGAGCAAGCCGAAATCCGGGCGGCCCGTCTCGTCGAGTGCCACGACCTCACCATCGACGATCGCCTCGTCGGCGTCGATCCAGTCGGGCGGGGTGAGCAACTTCGGGAAGTACGTCGCGGCGTCCTTGCCGTTGCGGGTGTGGAGCCGGACCACTCCGCCACGGACGACGGCCTCGACCCGGTAGCCATCCCACTTGATCTCGAACAGCCATTCGGGGTCGTCGAACGGGTCAGTCGCGAGGGTTGCCAGCATCGGCTCGATGAACCCGGGCATCGGCGCACGGACGGCTCGCGACAGGTCGATCGGCGACTCGGCCATCGGCGGCTCGCCTGCGAGCTTCGGTGGGACACCCTCGGCGACCTCGACGTTCGTTCGGCCGGTCTTGACCGACTCGGGGTGATCCTCGGCATCCCACCCGGCGACCGCCGCGGGATCCTTCTTGTGGATCAGCAGCCAAGCCTCGGATTCGCCGCCCTCGGGCGGTCGGCCGGTCCGAACGATCGTGAATCGGCCGTGCAGCTTCTGGCCGTCGAGCCGGAACTTCAGCTCCCCGTCGCGGATCGCCCGGACGGGGTCGAGCGTCGGCGCCTCGGGCTCGAACGTGCCCCAGTCCCACACGATCGCGTCCCCGGCCCCGTACTCGCCGCGCGGGATGACGTCCTCGAAGGCGAAGTAGTCGAGCGGGTGGTCCTCGACGTGGATCGCCATCCGGCGCTCGTCGGGGTCGAGCGTCGGGCCTTTCGGGACGGCCCAGCTGACGAGGACGCCGCCGATCTCGAGTCGAAGGTCGTAGTGGAGCCGTGTCGCCCGATGGCGACCGACCACGAAGCGGCCGCCCAGCCCGAACGCCGCCGACGGCAGCGCCGCCCCCGTCTCGACCGCCATCGCGTCCCGCCCGGAACCGTCTGGCGCGCCCGACGGTTCCGGGGTTTTCGCGAAGTCACGTTTGCGGCGGTACTGCTCGAGCGACATGACGAGCAGTGTGCCCCGACGACGCGCAGAAGCGCCAGCCTACCCGCGCCTCGGGCTGTTGGATCCGCCGATGACACGAATGAGCCCCGGTCACTCGGACCGGGGCTCGTTCCGCCGGGAAGAGGTTGTCAGACGCTCAGTCGCCGCCGGAGTCGCCGCCGCCGTTGCCGGAGTCACTCCCGCCGTTGCCGGAGTCGCCGCCGCCGTGACCGGAGTCACTCCCGCCGCTGTGGTGGCTGCTGGAGTGATGGGTGCTCGTCGAGGACGAGTCCTTCGACGACGAGGCATCCTGCTCGTCCTGATTGCTGTCGTCGGCCTGGTCGTTCTGATCGACTTCGTTGTCGTCGTTCTGGTCGACCTGGTCGTTCTGGTCGTGCTGGTCGACTTGGTCATCCTGGCCGGTCTGATCCTGCGCGCCGGTCTGGTTGTCGCCCTGCTGGTCGACCTGGTTGTTATCCGTCTGGCTGTCGTCGGTCTCCAGACTGTCGATCTCGGTGTCGATCTCGGTCTGCTCGTCGGCCGAGACACCGTCCTGATTTGCCGAGAGGAGCACGAGCCGGTGGCCCGCGGCACTCGCCGTCGTGCGGACATTGAACGACGAATGGGCGAACGCCGGAGCGGCCGCCAGGGCAAGCAGCCCGACGGTCGCAAGCGAGACTCCGATGACGCGGCCGGCGCCCGCCCGGCGCCGCCTGGAGAATCTGTCCATCGATGATGACTCCGCTCCCGTCTCGTCCATGAGAACGAGCTCTACCCCTGACGAGACGAAGTCTGTTGCCGGAGTTTCGGGCGGGCGACGTCCAGTGGTCCGGGGACGAGAACGCCGGAAGTCAGGGGGAGTTGCATCAACGCCACGCACCCGACAGGACGCGGACTCGACGCCCACCGCGGCTGTTGCCAGGTCCGGGACCGTCGCGCATCCTTGCGCCGCACCGCGCTCCATCGGATCGCGGGCCGATCCGAGGCCTCATGAGCGTCCCGAGCGGCGGCACCGGCGTAGACCGACCCCACGAACCCCTCGTGCGGGGCTTCCTGTTCGCGGATCTGCGCGGGTACACGGCGTACGTGGAGCGGACCGGCGATGCAGCCGCGGCGCGTCTCCTCGCCCGATATCGCCACATCGTCCGACGGATCGTCGAGAGCCATCATGGCGCCGAGATCCGGACCGAAGGCGACAGTTTCTTCGTGGTCTTCCCGTCGCCTTCGGCGGCGTTGCGAGCCGGATCAGCGCTCGTGCTCGAGGCCGAGGCGGACGCCGCGGACCACCCCGACGACCCGATCAAGGTCGGCGTAGGCATCCACGCCGGCGAGTCCGAGGAGACTGCGGAGGGGTTCGTTGGCCTCGCGATCAACATCGCCGCGCGGATCTGCGCCCTCGCCGGCCCCAACGAGGTCCTCGTTTCGGAGACAGTCCGGGTGCTGACGCGGTCAAGCCTCGCCGTCCGGTTCCAGTCGCGCGGCCGTCGATCGCTCAAGGGCGTGGCCGAGCCGATCGAGGTCTTCCGGGTCGACCCGTCCGATGTCAGTCAGTCGACCACCACCAGAAGTCGCGGCGGAGGGTCGCATTCGAGGGCAGTCGCCGCGGGACTCGCCGCGGTCGCCCTCGTCGTCATCGTGATCGTCGGGGGATCGGCCGCCATCCTCGGCCGCTCGACTGCTGCCGGATCGACGCCTCCCACAAGTGGATCGGGCGAAAGCCTCAACGTCGCCGAGGCCAGTGCACCTTCGCCGTCGTCGCCCACCGCATTCCGGACCGGTCCGCTCGCCGCGGGGACCTACCGGACTTCAACGTTCACGCCGCCGGTCGGGTTGACCGTTCCATCGGGATGGGATGGCCTGATCGAGCTCCCGAATTTCCTGGCCATCGGCCCGTTGGGCGACCCGGCCAGAGAAGGGAGTGCCATCACCTACGCCGTGGGTGCTCGCATCGTGATCCTGCGGCCGTCGATCGCTTACGTTCCGTGCACGGTCCTGGACCAATCCATCGCCTACCCGCCCGAGGCCATCAAGGTCCTTGGACCGTCACGGGACGACCTTATCGCCTGGCTCCAGGCAGACCGCGGGATCACCCTGACGGGAGCCAGGGCCATCAGTCTCGGCTTTGCGGACGCACTGTCATTCGATGCACGATCGTCCGGCGATTGCCCGTCCAAGGTCGCGACGCAGGCCCTGTTAGCCATCCGGTCCTCAGCGACGGATGTCGACAACATCGCCCGGCGAGACTTCGGGCTGCGTGCCGGAGAGACCCAGCGGCTGCTGATCACCGAGGTCGGAGGCCAGCCGATCCTGATCGCGATCGCGGCAGGCAACGGGGACCTCGACTCGTTCTCGCGGACCGCGATGTCCGTCCTCAGCTCGTTGAAGCCGATCCCCTAGAAAGACCAGACGGACGGCCGATGGTGGGGCCCGGCTTGTGCGTCCAGGCGCTCCCTATGCGCTCTTGCGGCGGCGGGCGGGGTGGGCCTCCTCGGCCTCGACGTCCGCCGCGGCCTTGGCTGGCGCCGACGCCTTGCCCGACTTCGACTTCGCAGTCTCGACCTGGGTCGGGACGCTCGAACCGCGGGCATCCACGGCGGCCTTGACGCTCGCCTCGAGGGCGGCCATCAGGTCGACCAGGTTGGTCGCGGGCTCGGCCTCGGGGGCGGCCACGGTCTCCTCGCCGGCGATCTTCGCCTCGATGATCCGGTTCAGTGCCTGGCGATACTCGTCGTGGTACTCGGCCGGATCGAACTCGCCGGTCATGGCCGCGATCAGCTGCTCCGCCATCTTCCGCTCGGCCGGCTTGATCTCCGGCGGTTCGGCGGGCAGATCGAGCTCGCCGGTCGAGCGGATCTCGTCCGGCCAGTGGAGCGTGGTCAGGACCATCGTGTCCGAGAACGGATCGATCGCGGCGAGCGCCTCGCGGTCCTTGATCACGACCTTGCAGATGGCGGTCAGACCCTTGTCGGCGAGGACGTCCTTGAGCAGGTAGAACGCCTTGCGGCCGATCGCCTCGGGCTCGAGGTAGTAGGCCGCCTTGACGAAACGGACCGCGCCGTCATCCGCCTTGCGCTCGGTGAACAGCTCGATCTCGATCGAGCGGACCGTCTTGAGCGGGACCGACTCGAGGTCCTCGTCGGTGATCACCACGTACTGACCGGGGGCGTACTCGAAGCCCTTGACCGTGTCGCCGCGGGAGATGACGTCATCGTCGACTGGGCAATAGGTCTTCATCTGGATCCGGCTCAGGTCCGTCTTGTGGAGCATGTTGAAGCTCACACCCCTGGACTCCGTCGCAAGGTAGAGCTTCACCGGGATCGTCACCAGCCCGAACTGGATCGCCCCCCGCCACATCGCTCGCGCCACGATCTAACCCTCTGTGCGAACCGCGAGGGTAGCACGGGATCGCGCCTGCGCAAACCCGCCCACGAGGAGTCTGCCACGCACCCAGAGCGTGCCCTCAGCCCGCCCGGCGAAGCTCCGCCTCGGCCTCGGCGACCCGTGACAGGACGCCATCCCGGAGCCGGTCCAGGCCGGCGCCGACGTCCCGTGAGCTGTTGCCGATCGAGGTCAGGGTGGCCTTCAGCCCCTTGATCAGCTCGAGCTGCTCGCGCACACCGTCGAGTGCCGCCTTGACCGCTGGGGCGTCGACCTCGACCTCGCGGTCCCGCGTGCTGACCAGGGCCAGTAGACGAGCCAGGCGGATGGCAGCCTCGAACGAGGCGTGGTCGGGCGCTTCCGGGTCGACGACGCAGTAGACGTCGCCGGCGCGCAGGTCGAATGGGGCGATCCCGCTCGGGGCATGGGCCGGGGTGAACACGACCACGCCGACGGCAGCGCCCCGGTTGGTCTTGGCAGCACGGATCTCGTCGCGCATCTCGCGGACCGACTTCGAGCGGTCCTTGGCCTCGATGACCAGGCGCAGCTCCGTGCCGGCGGTGTGGGCAGGGTTGACGGTCAGGACGAAGTCACCCTTCTTGGAGCGGATGACATCACCGGTCGCGGTGCCGGTGCGCTCGACCAGGTCGCCGGGGCCGCGTGCGATGTCGCCGAGCATCGCCTCGAGGAGGTCCTCGAAGTCGATCCCCTTCGCGGCGGACTTGGAGCGCTCGGCGCCACGGGCGCTGGCCGCGGCCTCGATCGCCGTGAGCCGGTCGTGGAGCTTGGTGAACCCGTCGCTGACCTCGGCCCGGAACTGGTGGAGCGGCGAGTTCATCCGGGTCGGGTCGAGCAGCACCGCCAGCCGGGATGCATCCCCGTCGAAGTAGGTCCCGAGCAGCTGGCGCATCTTGCCGATGGCGCTGTCCCGCTTCGACTCGTCGAACAGGTCCGTCACGAACGCCTGGAGCCGGCCCCGGTCCCCGAGGAACGTCTCGAGGGTCCGCGGCAGGCGGCCGTCGTCGTCGGCGAAGTTCTGGCGCAGAACGGCGTCCAGCGCCGTCGCGGCGCGCTCGTTGGCTTGCGCCGTCCGAGTCAGCAACCCATCGAACTCGCGCCGGACGGCGTCCACGTTGACGGTCACGCCGACGTCCTGGAGCGCCACCAGCCCGATCCGCAGCGCCCGCTCGACGAGAGCCGGACGGTCCTCGGCGGGTCGCTCGGCGACGAACCCGGCCAGACCGACATCGACCAACGACAGGTGCTCCACGACGATCCTCTCACCGTCGAGACGGACCAGGGTGGACGCATCAGCCAAGCCGGCCAAGGCGCTCTCGGGTGGGAACGGGATGACGGTCGCGCTCTTCATGGCCACAGCGTCGCGGTCACCCGTGACAGCTAGCGTGTCATCGCGGTCCGGAGCGTCATCCGGCCACATCGGCCACACTTGACCGCACCGGTCCGGGGCGGACCCCCCAGGCCGTTGTCGCATAGCACCGCCAATCGGTCCCATGCGGCTTCCGACAGTGGTCATCGCGTTGGGGCGGACCTATCCTTGGCGCCCGGGAGTCCTCGACTTCCGACTGGGAGCCCGCGCCAACAGATGTCGACTGAACCGATCCTCGTCGTGATCGGGATCGCGATCGCCGTGAACCTGGTCATCATGGGGGCACTGATGGTGACCCTCATCGTGCGGCGCCGGAGCCGCCTCGCCACCCCCGATGGGACCGTCTCGCCCGAGACGTACCGCAATGACGCCATGACCACGACCAGACCGACCGCCACCAGCCCGATCTCGTTCGTGGACGATGACGCCGACGACGACGACGAATACGACCGACGCAGCGAGGAAACCGACGAAGACGTGAGTGCGACCGATCCTGCAGAGCGACGATTCCGGCCGATGATGTCCGACGAGGGAGATCGCGTCGAGACGACTACCGCCTCGTTCCTGACGGGCGGCTCGACCAACGCCGTGCCGCCGTCTCCGCCGCCCGCTGCGCCGATCCAGCTCCCGACGCCGGCGCCCGCGGCGGCGCCCGCGCCGGCTGCGCCGACCCAGATCCAGGCGGTCCCACCCGCCCCACGTGTCAGTGCCCCGCATCAGCCGGCCCCTGACCCGACCCTACCGGCGGCGAGCGGCAGCCTCGACTGGGAGACCCGGATCCGTGAGGAAGATGCCCGGCTGACCCGCTATCGCCGGCCCGTCTCGGTCGTCCTCGTCGAGCTCGAGGGGATGGATCGGCTGGTCGAGCGGTTCGGGCTCGCTGCCGCCGAACGGATCGTCCCACCGGTCGGCCAGACGCTGGCTCGGCAGGCTCGGGCATCGGACCACGTCACGCGGGTCAGCACGAGCCGGTTCGCCGTCCTGCTGCCCGAGACCGACGAGGTCCAGGCGATCAACTACGTCGAGCGGGTCCGCGCCGAATGCGACCGCTGGCTGGCCGCCGGCGCCGTATCGATGCGCCTCGCCATCGGCTGGGCGTCACCGGCTCCGGGCAGCGACCTGCGCACGGCGACGCGGATCGCTGAGGATCGGCTCAACGCCGATCGGCGACGGCTGATCGAGCGATTGGAGATGGGAGCCGAGGCGTTCGCGGGCATGGAGCCCGGTGCGGTCGAGCTGACGCCCCCCGACGGGGCGGAGTAGCAGCCGAGGCCGGGACGCGGCCCTAGCGCTTCTTGCCGCGGACGAGGAACAGGTGGGCGTTCCACTCTGAGGGCTGTCCGTCGGGCGACGCCGAGCTGCCGTGCCATCCGCACACGCACGTGACTGTCTGGTCGCGATGTTTGTACTCGTCGATGACGTGCTTGAACTCAGGCGTGGGAACGGGCTTGCTCAGCGGGGACGCGGCCAACATCGACTCCTGTCGCGAACAGCGGGTAGGGGGCCGCTCATTATGCGCCGTCCGGCGGAATCCCGCCGAGACGCCGGAACGTCGGCCGGAGGGCCGGATAGAGGGCGACGTACCGCTCGAATACGTCGTCGTAGGTCGCGCGGTGGGCGGGATCCGGGGCGATCCGCTCGACGATCGTCACGAGCGTCCTGGCCCCGGCGGCCAGGTCCGTGAACAGCCCGACGCCGGTCCCCGCCGCGATGGCCGACCCGACCAGCGCGGTCTCGACGATCGCCGGAACCGCCACGGTGAACCCGGTGACATCGGCCTTGAGCTGGTGCCGCGCCGGTCCGTTCGACAGGCCACCGGTCACCCGCAGCTCGGTGACCGGGACGCCGGCGGCGAGGATCGGCGCGGCGACATGGCGGACCGCCAGATCGGCCGCTTCGAGCACCGCCCGGACGAGATGCGCGCGCCCATGGCGCAGGGTCAACCCGACGAACGCGCCGCGCGCCGCCGAGTCCCAGATCGGGGAGCGCTCCCCGGCGAGATAGGGCAGGAACACGAGACCGTCGGCGCCGGGCACGGTGGCATACGCCTCGGCGAGCAGGGTGTCGACCGGGGTGTCGCCGCCGAGGATGTCCTCGGCCAGCCAGTCGAGCGCCTTGCCGGTCGCGTTCATGGCGCCACCGAGGAACCAGCGGCCGGGGATCGGCGCCGCGGCCGAGAATACGCCGGAGATCTCGATCGGCCGGTCCGTGTAGACCGCAAAGCCGCCACTCGTGCCGCCGGTGTCGATCGCGTCGCCGGGCTCGAGCAGCCCAGCGCCGAGGAAGCTGGCGTGCGCATCGGCCATCCCCGCGACCACGGGGATGCCGGGTTCGAGTCCCAGCTCCGCCGCGGGGCCGGCCAGCAGCGGACCGAGGACCGACCCGGCGGAGACGCGTGGCGGGATCCGGTCAACGTTGAGGCCGGTTCGCGCGACCGCCTCGCGATCGGGATGGATCTGGCCGGGCAGGCTGGTCTCCGCGGCAACGCCGCTCAGGCGCAGCGCGACCCACTCCCAGCTCGCCAGGTACCAGCGCGAATCGGCGGCAGCTGCGGGGCGATGGCGCTCGAGCCAGAGCGCCTTGGGCAGGACCCCGAGGACCCATCCGGTCTCGCCTGTGGCCTCGGTCAGTGCGGCGTCCTCCGCACCCGCTCGGCTGTCCATCCAGGTGATGGCCGGCGCGACCGGTCGGCCGTCGGCGGCAGCCGCCACGAGGGTCGGGCCCTGACCATCGAGACCGATCGTGGCGACCGTCAGCGGACCGGCGGAAGCCAGGAGCTCGGCGGTCATCGACCGGATCGCCGCCCACCAGTCGGCCGGATCCTGCTCGACCGCCCCATCGTCGCCGTCCGTCGACAGCGGGTAGGCGGCGCGCGCCAGCGCCAGCAGGCGGCCGTCGAGCGAGATCAGCCCGGCCTTGGCCTGGGTCGTCCCGAGGTCGATGGCGAGGAGCGCCAGGGTCGTCACCCGGGAAGGGTAGCGGCCGCTGCGAGCCGCGCGTCAGCGGCCAGGGCCTGGGGCATCGTCCGGAAGCCGGGCGGCAGAAGCGGGCGCCAGGCTCGGAAGCCGGCGGTCAGCCACGCGGCCACAGCGCGCTCTCGCGGACCCCAGGCAAAGCCGTAGTCCGCCCGGATCGTGGGAGGGAGCAGCCCGATGGCCGGCCACAGGCTCCAGGCGTAGAGCGACGACGGGACGATCGCCAGGGCCGGATGGAGCGGACCGAGCGGCGGATGGAGGACCGTCCGGGCCAGCTCGCGGGCGGTCGGCGTGACCCGGATCGGGCCACCGGGTCCGATCTGCTCCGCGAGGTACGCGTCGAAGGCGTCGAGATCGGATGGGAGGACGGTTTCCGGGATCCCGAACGCTCGACCGATCGGGCGGGTCTCGGCGTAGAAGCGAGCGTGCTCATCGTGGGACAGAGGCCGGATCCAGGCGCCGTGGGCGACGAGCGTGGCGTCGATCAGTGTGGCGTGGACCCACATCGCCAGGATCGGGTCCCGCGCGTCGTAGCTGGTCGCGCCCGTGTGCATGCGAGCCGCCGCATCGCGGATAGGGCCGGTCACCCCGCGGTGGAGCGTGTTCAGCCGGCGGATCTCCGCCCGAGCCGTCATCCCCGTCCCGTACACGATCGCGAGGTAGCTCCGGAGCGTGCCCCGCAGACGCCGCCACGGATCGGCCCGGAAGTCGCTGTGCTGGTCCACGCCCTCGGCGATGAGCGGATGGGCGAGCTGCATCAGGAGCGCCCGTGGTCCGGCACCGAGCAGCAGCGTCGCCTCGCGGTTGAGCTGCCAGGCCATGCTCGCTGGGCCGTAGAGGCCGGCGGCCTCCGCCTGGGTAGCGGCAGCGGTCTCCGTGTCGTCGCCGTCGCTGTGGTCGTCGGGCCTCGTCGTCCTAGCGTTCCTCGGTGCCGCGGCCGACGACCCACCAGGCGAACGGGAACAGTCCTGCGGCGAGCAGGAGCTTGATCGCATCGCCGACGAGGAAGGGCTGGACGCCGAGCGAGAACGCCGTGGTCAAGTCCATGCCGGTCGAGATCATCAGCCACGGGACGCCGATGAGGTAGATGACGAGGTTGCCGAGCGCCATCGCCGCGAGCGCGCCGCCGAACCGCCGATCCCAGCCGAGCTCGGCCAGCCGACCGACCAGGCCGGCGGCGAGGACGAAGCCGATGAGGTAGCCGCCGGTCGCCCCGAACACGAAGCGGCCGTCCCTGACTGCGCCGATGATCTCGATCCCCTGTTTGTGCTCGGCGTAGACCGGCAGGAACAGGCCGAGGATCAGGTACAGCAGCGTGGCGGCGATCCCTCGTCGGGCGCCGAGCGCGCCACCGACCAGCAGGACCGAGAAGGTCTGCCCGGTGATCGGCACCGGCGAACCCGGGACGGGCAGGCTGATGTTGGCCGACAGCGCGATGAACAGCGCGCCGGCCACGATCAGGGCCAGGTGGCGGGCCCGGGTGCTGATCCGCTCGCCGATCCGGATCGGGACGAGGAAGTCGCCGATCGTGATCCCGCGCTCTGCCGCGGGCAGGCGGTTCAGGCGGCTCGTGGTCGTTGACATCGCCGGGAGTCTAGCAGAGGGTCACGGGCCGCTGAGGGCCGGAACTCGAGGGCCGCTACTCGTACTGGACGGCTCGGACGATCGATACGCGCGAGGCGAGACGGGCCGGCCAGATCGCCGCCAGCATGGCCACCACGATGCCGAACGCGGCCGCGGCGAAGACCGTCCGCCAATCCGGCTCGAAGGGCAGGCTCAGGCCGGCCCCACCGGCGAGTCCGATCATCACCTGGCCGGCCACGAGGCCGGTGATGCAACCGAGGATCGCCCCCACGACCCCGAGGATGCCCGCCTCGACCACGACCATCCGCCAGACCTGCGGCCGGGTCATCCCCGTCGCGCGCAGGACGCCGATCTCGCGGACGCGTTCGTACACGTTCATCGTCAGGGTGTTGACGATGCCCAGCGCGGCCACGATGACGACGACCAGCGCCAGCACGTCGAACAGGCCGAACACCCGCGCCAGGGCGTCGTCGACGGCACCGGCGATCCGGTCGATCGGGTTCGACTCGAGGGCGTAGCTCGTGGCCAGGGCGGTGAGCGCCGCCCGGTCGGCGGCGGTGGCGCCCGGCGCGAACCGGACCGCGAACGAATCCGCCCCGCTGACCCCGAACCCGTCGGTCGCATCGGACCAGCCGACGAGGATCGTCTCGCCGGTCCGACCTGGGATCGTCCGCTCCGCGACGCCGACGATGCGCAGGTCGACCTGCCGCCCGTCGCCGACCGGGAAGCTCATCTGGTCACCCACCCGAAGCGCCAGCGAACGGGCCAGGCTGTCCGGGACGATCGCCGACCCGCCCTGGTCGAGCGCATTCAGGGCGGCCGTCCGATCGCCATCGAGGAAGGTCAGTCGTCCATCCGCGAGGAGGTCCTGCCCGACCACGGCGGCCGCGTCGACGCGCACCCCGCGGAAGGCCGCCTCGAACGTCGCCAGCGGACTGACCCGCGCGACACCGGGCGACGCCGCCAGGTCCGTCCGGACCGGCTCGTCGGTCCCGATCGGCCGGATCGAGGTCGCGATGACATCGCCCGGGACCACGCCGGCGATCCAGGCCGTGGCCGCGCGCCGGGCGTCCTGGGCCACGCCGCCGAGGGCCACGATCATCGCCAGCCCGACGGTCAGCGCGCCGACGGTGAGGGTGGTCCGGCTGCGGTCGCGGGTGAGCGCGCCGCGGGTCAGCCGGACAGCGCTCGGCGCGACCAGCCGGAACGGGATCGCCGCGACCGACCCGAGCGGACC
Source organism: Candidatus Limnocylindrales bacterium (assembly GCA_038325875.1). GTDB lineage: Bacteria > Chloroflexota > Limnocylindria > Limnocylindrales > CSP1-4 > Chersky-267. Next base: position 100,996 of record JBBQJL010000005.1, read on the forward strand.
GAGCAGGAATGGCGTGGCCAGGGTCGCGAGGAGGAGGATCCCGTAGACCGCCAGCCAACGGACGACACCAGATGGACCGGACCCGGACGGCCACAGGGCGACGCCGGCCACGGCCACGACGAGGAAGACGACGACGAGCCAGCGCAGCCGCGCCCGCACGGCCCGACCCACCCCGGACGGTCGAAGCGCCTCGATCGGGGAGATCCGGCCCGCGCGATCGGCCGGCTCGACGGCGGCGGCGAGGGTCACCAGGATGCCCACGGCGAGGGCCACCATGATCGCCGTCGTGGTCACGACCGGGCTGTCGATCGGGACGATCCGGGCGGCCTGGAGATACCACGCCACGAACGCAGCCAGACCGAACCCGAGCGCGACCCCGAGGACCGCCCCGGCCAGCCCGATGACCAGCGCCTGGGCGAAGATCAGGCCGTTGACCTGGCGCTGCGTCGCGCCGGCCGCGCGCAGCAGGCCGACCTCGCGCGCCCGCTCGGCGACGGTCATCGACAGCGTGTTGAAGATGAGGAACGCGCCGCCGAACAGGGCTAGCGCCGCGATCAGGGCGGTGGTCGCCTGGAAGTCGACGGTCGAGGCACGGATCGAGGCGGCCAGGTCGGCCGGCCCGGACACGACGTACGGCTCGGATGTCAGCCGGCTCTCGAGGTCCACGGTCACCGCGTCGACGGTCGCGCCGGGGCCGAGTTGGACGTCGACCCGCGACACGCCCGTGGTGTCGAACAGCGTCTGCGCCTCGTCGAGACCGATGACCACGGTCCGTCCATCGGTCGTGGCCGGTGGGCCGTCGCCGCCCAGGATCCCGACGATCGGCTCGGATCTCGGCCCGTCGGCCCCCTGCAGGGCGATCGTGTCGCCGATCGCGAGCCCGGCGTCGTAGGCCATCCGTTCAGTGATGAGAGCGCCCACCCCGTCGGCCCCGGCGAGCGGCCCGCCCGCGACCAGGTCGACGTCGTGGATGCGGGGGTAGCTCGCCCCGTCGATGCCGAGCACCCGGACCGGCGCCGGCAGCGTCGCCGTCGGGGGCGCGGCGGGATCGGGGGCCAGGTAGGTCCGGCGTTCGAGGGTCGGAGTGAGCGCATCGACCCCCGGCGTGTCGGCGATGGCCTCGATCGAGGCCGACGACAAGCCGCCATCCGTCACGCCCTCGATCCGGAAGTCCGCCCGGCCGATGAGATCGGTCACGGTCCGATCGATGGCACTGTCGATCCCGGCGTTGGTGGCCAGCGCGGCGAACAGGACGGCGACCCCGAGGGCGACCCCGACGACGGTCAGGACGGTCCGCAGCGGGCGGGCGGCGAGGCTCCGCCAGGCGTACGAGGACAGGCCACCCACGGCTCAGAGGCCGAGCTGGGCGAGCCGGGCGATGAGCGGGGTCGCCGAGTGATCGGTCCGCCGGCCGAGCTGGATCTCGTCCCGCAGGCGACCGTCCTGGACGAAGAAGACCCGGTCGGCGTAGGCGGCGGCCTTGGCGTCGTGGGTCACCAGGACGATGGTCTGGCCGCGCTCGACGCACGACCGGAAGAGCGCCTCGAGGATCTCGGTGCTGGTCGTGAAGTCGAGGTTGCCGGTCGGCTCATCGGCCAGCAGCAGCGCCGGGCGGGTGACCAGGGCCCGGGCGATCGCCACCCGCTGCTGCTCCCCCGCCGACAGCTGATCGGGGCGGTGACGCTCCTTGCCGGTCAGGTCGACCAGCTCGATCGCGTCGCGGACCCGCTCGGCGGCCGCCCCCTTGCGCGGGTCCTCCCCCGCGATGGTGAACGGCAGGCCGACGTTCTCGGCCACGTCGAGCAGCGGGATGAGGTTGAAGAACTGGAAGACGAAGCCGGTCTTGCGCCGGCGTAGTCGGGTCGCGGTGTCGTCCGACATCTCGCTGACCGGGTGACCGTCGAGGACGACGTCGCCGGAGGTGGGCCGGTCGAGCCCGCCGAGGAGCTGGAGAAGGGTGCTCTTGCCCGATCCCGACGGCCCCATCAGGGCCACGAACTCGCCCGGCTGGAGCGTCAGCGAGACGCCGCGCAGGGCGTCTACCGTGGTCTCGCCCAGCCGGTACGCCTTGGTCAGCTCGCGCGCCTCGAGGATGGCTGCCATCAGCCGCCGAACATCCCGGCCAGCCCACCGAAGATCGACTCGAGCAGGCCGCTCTGCGGTCGCCGGTCGACGACCCGCAGGCTCTGCCCCTGCGCCACGGGACCCGAGCCACCAGGCGCCAGCCCGGCGATCCCGTCCCCTGCCGCTGCATCGCGCGGGGCGAGCGGGTCCGTCGGCTCGGCGGTCGGGATCGGCGTGGCCGTCGGCTCGGCTGTCGGCTTCGCGGTCGGCTTCGGCGTCGGCTTCGGCGTCGCCCGCGCGACCGGATTCGGTTTCGGCTTGGGCTTGCTGGTCCCGCCGCCCGAACCGCCACTGGAACCGCCGCACTTGTCGGCGAACAGTACCGTCCACATCTTCTTGCCGTCGGCACCCTTGTAGGCCCCGATCCCGATCCGATCCCAGTCCTTGCCCAGGATGTTCGAGCGGTGGCCCGAGGAGCCCATGAACATCTGCTGGATCTGGGCCGTTGCTGCGTCGTCCGGGTAGTTGTTCCAGCCGATGTTCTCGCCGGCGACCTTGTAGCAGTAGCCGCGGGCGCTCATCTCGTCGAAGACGTTGCCGCCGCCCGGGATGGAGTGGCTGAAGTAGTCGCGCTTGATCATGTCCTTGCTCCGCCAGCGGGCGATCGAGCCGAGGGCGGAGTCCCAGCGCAAGATCGCCCGGCCTGCGCTCGAGCGGGCCTGGTTGGTGAGCGCCATGAGCTGCTGCTCGGAGGCGGAGTTGAAGGCGTTGGCGCTCCAGCCGAGGGTCACCGCCGGGGTCGCCAGGAGGCCGACCGAGCTGGCGAACAGCGCGCTGGCCACGATCAGGCTGAGGCGGCGCCGGGCGCGGGGACGGACGTCGGGACGGGCGTCCGGCCGAGCTTGGCTGGGGCGCGCCGCGTCCGCCGGAACGGGTCGATCCGACATGACCGCACCGTAATCGTCCAATCCCGTCCGGTCAGCCCGCGCGATGGTCCCGATGGAGGGGGGACCCCAGTACCACGGGAACGATTCGCCGGACGATGACGCTTCGGTCTCATGCCACACGAACGAACGCGTCATTCATTCGTTCCGCCGTTTGACAGGCCCGACCATCGGGCGCACCGTGAGAAGCGTCACCGCGTCGGATCGATGCGCGGCGCTGAGCGGGCGCTGCGGACCCTGGCGCCCGGTGGCGGTCCCCGGACCGGATCCCGATGGATCGTCGGACCGCCCGCCGGAGTCACCGCCAGAGCCGGAAGCACGACCCACCCGGTGGCTCGTGGGCGCACCCGACGACAGGAGCTGTCTCATCCGAATCGCGTTTGCTTCCACCTATCCCCCACGACGCTGCGGCATCGCCACCTTCACCAGCGACCTGTCGCGAGCCATCGACGGTCGTGAGATCGTCGCCCTCACCCCGCCCGACCACGCCGAGCCCTATCCGTCCGAGGTCCATCACCGGATCCGGCGCGACGAATGGGCCGATTACCCGCGCGTGGCGCGCGCCCTCGACCGCTGCCGCATCGACGCCGTGTCGATCCAGCACGAGTACGGCATCTGGGGCGGCGACGACGGCGAGCACGTCATCGACTTCGTCAATGCGCTCCGCGCCCCGGCCATCGCCACCCTCCACACCGTCCTGCCCGATCCGACGCCGCACCAGCGCCGGGTCCTGGTCGAGCTGGTCGACGCGACCAGCTCGACAGTGGTCATGTCGCGGGCGGCCCGGTCGCTCCTGACCGATGCCTACGGAGTCGCTTCGTCGCGGATCGAGGTCATCGCTCACGGTGTCCCGGAGCTGCCGCTGGTCGATCCGGACACGCTCAAGGCGGGTCTCGGCCTCGATGGGCGCGAGATCATCCTCAGCTTCGGGCTGCTCGGCCCGGGCAAGGGCTACGAGTTGGCCATCGCGGCGATGCCGGCCGTGGTGGCCGCCCGACCGAACGTCCGCTACATCATCCTCGGGGCGACCCACCCCGACCTCATCCGGACCGAGGGCGAGGCCTACCGGGCCAGCCTGAAGGCACGGATCGTGGCGCTCGGCATGACCGAGCACGTCCAGCTCGTCGATCAGTTCGTGGGCCGGCGGGAGCTGGCCCGCTGGCTCGAGGCGGCCGACGTCTTCGTCACGCCCTATCCGAACCTGGACCAGATCGTGTCCGGCACCATGTCCTACGCGATGAGCGCGGGCAAGGCGATCGTGTCGACCCCATTCGCCTACGCGGCTGAGCTGCTCGCCGACGGTCGTGGCGTGCTCGTCGAGCCGGGCTCGGCCGCATCGATGAGCGACGCCTTCGTCGGGCTGCTGGCCGACCCCGAGCGACGCAGCGCGATCGGGGCTCAGGCGTACGCCCACAGCCGCGAGATGATCTGGCCGGAGGTCGGCGCGATCTATCGCCGCCTGTTCGCCCGGGTCATCGGCATGCCGGCGTTGCGGACCGGCGATGTGCCGGTCGCGATGGATGGTCGGACCACCCTCGATACGCGGGTCGCCCACGCCGATGTCTGAGCTCCCCGCGTCGGCGGAGCTCGCTCCGCTCTTTCCGGTCAGCCGGATCCATCTGGATGAGCTGACCGACGCGGTCGGGATCATGCAGCACGCGATCGGTCGACGACCCGACCCTGCCCACGGCTACTGCACCGACGACGTCGCCCGCGCGCTCGTCGTCGACCTCCTCCACGGCGCCGAGCTGGGTTGGGCAGCCGTCGCGACCAGCGTCGACCGGTCGCTGGCGTTCCTCGAGGCCGCGTTCGACCGTGATACCGGCCGGTTCCGCAACTTCCGCGACCGCGCCGGGCAATGGCTCGAGGGCGTCGGCTCGGAGGACGCGCACGCTCGAGCAGTGCTCGCTCTCGCGGAGACCGCGGCCGGCGCCGGGGACCCGCAGGTCTGCGCCGCGGCGTCCGCCCTGTTCGAGCGGGCCCTGCCGGCGACCCTCCGCCTGGCCTACCTCCGCCCGCTCGCCGCGGCGGTGGTGGCGACCGACGCCGCCGTCCGCGCCGGAAGCCGCGAGGCCGCGGCGGCCCTGCCCCGGCTAGCCGCGGCGGTCTGGCTGCTGACCGAGTCGGGACGCCGCGGGCGGACCGCCGACTGGCCCTGGCCGGAGACCATCCTCACGTACGAGACCGGGTTGGTCCCGCGAGCCCTGATCGTGGCCGGCGACCGGCTCGGAGACACCGCGATGGTCGAGCGTGGCGTTCGGCTTCTCGACTGGCTGACCTCGGTCCAGACGGCGCCCGAAGGGCACTTCTCACCGGTCGGCAGTGATGGCTGGTGGCCGCAGGGAGGCCCAAAGGCTCAGTACGACCAGCAACCGATCGAGGCCACCGCGCTCCTGCTCGCGGCCGAGGCCGCCTTCGAGGCGACCGGCGATGCTCGTCACCGGTCGACGATGGAATGGGCCTACGGCTGGTTCCTCGGACGCAACGACGGCGGCCGATCGGTGGCCCTGCCGGTGACCGGCGGCGGCCACGACGGTCTCACGCCATCGGGTGTCAATCTCAACCAGGGCGCCGAGTCGACCCTGATGTGGCTGACCGCCCTCGAGCGGATCCGATCGGCCCGAAGGGCGTCCACCGCCTCGGCGGCAGCGACCCGCCGGTCCTCAGCCGGCCTCGGCCGCCGGCCCGGCGTGCGCGAGGCAGCGCCCGCGTGACGACTGCCGACGGACCCGAACTGTTCGAGCGAGCCGCCGGCAATCCCATCCTGACGGCGGCGCACCTGCCGTACGTCGCCAACACCGTGTTCAACCCGGGCGCGGCAAGAGTCGGTGATGAGGTCCTCATCCTTGCCCGGGTCGAGGATCGACGCGGCATCTCCCAGCTCCACGTGGCCCGCAGTCCGGACGGCCTCGGCGACTGGCGCTGGGATCCCAGCCCGCTGTTGCGGCCCGACCCCGACCATCACCCCGAGGAGATCTGGGGGTGCGAGGATCCGCGCCTGACCTGGCTCCCCGAACGCGAGGAATGGGTGATCGCCTACACGGCCTACAGCCGGCGCGGTCCGCTCGTGTCCCTGGCGACGACGACCGACTTCCACTCGGTCCGACGTCTCGGAGCGGTCATGCCGCCCGAGGACAAGGACGCCGCCCTGTTCCCGCGCCGGATCGACGGACGCTGGGCGATGGTCCACCGGCCGTCGCCGCTCCGGGGCAATGCCCACATGTGGATCTCGTACTCGCCCGATCTGCGCCATTGGGGGGACCACAGCCTCCTGCTCGAGGCCCGCGACGGCGCCTGGTGGGACGCCGGCAAGATCGGCCTCGGGCCGCCGCCGGTCGAGACGGAGCATGGCTGGCTGACGATGTACCACGGCGTCCATCACACCGGGGACGGTCCGATCTACCGGGTCGGGTTCGCCCTGCTCGACCTCGATGACCCGACGATCGTCCTGCGCCGCTGCGACGAGTGGGCGTTCGGGCCGCACGAGCGCTACGAGCGCGAGGGCGATGTCGACAAGGTCGTCTTCCCGTGCGGCTGGGTGGTCGATGCGGAACGCGACCAGATCCTGCTCTACTACGGCGCAGCGGACACGAGCATCGGTCTGGCGACTGCCAGGCTGAGCGAGGTCATCCGCCACGTCCTCGCCTGCCCGACGCCCGAACGGCGCCGTCAGCAGGGAACCGGCGAGACGCTCTAGCCCGCCAGGCGGGTCTGCGGCCAGATCGACGGTCTTGTCCGGGGCGACGGCTCCCCTGTAGTCTCAGCCCTTGCCGACGCGGCGAGGTCATCCCGCGCCGATCGGCTCCCAGCCTCACACTCGAGCGACCGAATGAGCCACCTTCCCGGAGGGACCGTCACCCTCCTGTTCACCGACATCGAGGGATCGACGGCCCTCCTGCAGACCCTGGGCGACCGCTACGGCAGGCTGCTGTCCGAGCACCATCGGATCCTTCGGGCGGCGTTCACGGACCAGAACGGGACCGAGGTGGACTCCGCAGGCGACGGGCTGTTCTTCACCTTTCCAAGCGCACGGGCTGCCTTGCTCGGGGCGATCGAGGCGCAACGGCAGATCGCCCGCAGTGAGTGGCCGGGAAACGTGGCGGTCAAGGTCCGGATGGGGATGCACACCGGCGAGCCGCACAGCGGTGAGGGTGGCTACATCGGCATCGATGTCCATCGGGCGGCCCGGATCTGCGGGGTCGGCCACGGCGGGCAGATCCTCGTATCGCAAACCAGCCACGATCTGCTCGGGACCGAGCTGCCCCAGGACGTCTCCCTGATCGACCTCGGCGAGCACCGGCTCAAGGACCTGATCGTCCCGCAGCGGCTGTATCAGGTCGCGGCGGAGGGTCTGGCCCGCGGGTTCGGTCCCCTCCGGACGTCAGGCGGGCGCCCGAACAACCTGCCCCGTGAGCTGACCAGTTTCGTCGGCCGCGACCGCCAGCTGTCCGAGGCGGGTGGGATCCTGGGCACGGCGCCGCTGCTGACCCTGGTCGGGCCGGGCGGAGTGGGCAAGACCCGGCTGGCTCTGCGACTGGCGCATGAGCGCCTCGACGAGTACGAGGACGGGGCCTGGCTGGTCGAACTCGGAACGGTCGTCGACGGGGCCCTGGTCCTGCAGACCATCGCGACCACGCTGGGCATCTCCCAACAGCCGGGCCGCGACCTCACGGCCTCGGTCGTCGATCACCTTCGGACAGGCACCCGGCTGCTGATCCTGGACAGCTGCGAGCACGTCCTGGCAGCGACCGCGGCGACCGCCCAGACCATCCTCGGCGCATGCCCGACCGTCCGGATCATGGCCACCAGCCGGGAGGGCCTGGGGGTCGCCGGCGAGGCCCTCTACCCGGTGCCGTCGCTGTCGTTGCCGGAGCTGGGAGGGCGCATGAAGACCGACGAGTCGGATCCTTCCGAGTCGGTCGCGCTGTTCGCCGACCGGGCGAAGGCCGTCCAGCCGGCGTTCCGGCTGACCTCCGACAACGCCGTGACGATCGCCCAGCTGTGCCGACGGCTCGACGGCATCCCGCTCGCCCTGGAGCTCGCCGCGGCCCGGACCCAATCCCTGTCGGTCGACCAGATCGCCGCGCGGCTGGACGATCAGTTCAAGCTGCTGACCGGCGGAAGCCGGGTGTCCGTGCCCCGCCACCAGACGCTGCGGGCCACGATGGACTGGAGCTTCGATCTGCTGTCCGACGCGGAGCACGCCATCCTGCTCCGGACGGCGGTGTTCGCGGGCAGCCTGTCGCTCGAGGCCGCCGAGGCGGTCTGTGCATCCGACACGGTCGACTCGGCCGAGGTCCTCGACCTGCTCTCGCGCCTGGTCGAGAAGTCGCTGGTCATCGCCGAGCCGTCGGGCGACGGCCGCTATCGACTGCTCGAGACGATCCGCCTGTATGCGCTCGACCGGCTCGTTGCGTCGGGTGAGTCGGAGGCGATCCGGCGCCGCCATCGCGATTGGTACCTGGCGCTGGTCGAGCAGGTCGCCCCGGGGTTCTTCCACGGGCCTGAGTCGCGACCGGCGCTCGAGCGGCTCACCGTCGAGCATGACAATCTCCGGGCGGCGCTCCAATGGAGTGCCGCCGATCCGCACGAGCGAGGGGCAGCGCTCCGACTGACGGTCGGCCTGTGGCGGTTCTGGGAGATCCGCGGCCACCCGTACGAAGGCCGAGAGTGGCTCGAGCGGGCCCTCGTCGGCGGCGACGACGGCGACCTGTCCCTGCTGGTCTCCGATGCGCTCACTGGAGCAGCCGTCCTGGCCTCGATGCAGGGCGATGACGCGGCCGCGGTCGGCTTCCACGAGCGGATCCTGGCCATCCAGCGTCGACTCGGCGACCCGACCGGGGTGGAATACGCGCTGAACAACCTGGCCAGTGCGGCTGCTCGACTGGGCGACCTGATCCGTGCCCGGTCGCTCTACGACGAATCGCTGGGGATCGCCCGCGAGGCTGGCGATGTCCGCGGTCAGGCCTTCCTGCTGATCAACCTCGCCGGCGTCGCGGCGGACCAGGGCGACGACAGCGCGGCTCGGGCCGGGTTCGACCAGAGCGTCGCGATCTTCGAGCGGTTGGGCGACCGCTGGGGAGGTGCGTTCGCGCGCGACGAGTTCGCGACAGTCCTCACCCGCCGGGGCGACCCGGCCGCGGCGGGAGCCCTCCTCGGAGAGGCCCTGGCGACCTGGCGCGACCTCGGCGACCAGCGCGGAGTCGCCCGGGTCCTGATCCACCAGGCCGATGTCGCGAGCCAGGTCGGCGACCTGGCTGAGGCGCGACGCCTGGCGCGCCAGAGCCTGGCGATCCGCCAGTCGCTCGGCGACATGCCGGGCATCGCGGCGGCGATGGAGAAGCTGGCCTGGGTCCTGTCAGCTGAGCAGCCAGAGGCGGCGGCGCGGCTCATCGGCTCGGCCGAATCCCTAAGGGAGGCGATCCGCGCGCCGATCCCGGCTGCAGCGCGCCAGGATCATGCCCGACGCCTAGCCGCGCTGACGGAACAGCTGGGTGAGATGGACTGTGCCGCCTGCATCGGACAGGGGCGTACGATGGCGCCGGTGGAGGTCGTCGCGACCCTGCCCGGTTGATGAGGGCGTGCCGGACCGATCGGGCCGGCTGTTCCGCTAGAGTGAACAGTCCCCGAGTTCTCCCGACACCTGGGAGCGTGATCGCCCGATAACGAGTGGCGCCGCTTCCTCATGCTTGTCGTGTCTAAAGCGATGAGCAGGAGGCGCGGCGCCGTGGTCGATGATGACGTCCTCTTCAAGTTCCGGTTGCGGCTGTTCAGCCTGGC